>JBILDO010000062.1:0-29475 GCA_044352585.1 Verrucomicrobiales bacterium
CATGAGCGACTTCCGGGTCAACTCGTCGAAGGACGCGGACCCGACGAGACGGCCCGCGAAATTGCGGATCGTGTTGATGTTCGCGCCGGCGATGAGATCGGGGACGAGACCCCCGTCGTCGGCGACGAGGTCGCGGAGGCGGTTGGCCGAGCGCACCGAACCTTCCTCGTTGAGCTGGTCGGCCTCGAGCGAACTCATCACGGAAAGGCAGAGCACGGGAGTGAACAGCTTCTCGGCGAGCCCCTTGCGCTCGCGGCAGATCCAGGCAAGCGCGTCGGAAGTGAGGGTTCGCTGCTGCAGACCGTTCTCCATGTAGGCAATGAGGGCGTCCTTCTGCTCGGCACCCTCGAGACACGAGCCGATCTCGGCGATCGAGCGCAGGTTGCACGAACCGATCAAACCGAGCATTTTCGCGACCCACTCGTCGCCGAACGCGGTGGGAAAGCTCTTGAGGACCTGGCGGAGACGGGTGAGGGAAAGATCCTCGAAGAGCCCGGGAATGGCGCTCTCGTCGGCGGCGAGGATCTCGGCCGCGGTGATCTGCCCTTCCCCGGGGGTGAATCCCTTGATGCGGGCGGCGAGTTCGTCGCGGATGAGGATGAGTTCCACGGCGGGGGCATACTGCAGCTTCACTCCCTTCCGCGCGATCTCGCTGATCTCCGCGACGAGATCGACGAGGTTGTCCTGATGGTCCTTGAAGGCGTTGATCTCCTTGATGATGGCCTCGACGGCCTTGACCTTGGCGCGCAGGTCACGGGCGGAGCGGAACTGCTCGATGAGTCCCTGGGAAGGATCGAAGTCATCCTCCCGCAACTCAAGGGGATCGGTCCGTTTCGCCGGCACGATGAACTGCATGTTCTCGCGAAGCTTCTTTTTGGTCGACTCCCACCACCCCTTGTATTTGCCATCGGGAATGACGTATCCCTTGAGCATCTCCTCGAGCTGATCAAGGGAAAGACGGCCACCGCTGCCGGAGAGAACGAGCTTCACGAGGCCGACGGGATCAGCGTTGGCGAGGTCCTTGAGTTCGTCGGCGGAATTGAAGCGCCTCGCGAGAAACGAGTCATCGGCGATGGGGGTCAGCGACATGGCCGCGAACTTCATCCCGAGCTCATGGCCCTTCTTTGTTTCAAAATCGACGATCACCTTGACCCCGAGCCGGTCCCACTCGGCGATCTTGCCGGCACCCCAGCTTTTGTGATGGCAGAAGGTCCCCGGGGGGAGTGATTCCAGTTGCTGGGCCGTGGCCCGGTCGATTTTTTCGCGTTGGACCAGCTTTTCGAGATCGGGATGCATGTTTCCGCAACATAGGAAGAAGCAGCCCCGCGCCAAGCAAAAAAATTTTGGTTGCCAATAAAGTGGCCCCTGTCTACCCTTCGATTCCAGTTATGAGAAAACTTCTGGCAGCCATCGCGCTACTCGCCCTTGCCTCCTTCGCCCTTGCGGACATCCATGAGCCGCCGAAATCCCGTTACACCAAGGCTCGAAAACTCGGGCGGGGTGTCTCCAACATCGTCTATGGCTGGACCGAGATCCCGATGACGATGGCCCGTTGGCAGCAGCTTCACACGGAGCAGTCCAGCGGTATTGTGACGGCCGGCTTTTTCACCGGAATCCAACGTGCCGGAGCCCGCCTCAAGTATGGCTTCTATGAAGTGATCAATTTTCAGCGCCCTCTCTACAAGGATAGCTACCGTCCCCCGATGCCTGACATTGACTACCTTCCGATCCGAGGATACGAGGAATTTCCTCCCCAGATCGGTTTCATGACGACCACGGGCTACACCCGCGGACGCACTTGGTGAGCCTCCTCAGAGACCTCTCCCGCATCGAAAGCCGCTTCCGGGCGGCTTTTTTTGTTTCCCGCCCGAACCGATCAGCCTTCGTAGGTGTCGAGAAAGCGCCCGTAAAACCCACATCCGGCCTCGAGGTCCGCGATGGAGAGGAATTCGTCCTTCGTGTGGGCTTGGGCAATGCTGCCGGGGCCGCAGGCGACCGAGGGAATTCCGCCCTCGGCGAGGCGACCCGCATCGCAATACCAAGGAGCGACCGCGAGCGACGATCCGATGGAAAGGAGGCGCCGAACCCCGTCGGTCGCAGGGTCGGTGAGGAGGGGTTTGGAGTCGCCGAGAGTCTCGAGGGCGATCCGGCCCGACCATTCCGCCCCCTCTAGGAACGCTCGGATGAGGGCTCCGCTCCCTCCTGCGGCGTGAAGGGCGGGTGTTTCGCGCACGTCGAGAAAGGCTTCGCAGGCGGCGGGAACGATGTTCGGACTCGAACCGCCGCGGATCATCCCGAGGCTGACGGTCGGGAGACCGAGAACGGAATCGGCAAATTGGGGAAAAGCGCTTTCGAGGTGGTGAATGACGGCCTCGAGCGCGGGGAGCAGCATGCGGATCGCATTTTCTCCGAGCTCCGGAGTGGATCCATGACAGGACCGGCCTTTCGTCGAAAGACGATGCCAAAGGCATCCCTTGTGGGCGTGGACGACCTCCAGCGAAGTGGGTTCGCCGACGATGGCGAAGGAAAACCCGGCACCGTGGCGCTCCGCGAAGTGCTTCGATCCCGGTTGTCCCGCTTCTTCGCCCATCAGTCCGACGAAGGTAATCGAAACCGGGAGGCGGGCGATCCGGTCGCGCCGTTGATGGAGCGCCCATAGCATCGCCGCCACGGTGCCTTTGGTGTCCGAGGCCCCACGCCCATGGATACGGCCCCCGGAAATCTCAGCCCCAAAGGGATCCACTGTCATTCCCGCCACGCTCACCGTGTCGAGGTGCGGTGCAAAGAGAATCCCCGGCTTCCCCTCGCCTCCGGGAAATCGGCCGATGACATTGGGACGACCGGGCAGCACCTCATCGAACTCGACGTGGGCACCGCAGTCCTCGAGCAGTTCCGCGACGCGACGGGCACAGTCCCCCTCGCCGGCGGCCCCCTGCCCGGGAGCGCTGTCGGGATTGACACTGGGAATGCGGATCAACTCCTGGAGCAACGAGACCGGATTGTCGGGAAAGGCCATGGCAGCAAAAAAGGTTCGGAACCCCGATTTCTCTGGAATCGGTTCGCGGAAATGATTATGGATTTGACATCGAGTGCCATCCGAGTCCTTAATCTCAAACGGAATTTTTTAAAAGTTATTTTTTCCCATGAGCGATCCAATCCCTCCCAAACCGTCGGTGACGACTTCGACGGTTCCGTTGAAGAAGGAGACGGTCCGCATCAGTCTGCGTGCCCCCTCGGATGACTCCGGGCCGGTTGCGCCCAGGGGATCGACGGCTCCGATTTCAGGAGGGGCTCCAAGTGCCGCTTCCGCGATCCCGACCGGTCCTACCCAGCCCGTTGCAACAACCGCTCCCCTTCCGGTCGCGGCACCGTCCACCGCTCCGATCGCCGTGGCCGCTTCGCCGAGTCTCCCGTCCGCTCCTCCGGCGCCTCCCCGCCCCACTGCTCCGCCGCCCCCGGCCGGGGTTCTGCCGCCTCCGTCGGCACCAGCCCCTCCAGCCCCTCCAGCCCCCCGTCCGATTGCGCCCGGCGCTCCGAGTGCGCCGGGAATTCCCGCCGCCCCGGCCCCACCGCCGGCTCCGATGGGTGCCAAAACGATCCCTCTCGCGAAAGGGCCCGATCCGCTCGGACCGACCCGTCCCGTGCCGACGGTCGGGGTCTCCACAGCTCCGGCGGCTCCGGTGGCTCCGGCACTTCCCACCGCTCCCTCGGCCACCGCCTCTCCGGTGGGTGCCAAAACGATCCCCCTCGCCAAGGCTCCCGGCAGCGGCGGACCGGCCCCCGTCGGCAAATCGACCACTCCCCTTCAACCCGGTGGCGCCAAGCCACTCCCGGCCGCCACGGTAAAAATGGGCCAGACCCAGCCGATGGGAACGCCCGGCTCGCCGACCAAGACCATTCCCAAAGCACCCAACATCCAATCCACGGCCGAGGAAGCCGAGGAGGAATGGGTGGAAGAATACGAAGAATCCGGACTCATGCCCTTCGCCATCATCGTCCTCATCCTCTCCCTCGCCGTGCTCGCCATCGAGCTGCTCACGAAGCTGGGAGCGGGCAGCTGATCCCGGATTCTCCGGAAAATCTCCCCCGCCTGCGCCTGGACCGACCGAGCGGGCTCTCCCGTGGCGTAAGCTTCCGCGCGCTAGGGCCGCGATTCCACTTGCCGTGGCCGGGTTTCCGGATAATTGAATGCTCCTCCCCCCAACTCCGGGTCGATTTCGACCTTTCCCCGCTACCCCACCATGGCCCATCCCTCCATCGTCAATCTCACCGGCGAGAACTTCGCCACCGAAGCCGAACAAGCCACCGTTCCCGTCATCATTGATTTCTGGTCCGAGCATTGCGGTCCGTGCAAGATGCTGTCGCCCGTCCTTGACGAGGTCGCGGCCGAGGTCGGTGAACGCGCCAAGGTGACCAAGGTCGATGTCATGGCGAACCGCGACCTCGCGATGAAATTCGGAATCCGCGCCGTGCCCACGCTGATTTTCATGAAGGACGGCGAGATCAAGGAGACCAAGACGGGCATCATGATGAAGGACGCCATCGTCCAGAAGCTCACCGCCCTCGCGTGACCGTCTCCCGCTGAATTTACCGTGAACGGGACGAGCCCATCACCCGCTCCGGGCGGACGTTTCCCCGCCTGGATCCTTCTTCTCTCCGCCCTCGGCGCGGGATACCGCATCGCCGTGCCCGTCTTCGACCTGCCTTGGAACACCGCCCCCTTCATGGCCATCGCCTTCGGCGGAGGCCTCCTTCTCGGCGCAAGATTCTGGTGGGTTCCGGTGATCATGCTCGTCGCGAGCGACGTCCTGCTCGGAATCCTGAACCCCGGCGAAGGCGTCGCGCTTTACACCCTGGTATCGGCGGTGGTCATTGCCGCTGCCGCCGCGCTCGGTTCCCTTGCTTCGTCACGCCTGCCCGTCTGGCCCTCGCTCTGGTGCGGCACTCTCCTCAGCGGGGTCGCCTTCTATCTCGTGGCGAACACCTTCACCTGGTTGGTGCTGCCAGAGTATGCGAAGAGCTTCGCCGGTTGGTGGCAGAGCCAGACCACGGGGTTGCCGGGATTCCCGCCCTCGTGGTTCTTCCTGCGCAACTCCCTCATCGCCGACACGATCTGGTGCGGCCTCGCCGGATTGGCGCTCGCCCTGGCGCGCCGTCCCCGCCCGCACGCGACGGTTCCGGCTGGAACGTCCCGCTGAGCGTCGCGGCAGCGTTCGATCTCACAGTCCTTTGCAACGCGATCGCGTTGCTCAACGAAACGGCGTTGATGTCGTAAAGTCCCGCAATGATCCCTTCCGTGCCCCCGCTTCCGGACGAACTCCCACAGGATCCGCTCATCACGCGGCGATCCCTCCTGCGCCGCGCGGGAGCGGGCGCGGGATTCCTCGGGCTCGCCTCGCTCCTTCAGGAAGAGCGGCTTCTCGCCGGGTCGCCGCTTGATCCACTGGCTCCCAGGGACTCGCATTTCCCGGCGCGGGCCAAGCGGGTCATCTGGATTTTCGTCAACGGAGGCCCGAGCCAGGTCGACACCTGGGACCACAAGCCGGCCCTCGCCAAACACGACGGACAGGAACTCGAGGGGTTCGACAAGTTCACCGGCTTCTTCGCGAACTCCGTCGGCGGCATCATGAAGTCGCCCTTCGCCTTCCGTCCCCGCGGGCAGTGCGGCAAGATGGTCTCGGAGATCTTCCCCCATCTCGGCGAACACGTCGACAAGATGGCCTTCATCCACTCTGGCTTCACCGAGTCGAACAACCACAGCCCCGCCCTCTTCGCGATGAACTGCGGGATGCCGCGCATGGGACTGCCCTGCGCCGGATCGTGGGTGACCTACGGCCTCGGCAGCGAGAGCCGCGACCTTCCCGCCTTTGTGGTGATGTCAGACCCGCTCGACCGCGGCCTGCCGAAGGGCAACGCCAGCAACTGGAGCGCCGGCTTTCTCCCGGGCGTTTACCAAGGCACTTGGTTGAAACCGAAAGGCGATCCAATCGACAACCTCCTTCCTCCCGGGGACCAGAGCGCCGCGGCCCAGCGCGGGCAGCTCGACCTGCTCGCGCAGTTGAACCGCGCCCATCTCGAGGCGCGGCCGCAGGACACCGACCTCGCCGCCCGCATCGAGAGCTACGAGCTCGCCTACCGCATGCAATCCGCCGCACCCGGGGCGCTCGACCTCTCGCGCGAGCCGGAGGCGACGCGCAAGCTCTACGGGCTCGACCAGAAGCACTGCGCCCACTTCGCGGCCCAGTGCCTCACCGCCCGGCGCCTCGTCGAGCGCGGGGTGCGCTTCGTCCAGATCTACTCCGGCGGCATGGAGAACCAGCGCAGCTGGGACGGCCACGCAGACATCCAGGGCAACCACTCGCAGTTCGCCCTTGAGACCGACCAGCCCGTCGCCGCCCTCCTCGCCGACCTCGAGCTCCGCGGCCTCCTCGACGACACCCTCGTGGTCTGGTGTGGCGAATTCGGACGACTCCCCGTCGCTCAGAAGGGAAAAGCCCCCGGGCGCGACCACAATCCGCACTGCTTCACCGCCTGGCTCGCGGGCGGGGGCGTGAAGGGAGGCGTCAGCCACGGCGAATCGGACGAACTCGGCCACAAGGCCGCCGTCGACCGCGTCAACGTCCACGACCTCCACGCCACGATTCTGCATTTGTTAGGCCTCGACCACGAGCGTCTCACCTACACCTACAGCGGGCGGCGCTACCGGCTCACCGACGTCGCCGGGAACGTGATCCGCCCCATCCTCGCGTGACCGGGCTGAAGTTCGGGTCACGGACTTGCGTTCTTGCCGGACGCGCCGCGATCCGTCAAGATCGAGGCACCATGCGCCGGATCATCCCCCTTCTTCTGCTTTACGCCCTCGTCTCATCCTCACTCGCCGCGGCCGATCCCGCTCCCGGAAAGGGCCGCGCCGCGCGGAAACGCACCGCCGCCGCCACGGACGAGGCTCCGGCCGGGGAACGCCGCGTCTACAAGCAATCCGCCGGCAAACCGCGCGAGCTCGAACTCTACTTTCCGCCGGGTCACGATCCCGCGAAGGCGCGGGTGCCGGGGCTCATCCTCTTCCACGGAGGCGCCTGGAGCGGCGGGAGCCTCTCGCAATTCCGCCGTGCCTGCGCCTATTTCGCGAGCCGCGGCCTCGTCTGCGCCACCGCCGAATACCGCATGCTGACGAAGGAGCAAACGCAGGCCCTTCCCGCCGGCGAGACGAAAAAGCGCGCCTGTGTCACCGACGCGAAGAGCGCGATCCGCTGGTTCAAACAGCACGCCGGCGAACTCGGGATCGATCCGGAGAAGATCATCACCGGCGGCGGCTCGGCGGGCGGTCACATCAGCACCCTCGCGACCCTCAATCCCGGGCTCAACGATCCCGCCGATCCCTCTGACATTGACACCCACGTGGTCGCCTACCTCTGGTTCAACCCGGCCTTCGCCCCGGACGACACGGCCGATCCGGAGATCGACGTGCTGCGCTTCGTGAAGAAGGACCTGCCACCCGCGATCGCCTTCTTCGGAACGAATGATCCGTGGAAGAAGGGCTGGGACACGGCCCTCGCGAAGTGGCGCGAGGCGGGCTGCACCTCGATCGACCTTCGCCTCGCCGAAGGAGCGCAACACGGCTTCTTCAACCAGGATCCCTGGCAAAGCGTCACCCTCATCGCCGCCGACCGATTCCTCGCCGGACTCGGATTGCTGAAGGGCGAACCGACCCTGACCACGCCGACGACGGGCGAGGCGCTGAAAAAAGAATAACGGTCGTCTCCGCGACTACAGCGAAACCCGCGCCTCGTGCGGCGTCTCGTCCGCTGCCGGACGACGGCGGAAGAGCCAGCGGTTCAGTTCCGCTTCGAGCAGGCCGCCCAGGGCCGGCAGGGAAAGGGTGAGCGCTCGGTTGCCGAGGAAGCCGAGCGTGCCCAGCAACAGCGGTCGCCACTGGGACCTACCGCTGCCATTTCCTCCCCGGCGGAACAGGGTCGCGACGAGGACGCCGACCCCGACCGCTCCCGCCACCCAGGCGACCGGATGGAGGCGGAAGGAACTGCGCAACCGACTCGGCACGTCGAGGGCGTGCGAATCGGGGAACGAGGGTTCCTTGCGGTTTCCCCGGGGGGGGGAGGAGAAAGGGCAGTCCAACCACCCGGTGTCCGAGGGCGACGCACGAGCCGCGAACGGGCCTCGCGGGCTTCCCTTTGGAAGAACTCGGCGCGGGCCTCGGGGTGGTCGAGGAGCGAGGCGAGGACTCCCGCGGAGAGCGAGCCGAGGCCGATGCCGTCGCGCCGTTCCTCGCGGTCGGAGGCGGCGGAATCGGAAGAATAAGGCTCGGTCATGCCGGGAGGGTTAGCGGCGGAGACGGCCGATGAGGTAACCCAATCCCACCGCGAGGCCGACGGCGAGGAGCGGTTGCTCGCGGATGAAGCGTTCGCCCGCGGCGCGGAGGTCTTCGAGCGTCGCGACCGCCTCGGAAACGGTTGCCGGGCTAGGATCGGACTCCGCCACCGCGGTGCGACGGGCGCGCGAACGGCGTTTCGGGGCGGGATCTGAGGCGAAAAGTTCCCGGTCGTCGTTCATGTCCGGAGCGGATTCACTGCAGGAGCGTGTGTTGTCACAGCCGGAGGCCCGGGGCAAGGAGGCCTTTGGAAGGGACGCCGACCCTCCTCGGATGCGTCCTTGTCAGGGGCGCGCGTTTGCCCCAACATGCAGCTCGATGCTCCGGAACGCTCGAAAGCGGCATCGGTGCCCCGGACCGGCTCTCGCGTCGCCCGCAACCCTGACCCGACCCTCTTCACTCCCCCGCCATACCCCGATGAATCCGCTCCGTCTCCTCGCCTGCCTGCTGATGACCGGCCCCGCCCTCCACGCCGCCGACGCCGTGACCACGACCGATTCCGATTGGAAGGGCTTCACGAAGCAGTCCTTCGACTTCGAGGGTCACAAGGCCTTCGTCGTCCTGGCGAAGGAAGCCGCCCCCGGAAAACCCTGGGTCTGGCGGACCTCCTTTCCCGACTTCCACGCCGAGGTCGATGTCGAACTGGTGAAGGGCGGCTACCACATCGCCCATGTCGACGTGGTGTCGATGCTGGGGTGCGACGACTCGCTCGCGATCATGGACCGCTTTTACGAACTCGTTCGCAAGCAATGGGGGCTCGGCGCGAAACCCGCCCTCGAGGGGGTGAGCCGCGGCGGCCTCCACGCCTACCGCTACGCCGCGACCCGTCCCGACCGGGTCGCCTGCATCTACGCCGACACCCCGGTGATGGACCTGAAGAGCTGGCCGCTCAAGCATCCCAAGGCCAAGGGTCCGCTCGCCGACGCGCTGAAATTCTACGGCTTCGCCGACGAGGCCGACCTTGTCGCCTATGATGGCGATCCCCTTGATCTCCTCGAGCCGGTGGCGAAGGCGAAGATCCCCCTGCGCCACGTCATCAGTTCGAACGACCTCGTCGTGCCTGCCGAGGAAAACACGCTCGAAGCCAAGCGCCGCCTCGGGAAGCTCGGCTGGGAGATGGACGTCCTCATCGTCGATCCCGCCACGACGATCAACGAGGGTCATCACTTCCCGCTCGTGGGCATCGCCGAGTCGGTCGCGTTTGTGCGGAAGCACGCGGGCGGGCAGTGAGACGTGAAGATGCGATCAGGGAAGCGTTTCTCAGGAACGCTGCCATGCCCGTCGCGAGAGCCACGGCGTCTCGCCCCCCTGACATGGAAGGGCTCCGCTCGATCCGTCTCACCGGGCTTTCCTTTCCGGCGATTCAAATTGAGGACACGCACTGCGTCTACCTGTTTACATCATGATCAGGATCCGGATCCAGTTGCCGGACGATCTTTATGCCGAGGCGAAGCAGCTTTGCGAAGAGCGTGAAATGTCGTTCTCCGAGCTGGCCCGCCGCGGGATCGAGCACCTAATGAACGCGCTCAATGCCGGGAAGAAGAGCGAGGCCTGGCTCCCGCCCAAACCCCGGAGACTGGGTTGGAGCGGCCCCTCGGACGAGGAGTGGAAGCGCCTCGCCCAGGAAGGAAACACCGAAGGCGAGCTGTGATGATCTCCATCGAAACGAATCTCCTTTTTCATGCCTACAACGTCGATTCGCCTCTTCATCAAAAGGCCTACGACCGGATTGTCTCGATCAGTGGCGATGAAAACGTCGTTCTTTCCGAGTTCATTCTTGCGGAGCTGTATTGCCTCGTCCGCAATCCGATCATCGCAAAAAACGGTGCCTTGAGTCCCGGGGACGCCGTCGCCTTGATCGAATCCTGTCGCCGTCATCCGCGCTGGATGCTCGCCGGATTCTCCGCAAACGGCCGCCACGTCCACGACAGCCTCCGGAATCACGCGCGAAAGCCGGAGTTCACCTTTCGGAAACGCTACGATGTGCGCACCGCCCTGATCTTGCGCGAGCACGGAGTGACCGACTTTGCGACGATCAATCTCAAGGATTTCGAAGGACTCGGCTTCCGGCGGGTCTGGAATCCCGTGGTCGAGTGATCATCCCGGGGAGGTGGTATGGATTCAAATAAGGGCACCTGTCCGGTCCTTGGTGGGTGTCCGGTGGCGACGGCGGGGTCAGTGGCTCATGCAACCCAGGAGGGACAGGCTCCGCGAACGGTTCCCTGACCCCGGTTTTCGAACACACCCAAAAAAAGTGACCGCCCCCCTTGCTGGTTCTTGAATTCCGTCCCCCTTGAATTCGCCCTTCGTGCCCGCTTGGGGGGGCTTCCGGCAACCGTTGGCGAGCCGGATTCCATGGGCATATCCGGACGGGAAACCCAGCCCTTCCACCGTATTTCCTCCCGCGTCGAAAAAACCCCGTCTTTCCGGGGCAAAAGGGCTCCAAACCCTTGATCTTTCGCGGTTCTCCGCTAGGGTGACTTTTGCAAAAATCGCGTCTTCCGGAGACCCTCCGGATGCCCTCTTCGCCGCGCGATTTTTGCCTTCCCGCCCCCCACTGTTCCCGCCATGTCCGAAGCCGAAGAAGACCACCTTCCCCCGAAGCCGACGGGTGATTACGATGCCGCCCAGATCGACAAGCTCGAGGGGCTCGAGGCCGTCCGCAAACGGCCCGGGATGTACATCGGCGACCCCGCCACCGAGCGCGGCCTCCACCACACCGTTTTCGAGGTGCTCGACAACTCGATCGACGAACACCTCGCCGGCCACTGCTCGAGGGTCGTCATCGCGATCCATGCCGACGGCTCGATCTCGGTCGAGGACGACGGCCGCGGCATCCCGGTGGACATGCACCCGAAGTTCAAGATGCCCGCCGTCGAGCTCGTCCTCACCAACCTCCACGCGGGCGGCAAGTTCGGGCAAGGCGCCTACAAGTTCTCCGGCGGTCTCCACGGCGTCGGCGCGAAGTGCGTCAACGCCCTCTCCGACTGGTTCAAGGCGGATGTCTACCGCGACGGCAAGATCCACCACATCGCCTTCGAGCGCGGCAAGACGACACGCCCGCTGGAGGTGATCGGCACGCTCGAGGATCCGACCCGCACCGGCACGAAGATCAGCTTCCTGCCCGATCCCACCATCTTCACCGCCGGAGTCTATTTCAACTTCGACTACCTCACCGCCCGGCTCCGCGAGCTCGCCTTCCTCAATCCCGGCATCACCATCGAGCTCATCGACGAGCGCGGCGATTCCGAGCGCAAGGCGACCTTCTACTACGAGGAGGGCATCGTCGAATTCGTTCGTCAGCTCGGCGAGAACAAGGAACTCATCCACGGCCAGCCCATCGTGCTGAAGGGCCGACGCATGGTCGACATCGACGACGCGGGCAAGACGGTGCAGGACGAGTGCTACGCCGACATCGTGCTGCAATACACGGGCGAATATCACGAGAACATCCTCTGCTTCGCCAACTCGATTCCGAACGGCGACGGCGGCACCCACCTTTCCGGTCTCCGCGCCGCCCTGACCCGGGCGATCAACCACTACGCGAAGACCAACAAGCTGCTCAAGGACAAGGATCCCGCCCTCTCCGGCGAGGACTGCCGCGAGGGACTCGTCGCGGTGTTGTCGGTGAAGCACCCGAATCCGCGCTTCAGTTCGCAGACCAAGGAGAAGCTTGTCAACAACGAGGTCGAGGGTGTCGTCGCGTCGATCGTCTACGACGGATTCAATGCCTTCTTCGAGGAAAATCCCCAGATCGCGAAGCGCATCGTCGACAAGGTCGTCAACGCCGCCCGCGCCCGCGAGGCCGCCCGCAAGGCGCGCGAGACGGTGCGGAAGTCGGCCATGACCGGCGGCGGCCTCCCCGGCAAGCTCGCCGACTGCTCCTCGCGCGACCCCGCCGAGAGCGAGATCTACATCGTCGAGGGCGACTCCGCCGGTGGCTCCGCCAAGCAGGGGCGCGACCGCCGCACCCAGGCGATCCTGCCGATCCGCGGCAAACTCATCAACGTGGAGAAGGCCCGCCTCGACAAGGTGCTCCAGAACAAGGAAATCCAGACGATGATCACCGCGATCGGCGCGGGCATCGGGGACGGAGAGGGCGAGGGCTCCTTCAACCTCGGGAAGGCCCGCTACCACAAGATCGTCATCATGACCGATGCCGACATCGACGGGGCGCACATCCGCACGCTGTTGCTGACCTTCTTCTGCCGCCAGATGCCCGCCTTGGTGAAGGCCGGGTATGTCTACATCGCCCAGCCGCCGCTCTACAAGATCACGCGGAAGAAGAAGGAGCAGTATGTGCAGGACGACTCGCAGCTCAACAAGATCCTCATCGAACTCGGTGCCGGTGATGTGAAGCTGCGCGCCGGAGCCGACGGCTCGGGCGAGGCCTTCGAGAGCGACCAGCTCAAGGACGTGCTCGAGATGCTCTCGAAGCTGAACCGCTACAGCGATGTCATCGCGCGCAACTCCGGCGACTTCGAGGATTACCTCGCCGCGGGCCGCGACGGCAAGCTGGCCGAGTATCTCGTCCAGGTCCGCGAGGGCAACGAGGTCGCGGTGCGTTATTTTGTCGACGAGTCCGAACTGCGCGATTTTGCCGCGGAGAACGCCGACCTGCATCTCTTCGGGCGTCGTCCCGTCCTCCTCGACGGGGAGAACGGATCGTCCGGAAAATCCGAGGGTCCGAGCCGGCGGGCGCGCCTCGTCGAGATCCACGAGGCCAACTCCATCGCCAAGCTGCTGGTCCGCTTGAACGAGCTGGGCCTCGATGTGAAACACTTTTCCTCGCAGGACCAGCCCCTCTTCCAGGTCGTCGAGGGCGAGGGCGATCACGCGAAGATCCACCCCGTCTTCAGCGTGCCGGAGATCCTCTCCAAGATCATGGAGATCGGCAAGCGGGGCATGGAGATCCAGCGCTTCAAGGGCCTCGGTGAAATGAACGCCAAGGAGCTCTTCAACACGACGATGGATCCCGCGACCCGCAAGCTCCTCCGCGTGAAGATGGACGAGGACAACGCCGTCGAGGCCGACAAGATGTTCACCATTCTCATGGGCGACGCGGTGGAACCCCGCCGCCAGTACATCGAGGACCATGCGCTGAACGTGCGGAACCTCGACGTTTGATCCGCCAATTTCTGACCCTTTCTCTCGATGTCCGACGATCCCAACATTCCCGCCGTTCCAGCGACGCCACCACCGGGTGAGAGCGGCATTTCCCCCATCAACGTGGCCGACGAGATGTCGCAGTCCTTCCTGGACTACTCGATGTCCGTCATCATCTCTCGCGCTCTGCCCGACGCGCGTGATGGTCTGAAGCCCTCGCAGCGCCGCCTCCTCTACGCGATGCACCACGACCTCTCGCTCGCGCCGAACAAGAAGCACCTCAAGTGCGCGCGCATCGTCGGGGAGACGATGGGTAAATACCACCCGCACGGAGACGGCGCGATTTATCCCACCTTGGTGAACATGGCCCAGCCCTGGTCCATGCGCGACATCCTCGTCGACGGACAGGGGAACTTCGGATCGGTCGAAGGCGACCCGCCCGCGGCGATGCGATACACCGAGGCCCGCCTCACCCACTGCGGTTCGGCCCTCATGACCGACCTGGAGAAGGACACGGTCGATTTCGTCGCCAACTACGACGAGACCAACGAGGAGCCCTCAGTGCTGCCCGCCGCGATCCCGAACCTGCTCGTCAACGGCGGCACCGGGATCGCCGTCGGCATGGCCACGAACATCCCGCCGCACAACCTCGCCGAGGTCGTCGACGGCATCTGCGCGACGATCGACAATCCCGCGATCAGCATCGCCGAACTGCTCACCCACATCAAGGGACCCGACTTCCCGACCGGATGCACCATCCTCGGCACCCAGGGCATCCGCGAGTATGCGGCGACCGGGCGCGGTAGCATCAAGGTGCGGGGCAAGGCGGAGGTCGTCGAGGACGCGAAGGGCCGCGAGCAGATCATCATCACCGAGATCCCCTACGCGGTGAACCGCGCCCGTCTTGTCGAGCGCATCGCCGAACTCGCCAACGAGAAGATCATTCCCGAGATCAACGCGGTCCGCGACGAGTCGGATGAAAATACCCGCGTCGTCGTCGACCTCAAGCGCGACGCCCGCGCCCAGGTCGTGTTGAACAACCTCTACAAGCACACCGCCCTCTCCTCGAGCTTCGCGGTGAACATGCTGGCGATCGACCAGCGGCGGCCGAAGCTGCTGAATCTCAAGGACGCGATCAACTGCTACATCGAGCACCGCCGCGAGGTCATCCTGCGCCGCACCCGCTACCTGCTTGGCAAGGCGGAGGAACAGGCCGAGAAACTCGAGGCCTATCTCCTCGCCCTCGGCAATCTCGACGACTTCATCCGCATGATCCGCGACTCGAAGACGCGGGACGAGGCACGGGCGAAGATCAAGGCCTACACTTTCTCGATCGAAGCGGTCGAGGCCCTCGGCATCTTCCTCCGCGGACAGGAAAGTCTCAAGATCGAGGCGGGACGCTACGTCCTCACAGACAAACAGGTCGACCATATCCTCGAGTTGCGCCTCTACCAGCTCGTCGGACTTGAGCGCGACAAGATCAAGGCCGACTACGACGCCCTTCTCGCGACGATCAAGGACCTCCTCGACATCCTCGCCCGCGAGGAGCGCGTCCTCCAGATCATCAAGGACGAACTCCAGGAAGTGAAGGCCAAGCACGGCACCCCGCGCCGCACCGACTTCGGCGCTGCCGAGGAAGGCGAGATCGCCAACGTCGACCTCATCGCGAACGATTCGAACCTGATCACCATCACCCACCGCGGCTACATCAAGCGGACCCCGGCGATCGAGTTCCGCACCCAGGCCCGCGGGGGCAAGGGGCTGAAAGGCATGGAGACGCGCGAGGCCGTCGACAAGGACGACGAGAACGATTTCGTCGAGCACCTTTTCGCTGCGACCGCGCACGATTACCTGATGTTTTTCACCGACACCGGTCGCGTTTACGTCGAGCGGGTTTACCAGATCCCCGAAGGCAGCCGCACCTCAAAGGGGCGCTCGATCAAGAACCTCCTCAATCTCCGACCCGAGGAAAAGATCGCTTCCGTCCTCCGCATCGAGGCCCAGGGGCGCGAGGACAAGGACGCCACCTTCGTCGACACGCTCTTCGTCCTCTTCGCGACCCATTCGGGCAAGGTGAAGAAGACGAAACTCTCCGACTTCCGCAACTACCGGAAGGACGGCATCATCGCCATCCGCATCGAGGAGGGCAACTCGCTCACCCACGTTGTCCTCACCGACGGCAACAATGACATCTCCATGGTCACGAACCGCGGCTATGCGGTGCGCTGCAACGAGAATACGATCCGTCCGATGGGGCGCGGCTCCGCCGGTGTCCGCGGGATCCGTCCCCGTCCGGGCGATTACCTCGTCGGACTCACCGTCGTCGACGACAGCAAGCATTTCCTCGTCGTCAGCGAGCGCGGTCTCGGCAAGCGCACTCCCTTCGGCGACTACCCGACCAAGGGCCGTGGCGGCAAGGGCGTCATCACGATGCGCGTCACGGAAAAGACCGGACTCGTCACCGCCGGCCTCCGCGTCGGCGACGGCGACGACATCATGTTGATGACCAACACGGGCCAGTCCGTCCGCATCCGCGTCTCCGACATCCGCATCACCGGCCGCAACGCCTCCGGCGTGAAGCTGATGAACCTGAAGGAAGGTGAAACGATCCAGGACATCGCCCTCGTCGTCCGCGATGGAGACGAGGATGACGACGCCCGGGTCGCCGCCCTCCCTGAAACCGATCCGTCCGAAGTCGAGGAAGAGATCATCGACGAGATCGAGGAGGAGGATGACGAGGAGATCGTTGATGACGAGGGCGATGAGGAAGAGGAGAAGTGATTGATTCACGGATCCGACCTCGGATTCAGCCCCCTTGACCAAACGGTAGCAAAACGCTACCATTATCCATGAGTCAACCGGTCAAGCTGAGTGACGAACTGGTGCTGGACGCGCGGACCGTGGGAGCCGTCGCGCAGCGGTCCATTGCCGGCCAAGTCGAGTTCTGGGCGCGGCTCGGAAGATCCATCGAGCCGGTTCTCCGGGGCGACCGGGCTCTGGCTTTGCAACAATCCGGATCGGTCCGCCCCTTGTCGGAAATGATTGCTTCCGTCGATACCGGCGCGGGCCGCGAGCGCGTTCGCACCTACCTCGGGTCGCGCCCGTTCCCTCATTTCGAAGCCTGCCCGGAGGAGCCTTGCCTGCTGGTGAAAATCGACGAAGACGGCAGCCGCACGCGCGGACGGTTTGTGAACCGGGTCTTTGTTGAAGCGAAGTAGCCTCGGTCATGGACTGGCGCCCCATCCTCGATGCCAGGCCCATCGTGGTGGCGCTCGCCGGATCGAACGGAGCGGGCAAATCGACTTTCTTTCACGCACACCTCGCCGACGCGGGACTGCGTTTCATCAATGCCGACGACCTCGCTGCCGAAATGGGGCTGGGCGCTTACGAAGCGGCCGATCTCGCGGCATCGATCCGGCGGGGGCTGCTCGATGCGGGCGAGAGCTTCGTTTTCGAGACCGTCCTCTCCGATCCCGTCGGTGCCAAGGTGACGGAGTTGGAAGAAGCTCATCGGCGGGGCACCAACCTCGTCCTGATCTTCATCCGCATCGACTCCTCCGACACCTCGAAGCAACGCGTTTCCATGCGTGTGGCCCAGGGCGGGCACGACGTACCCGACGAAAAACTCGAAACCCGCTTCGACCGGACGCTTGCCAACCTCGAACGTGCGATCCTTTCCCTGCCGCTCGTCGGCGTTTTCGACAACACCGAACTCGCCCAACCCTTTCGTCTTGAGGCCGTTTATCAAACCGGCGAATGCGTTTATCCGTAGTCTCACAAAAGGGTTCGACCCGTGACAGGACCCGGCCTGAACCGGTGGAAACGTTCCCAGTTGCCGTTTCCCCGTGGCAAGGACGAACCCGCCCACGGGAAAATCCCCGCTCCGGACCGCGTGGCGACTTTGCGACCATGGAAGCGATCCCGTTCGTAATCCCCATCGTGAGATCAAAGCGCGACCTGCCCGTCAAAACCTGCGCCGTTTGCGGACGCCCCTTCACCTGGCGCAAGAAGTGGGAACGCTGCTGGGAAGAAGTGCGCCACTGCTCCGAAAAATGCCGCCGGCACCGGGGCCGGGGCACGTAATGCGGAAGATGTCCGTCTTTCTCCCCGTGACCCGCCGTGACGCGCTCGCCCGCCTCGAGGCGTTCCTGCCCCTCGCTCCCGCATACGGCGCGACCCGGAATCACGTGGTTCCGGGACACGAAAACATCTCGCGCCTCTCTCCCGCCACCCGCACCCGGGTCCTCCTCGAACGCGAGATCCTCGCCGCCGTCCGCGACCGCGATGGGTCCGGAGCGTCGGCGAAATTCGAGCAGGAAGTCTGGTGGCGGCTCTATTGGAAAGGCTGGCTCGAGCAGCGGCCCTGCGTGTGGACCGCCTATCGTCAGTCCCTCGCACGTCTCGAATGGAGCGACCGCGGCCGCGAGGTCGCCGCCGGAGCCAGCGGAGTCGCCATCCTCGATCACTTCACCCGCGAGCTCGTCACCACCGGCTACCTCCACAATCACGCGCGGATGTGGTGGGCCTCGTGGTGGATCCACGGCGAGGGCCTTCCCTGGGAACTCGGGGCGCATTTTTTCCTCCGGCACCTCCGCGACGGCGACGCCGCCTCGAACACGCTCTCGTGGCGCTGGGTCGCGGGACTGCACACCCGGGGGAAGGCCTACCTCGTGCGCCGCTCGAATCTCGAACGGTATGTGGATCGGGAATGGCTCGAACCAAATGCCGCCGGCCTTGAAAAACTCGAAGGCCTCGACCTTCGCGTGCCGCCATGGCAGGATCCACCGCTCCCCCGGCCGATCGACATCTCCGATCCCCGGCCCGGACCCCGCACCGGAGTCTGGGTCCACGACGAGGATCTTTCCGTGGAACGATCGCCCCTCGCCGGTCTCATTCCGGTCTCGGTCCTCGCCACCGCCCCCACCGGCATCTGGGAACGCGAGGGATATTCCCCTAACAAACGCACCTTTCTCCGGGAGTCCCTCGCCGACGGGGCGGAGCGGGCCGCCCGTCATTTCGGACTCTCCGGACCCGTGCGCGATGCCCCCTCCCTCCCCACGACGCTCGCCGGCTGGGCCGCGGAGGAAGCCCTGGACACCATCGTGGCCCTGCGCCCGTTCACCGGGCCGCTCGCCGATGAACTTCCGGAAATCACCGACGCCCTCGACCGCTGCGGCGTGCGTCTTGACCTCGTGCGCCGGCCCGAGGACGTCGCCGTGATGAACCGGGCGACGGGCGGGTTCTTCGGCTTCCACGAGGCGGTCGTTTCCGCCGGAAGCGACGGTTGAGCCGGACGACCGGCGCGGGCGCACTCCGGTGGATGCCCGTTTGGTGTTCCCCGTCAGGTGCTGGCGGATCCCTCGTTTCATGCCACCTTTCCCGATGCGAAAACCTCCCCTGCTCGCCCTTGTCCTCGCCCTTGTCCTCGCCCTTGTCCTCGCCCTCGTCCCGGTCCTTCCCGCCGCCGAGCTTCCCGTCATCTTCCGGGAAGATTTCTCGGAAGGTGCCGGAGCCTGGGCTCCGACCGACGCGAAGGCGTGGAAGGTCTCTGTAGTTGGCGACAATCCCGCATTCGAGATCCTTGGCGGTTCGAAATACACCCCGCCCCACCGCAGCCCCGTCAACATCGCGATCCGCGGGGGCGGGTTTGTCGGCGACTTCGTCTTCACCGCCCGCGTCATGACCAAACAGACCTCGCGCGGTCACCGCGACATGTGCGTCGTCTTCGGCTACCAGGATCCGGCGAACTTCTATTACGTCCACCTCGGCGAAAAGACCGACCCGCATTCGAACCAGATCTTCCTCGTCAGCAACGCCCCGCGCGTCGCCATCTCCGTGCAGGCCAGCACCGGCACTCCCTGGAAAGACGCCACCTGGCACCAGGTGAAGATCGTCCGCACTGTTGCGACAGGTCTCATCGAGATCTACTTCGACGACATGGAGAAACCCACCCACGTCGCCCACGACAAGACCTTCGCCTGGGGCCGCATCGGCATCGGCACCTTCGATGACAAGGGCCTCTGGGACGACGTCGAGGTCCGCGGGGTCGCGGTCGAGCCTCCCGTGGCGGTTGTGTCAGGGAGCCATCCCGATCCGAAGGGACTCACCTACACGAAATGGACGCCGGGATTCGAGGTGCCCGATCCCGTCGCGATCAGCTTCGACCCGCAGGGGCGCGCCTACGTCACCCAGACGATGCGCCGAAAGGCCAACGACCTCGACATCCGCGACAACACCGACTGGATCCCGAATGATCTCAGCTTCACCTCGCCGGGGGACAAGGAGGCCTTCTACCGCAAGCAATTCACGCCCGAAAACAGCGTCCTCAACGCGAAGCGGGTCAAGGACTTCACCGGTGACGGGATCCACGACGTGCGGGACCTCACCGCCCTGAGCGAGCGTGTCCACCTCATCGAGGACACCGACGGCGACGGACTCGCCGACTCGACGAAGATCTACGCCGGGCAGCTCGATCACCTCATCGGCGGCGTCGCCGGGGGCGTGCTCTGGCATGATGACGAGGTCTTCGTCTGTCCCGTGCCCGAGCTCGTGAAATTCCGCGACACGGACGGCGACGGCAAGGCGGATGAGAAGAAAGTGGTCGTGTCAGGATTCGGCGCCCATCTCGCCTACGCCGGACATGACATGCACGGGCTCTTTCTCGGTCCCGACGGACGCGTCTATTGGTCGATCGGCGACAAGGGCATCCGCGTGAAGACCCCCGACGGTCTCGACTACCGCTTCCCCCACCAGGGCGGCCTGATGCGCTGCGAGCCGGATGGGTCGAACTTCGAGGTCTTCGCCCACGGCCAGCGCAACATCCAGGAGATCAGCTTCGACCAATACGGCAACTTCTTCGGGGTCGACAACGACGCCGACTTCGAGGGCGAGAAGGAGCGCCTCGTCTTCATCGAGCAATACGGCGACCTGGGCTGGCGCTCGCACTGGCAATACCTGCGCGACGACTACAATCCGTGGAACGACGACCTCATGCACAAACCCTGGCACGAGGCCCAGCCCCGCTGGTTCACCCCCACGATCGCGAACTACGAGAACGGCCCCGCGGGATTCAAATTCAATCCCGGCACCGGCCTCGGTCCGGAGTATGAGAACTATTTCTTCCTCACAAGCGCCCCGAACGGCCAGCAGTGGGCCTTCCGCGTCGTACCGGAAAACGACTCGTGGGCGATGCGCGACGATCACCGCATCGGCGACGGCATCCCCATCGTGGGGCTCCAATTCGCTCCCGATGGCGCCCTCTGCGGCGTCGACTGGGGCGGCGGGTATCCGATGAATGAAAAGGGCGCGATCTGGCGCATCGACGTGGCAAAGGAGAAACAGCACCCGTTGCGCGAGGAAACGAAAACACTACTCGCCTCGGACTTCGGCAAAGAGGGTCTGGTCGAGCTCTCGACCCTCCTCGGTCACGCCGACCAGCGGGTGAGGATGAAGGCGCAGTTCGAGATGGTGGAGCGCGGGGGCCTTGCCGAACTCGTTGCCGCCTCGGCCAAGATCGAGGCCCCGCAACTCGCCCGCATCCACGCGATCTGGGCGATCGGGCAACTCCTCCGGCAGGGAAAAGCGGAGGACGCGACGCTTTCCGCCCTCTTCGGTGATCCCGATCCAGAAGTCCGCGCCCAGGCGGTCCGGACGGTGACGGATCGCTACGGACGTTTGCTGGGGCTCGACGTCATTCCCGCTCCGACCGGCGAAGGTCATGCCCTCACCGCCCGCCTCACGCCCCTGCTCGAAGATCCCTCGCAGCGCGTCCGCATCCAGGCGCTCCTCGGCCTCGGACGTCTCCGCGATGCCGCGGCGACGGACGCGATCATGAAACTGCTCGCCCGCAAGGAACATGTCGTGAGCCTGACCGCCCTCCGCCACGCCGGGACCACCGCCCTCGCCGGGGCCGCGCCCACGGAGCGGCTCACCGCCCTCGCGAAACACGACTCGCTCTTTGTGCGCACCTGCGCCTCGCTCGCGCTCGGCCGCCGCAGCGATCCCGCGATCGCCGCCTTCCTCGACGATGCCGACGCCATTCTCGCCGCCGATGTCGCCCGCTCCATCCATGATGATTGGATGATCCCCGACGCCCTCGATGATCTCGCCGCCCGCCTCGGCAAGCACCGCGATCACGAAGGCTTCACCCGCCGCGCCCTCAACGCGAACCACCGATTGGGCACCCCCGAAGCCGCGTCACGCATCGTCGCCTTCGTCGCCGCCGGGGGAGCCCCGAAGCCCCTCATCGAAGCCGGACTCGAGTCGCTCGTGCATTGGACGAAACCGCGCGACCTCGATCTCGTCGTCGGTCAATACCGCCCCCTCGCCGAACGCGATCCCGCGGCCCTCGCCGCGGCCTTGAAGCCGCATCTCGACGAACTGCTCACCGCCGAGGTTTCGAAGGTCCGCTCCACCGCGATGGAGTTGGCCGTTTCGCTGAAGCTCCCCATCGCCAACGAAACCCTCCTTGCCGTTTTCAGCAATCCCGAAGCCGAGGGCCCGCTCCGCGCCACCGCCCTGCGTTCCCTCGCCGCCCAGGCGGCACCCGGGCTCGACGATCTCGTCGGTGACGCCCTCGCCGCGAAGGACGACGCCCTCCGCATCGCGGGACTCGACCTGCTCGCGAAGCGCAATCCTGACCAAGCCACCACCGAGATCACCCGCCGCCTCGAATCGAAGTCATCCGTCGCGGTGAAACAGCACGCGGTCCGCACCCTGTCGGCGGTGAAGGCGGCCGAGCCCATGTTCGCCCTTTTCGCGAAGCTCGAAGCGGGCAAGATCGAGCCCGCCCTGCAGCTCGACGTCTTCGAAGCGGCGAAAGATCCCGCCTTTGCCGATCATCCCAAGCTCGCCGCGGCCCTGCTTTCGATGGAGACGGGCTGGCAGACCGCCGCCGCGGCCGATCCGCTCGCGCCCTTCCGCTCCGCCCTCGAGGGCGGCGATCCGGTTCGGGGCAAGTCCGTCCTTCTCAACCATCCCGCCGGACAATGCACCGCCTGCCACAAGGTCGCCGACGGCGCGGGCAGCAACGTGGGACCGAACCTGAAGGACATCGGCAAGAAGAAGGACCGGCTTTACATCCTCCAAAGCCTCGTCGATCCGCAGTCCGTCGTCGCCCCCGGCTACGGCAACATCGCCCTGACGATGAACGACGGCAGCTCGATCGCGGGACAGTTCCTCGCCGAAAAGAACGGCAAGGTCTCGCTGCGCGACGCCGAGGGCAAGGAGATCGTCGTCGCCTCCGACACCATCAAGGAACGCACCCCGGTGATCTCGACGATGCCGCCGATGGGATTCATCCTGCAAAAGGGCGAGATCCGCGATGTCGTGGCGTTCCTCGCGACATTGAAGGGCGGCAAGGCAAAAGCCTCAACCCATTGAGCGCCCGCGGATCGGCCGGGAAACGCCGGAATCAACCGACCCACTCGAGCAATTCCGACGGCGAACCGAGGATGACCTCGGCCCCGGCCTCGAGCAGTTCCTCGACGGGCCGGAACCCCCAGCTCACGCCGATCGCGCGCATGCCGGCGTTCCGCGCGGTCATCATGTCGACGTCGGAGTCCCCGACAAAGAGACATTCCTCCGGGGCGAAGCCGAGCACCGCGGCGGCCTCGAGGGCTCCGGCGGGATCGGGTTTCCGGGGATGTCCCTCGCGGGCGCCGATGAGGACGTCCCATTTCCAGCCATCAAGGAACGCCTCGACACACTGGAGGGTGAAGTCGTGGGCCTTGTTCGAGACGACCCCGATGGGAACGGCGTCCGCCACGAGCCGGTCGAGGACCCCGGCGATCCCGGGAAAGGGCACGGTCGTGTTCTTCCAGTTCCGCGAGTAGGCGGCGCGGTATTCCTCGAGCACGGCCGCGATCTCTTCCTCGGTCTCCGGACGCATCGCCGGCGGGAAGACATCGCGGACGAGATTGACCATCCCGTTGCCGATGAAGATCCGGTAGGCATCGAGCGGATGCGGCGGCAGGCCGCGTCCGGCGAGGACTTCGTTGCCGGACGCGGCGAGGTCCTGGAGGGTATCCAGGAGGGTGCCGTCGAGGTCAAAGAGGACGGCTTTGGCGGAAGTGCGATTCATGGGGAAAAGAGGTCGGAACGGGGCACGGGAATTCAGTGTTGCAGGTTCCACGCCGAAACGAGCGCTTTCAATCCCGCCATCTCGATCGAGGAATCAACCCCGCAGCCCCAGACGAGGGCGCCGTCGGCGAGGCTCTGGATCTGCACGTAGGCGGCGGAGTCGGCGTCGGAACCGCCGCGGAGGGCATGGCTCCGGTAATCGCTGACCTTGAAATCCTTGTGTCCCGCCTCCTCGAGGAAGTGGACGAAGGCGTTGATGGGGCCGTTGCCCTTGCCGCTGCCGCGCACGGTTTCGCCGTTCACCTCGAGGGTGACGTGGCAGATCATCTCTCCCTTCACCGCGGTGTTGTCGAGCTCGAATTCGACGAGGTTCATGGGCGCCTCGAGGTTGACGAACTTTCCGAAGAAGAGGTCGCGGATCTCGTCGGTGGACAACTCGCGGCCGAGGGCGTCGGCGTGGTCGTAGATGTATTTGCCCACCTGCGGATGCATCGTCTTGGGCAGGTCGAACCCGTGCTCCTGGTCGAGGACGTAGGCGATGCCGCCCTTGCCCGACTGCGAGTTGATCCGGATGATGGCCTCGTAGCTGCGCCCGACATCCTGGGGATCGATCGTGAGGTAGGGCACGCCCCAGGGCAGATTGGGATTGTCCTTGAGCTCGCGCTCACGGCGGTCGAGGCCCTTCTTGATCGCGTCCTGGTGCGAACCGGAGAAGGCGGTGAAGACGAGCTCGCCGACGTAGGGATGCCGTTCGCCCACGGTCATGCGCGTGACCCGCTCGTAGACATGTCGCAGCCTCGGCAGGTCGGAAAAGTCGAGTCCCGTCGCGATGCCGTGGCTGTTCATGTTCAGGGCGACGTTGACGATGTCGAGGTTGCCGGTCCGCTCGCCGTTTCCGAAGAGGGTGCCCTCGACGCGGTCGGCCCCCGCCATGAGGCCCAGCTCGGTCGCGGCCGTGCCGGTGCCGCGGTCGTTGTGGGTGTGCAAGGAGACAAGGATGGAGTCGCGGCGGTCGAGATGGCGGCACATCCACTCGATCATGTCGGCGTGGATGTTCGGCGTGGTCCACTGCACCGTGTCGGGGAGGTTGATGATCATCTTCCGTTCCGGCGTCGGCTGCCACACCCCGATGACGGCGTTGCAGCACTCCAGCGCGAAGTCGAGCTCGGTGTCCGAGAAGGACTCCGGCGAGTATTGCAGCACGACCTCGGTCCGGGGCACGGTCGGGACGAGCTCCTTGACCAGCTTCGCACCCTCGATCGCGATGTCGCGGATCTGCTCGCGGGTGGCGTCACCGAAGGTGACCCGGCGCTGGAGGGGCGAGGTGGAGTTGTAGATGTGCACGATGGCCTGCTTCGCCCCGGCGATGGCCTCGAAGGTGCGGCGGATGAGATGCTCGCGCGTCTGCACCAGCACCTGGATGGTGACATCGGCGGGGATGCGGTCCTCGTCGATGAGACGGCGCAGGAAGTTGAACTCCGTGTCCGCCGCTGAGGGGAATCCGACCTCGATCTGTTTGAAGCCGACCTCGCAGAGCAGGTCGAAGAACTCGAGCTTCTCCTCCACCGACATCGGCTGCGGGAGGGCCTGGTTTCCGTCGCGAAGGTCGACGCTGCACCAGACCGGGGCGTGCGTGATCGTCCGTTCCGGCCACTGCCGGTCCGGCAAGGTGACCGGAGGGAAGGGCCGGTACTTGCGGATGGATTCGGGTTTCATGGAGTGAGGGGTTCGACTAGAGGGGCAAAAGGATCGGGGCGCAATTCACCCGTGCGAGACGGGTTCGGAAGTTGGAAAAGGGACACGTGGCTCGGCGATCAGCCGAGGAGCAGCACCGGCCCGAGAACGGGCGCGAGGAGCGGTAGGAAGGTGCCGGGTGTCGTGGAATTCATCCTTGGAGGACCAAGTTAGGGGCAAACGCGCCGCTGTCCAGCCACAAATCCCGGGCGGAGCGGCGGACGGATCTACGGCTCCGCGAGCAGTCGCTCGAATTCACCGATCTCCGTGGTCGGCGCCTGGCAGGCGAAGTCCCGGCAGACATAAGCCGTCGCCTTGCCGTCGAGACTCGTTTGCGTCTCCGTGAATGGCGCGAGCCGGCCGAGGGTCGCGGCGTTCTCCGGAGTTCGCAGGAGGACGACCTGGTTCGGGCGGAAGCCCTTTCGGAGCGCGGCGATCATGGCCTTGGTCCCGGGATCGTCCTGCTTTCCGCTGATGACGATCTCGCGGGCCGGACCGAAGAACAGGTCCAGTGCGCAGAGCGTCTCCGGGTAGGCCGCGGGCTGCGGGGAGATCTCTCCGGAGAAGGCGCGGATGAGGGCGGCGGCATGTTCGGCATGGACGGGATTGCCCGTCATCCGGTGGAGCCGGGAAAGGTTGCCAAGGGTCACCGCATTGCCGCTCGGAATGGCGCCACCGTAAAGCTTTTTCGCCCTCACGATGAGGGCTTCGGAATCGTCCGCCACGGTGAAGTATCCTCCGGCGGCCTCGTCGCGGAAGTGCCCGTCGAGGACCTTCTGGAAGCCCAGGGCACGCTCGAGATAGGCGGCATCGAAGGTCGTCTCATAGAGATCGAGAAGTCCGCGGATGAAAAAGGCATAATCCTCGAGATGGCCCGTCAGGCCCGCTTCCCCTTGCCGATGTCGCTTGAGGAGACGCCCGTCCTCCGTCGTCAGCTCCGCGAGAACGAAGTCGGCCGCCCGCTTTGCCGCCGCGGCGTAGGCATCGTCCCCGAGGATCTGGGCGGCCTTCGCATAGGCCGAGATCATGAGCCCGTTCCAATCGGTCAGGATCTTGTCGTCCTTCTGCGGGTGGACGCGCGTCTCGCGGCGTTCCCAAAGCTTCTTCCGGAGCGGCTCGAAACGCTTGCGCTCCCCTTCGGAGAGATCGGCACGGAGGTGCGGAATGTTCGTCCCGTTCTTCCGATGGGTCGCCTCGTCGAGGTAATTCCCCTCGTCTTCGATCCGAAAGGTCGTGGCAAACCAGGCTCCTTCCTCCGGGCCGAGCACGTCGAGGATTTCGGACTTCGTCCAGGTGTAGAACTTGCCCTCCTCCCCCTCGCTGTCGGCGTCTTCGGCGGAATAGAATCCCCCGTTGTCCGAAGTCATGTCCCTCTCCACATACTCGAGCACCTCCCGGGCGTTGCGCGCGTGCTCCTCCTTTCCGGTGACCTGCCAGGCCTCGAGGGAGGCGATCACATGGAGGGCTTGGTCGTAGAGCATTTTCTCGAAGTGGGGCACGAGCCATTCACGATCGGTGGAGTAGCGGTGGATGCCGTGCCCGACGTGATCGTAGACGCCCCCGCGGCGGATTTCGGTCAGGGTTTTCCCGACCATCGCGAGCGACTCCGCGTCTCCCGAACGCAGGTGGTGGCGCAGGAGGAAGCTCAGGTTGGGCGCGACGGGGAATTTCGGCCGCATCGAGAAGCCGCCCCATTCCTTGTCGAATCGTTCCCCGTATTGGGCCCTGGCCCGGTCGAGGATCGCGGGATCGAGCGCCTCGCCGGGAGATCCTTTCATGATCCTGCCAAGCTCGGCGGAGATGCCGAGGGCGGTCGACTGCACCTCGTCGCGCTTCTCCATCCAGGCCTTGTGGAGCTCCGTCACGATCAACTTGAAGCCGGGCCGCCCGGCGAGCGATTCCTTCGGAAAATAGGTGCCCGCGAAAAAGGCGTGTTTGTCAGGCGTGAGGAACACGGTCATGGGCCAGCCACCTCCGCCCGTCATCGCCTCGGTGACCTTCATGTAGACCTCGTCGAGGTCGGGGCGCTCCTCGCGATCGACCTTGATGGGGATGAAACGCTCGTTGACCAGGGCCGCCACCTCGGGATCCTCGAAGGACTCGTGCTCCATCACGTGGCACCAGTGGCAGGTGGTGTAGCCGATGCTGAGAAAGACCGGCTTGCCCTGCTTCTTCGCCTCGGCGAAAGCGGCCTCGCCCCAGGGCCACCAGTCAACAGGATTGCGGGCGTGCTGGAGCAGGTAGGGGCTCTTTTGAAAGATGAGGCGGTTGAACTCCGGACCTCCATCCTGGGGAAGCCTGGCAATTTCCTCCGCGGTCGGAAGCGGGGGTCGGGTCTTCGGCTCGGAGGCGTTCATCGGGAGGGCGACGGCGTGAAGGGCGATCGTCGGCGCGACCACCAGGCTGGGCAAACAGCGGAACATGGCCAAGGATCGCACGGATCCGGTGTGACGGCGAGTCCCACAAAGCGGCCATCAATCCGCGGCCGGGCCGCGCGGAGCCCTCATCCGAGGATGAGCCGGGAGATCACCACCGCGGCGATGAGACCGGCGGCATCGGCACAGAGACCGGCGGCGAGGGCGTGACGCGTGCGACGAACGGCGACGGATCCGAAGTAGACCGCGAGCACGTAGAAGGTCGTCTCGGTCGAGCCATACATCGTCGCGGCGGTGTATTTGAGAAGGTCCGGAAAACTTCCGTTCGTGATGATCTCGACGAGAACGCCCTGGCTGCCGCTGCCGCTGAGTGGCCGCATCAGCGCCATGGGCACGAGTTCCGGCGGGAAATGGACGATCTCGAGCACGGGACGCAGCAATTCCTGGAAAAGGAAGAGCGCGCCGGAACTGCGCAGGATCGCGAGGGCCGCGAGCATCGCGACGATGTAGGGCATGATCCGCACCGCCACGTTCCATCCCTCCTTCGCCCCCTCGATGAACTCCTCGTAGACCGGGATGCGCTGCACCGCCGAAAAGACGAGGAAAAAGACGAGCATGAAGGGAATCGCGGTGATCGAAACCGCGCCGATGGCCCGCTTCCAGACCGGGTCGTCGGCCCCCGCCGCCTTCGCCGAGAGGCTGGCTTTTTCCGAATGCAACTGGGCCACCGCATCACTCAAGCCGAGCGTGTCCTGCAAGGCGGTGCGCTGGTCGGGGAAGGTCTCAAGCCAGGCCACTCCGGCGAAGAGGACGACGACGAGTCCGACGAGGACGCGCGCCCGGGCCGGGATTCCCTTCGTTGCCGCCGACCCCGCTTCTCCGCCCGGCTCCGGGGTCGCGGGCCCCTCGGAAACGGCGGCGAGGGGACGATTGAATACGGGCAGCCTTTGGAAAAACTTCACCGCGACGAGCGCCACCACCGTCGCCGTGAGCGAGGCGAGGAGGGTCGTGCTGACGATCGCGGTGGGATCGGGGATGCCCTGCGCCGCGAGCAGGCCGATCGCCGTCGCCGGGATGATCGTGATGCAGCTCGTGTTCATCGCGAGGAAGGTGCACATCGAATTCGTCGCCGTGCCCTTGTTCGGATTGAGCTCGTCGAGGTGCTGCATGGCCTTGAGCCCGAGGGGCGTTGCCGCGTTGCCGAGACCGAGCATGTTTGCCGCGAGATTCATCACCATCGCCCCCATCGCCGGGTGATCCTCCGGCACCTCAGGGAAAAGGCGCTTCATCAGCGGCTTCACCCACCGGGCCAGCACCGTGACGACCCCGGACTTCTCCGCCAGCCGCATGATCCCGAGCCAGAACATCATCACCGCGCCGAGGGGGATCGCGATGCCAACGACCGCGGTCTCGACCGCGTTGAGGATGCCCTGCACGATGCCTGTCTCTCCGCCGAGTTGTCCCATCAGCGCCGCGACGACGACGCCCACGACGATCATACCCATCCAGATCCAGTTCAGCATGGACCGTATCTAGCCGCCCGGGCGCGGCGAGGCAATCTCTTTTCCCGCCCTCGCTCACGGGGCGCGCCCCGTGCTTTTTGGGGGGGCGTCTCCTTCCGGAACGGGCAACATGCCGCCATTTCCGCCTTCCTCCCTCCGCCCCGGTTAGTTCTACTTAGTTAAATTTCTGGCGATGCTGGTTTTGTGTCTCTTTCTGCGGTCGATGTCTCGCTGTCGTTGTTTGTGCCGATCTCGAATTCGAGCCAGCACCTCATCTTCCGTTGCTCCCTTC
>JBILDO010000014.1:0-89504 GCA_044352585.1 Verrucomicrobiales bacterium
GGCGATCCACGCCGAGTCCTGGCTGCGCGAACGCTATCCCGAGGAGGTCGCGAAGTTGAAATACATCAAGGTGGACTCCGAGGGAGCCGACGCCCGCATCCTGCGGTCGATGTCGGGACTCATCGACAAGTTCCACCCCTACCTGCGCTGCGAGATCTACCGGCACATGCCGGAGGCGGAACGCCGCGACTTTTTCCGGTTCCTGATGGACCGCGGTTACACGATCCACCGCTTCGTCAGCCTCACCGAATACCGGGGAGAACGGCTCGGAGTCGAGGACGTCGTGAACCGACCCCATTACGACATCTTCGCCGTTCCCGCCGGCGCCTGATCAGGCTTCGGGATGACCTCCCAAACTCCTTGGCCTGACGCCTCACGAAATCCGAATGTTCCTTGTTTGCCAAGGTTTCTGGATCGCGCGTCCCTCCGATGAATAACAACCGTCCCAGTCTTTCCTATCGGGCCGACGTCGACGGTCTCCGGGCCCTGGCCGTTCTTCCCGTGCTCTTTTTTCATGCTGACTTGGGATTTCCGGGTGGATTCGTGGGGGTCGACATGTTTTTTGTCATCTCGGGGTTTCTGATCGCTTCGCTGGTGGTCTCCGAGATTCAGACCGACACGTTTCGGTTGGCGGATTTTTGGGAGCGTCGCATCCGCCGCATTTTCCCTGCCTTGGCAGTTGTCATGGCCGCCACACTGGTGGCAGGGGCGATTTGGATGGTTCCGCAGCATTTTGCCGAATTGGGACAGTCGGTCGTCGCGCAGCCCCTCCTCGTGGCCAATTTTTATTTTTGGAAGCAGTCCGGCTATTTTGAGACGGCCTCAGAATTCCAACCGCTTCTGCACACGTGGTCGCTGGCGCTCGAAGAGCAGTTTTATCTCCTCTTTCCTCTCGCCATGATTCTTTTCCTTCGACGTGGCATGGCAACCGCGCGGGCCGCGGTGCTCGTTTTCATGACCGGATCGCTCGCGTGGAGTATTTATGGATCCGTCCGATATCCGGACTTGTCTTTCTTTCTCCTTCCTTCCCGCATCTGGGAACTGAATATCGGAGTGTTGCTCGCCCTTTTGCCGAAAAGAAAGGTGGCCCGGCCCTCGCTTGATAACCTGCTGGGCTGGTCGGGCATCGCGGCGATCGGGTATTCGATTTTCTTCTACGACGTCAATACCGTTTTTCCTGGTTGTGCCGCCGCAATGCCCTGCCTCGGTACGGCTCTCCTGATTTTTTCCAATTCTGCCGCGCCAAACTCGACCGGATTGCTGCTTGCCAAAAAGCCGCTGGTCTTTGTCGGAAAGATTTCCTACTCCCTCTATCTCTGGCACTGGCCTGTCATCGTCTTTCTCAAATACACTTTCATCACCGGCGTTACCCCTTTGCACCTTACCGGAGCGCTCGTTTTGACTTTTTTCATCGCGATACTTTCCTGGAAATACGTCGAAACGCCCTTCCGAAGGAAATCCTTCTGTGGAACACCGAAGGAGCTTTTTGCAGTGGCGGCATTTCTCGCGACCCTGTTTATCGCGACAGGAACCATTCTCTACAAAAATGACGGAATTCCGGGACGTCTCCCCGAGCATGTTTCCAGACACCGGCGGACCCCGTCGGCCTTCAATGCCACCCCGGGCCTTCTCCAACTCGCCGAAACAGGCACGCTGCCAGTGATCGGGGCCGGGGAGGAATCAAACGCCGGGAACCTTCTGGCCTGGGGAGATAGTCACATGATGTCGATGCTACCCGCCTTCGACAGACTGGGCCGCGAAAATGGAGTCAAGGTCCATCTGGCGGTAAAGCCGGGTTTTTGTCCCATCGCCGAAACCTATTCAGCCAAAAATCCCAACCTCGGCGAGGATCCCGGATCCCGCGTGCTGAAGTATTTGGAAACGAGCCGAATCGAGCACGTCTTCATGACGGCCCGATGGGACTTGTATGTTTTCGGACGGCCCGGCGGAGAATACGATTTTTTGCTCAGCGACGCCGCGACCCGCTCCCGAACACCGGAGGAAGCCGCCCGCATTTTCGTAAAATACCTTCGGAAAACCATTTTGCGCTTGAACGAGATGGGCGTCCGCGTCTGGCTAATGCGCGATGTCGGCCTGCAGCCGCGGAGCGTCCCCGAAACCGTGGCCCAGGCAGCCAGCCGGGGGCTGGATTTGAATTCGTTTGCGATTTCCGCCTCGGAGGTTCGCACCAAGGCGGAACCGATCAACGCGCTCTTGGAGGAAGCCCTTGCCGGTCTCGATGTCACGGTTCTTGACCCCATTCCCTACCTGACCGATGACGCCGGTCGATACCTCATGGCAAAAGACGGGGTGGCCATCTTCAATGATCGAGATCACTTTTCGCCAACGGGGTCGAATGTGCTGGCGCCGCTCCTGATCCCAGTCTTCAAGTCCGCGGGTCATCGGGTGGGAAAGGATTCGAGGGAGTAAAAGAGGCAGAATCACACCACGGACTCATCGCTCCCAGCCATCGGACAGTTCCCGGAATCCGCAGAAGAGCGTGGCGTCCTCGTCCGGTTCGGCGGGGAAGGGATCGTCGCGGTCGAGGTGGGTTTGGCAGGATCGCGAAAAATCGGACAGGCTCGTGGCGCGGCGCAGCTCCTGGGCAAAGGCGCCGCCGGAGATCCCCGAGGCGATGTAGTTGGTGAATTTCTTGAGACGGTTCACGAGGTCGATCTCGCGGTCGAAGCGGCCCTCGCCCGCGATCTCGTCGGCCAGTTCGCGGAGATAGCCGTGGAGGTCGCGCAGGGAGGGACGGGGAAGGGAACCTCCGCCGAAGGCGGCACGGACCGAGGCGAAGATCCAGGGATCGCGGATCGCCCCGCGTCCGAGCATGAGTCCGGCGGCGCCGGTTTTCCCGGCCATGGCGACGGCCGTGGCTGCGGAGACGATCGACCCGTTCGCGACCACGGGAAAAGGCAGCCGGCTCACGGCGCGCGCGATCGCTCCGGCGTGGACCTCGGACTGGTAACGCTCGCGCACGGTGCGACCGTGGACGGCGAGACCGTCGATGGGAAGGCCGGCGTAGAGATCCAGCAATCCCTCGAACTCGTCGGGAGAGTCGAATCCGATCCGCGTCTTGAGGGTGAGCGAGCCCCGCACGACGGGCCGCAGGGCGTCGACGAGGCGGCGGATCAGGTCCGGCTGCCGGAGGAGGGCGCCGCCCGCGGTCTTGCCGCAGACCGTCGGCGAGGGACAACCAAGGTTGAGGTCGATGCCGGCGCAGGGCGTGTGATCCTGGAGATGGCGGGCGGTGCGGACGAGTTCATCCGGGTCGTTTCCGATCATCTGTGCGATGACGGGTTTGCCGGTCGCGAAGGCGGTGATGGACCGGAGGATTTCACGGTCCGGATGCGAATTGCGGTGGACGCGGAAGTATTCGGTGACATAAACATCGGGTCCGCCGCGGCGCTCAAGGCAGCGCCAGAGGGGCAGGACGGAGACATCCTGCATCGGCGCGAGGTGGAGCCGGGGAAGAGGGTTCACTCGGAGACCGCGGAGGATTTTGTCAGGGTCTCCGGTCCGCCGGTCTCCGGCCGCCGGTACCAGATCGCGCAGAGGCGGCGGCTGCGGGTGGCGCCGGGGATGAGGAAGATCACGGCGAGCTGGGCGAGGAAATCCTTCGTCGAGAACCAATCGGACTTCCGCGCCGAGGTCACGACGGGCTCGGGGAGGACGCGGAAGGCGAGGCCGCGTTTTTTCGACCAGACCTTGATCCGCTTCGCGAGCCAGACCTCCTCGCCGGCGTAGACGGTCTCGTCGAATCCACCGGCGGCCTCGAAGGCATCGCGCCGGGTGAAAAAGAAGCTGCCCGCGGCGTAGGTGAAGGTGGTGGCGACGCGGTCCCAGAGGCCGACGATCCACGCGACCATGAGGGTGACCTCGCGGTCCATGGCGACGCGCGCACCGCCCGCGGCGACGGTGCCGGAGGCAAGGGCGGCGAGTCCCTGACGCAGGAGCGAGGCGGTCAGCCGCGTGTCGGCGTCGAGGAAGACGAGCCATTCCGCCCCGGTCGCGGCGGCTCCCGCGTTGCGGGCCCGGGCGATCTGGTTGTGGGGTTCGAAGACGACGCGGTCGGCTCCGTGCTCGCGCGCGACCTCGGCGGTGCCGTCGCGGGAATTGTTGTCGACGACGACGAGCTCGCCGGGTCCGAATTCGGAGGCGACCTCGGCCATGGCGAGGCGCGCCGCGGCGAGCGTGGCGGGGAGATAGGCCTCCTCGTTGTAGGCGGGGATGACGACGGCGAATGCGGACATGTCTGCCCAGCTTACGACGCGATGGGAAAAAAGGAACCGGACTTGGCAATCGCCGGAAGTGGGCCATGTTGTTCAAATGATCGCACCGGAGACGACGCGCAAGATCCTCCATCTCGACATGGACTGCTTTTACGCGGCCATCGAGATGCGCGAGCGCCCGGAACTCGCGGGGAAGCCGGTCGCGGTGGGCGGGAGCAGCGGCCGCGGGGTCCTCACGACCTGCAACTACGAGGCCCGCAAGTATGGTTGCCGCTCCGCCATGCCGGCCTTCAAGGCCCGCGCCCTCTGTCCGCAACTGGTGCTGCTGCCGGTGCGGTTCGATCTCTACCGACGCGAATCGATGCGCCTCCGCGAGATCTTCGCCCGTTACACCCCGCTGATCGAGCCGCTCTCGCTCGACGAGGCCTATCTCGACGTCAGTCATCTCGGTTCGGAGGCGGCCTCGGTGGCCTGGGCGATCCGCGAGCGGATCCGCGAGGAAACGGGCCTGACCGCCTCGGCCGGGATCGCTCCGAACAAGTTCCTCGCCAAGGTCGCGAGCGAGTGGAACAAGCCCGACGGCCAGTTCGAGATCCGGGCGGAGGAGATCGAGTCGTTTCTCACCGACCTGCCCGTGGACAAGATCTGGGGAGTGGGGAAACGCACCGCGCAACGGCTCCGCGAGGCGGGGATCGCGACCTGCGGAGAGCTGAGCCGTCGCAACGAGATGGATCTGGTGCGCCGTTTCGGCAAGTTCGGCCGGTCGCTCCACCGGCTCAGCCGCGGCATCGACGAGCGGCCCGTGGAGTCGAACCGCGAGCGGAAGTCGCTCGGCAACGAACGCACCTTTCGCGAAAACCTCGTCTCGCTCGAGGAAGGCCGCGAGCGGCTCGATGAATTGATCGGGGAACTCGCCGAAGACCTCTCCGGCCGGCATGAGGACCGCGGGATCCGCGAGTGTGTCGTGAAGGTGAAGTTCGAGGACTTCCAGGTGACGACGGCGCAGCGGTCCTCCGACCGGATCGATCCCGAGCTGATGCGCGAGCTCCTCGCCGAAGCGTGGAACCGCGGGCTCGGGCGCTCGGTGCGGCTCCTCGGTGCGGCGGTGCGGTTCCGTGACACGGAGGAGGCGGTGGAGCAGCTCGAGATGTTTTGAGGCGGAGTCCGTCTCCGGAACCGCCTCTTTTCGCTTTCCGGTCCGCGGATTCCGACTTTACTGTCGGCTATCCTCCCGTTCATGACCCGCATCCCGCCGATCCTCGTCATCACGTTCTTCGGCGCCATCGCGGCCTTCTGCCTGCTGCGGGTGCATTTCAACGCGGTGCTCTACGAGATGCTGCCGCAGGACCTGCCGGAGGTGCAGGGGATGGACCGGCTCAACCGTTACTTCAGCCGCGACGGCCACCTCATCGTAACGGTGAAGGCGAAGGAATCCTTCGACGCCGTCGAAGCGATGGACGCGCTTGCCGCGCATCTCGGCGAACATCCCCAGCTCGTTTCCGAAGTCTTTCGCGAACTGGACCTCACCGAACTGGTCACGGACGGCGGGAGTCTCCTCGCCTGGCTCTGGTTGAACGCCCCGCCGGAGTTGCTCCCGCCCCTCGGCGAACGGCTTTCCCCTTCCGCCTCCGCGAAAGAGATCGCGGCGGCCATCGAGGCGGTGGAAAGCGGCTTCTTCGACCAGGATGTCGTCGTGAAGAGCTACGATCCGCTCGGCTTTTCGCGGATCGGCGATCTCATCTCGGGCGGCGGTGGGACCGCGAAGGGGCCGGAACCGATGAGCTCGAGTGACGGCACCTTCCTCGTCATGTATGTCGAGGGGACGGGCGTGGATTTCTCCGACTACCGTGAGGCCGCGAAGTGGCTCGACCGGTTCAAGGACGTAGCGGGGGCGTGGGAGGCGGAGTGGGAGAAGGAACGCGGCGGATCCGATGCGGTCACGGTCGGCCTCACCGGAACGCCGGCCTTCATGGCCGAAGTGGGCGCGCGGATGGAGTTTGACATGACCCTCTCGGTCGCCTCGACGATGCTGCTGATCGCAGTCCTGTTCTGGTGGATGCACCGGCAGACGAAGCCGCTCTCGTGGTTGATCTCGGGCATGCTCGTGATCCTCTCGATCACCCTGCTGCTCGGGAGCGCGCTGTTCGGTGACCTCAGCGTGATGAGCGCGGGATTCGCCGCGATCCTCATGGGCCTCGCCGTCGATTACGGCATCGTCCTCTATCGCGAGGCCTACGACACCAACGCCGATGCCGCGGGACTGCGGAAACACGCGGGACCCGGCATTTTCTGGGCGGCGGCGACGACGGCGGCGGTCTTTCTCTCGCTGAACTTCAGCTCGCTGCCGGGACTTTCCGAGATGGGCAATCTCGTCGCCATCGGGATCGCGGTGGGCGCGACGGTGATGGTCTACGGTTTTGGACCGGTCGCGGTCGCCTTCGTCCGCGAAACGAAGGGGAAACCCGTCGAGAAGGCCCCCTTGCTCCTCCCCTGGGGAAGGCGCATGGCCCTCGTTTCGGCGATCCTGATACCGGCAGCGGCCCTGATCTCCACGTTCGTGAAGGAAATGCCCGCGCTCGAGGCCAACTTCCATCCCTTCCACATCCGCGAGAGCCCCTCGATGATCGCGTGGCAGTCGCTGCAACAGGAGCTGAGCGGACGCGAGAAGGCCGTGCCCGCGGTCGTCACGGGGGCGAGTCTCGGGGAACTGCACGACCACCTCGACGCGGCCGGAAAACGGATCGAGGCGGCGCAGGCCTCGGGTCTGCTGGAGGCGGCGATTCTCCCCGCCGTCTTCATTCCCGATCCCCGCCACCAGCGGGCGAACGCCCCCATGGTCCGCCAGTGGCTCGGCCAACGCGACCGACTCATTAAGGAAATCGAGGCCGCCGGATTCTCGGAGGAAGGACTCGCCCTGACGAAGACGGTGTTTGCCTCATGGGAACGGTCCCTCGCGGCCCTGAATTCGGCCGAGTATGCGCGGCCCGAGGGGAAGCTGGCGACCTGGTCGGTGGACCGCCTTTTCACGGTGAAGGACGGCGCCTACGCCGCCCTCGCCACGGTCAAACCGTCCATCCCAAGCGACCGGGCCTGGGTCGCGGCGATTTGTGACGAGAACACCGTCGTCGCGAGTCTCGGATCGCTCGGCACGGCCCTGAACGAACGCATCGGGGGAGACCTCGTGCGGGTGTTCCTTCCGATGTCCGGCATCCTCGTGGGGATGCTCGTTGTCGTCTTTCGCTCCTGGCGCGATGTCCTCCTGAGTGTCTTCTCGCTTCTTTTCGGAGCCGCGGTCCTCGTCCTCACGACGATCTGGACGCCGATGAACTGGAATTCCTTCAACGTCTGCGGGCTTCCCCTTATCTTCGGAACGGGCATCGACTACGGGATCCACATGCTCCTCGCCTTGAGACGGAACGGGGGCGATATCGCGGCGGCGAGGGCCGGGATTGGAAAGGCGTTGCTCTTTTGCGGGACTTCGTCGGCGATCGGGTTCGGGTCGTTCGCGACGGCTTCGGCCCATGGTCTCGCCAGTCTCGGAATCGTCTGCGCGGTCGGAATCCTTGCGAACATGATCGCTGCGATTTGGTTGCTTCCGCATTGGTATCGGTGGTTCTACCGTCTCGCAGTTTGATTCATCTAATTTTTTCAGAAATAGTTGGTAGATTTTGCTGACTTTTCTAAAAATTTTGGATATATTAACAAAATGATGCCAATCATTTCCCCCATCCGTCTTTTTCTTATCGGGCTGGTTTTTTCCGGAACCGCCCTGCAAGCCCAGTCCCATGCGCCGGATATGGGCGTGATCGAGCGTTGGCTGGGGACCAACTCAGGGGTGGGTGCGTTGAAGATTGACTTCACCCAGACCCGCCACATGCGTTCGATCAAGCGGGCCTCCAGCCAGGATGGCACCCTCTGGCTCGACTACCGGAACCACCGCTTCCGGTGGCAGACGGGTGATCCCGCGAGCACCATCGTCGTGAGCCTCGGCGAGAACATGGTCATCATCCGCACGCCCGGAAAGAAGTACGAGGTGCGTCAATCCGGATCCGGCGGCGCTCCCGGCATGGCTGCTCTGGCCAACGGATTTCCCCGCTCGCTCGCGGAGTTCAAGCAACGCTATCACGTTCTCGAGACCCGCACCGCGGCCAACACCCGGCGCATCATCACCAAACCCCTGGGCGAGAGCGGACGGGGGGTGGACACGTTCACCTTTGTCATCGATTCCAGCCGCTATCGTCTCCTCGGCATCGAAATCGATCTCGAGGATGGTTCGGCCCTGCATACGGTTTTCCGAAAGGTCGAGATCAATCCGTCCCTGCCCAAGGGACTTTTCCAGCCCTCCTTGGAAGGATACACGAAGACAAAGTTCTGATCTCCTTGCCAGAGAAAGCGCCGCAACGGCTCGTCGCTCTCCTGTGAACAATCGGTGAAGAACAGGGGGAAGTTCTGAACAATCTCCGTGGAAGTGAACAACGTCCGGTTTCTTCGAGTGAATCCGTCGGGGTTATTGCACGGCCTAAAAAATTCAGAAGGCTCGATTGATGAGCGGGTTGCAGCGATTCTTCCGGGTTATTCACGGCCAGAATAAGAGATTTATTTCCTTCCAAAAAGAATCCCTCTTCTCCTAGGCGGTGAATAACCCACGGGCGGCTTCGAGAACCTGATCCGGTGTGAGACTGGCAAGATGGTAATCAGGGGATCGCAACACGCGGATCCTTGAGGAAACGGGAGCCCAGATCCCCGGTTCCGTGTGACCGAAAAGCAAAACCCCCCTGGCCCCCGCGCTGGCCGCGAGATGGGAGAGCCCACTGTCGTGCCCGAGAAAGCCCTCCACGTGCCCGTAGAGCGCGCCAAGATCGCCGAGGGGACGGTTCGCGAGGTGATGGTGGGGAAGGCGCTCAGCGTCGAGGAGATCGAGAAAGGGCTCGATCGTCTCTGTTTCCGCCTCCCCGCTGGTGATGAGGAACTGTCGTTCGGGACGGTCGCGATGGAGGGACGAGAGAACCGAGACCCAGGTCTCGCGGCCCCAGTTCTTGCGAGCGCTGCCGCTCCCGGGATGCAGTGCGATGACCGGTGATGTGGTGATTCCGGGCATCAATTCCTCGGGCGCACCGGATGCCGGCGCGTAGGTCAGGGAGAAGGAGGCGTCGTCGAGAAAAAGCCCGAGCGATTCGAGCGGTTTCGCGAACTGCAACGCCGCGGGGACATGCGGGGGCGTTTCGTCGGGCCGGTAGGGGCAGGCAACGAGTGTTTTCACCCCGGCGACGCGGAGATTCCCCGCGAAATAGCCGTCCGGGTCGTAGAGACAACTCACGACGACGTCGAACCCGGCGAAATAGGCGCACCAATCCTGATCCAGCTTCGCGCCCGGGGCGAAGAAAGTGGCCAGCCGTGGATCCTCGAGCGGCCGGACCCGGTGCGCCAGTCCGGCGGCGAGGGCGAGGGAGGCGATCGACGGATAACCGAGGATCTCGATTTCGTTTTCCGGGAGCGTCTCGCGGACGAGCCGCAGGGACGGCATCGAGAGGATGAAATCCCCGACCGCTCCGCCCCGGATGAAAAGAATCCGCCCCATGCCGGCTCAGTCCAATCGTCCGGACCCGGTTTCGAGCCAGCGGACGATTTCCGCCACGATCGAGTCCGGATCCTCCTCGATCGGGAGGATGAGCACACCCGGTCCCGGTGCCGGCTCTTCGAGAGCGTCGAATTGGCTCCTCAAGAGCGTCGAGGTCATGTATTCGTGACGCCGCGCGTCCATCCGGCTCTTGATGAGTTCATAACTGCCCTTCAGATAAACGAGACGGTGCTCCTGGAAGGATTCGAAGAGGTAATCGCGGTATCGCTGTTTCAGGGCGGAACACGCCAGGACGGCGCAACTGTCGGTCTCGAGGACTGCGTTCGCCGCATGGATGAGACGATCGAACCAGGGCCAGCGGTCCTCGTCGGTCAGGGGGATTCCCGATGCCATCTTCGCTTTGTTCGCCGGAGGGTGGAACGCGTCGCCCTCCAGGAACATCCCGCCAATGGTCCCGGCAACCCGTTCCGCGATGGTCGTCTTGCCGCATCCGGAGACGCCCATGATGACGATGAAGAGCGGGGACATGAAGCGATGAGAACCGGGCGGTCCCGGAGATGGGAATCGTGCCACGGATCACGGTTTCCTCAAGGATCCGGTGATTGATTCGTGAAAGGCTTGGCGCGCCTTCTCGCCGTTTTTCACGAGGACATTCTGGACCAGGTAGATCGCGACGAGACGGTTTTCCGGATCGATCCAGCCATGGGTGCCGAACGCGCCGCCGTGACCATGCGACGAGGCCGGGAATCCGGGAATGATGGACTTTTCCGCCTGGTTGCATTGCCAGCCGAGGCCGTAGTTCAGAAGTTTCCCGCCCGCGGTGTGGGGCTTCGTCATTTCGGCGATGGAGCCCTCGGAGACGATCCGCTTGCTTCCGAACCTCCCGCTGTCGAGGATCATCTGGTAGAACTTCGCGAGGTCTGCGGCGGTGGAAAAGAGGCCGCCGGAGGGTTCCGTCATCCGCCGGACCGCGGCATCGGGCGTGACGAAGGTGTTGTAGGCAAGGGCAAGACCTGTTCCGTCCTCGGACGTCTTGTAGGTCCTCACGATGCGGGCGCGGAGGCGGTCATCGGGATGGAAGGACGTGTCCCGCATCCCGAGGGGACCGAGGATCCGTTCCTGAAGAAAGACGTCGAAGGGTTTGCCGCTGACGATCTCGGCGATGCGTCCGGCCACGGTGATGCCGAAACCGTATTCGTAATTGGAACCCGGCTCGAAGGCGAGCGGAGCCTTCACCAGCTCAGTCGTGTAGCTCTTCAGGGAATGAGCCCCGTCGGTCGGCTTGCGCGGGGGAAAGGCCAGGCCGGAGGTGTGCGACATGAGATCGCGCAGGGTGACGGGACGCGACGGAGCGGAGCCGTTCTCGAGCTTCACGTCCTTCAGCTCCGGCAGCCAGGTCGAGGCCGGCTCGTCGAGCTTCAGTTTGCCCTCGTCGACCAGGGTCATGATCGCGGTGACACTGATGGACTTCGTCATCGAGGCGATCCAGAAGACGTGGTCTTCGGTCATCGCGACGGATCGTTCGCGGTCGGCCATGCCCGCGGCATCATGATGGACCACCTTGCCGTCCTTCAGCACGAGCGTCACGACCCCCGCGGCGTGATGGGCGGCGATTTCCGCCTCCATCGCCTCGTGGATGCCGGCGAGGCGCGAGGGATCGGCCGTCGCCGGGGTTTCCGCGAAGGCGGGAATGGTGCCAAGGACGGCGAAGAGGAAGGAGATGAAGAGGCGCGGGAGTTTCATGCGGGCAGTGTGGGAAAGACCGCCGCCCGTGGCAACGGACAATTCTCCCGCGCAAACGCCATCGGCGCTCACTTCGTCACCGCGACATCCTTCACCTCGAGGCTGCCGAAGGCGAAGCCGATGCTGAAATTGACCTTCGCCGCCGCGTAGCTGGCATGCTCGACCGTCACGGGCGGATGACCGCCGAAAGTGACGACGGCACGGCCACCGGTGATCGCCACCGAGACGTTTGTCCATTCGCCTTCGGGGAACTTCCAATCGGCCTGCAGTCCGGTCTGGATCGATTTTTCCGATCCGGGCGGAAAGGCGCGGAATCCCGTTCCCTTCGCACCCGTGACGAAGCGGAAGACGTGTCCCTTTTCCCCGTTCAGGGTGAACACGATGGACTGGCAGCCCTTGGGCTTCACCGCGAAGCGATAGGTCGCGTCGGTGGCCGGCAGGTCGTAGAACAGGATCGGCCCGTGGTCCTTGTACTTCGTGTAAAGCGCGTCATCCTGGGTGCAGCGGGCGATTCCGTCGGCGATGGTCCAGTCGCCCCGCATCGCGCGGCGCTCGGGCACCTTCGCTGCGGCGGTGAAGGGATCGGTGAAGACGGGTTCCGCCGCCAGCGCGGACGCGGCGGCGAGGATGGAGAGGCAGAGGGCGCGGAGTTTCATCGATGGAGTCTTTGTCAGGATTGAAAGACGGGCTCGGGCAGTTCGCGGGCGATCTCCTCCACGCGGTAGCCGAAGCCCGGACCCGACAGGGTCGAGCCGTCGAGCACACCCTCTTGCCTCCGGTAGAGGCCGGGATGGACGCGGCGCTCCGGCGCGCTCGCCTCGGGGTAGAACTGCATCCCGTTCGACTCCACCCCCATGATCGTGCCGGCGTTGGCCGCGAGGAGGAAATGCGGGATCTGCGCGAGCATGGGGTTGGTGAGGTCCTGCACCATCAGGGTCATGCCGCGGGCCTTCGCCCAGCAGAGGCTGAGGAGGGCGCCCGTCTGCGTCTTGCACGTCTTCAGGGCGACGCCGGACCACCCGAGCCCGTGGCCGAGCCTGACAAAACGCCAATCGTGCGCGCTTTCGTCCATGAAGAGCGGCTTGCGCGCGCTGACGCTGTGGACGTCGATGCGGTTCGCCTCGAGGTCGTAGGGGAAGGGCTGCTCGACATAGAGGAGCTTCTGCCAGGTCACGGGATCCTCGTCCTTGAGCCGGTCGAGGATCTCGTTGACGTAGGCCGGCTCGGTGACGGTGCAGTTGAAGTCCGCCGTCAGCCAGGTGACGCCTTCCTCACGCGCGATCGCCCCGATCTTCACCATGCGGTCGTGGTCCCAGGCCTGGTCGTTGCCGCGGAGCTTGATCTTGAGGCAGTCGAGGCCGTCCCCGCGGATCCAGTCGCGCAGCAGCACGGGATAGCCGTCGTCCGGTTCCGTTCCGGTGAGGTCCGCCGGATCGATCGCGTCGAGCCCGCCGACGAGGTGCCAGACGGGAAGTTTTTTCGGAGCCTTCTTCGCGAGGAAGTCCACCGGATACTTCCCGCGGAAGGCCGCGTCGCCCTCGAGAAAGTCGGCGAGGTCGCGCGAGAGGAATTCGGGCCCGTAGGTCTCGTAGACCGGACGCTCGTGGAGGCGGCCGTAGGCATCATGCACGGCGAGGTCGAAGAGCGAGAAACAGACGAGGGCGGCGAGGTGCGGCAGGTGGGCCTCGGGGCGGCGGTTCGCGTTGAAGGTGTCCTGTAGGACATGGAGCCGGTGCTCGATGAAGTCGTGTCCGAGTTCCATCGCGTGGCCGGTTGCTGCCCACCCCGGCAGGTCGCGGGCGATCGCGAGGGTGAAATCCTGCAGCGCGGTGAGGCGCTCCTCGTAGGGGACCGGAGAGGGCCACACCCAGGCGACCGCGAGGGGCGTTTCGCCCCAGCCATCCGCCGTCTTGCCGTCCATCCCCTCGATCACGACCCGCACCCGTGCGCACGTGACCGAGTCAAGCACCTGGGCCCCGAACTTCAGCGGTATCCGCATCTCGATGGGGAGGAAATAGAGCGAGGCTTCCTTGATACGTGCGGCTTTGGCGTGATGGGACATGGTGAGTGGGGGAAATCGATGGATCGGAACGGCAGTTTCGGGCAAGTCCCGTCGCGGATCAAGGCGCGAAGCATAGGATCGGCCGGAGGAGGGGACTGGAATTCAGGCCCTTTTCCCATCTCCGCGGAATCTCTCGAATTCTTGAACCCGGCCGAGCCTCGGAATCCCCGTCTCGTCCGCCAACGCCGCTTGTCTGGCCTGCTTCATGCTACGAGATTGGGTCTCCCACCCGCATGATGACGAGAGACCCGGAACTCGATACCCACCAGAAGGCGCTCAAGATCAACCTCGACCCCCGCTGGTATGGAACCCTCGCCGAGATCGGGGCTGGCCAGGAGGTCGTAAGGTGGTTCTTCCGTGTCGGAGCGGCCGCGGGTACGGTCGCCAAGAGCATTTCCGCCTACGACATGATGGTCAGCGATGCGATCTACGGCAGCAGCGACCGCTATGTTTCGCGCGTCCGCTTGCAGGCGATGCTCGATTACGAGTTCCACCTCAATGTCGAACGCCTCGGCGGCAAGCGCGGCGACACGACCGCGTTCTTCGCGTTCGCAGACACCGTGGTCGCACGCAGTTTCAAGGGCGGCAACGAATGCCATGGCTGGATGGGGGTGAAGTTCCAATCGCGTCCCCGTGACGAGCCCAGCCAGATCCTCATCCACGTCCGCATGCTCGACACCGAGGCCTCGCTGCAGCAGGAGGCCCTCGGCGTCGTCGGTGTCAATCTCCTCTACGGTGCGTTTTTCCTCCACCATGAGCCGGAGCGTCTCGTCGAAAGCCTCCTCGACAAACTCACCACCGGACGCATCGAGATCGACGTGATCGAATTCCGGGGCATCGAATTCCGATCTGTCGACAACCGCCTCATCACCCTGAAACTGGTCCAGCTCGGCCTCAGCGGCGCGGCCATGTTCGGGCCGAATCACGAGGTGCTGCAACCCTCCGAGGCGCTTTACAAGAAAGCCCTCCTCGTCGAGCGCGGGAGCTTCCGCCCGCCGACCCATGTGAATTTCGACATGCTCCAATGCGCCCTCGAGAAGTTCCGCGCCGACCCCGCCGTGGACGGGAAGGAGGTTCTCCCGATCTTCGAACTCACGATGCGCAATCTCCTCGCCGGCGGTGATGACGTGGACCGGCGCGATTTCCTCGCCCGCGCCGATCTGCTCGCCGCCTGCGGCATGACGGTTCTCGTCTCCGATTACTTCGAGTTCTATCGGCTCGCCGCCTATCTCGCCTGGCGGACGAAGGAACGGATTGGGATCGTCCTTGGCGCGCCCAGCCTTATCGAACTCTTCGATGAAAAGTATTACGCCTCCCTTCCCGGCGGCATCCTCGAGTCCTTCGGAAGGCTCTTCAAGAACAACCTCAAGCTCTACGTCTATCCCCTTCTGAACGGGGAGACCGGCGAAATCATCACCGTCGAGAATCTTCCCGTCGCGCCCGAGTTGCGGAAGCTTTACGGCTACCTCGCGGATCGCGGAAGTTTCGTGGCCCTCGACAACTTCAATCCGGATTACCTCAGCATTTTCTCGCGCGACGTGCTCGCGAAGATCGCCGCCGGGGACGCTTCCTGGGAAGCCATGGTCCCCGAGGGCGTCTCGAAAATGATCCGGGAGCGGCACTTCTTTGGTTTCACGAAGTGATCTGTTCCGTGCGGCGACCGGCAGGGTCTCGCGCCGATGGCCACTGCCTTGGCATTCGAAAAGCCTTCCTGTCTCCCTTGCTCGTCGATGCCCTTGCGCGTTCCCGTGTCGCCCTCCTTTTTACTCGCCAAGACCCGGGTTCCGAACGTATCGTCGCCCCCGAGAATTCTGGTCGTCCACGCGACCAGCCGATCCAACCATCCATCCTCATGAACTCCCAGAACCCTCTCTCCCGCCGTCAGTTCGCCCTTACCGGAGCCCTCGCCGCCGGTGCCGTGCTTCTGCCCTCGCGTCTTCTCCGCGCCGCCTCGCCCTACGAGCAGGCGCCACTGCCCTACGCCTTCGACGCGCTCGAGCCGCACATCGACGCGAAGACGATGGAAATCCATCACGGCAAGCATCACGCCACCTACATCAAGAATCTCAACACCGCCCTCGAGGGCAAGGCCGACCTCGGTGCGCTCTCCCTCGACGAACTCATGGGCCACCTCAACAAGGTCGAGGACAAGGCCCTCCAGACCACGCTCCGCAACAACGGGGGCGGCCACTGGAACCACGCCTTCTTCTGGGAAACGCTCGCCGCCGCCGACAAGGTGGGCAAGCCGTCCGGCGACCTCGCCAAGGCCATCGACGCCTCCTTCGGTTCGATGGATGCCTTCAAGACCGCCTTCGGTGAAGCCGGGGCGAAGCGCTTCGGTTCCGGCTGGGCCTGGCTCATCAAGAAGGACGGCAAGCTCCTCGTCACGAGCACTCCGAACCAGGACAACCCCCTCATGCCCGGTCTCGTCGCCGATGCCGAACTCGGCACGCCGCTCCTCGGTCTCGACGTCTGGGAGCACGCCTATTACCTGCATTACCAGAACCGCCGCGTCGATTACATCGCCGCCTGCTGGAACGTGGTGAACTGGGATCGCGTTTCGGCCCGCTTCGCCGACGCGAAGTGAGCGGGATGGACCTCGCGGAGTCCCTGCGCCGGCATTTCGGCCACGATTCCTTTCGCCCCGGGCAGGAAGCGGTCATCTCCCGCCTCCTCCCGGGGCGCTCCGTTTTGGCCCTCTTCCCCACGGGTGCCGGGAAGAGCCTCTGCTACCAGTTGCCCGCCCTTCTGCTCGACGGGCTCACCCTTGTGATTTCCCCGCTCATCGCCCTGATGAAGGATCAGGTCGGAGCCCTGCGGTCGCGCGGCATCACCGCGGCCAGGCTCGACTCGACCCTGTCGGCCGAGGAAGTGGAGAGGGTCTACTCGACGATGGAGGATGGCTCGCTGAAGCTGCTCTACGTCTCGCCGGAACGTCTCGCGAACGCCGGGTTTCTCCGGAGGTTGAAAGGCTGCCGCATCGACCTCTTTGCCGTCGATGAGGCGCATTGCCTCTCGGAATGGGGTCACAATTTCCGGCCGGATTACCTGCGGCTGCCCGATCTCGCCCGCGAACTGGGGGTCGGACGGATCCTCGCCCTGACCGCGACGGCGACACCGCGGGTGGCGCGCCAGATCCGCGAACGCTTCGGCATCGCGGAGGAGGACCAGGTCCAGACCGGTTTTGCCCGGCCTAATCTGCGCTATCGGTTCCATCCCTGCACCGCGGAGGAGCGCGACCGGAGATTGGTGAATCAGTTAGGAGAGAGTGAGGCTTTGCCCGCGATCGTCTACGTGACCCTGCAGGAGACCTCGGAGCGGGTCGCGGGGATGCTGCGACGGGCGGGTTTCTCCGCGAGGGCCTACCATGCCGGGATGCGGGACGAAGACCGCGCCGCGGTGCAGGACGGATTCATGGACGGAACGGTGCCGCTTGTCGTGGCGACGATCGCCTTCGGGATGGGGGTGGACAAGTCCGGCATCCGCCGGGTCGTCCATTACAACCTGCCCAAGTCGCTCGAGAACTATGTGCAGGAGTCGGGCCGGGCGGGGCGGGACGGTGCGCCCGCGATCTGCGACCTCCTCGCCTGCGCCGAGGACCTCACCGTGCTGGAGAACTTCGTCTACGGTGACACACCCTCGCCCACGGCGCTGCGGTCGCTCGTCGAGCACGTCCTGCTGCGGGGCGAGGAGTTTTCCGTTTCCCGATACGAACTTTCCCAGTCCCGCGACATTCGCCAGACCGTCGTGGAAACGGCCCTGACCTATCTCGAAATGGACGGGGTGATCGTTCCCGGAGGACCGTTTTACGCGGGCTCCGAGGTCCGCCTGCTGCGATCGCTCGACGAGGCGGCCGTGGGAATGACGGCGGAAGAGAAAGAGTTCTTGAAACGCCTTTTCAAGACGGGGACGCCGGGACGCCTCTGGCACCGCTTCGATCACGCCGGATCGGCCGAAGTGCTGGGCGTTTCGAGCGATCGGGTGAGTCGCGCCCTTTCCGATCTCGGCCGGCACGGGGACGCGGTGGTGAAGCCGCACGGGTTGCACCACCGCTATCGGCTCGGTGACGGGGACCGCTCCGTCGGCACCGTCGCCGCGCGGCTGATCGAGCGGTTCGAATCCCGCGAAGCCGCGGAGATCGCGCGTCTCCACCAGGTCGTCGCGATGTGCGAGGTGCCGCGATGTCTGCCGCAGCAATTGCTCGAGTATTTCGGCGAGCAGTCCGCTCCCTGCGGGAACTGCGGTCATTGCCGCGGCGAGCACGGAGGCGGTGCGCTGCCGGGAGCGAGGCGGGAGGAACTCACGCTCGAGGAAGTGGAGATGATCCGCGCCGCCAAGGCCGAACGGCATCCCGCACTGCGCCAGCCGCGGCAACTCGCGAGGTTTTTGTGCGGACTCACCAGCCCGGCGACCTCGCGGGCCCGGTTGCAGCGGGATGACCGGTTCGGTGCGCTTTCCGAAATGCCGTTTCTCGAGGTGTTGGCCCAGGCGGAGTCGTTTTGAGCCGGATCCTCAGCCCAGCCGCTCGGAAAGGATCGATAGCCCCCCGTCCTTGCGGGACAGCTCGAGAAGCCGCCGTTTCGCGGTGGGAATGTGGGAGAGAAACTCGCGTTTTCCCTTCACCTCCCCGAGGAATCCGTAGGCGCCCATCGCCTGCATGAGCCGCTGCATCGCGCATTGGACGAGGCGTTTCCCGTAGGCTTCGCGGGTCTCCCCGTGACCGGCCTCCTGCTTGAGCCCGAAGTAGGCATTGATGAGATCGTCCGTTTGCGCCGGAGTGAACTCGCTGTAGGGATCGTAGATCATCGAGGCGAGATCGTATTCGGGCAGGCCCCAGCGCAGGCCCTGGTAATCGATGAGGTAGCTCGAGCCGCCTCGCAGCATCACGTTCGTGCTCTGGAAGTCGCGGTGGACGAGCGAGCGCCGGTGGCCGGCGAGATCGCGGGCGAGTTCCGTGAGGGAGGGATGCTCACGCAACTCCGCGGTGAGCTCGGGTGAGTGGAAACGCTCGACGTAGTGGGTGAGGAAGTAGGTCTGTTCCCATTGATAGAGCGATTCGTCGAAGGGGCGCTCCAGTTCCGGCAGATCGGCGGGAGGCGCGTCTTCGGTGAGACAATGGAGCGGGAAAACCGTGCGCAGCGCGGAAAAATACGCGGGGAAACGGGAATCGTTCCAGTCCGTGCCCGCGAGATTGCCGAGATCCGTTTCCCCGAGATCCTCGACCCAGAGGAGACGAAGATCCTCCCGACGGGCCAGAATCGCGGGAGCGGCGATACCGTGCCGGATGAGGAAGTCGGTGATGGAGGCGAAACGGGGATTGTCGGCCCGGTCGAGATCGTAATGCATCGCGATGAGGCTCCGCCCTGAAGCCGGTTCCGAGACCCGGACAAAGAGCCGGCCCGATCCGCCCTTGTCGATCAGGGCGAGCGAAAGGTGTGCCCCGTTCCATTCCGGCAGCGCCTTTCGCGTCAATCCCTCGATTTCTTCCAGTTCCATGAAGAGGGCACCAAACCACGGATCCTTCCCGCGAAAAGCGGATAATCGAGGGAACGCCGGCCATCAGGCATCCCTGCCGCTTCTTTTCCGGTGGAAACAAAAACCGCCCCGACGACAAGGGGCGGTTTCGAGTCCCCGCGGCACGAGCCCGAGGGAAAGAACCGGGTCGCTTCAGAACGTGACGCTCAAGGCCACTCCTCCATGGAGGATGTCCGACTGCGGTGAATCCGCCCCGAAGGCTCCATCCACCACCCAGGTGTCGGGGGCGCCGAGGTAGCCGATGTAGGGGGTCAGCGTCGTCCGGCAGTTCAGCGTGACCGGCAGGGCCACCCGTGCGTAGTAGTGGTTCCATCCGCTCGGACCCCAGTAGCCGTCGGTATAAGCCACTCCGGCCGAGAGCCTCAGGCCGATCGAGTCGGTCAGGGAGAAGGTCTTCTCCGCACCCACCTCGTGATACCAGCCCTTCGGGGCGAACCCGCCACCGCCCATCGCGTAGTCCATCGAGTAACGCAGATCCACCGGACCGAGCGAGCGCTTCACGTCGAAGTTGAGTTCGCCGTAGCCACCGAGCGGCGCGATGTTGCTCCTGAACTCGGGGAAGACATAGTGGGTGTAGCCAAGGGAAAGATCAAAGCCGGCATAGGTGCCCAGATCCGCGCTGGTGTAGAGGTTGAGCTGGTCGAAGCCCCCTCCGAAGGCGCTCCCATTGATCCCGTTGAGGTACCACGCCCCCACCGTCACCGGCACCGGAAGCCCGTCGTAGGTGTAGTTCACATCCGCCCAGGCGCTGTCCCGCGCGAAGCGAACCCCGTCGAACATGTAGTCGGTCTCGTAGCCGGCACTGATCTTCCCGCCGAGGTCAACACATTCCTCGATGGGGGCCTTCCCGACGGGGGCCTTGCCCCAATCGCCGGCGTCGAGCGTGATCACTCCGGAGAGGAGTGCCAGAATCATCGTGTTCGCTTTCATGGTCATTTCACAAATCGGAAAAGGTTTTTGGAGTTTGGAAGGGGCCGGTTCCGGGAACACGGCGAAACCTCGGGATCACCTCGGACCGAGGAAACCAAAGGGAAACCGGGGGCTCTTGGGGCGCGGGGCGGCGATTTCGCCGCGGACCTTGACGCGCGACCTCACCGTCACGCCCGGCTCCGTGATCGGTCCGGGTCCCTCGGCATCTTCAACCGCGGCGGACTGCTCCGCTTCGGAGCCGTCAGCCATTTCGGGGGTGTAGGAGCGGTCGGGAGTCTTTGCGGAAAGGGAGACCATGACCGATGCGCTGCGTCCTCGACGCGCTTCGAAGACGACGGGGCAGGTGGTCGACTGGCCGGGGTCGAGACTTGTTCTTACCGGACGACCGATCCGGAAATCGGGAGAAGCCCCGGAAACGGCGATCCCCTCGAGCGGAACGTTGCCGCTGTTGGTGATGCGGATTTTACCAGACGCTCGGCCTCCCTGCGGGGCGATGAGAACGCCGGAGGTCCCCTCAATGGCGGGCTTTTTGTCGGCGGGAATCACCTCGTAGATCGTGCGGAAGCCGAAGTATCCCAATTTCGGATCGGCGATTTCCGTCGGGGCTGCTTCCTCGGGGGAATCCAGATAGGCATCCCCGGGTTCGACAACAAACCGGCCCGGCTCAAGCAGGAAGAAGGGGAAATCGGCAATCGTGACCGATCCGCTTCCGGAGATTGAGCCGAAGATCGGCGCGGTATCCTTGACTCCGAAAGATATCAGGAACCAGCTCAGATTTCCGGAAAAGGAAACCGGATTGTAAGCGAACACCCGATCAACCGGGACGGTCTCGGCACCACCGGGGGCAGGGTCATCGAGCGTGAGAAACAAGCCCGAGGGCATGGGGATGGTGAAGGGCACGGTCACCAGCGGGGACAACGGAGGAACGCCACCGGCGAAGGAAAAGTTGGTGACCCCGGAAGTCATGGGGAAGCCAGTCTCGTACCAGGTCGAACTGCCGCTGAGGCGAAACGTCGTGGACCCGTTGGCGTTCTCGCGGACAGTCACGGTAAGGTCCTCGGCGACCAGCTCTGGAGCAGCCGGGAACCACATGGCAAGCAAGGTTGCGAGGGAGAGGGAGCGGAAACCGGTCGCGGAGAAGAAGGGAAGGATCTTGATCATGGGCAGATTGGAATGACGAACACCAATACAGGCGACCTAACTCGCCGTCCTTGGGCTGGTCAAGTCAAATAACCAGAAATTTCAGCAAATCCAATTTTCCCGGTTTCTCTACCGCTTCGAGGCTCGCTTCCGGTCGGTCCGGGGGGCTTGCCCCGTGAAGCCGCTGTATTCCGACTCTTCATTTGCCCGTCGCCATATCCCTGATTATGATTCGGAGTCCCCTCCATCCGTTCGTTCCAGAATGGCAGCACCCGATTCCGATCCCTTGAATCCGCATCCCGCGGGCGGGCGCCAGAAGTCCCGTTTTCTCTCCGATGGCCGTCGGGTCGGCATCCTGCCGCAGAAGGGCTGGGCGATGCGCAACTACCGTTACCTTAGCGGCAGTCTGCTGCCCGCAATGATCCGGAAACGGGAAGCCACCGGCACTCCCCATCCTCCCGTTTTTCAGGACCTGGCGGAGGATCAGATCGAGGTGGTCTGGATCGGGCACGCCAGTTTCCTCGTGCGAACGCCGCGGTTCAACGCCCTGATCGACCCGGTATGGGCGAAGTGGATGGGGCCGGTGAAGCGCCATCGCGATCCGGGAATCGATATCGAGCATCTTCCGCCGATCGATCTGGTCCTCATCACGCACGCCCATTTCGATCACCTTTGCCGGATGACCCTGAAACGCATCGCCGACGGCACGCAGACGGTCTTCGTGCCCCGGGGCGTCGCCGGAGTCCTCCGCAAGCTGAACCTGCGCGAGGTCGTGGAGATGAAGGATTGGGACTGCGCGGCGTTTCGCGATGCCGAGATCCATTTCACGCCGGCGCATCACTGGGGTGCCCGCTACATCCACGACAATCTCAAGGGCTTCGGCGGCTTCGTGCTCAAGATGCCGCGGCACACCGTCTACCATTCCGGCGATTCGGCCTATTTCGACGGATTTGCCGAGATCGGGAACCGCTACGACATCCATACCGCCCTGCTGCCGATCGGGGCCTACGATTGTCCGAGCGGTCGCGAGGTTCACATGAATCCCGAAGAGGCCTTGCGGGCTTTTTTCGACCTGAAGGCGCACCGGATGCTGCCGATGCACCACGCGACCTTCCCGCTCGGCAACGAACACCGCCATGAACCGCTCGAGCGGCTCCTCGGGGCGGTGGCGGCGCTCGGCCTCGGGGACCGGGTCATCGCGCCGGGCGAGGGCGAGCAACTGCTGCTCTCGGCGATGAAGCCGTGATGACTTCCATCATGGAGCCGTGTGGACTTCGTCCACCTCTCCGCTCTGCGATTTATCCGATGATTCCACCACTGGAGTGGGGCCCGCGGGAGTCTCTTGCGCACCGCTCGCTTCCGCGTGAGCGGATTGCATGTTCGCCGGAGCCAGGCCGGCCACGCTGCGATTTTCAACCTTGGCCTCGGGGAGGGTGCGGTATCCGGCGGGACCGGCGAGGAGGGGTTCCGATTCGACCGGGTCGGACGGGACGCGCCAGTCGATGCCGTCCTTTTCCGCGATCAGCTTCCACTCCGTCACCGTCATGAGGCCGCGCTGGGCGGCGGCCGAGTCGCGGAAGGCCGCCGCGTTCATCGCTTCGGAGAACAAGGCTTCGGCATCGGCAACCCGGCCATGGCGGAGGTGGTGTTCCGCTTCGGCCAGCATCAGGTTGCCGTAGGCGGGGGCGAAATCCCGGGCCTCGCGCAGACGATCGAGCGCTTCTCCGGAACGACCCAACTCCTCGAGCACGGCAGCGTGGCCGATCGCGGCGAAAATGTCCTGGGGATAGAGACGCCGGGCGTGGGAGAAGTAGGCATCGGCTTGTCCGAGGGCCTGGAGCCTCGCGGGTTCGGGCATCTCAGATTGGATTCCGGCGACCTGGGCATGGGCGCTGAGGGAAAAAAGAAAGGGGTTTTTCCCGTCGAGGGCGCGGGCGTTGCGGAGGTGGCGAAGGTGGTTGAAGCCGCCGCGGTCTGATTCGAAAGCAAGCCTGGCCCGCTCGTAGTGATATTCGCTTTGCGAGAAGACGATGCCGAAGACGGTCATGGTGATGCCGCATCCGAAGAGCAGGGCGCGGCCCGCAAAGACCGGGCCTCCTCCCGGCAGGAAGCGCGTGGCCGGGCGCGATTCGAGGACGGCGGCCATGGGATCGGGAACGGCGAGCACCGCGAGAAACGCGGCCGCGATCATCGTGAACGCGGGCAAATGCAGGACAAAATCGAACGCGGCGCTCACGGCGAGCGAGGCGAGCGAGGCGAGGGCGCCGAGGACGAGCGCGAGATGGTCCGAGCGGGGGGCGAAGGATCCCGGGGACGGGGCGAAACCGGCGTAGGCCCGGGCGAAGCGGTATCCGGAGGCGAGGTGCAGCCCGACCGCGAGCAAGAGCAGGAACAGCCCGGCAATCCCGTAGTCGGCCGCGACCTGGAGATATTCGTTGTGGATGAACTCGGGCTCGGCGGTGGCGGAGTTCAGCGTCTCCGATCGGAAACGGCGCCCGTAGACGTAGGAGGTGCGGCTCCCGGTTCCGGAGAGCGGCGCTTCCTTGAATTGCGCCCAGCCTGCTTTCCAAACCTGGGGAAGACTCAGTTGGCCGCCCTTTTCCAACACGGAGCGGTCCAAGGCGCGGGTGATGGGCCGGGAGGAGGCGGCAAGGACGACCGCGAGGCCGAGGGAGAAAATGGCCCCGCGCCGCAGGGCGGTCCGGCGGGTGGCCACTGGAAAGCGTCGCCAGATCAGCACCCCGCCGGCGCAGGCGAATGCGGCGAGACCGGCCCCGAGACCGATCAATCCCACCCCGCTGCGCGATGCAAGAATCGCGAGGATCGAGGCCACCCCCAGGCCGACCGAGGCGAGGCGCCAGGCACGCGGACGCCGCCCGAAAAGAGCGACCGAAAGCCAGAGCGGCACCAGCATCGCGAGAAAGGCCGCGAAATGATCGGGATGATTGAAAAGGCCGCCGATCCGGTCGGAGTAGGTGCGCTCGTAGCCGGGCAGGATCCAGAGGGTGGGTGCCACGGTCGCCTGGAGGAAGGCGAAAGCGAGATTGAGGGCCACGAGAAGCGCGAGGAGATCGACGAGACGGTGACGGGCCCGCGGAGTGATGAGGAGGACCGCGCAGAGTCCGTAAACGAGGAACGAACCGACCCCCAGCGCCGCATCCTCGCGGGCGAAATACGCCACCGGAGCCGACGGGGCGCGCGCGAGCATATAAGCGAAGAAGAGCAGGAGGGAGCAACTTCCGAGAAGCGGAAGCCGGAACGAGATTCCCTGAAAAAGAAGGCCGATCGACAGCGCCCCCGCAAGGCCGAGCACGCCATAGGCCGGCCAGATGAAGGTCATCGGCGCGGACGTGCCCGCGACTCCCGTCAGGAACAACCCGACGAGAAAGACGAAAAGCACCAGCCTGTGCCATGTTTCCTTCATCTGAACGCAGTTCCAAGCGGAGACCGTAAGAATTATGCAGCATTTTAAGAAAAACCAAAATCTAAAATTACTAAATTATCTGATGAGTCGAAGCATTGGCCTGCTCCGGGAAGGAAATCACTCCGGAACTGCTTGCTTCACCGGTCTGGTCGGGGCATCTATTTTCCATGAAGGAAATCCCCCGGCTCTTTCCCGTGTTCGCCGCCCTTTTCGTGCTGTTGTCAGGATCGATCCCTTTGGTTTCCCTTCACGCGGATGAATTCCGTACTTTCACCAACTCGACCGGTCGATCGATCCGGGCCAAGGTTCTCGGCGTGACCGGGGAGAAGGCTTCCATCGGGCTCGAGAGCGGACAGACCTTCGAGGTTCCCCTCGCGAGCCTGTCCGTCGCCGACCAGCAATACCTCCGCGAGTGGAAACCCGTCGCCGGGGTTCCTGCGGCGGCCGCTACCGCCCTCGCGCCGACCGGGGGTGTCACCGCCGCGCGGATCAACGAAACGATCGGCGCGCCTCTTTTCGCGGACGCGCTCCTATGGTCGAGCAAGCCGGAAGAAGTCGCCGCCCGCCTGAAATGGCCACGCGAGTCGAAGTCCGCGATCGGGGAAAGCTACCGCGCCTACCCGGCGGCGGATTACCGCTTCCTCGGGGCCCGTCCCCATTCCGCGGCCCTCTACGGAGAAAACGAGCAGGTCACCGCGATCTCGCTGGTGTATGCGAACAAGGGCGACTCCTTCGGCACCGTCGGCGGGGGCGAGCAGCATTTCATCAAGGGCAAACCCGTTCCCGGAGGCATGGAGGGCGTCCGCCTGATCATGGCCGACGATGCCGAAACGATCGGACAAAAGCTCACCGCCCTGCTCGGCCAGCCGAAGCAGCAGCGTTTCGGCGAGGGCGAGGCCCGCGTCGAGGTCCAGCGATGGGATTGGGCCGGCCACGCTTTTCTCCTTTCGCACGTCCCCGACGAATACGTTTCCCTTGCCGTGCAGACGATCGAGGCGGCGGATAATCGCGGCAACACCGCCCGCGTCCCCGACTCGGTCATCCGCGAGCGTTCCCGCGGCTTCGTCGAGCGCCGTGAGAATGGAGACGTCGTCATTTCGAACATTCCGATGGTCGACCAGGGGCCGAAGGGCTACTGCGTGCCGGCCACGGTGGAGCGCTGCATGCGTTTCCTCGGCATCCCCGCCGACATGTATCTGCTCGCGATGGCGGGTGGAACCAAGGCCGGTGGGGGAACCTCGCCGGACCTGCTCCTCTCGGCGATCGGATCGGACATCAAACGCAAAGGGCGGTCCTTTGACATCAACGACGGCGAGTTGAAGTTGCGCGACATCCAGAAGTCGATCGACGCGGGTATTCCGATCATCTGGGCGATGTTCAGCACCGAGACCTTCAACGACATCGCCACGGAGCGGACCAAGGCGCGCCGCGAGTCGTGGGGTTCCCACAAGGGAGCGGTGGCGGCGGCGGCGGCGGACCCGAAGCTCACCCCCGATTCCGATCGCGCCCACGTCGTCATCATCATCGGCTACAACCCGGAGACGAACGAGATCGCCTTCTCCGATTCCTGGGGCGAAAACTACCTCGAGCGCTGGATCTCCCTTCCCGAGGCCGAACAGATCTCGCAGCATCGGATGTATGTGATTGGTCTTTGAGCCGCACATGACGGAAATTTCCATGCCCTTCGACGAGGACGGCAGCACCGGAACCGGTCGTCGCGCCTTCCTCGGGACGCTCCTTGCGGGCAGTCTTCCGTTCGCCACGGGCCGCGCCGCGCTTCCTCCGGGGCTTCGCATCGCCGTGGTCGGGGCGGGCATGGCGGGATTGGCCGCGGTCGATCGTCTTGCCAAGGCCGGCGCGGGCACGATCCTCGTCGAAGCGCGTGCGAGGACCGGCGGACGGATTTGGACCGCGGCTCCGGGCGTGGATCTGGGCGCGAGCTGGATCCACGGAGCTTCGGGGAATCCTCTCGTCGCCCTTGCCCGGGCCACGGGAACGAGGCGGCTGCCGTTCGATTGGAACCGCTATGCGCTTCACGAATCCGGAAGACGGCTTGCCGATGCGGAGGCCGCTGAATTCGACACCCTCCTGGGTCGGCTCTGGCGGCACCTTTCCCGCGAGGGGTCGAAGGCGGGCGACGGGGTGGCGCTCGCGCCGGCCATCGCCCGCTTCCGTAAGCGCCTGGATCCGGCGGAGCGTCCGCGCCTCGACCATGTCGTGAACACCAATATCACCCACGAGTTCGCCTCGGATCCGGCGCGGCTCTCCCTCGGGTGGTTCGATGAGGGAGCGGAATTGCGTGGAGGCGACCAGCTCCTGCCAGCCGGCTATGCGCGGCTGTTTTCCGCTTTTCGACAGGCCGATGAAACGCTCTTTTCCACTCCGGTCCGGTCGATCACTTACGGGGACGGCGGGGTCAACCTGACGACCGATGCCGGCATGATTTCGGCCGACGCCGCCATCGTGACGATTCCCCTCGGAGTCCTCCAACGCGGCGAACCCGCCTTTGATCCGCCGCTTCCGGAACGCCATGTCCTCGCCATCCGCCGCCTCGGCATGGGCACGCTCAACAAGATCTACCTGCGCTTTCCCCGCGTGGCCTGGCCGAACCAACTTCACGCTTTCGGCCGGGTCGATCGAGACCGCCTCTGGGAGGAGTGGGTCAACCTCGCTCCCGTGACGGGAAAAGCCGCCCTCTTTGGGTTCAATGGCGGTGCCGTGGCGGAGCGGCTCGAGGGGCGGAGCAATGCCACCATCATCGCCTCGGCGATGGACGCTCTGCGCAGGACCTTTGGGCGCGGTTTTCCCTCGCCGCTCGAGGCCCGCATCACCCGGTGGCATTCCGATCCGTGGGCGCGGGGTTCCTATTCGAATCTTGCTCCGGGCAGCAGTCCGCGCGATCGCCGCGCCCTCGCCTCGCCCGTCCATGGCCGCCTCCTCCTCGCGGGCGAAGCGTGTTCCGTGGAGAGCCCATCGACCGTCCACGGCGCCTACAAGAGCGGGATCGCCGCGGCTGACGCGCTCATGGCCACCTTGTCGTGAGAGCCAGCCCCCGGGAACGGGTTCCGTCACCGTTTTCTCCGGAAAATCGCGACGTGCCGATCGACCGACTTGCCCGGAGTGGCGAGTTCACGAGTCTCGTCGTTGAATGCGGTATGGATCAACTCGCCGCCCAGCTTGTGGATCGCCTCGAGGGCGAGGGCGTGTTCCTTGTCGAAATAACTGGTGATGACGAGCCGCCCCTCGTCGCCGACCTTGGCGAGGGCGTGATCGAAGATCTCCTCCCAGTCCCGGGCACCGTTCCAGTAGTTCTGGTGGCGGAGGAAGACGAGGTCGAAGGCCTCTCCGAGTTCGGCATGGTCGCCCAGCTTCGTCGCGTCGCCGGTGAGGAATTCGAATTCGCGGCGGCCTTGCGCGTCACGCGCCTCGCGGCGTTTTCCGAACTTCCGCGCCGCGTCGGCGATCTCGCGTGCCCGCACGTCGATCCCGGTGAGTTTCACGGTCGCCTCCGGCGACCCCTTCAGCTCCGCGACAAAATCCCCGAGCACCTCCGCCTCGCGGCATTCGCCGCAGGCGATGTCGAGGACGCGGATCTCGCCCGCGCCGGGACGGGGTTTCGCGGCCTGCTCGAGCCGGCGCTTCACCGCCTCGAGATCCCGGCCGGCCACCTTCCGGAGCATCGCCCGGAGCCGCTTGAGATCCTCCTCGTTGGCCTTCTGGATGGGGTCGGGCATCCGCTTCCGTTCACTTCGCCTGGTGGTGCGCCTGGTAGTGCTCGCGGAGGAGGTCGCGGCCGAAATCCCCGTTGAAGTCGCGCCAGACAGCGTGCACGTGATTGGCCCCGTTCTGGGTGTTCGCGTATTCGAGGAGGAAGGTCGGGCCCTGCACCCGGTAGTAGTGGGGCTGGTTCTTCTCGATCCCGCCGAACCAGGCGAAGACCACCTTGTCGAGACCGGCTTTCTCTATCGCGGCGATCTCGTCGGCGGCCACGTCGGGACGGACCCGGTGGACATAGACATGGATGAGCTTCTTCAATCCGGTCTTTTGCTCCGCCGTGAGATCGGCGTAGGCGATGCCTCCGCCCTCGAGCGGGCTCGCGGTGGGCTGGTTCGAGGTGAGGATGTCGTCCGGGGCGGTCGTCCCGACGATCGCCTTGGCCTTCTGTCCGTCGTCGAGCGAGGACACGAGCGCCCGGGCCACGTCCTCCTCGCCCGCGAGGACCCGCAGGCCGGCGCGCGGTCCCTGGCGGACTTCCCCGGGATTCGAGGCGAAGAAATTCGGAGTCTCCGCGACGACCTTGCCGTCGGCGACGGTGAAATTGAGGGAAAGGTGGTGTCCCTCGAAACGCCAGCCCCAGGCCTTCGAGCCGGGCTCGCCGAAGACAGAGACGTAATACATTTCCGTGTCGCGCTTGGGTGCCTGATTCTCCAGTTCCCAGAGGACCTGTTCGAGGCTCATGATCTCGAGCGCGGTGGTGTAGCCGCGGTGGCTCAGGCCGGTGCTGAGGAGCGCGTAGGCGAGGTGGCGCTGGTCGGGGCGCATGTCCTTCAGGGCCAGACCGATGCGCATGCCCTCGCCCTCGAAGGGATGCGGGACGAAGTGCCACAGTTCGCGCTCCTTGTCGGTGAGGGGGCGGACGACCTTCGCCTTCTGCTCTTCCGAGAGGCTCGCGAGGAGCACCTTGGCCGCCTCGGCCATGTCGGCGGCGGATTCGTGGGCGCGCAGGTTCTCTCCGGACAGGATCGCGGCGACGAGGGATAGGATCAGGGGGATTCGCTTCATCATAGGGCCTAGTTAGCCAAGGAAAGTGGCAAAGGGCAAGGGCGCAATCGCTGGAGAATCCGTCCTCCGCGTGTAACCGGAAATGGATCCGGTCCGTCCTTCTTCCGGGGGAGTCGCTTGCTCACCATGTTCTTTTTCGCTACAACACGGGCAACGCCAACGGTGGAGACGGAGATACCAGAGTCCGAATGGGTGGCCCGGGCCGCACGGGGGGACGAGGAAGCCTTCGTCCACCTCGCCGCGTCCTATCGTCCCCGCATCTGGGCGACGGCCTCGCGGTTCGCCCGCTCCCGGCCCGAACTCGAGGATCTCGTCCAGGATCTCCTCGTCAAACTCTGGCGCGGGCTCCCCGGATACCGCAGCGACGCGCCCTTCGAACACTGGGTCATGACCGTGACGGTGCGGGGCTGCTACGATTTCCTCCGCTCGAACCGCCGCCGCCGCGAGAGCGAGACCCTCGTCGATCCGATCGAGCGTCGCGAAGACCACGATCCCCGGGACGAACGCGCCCGCTCCCGCCGCGAGGCCTGGGAAACGGTGCGGCTCCTCCTCGACCGCCTCGAGGCGAAGGACCGGCTCGTCATCACCCTGCTCGACCTCGAGGAGCGCGGCGTGCGCGAAACCGCCGCCCTCACCGGCTGGAGCGAGGCCAACGTCAAGGTCAGGGCCCACCGCGCCCGGAAGAAAATGCGGGAATGCCTTCAAGAACTCGGTATCGAACCATGAACACGAACGAAACCCCCGATCCCCTCGACCGCCTCTTCGCTGAAGCAAGGCGCCACGCGCCCTTCGGTGAACCCTCCGGATTCGGATTCGAGACGCGGCTGCGCGCCGTCCTCGCCGCTCCCGTTCCGGGATTCGCCGAGACCCTCGCGAGCCTTTCGTGGCGCTTCGCCGCCGCCTGCCTGCCCGTGGCCCTCGCCGCCTTCGTCTTTCTCGCCGTGAGCCACCGCCATGCCCTGCCCGACGGAGTCGGTGGACTGGTGACGCAGTGGGCGGGGCTGCTTCCGCTCGGCATCTGATCATCCCATGGACCGGAAAACGAAATACAAGGCGGGCTGCGGCCTTCTCGCCGTCTTCGGGGCGGGCTTCCTCTGCGGGGCGGTGGCCCTCTTTTTGTTCCTTGTCAGGATCATTCCCCTCAGCGAGGGCTGGCGGGACGAGGAATCGAAGGAATTCGTCACCGACCACCTCGCCGGGCAGCTCGACCTCACCGATGCGCAGCTCGAACAGATCCGGCCGCTCATCCACGCCGCGCTCGACGAGCGCTACGAGCGCCGCAAGGCCTACGTGAAGGAGGACATCGCCCTCACCGGCCAGGCCATGTCGAAGATCCTCCCCATCCTGACCGAAACCCAACAGGAGAAGGCGAAAAAGGTTTTCCAACGGTGGAAGAAGAGCAAGGAGCGCTTCACCGGCACGGCGGAGTAGGGCCGGATGGCGAAGGAGGTTCGCCCACTTTGGGCAAAAATCGCCCCTTTCGGAGGGCCTCAAATCCTTGTTACCGCTTGGTTTACAAGGCACAAGCGCGCGATGGAGGCGAGGGCGGGAATCGAACCCGCGATAGGGCTTTTGCAGAGCCCGGCCTTACCACTTGGCGACCTCGCCATCGACGCGATTTTCCGTCCCGCAAAGGACGGACGGTCAATAAAGGCGACTTCGCCAACCCTGTCAACGCCGCCGCCCGGATTTCTCGGGCTCTCCCATGGTTGGAAACCGCGGGGCGAAGTCGTTGCCGCGGGGGGATCGCCTGCACCGGTGACCGCGCGGGCCATGGGTTCCGGACTCCCGGCGGGTGGGAAAGGATGATCCCGGCATTGACTTTTTCCGGTCCGGTCGTAATTTCCCGGCCCTTCGCGATTCTCCGGGCCCGAAACCCATCCGAATTTCCGGTGCAACGTGCGGGAAAACCGCGGGATTCCCGCAACACGGCCGGCGGCGACGTGCGGCTCCTACCCTTCGGAACAGATGAAACGGACTTACCAACCTTCCAAGCGCACCCGCAAGAACCAGCACGGCTTCCGGGCCCGCATGGCCACCAAGGCCGGGCGCGACATCCTCCGCCGCCGCCGTCAAAAAGGGCGCAAGCGCCTCATTCCCAAGGGCGCCGAAATCCACTTCAAGCGCCACACGGTCCTTCACGGGCAGTGATCCGCGGTGCCCGCGGGATGGTTTTTCCCGCCGCTCCCGGATAAGGTCCGGGTGGTGGAACGATGAAGCTCCCCCGCTCCAGGAGAATCACGCGTCGCGCCGATTTCCAGCGGGTCCGCACTTCCGGGCAATCGATCCAGGGTCGTTATCTGGTCCTTGGTTATCTCGCCGATCCGACTCTCGCCGAGCCTTTCCGTCTCGGCATCATCACCTCCCGCCGTCTTGGCGGAGCCGTGGTGAGAACCCGGGTGAGGCGACGCATCCGCGGCGTCATTCACCGCACCGGGGACCGCATCACCTTCCCCCATTGGCTCGTCATCGTGGCGCGGACGGCCGCCGCCGGAGCCACTTCGGAACAGTTGGAAAAGGAATGGAAGTGGCTCATGCACCGCGTCCCCCTCGTGTCGGCGGACGCGGACCGGAAGCCGTCGGGATCATGAAACGGATCCTCATTGTTTTCGTTCGAATCTACCAGGTGGTGATCTCCCCGCCGTTGCATTTCCTGTGCGGTCCCTTCAGCGGATGCCGCTTTTTTCCGACCTGTTCGCAATACTTCATCGACGCCGTCACCGTGAACGGTCCGCTGCGCGGCTCATGGCAGGGATTCGTGCGCGTGCTGCGCTGCAATCCATGGGGTGGACAGGGTTATGATCCGCCGCCGGGATGGGAAGAATATGTGGCGAAACACCCCGAGGCGGCTTATAAAGGCCGCCGCCCGTGTGACCTGCCCCCCGGCGCCGACTCCAATCATTCTCATCCTCACCCGTAGAAAGCCCATTGCCGTGAAAAACATGGATCGTACTTCCTGGATCGGGGTCCTCATCTGCCTCGCCCTCCTCTTCACCTGGGGTTGGTGGAGCACGAAGGAAGCCGCCAAGCTCGCCGCCCAGCGCGAAGTGGAGAAGGCGAAGGCTGCGGCCGTGGCGAAAACGGAGAAGAATTCGCCGGCCGCCGCGGAAAAGGGCGCGGCCGCCGCCGCCGGAGCGACGACAACCGTGGCGACCGCTCCCGCCGGCGCGCCCAAGGCCGAAACCGCGGTCCTCGAAAACGACCACCTCCGCATCCACCTCACCAACGAGGGTGCCGGGATCCAGCGCGCGGAGATGAAAAAACATCCGCGCCATCTCGGGCAGTCCTCCCTGATCGCGATCAACGAAACCGCCTCCCATCCCATCGCCGCGCTTTCGTCGGGTCCGAAGGAATTCGACAACGCCCTCTGGACTGTCGCCGCGAAGAACGCCTCGGAAGTCGCCTACGAGACCACCACTCCCGATGGCCTGAAATGGCGCAAGACGATCCGGCTGCCGGGCAAGGATGCCGATCCCTACGAGATCGGCGTGGCCCTCGAGGTGATGAACGCCGGACCCGCCGCGGTCGATCTCGGGACGCGCTACCTTTACGCCGGCAGCGCCGCGCCCCTGCACCTCAATGAATGGTCGATGCAGATCGGCTCCTACTGGATGGGCAAGGACGGCGACTTCGACTACAAGACGGTCGACCACTTCGGCGGAAAAAAAATCCTCGGGCTCTTCGGCGGCAGCGAGAAGCCGCACGACCAATTCTCGATCAAGCAACTCCACTGGGCCGGGGTCAACGACCAGTTCTTCACCACGATCGTCCGTCCCTCGGCTCCCTACGAGGGCGAGGTCTGGATCGGGCGTTTCCCCGTGGTCGTCGAGAACAACGAGGCCGAGTCGAAGAAGAAGCGCATGTTCGCCGCCGAGGCGGCCCTGAGCCTGCCCAAGGAGAACATCGCCCCTGGGGCGACCACAAATGCGGATTACGGCATCTACCTCGGGCCGAAGGAATACGCCCGCCTGAAGGCTCTCGGCGACCGCCGCCAGCGCGTCATGCACTACGACGAGATTCCGATCTTCGGCTGGCTCTTCGGCTGGGCGATCAAGCCGATCGCTTCCGGCCTGATCTGGGGCCTCGTCCACCTCAAGAGCGTGGTGGGCGACTACGGCCTCGCCATCATCCTCATCACGATTTTCATCCGCCTCCTCATCTGGCCCGTCTATGCGAAGTCGGCGCGCACGATGAAGCGGATGTCGAAGCTGACTCCGCTGATGCAGGAGATCCGGGAGAAATACTCGGACAATCCGCAGAAGATGAACGAGGAGACGATGAAGCTCTACCGCACCTACGGGATCAATCCCCTCGGCGGTTGTCTTCCGATGTTCATCCAGCTTCCCGTCTTCCTCGCCTTCTACCGGATGCTGTGGAGCGCGGTGGAGCTCCGCCACGAGTCCTTCCTCTGGGTGCAGGACCTCGCCATGCCCGACACCGTCTACACCATTCCCGGCCTCAACATCGACCTCAATCCCCTGCCCATCCTCATGGGCATCACCAGCTTCATCCAGATCGCGATCACCCCGAAGACGGGGGACAAGACGCAGCAGATGATCTTCATGATGATGCCCTTCCTCTTCCTCTTCATCTGCTACAACTTCGCCTCGGCGCTCGCGCTCTACTGGACCGTCTCGAACACCTTCTCGATCTTCCAGACCTGGGTGATGAACAAGCTGCCCGAGCCGGAGCTCGTGAAGCGGGCCAATTCGGGTCGCAAGGGATTCATGCAGCGCATGGCCGAGCAGGCCGAAGCCGCGCAGAAGGCCAAGGCCGCGGGAGGCTCGCTTCCCGCCGGGCCCGGCAGCCGCACGAAGATGCCCGGTGAAAAGGGCGAGCGCCACACCAAGGGCAAAAAGAAGCGCCGCTGATCCGCGCTTTTTGGATTCCGTTTTCGCGGGGCATCCGGTAAGTTCCGGATCCTGACGAAACGCTGACACGCCCCATGGATCCCATCGAAGCCGCCCGGGAAACGCTCGACGCCATGCTCGGCTATCTCGGCTTTGCCGCCACCGTCACCGCCGACGCATCGACCCTCACCCTGCACGTCGCCTCGCACGATGGGAGGCTCCTCATCGGTCCGCGCGGCGAACGGCTCGAGGAGATGACCCACCTCGTGAACCGTCTCCTCCTCGACCGCATTCCCGAAGCGCCCCGCATCCATGTCGATGTGGAGAATTTCCTCGCCTCGCGCGATTTCCGGATGATCGAGGAAGCCGAGGAGGCCGCCGCCCGCGTCATCGCCACGGGACGATCGGTCAAGCTCGAGCCGATGAACTCCTACCAACGGCGGCTCATCCACCATCATTTCAAAGACCACCCCTCCGTCCGCACCTGGAGTCCGGAGGACAACGCCCGTCTCAAGCGGATCTCGATCTCGCCGCGGTCCGGCTCCGGGCGGCGTCCGTGAGGTCTTCCCCGCGGTTCACGTTCAAGCCACCCCCGACCAGACGAGGAAGGCACCAAAGACGAGCAGAAGGATCGAACTGCCTTTCGCGATGACACGGGTGAAGCAATCCGGGGAGCGTTTGTGGGCGCGGTGGATGATCTCGTTGACGACGATCCAGAAAATCGCCGTGCCGGCCGCAACGCTGACGGCGAAGGCCAGATCGCTGGAAAGACCGGGATTTTCCGCGGTCGGCGGAAACGTCGAAAGGATCAAGGCGAAGGTGGCGAAGGGCACGGGGTTGAAGAGGGTCAGGGCGAAGCAGGTCGAAAACTCGCCGAGGCATTGCCCGGGACCCGCGAGCGGAGGCGGGGCGATGACGGGGCGGAGACCTCGCCATCCCATGAAGACGAGGAGGATTCCCGCACCCGCCTGAAGAACCTCTTCATGGGCAAGCAGGATCCGGCCGAACGGCCTGAGTCCTGCGACCGCGCAGAAGGCGATGATGGCGTAGGCGACGGCCATTCCGCCCGCGGCGGCAAGTCCCGCCGCGCGTTGTGGAACGAGATTTCGGCGCAGGCACAGCAGACCCACCGGTCCTACCGGAGCGGCGTTGACGATTCCGAGGACGAGCCCGCTCAGGTAGAGGTCGGCGATCATCTAAAACACACCAAACCCCTCCCAGCCCGGTTCGGAAAGCGTCGGAACCGTCACGCGGGAATTCCACCCCGTCGGCACGGCGCGATCCTGTCTTTCGAGACCTCACGGAATCGGCTTGGCAATCCGGTCGGCTCTGCGAGACTCGCGGAATGCGTTGCGCGTCCCGTCTCTTCCGTGCCCCCGTCCGCGTTCCGGCCCGCGGAACCTTGCTCGCCGCCTGCGCGGCCCTGCCCCTCTTGGCTGACGGCCCCAAGGACAATCTTCCCGACCAGGTCCGTCCCGTCCCGCCTCCGGGACTTGTCGTTCCCGAAGCCAAGGCCTCCATCCTGCGCGAGGGGCTCGGAGCGCTCGGGGCGTCGCTCGAGTCGCTCCGCCGCAGCGAGGCCCATCGCGAAGTCATCGAGGCCTACCTCGCCGATGTCGAGATCTGCCACCGGGCCGTCCGCGACGCGCTCCAACACGGCGAGTTCTTCAAGGAAAACGAGATCGATTTCGCCTCGACCCTCCTCGAGACGGGAAAGCAACGGGCCGCCGCCCTGGCGAGGGGCGAAACTCCCTGGACGAGGGAGACGGGATTCGTCATCCGTGCCTACCGTTCGCGCATCGACGGCTCGGCGCAGCCCTACGGTCTCGAGATTCCCGCGCACTACCGCTTCGACGACGCCCGGCCCTGGCGGCTCGACTGCTGGTTCCACGGCCGTGGCGAGACGCTCGGTGAGGTCGCCTTCCTCCAGCAGCGCGCGAAAGGGCAGGGAGGAAAGATCTCGCCGCCGGATGGCATCGTCCTTCATCCCTACGGACGTTACAGCAACGCCAACAAGTTCGCGGGAGAGGTCGATCTCTTCGAGGCTCTCGGGCATGCCGGCCGGGACTATCGGATCGATCCCGACCGCGTCCTCGTTCGCGGGTTTTCCATGGGGGGAGCGGCCTGTTGGCAGTTCGCGGTGCATTTCCCCGGCAAGTGGGCCGCGGCCCAACCCGGGGCCGGTTTCTCGGAGACCCCGGACTTCCTCCGCACCTTCCAGGGCGAAACGCTGAACGCTCCGTGGTGGGAGGAAAAACTCTGGCGCTGTTACGACGCCACGCACTGGGCGGTCAACCTCTCCAATTACCCCGTGATCGCCTACAGTGGCGAACTCGACCGCCAGAAACAGGCCGCCGACCAGATGGTGGCCGCGGCGGAGCGCGAAGGGCTGCGGCTTCTCCACCTCGTCGGACCCGGGACGGCCCATACCTTCCATCCGGAGACCTTGCAAGAAATCGAATCCCGGCTCGACGTCATCGCACGGGCGGGACGGACTCGCGTTCCCGCAACGGTCCGGTTCGTGACCCACACGCTCCGCTACGACTCGGCCTACTGGATCCGAGTCGGGCGTCTCACCGAACATTGGGAGCCGGGCCGGATCGAGGCTTCCCTGAAAACGCCGGATCGTTTCGCGGTGACGACTTCCGGAATCGACGCGTTTTCCGTCCATTTCGAGGCGGGGGAATGTCCGCTCGATCCGCTCGCCGATCCGATCGCGGAGATCGCCGGTCAGGAACTCCGCTTGCCGCGGGTTTGGTCAGACCGATCGTGGGCGGTTCATTTCGTCCGTGATCCCTCGGGCCAATGGAGCGCTTCCGAAAGAGCGGACGAACCGGAGGGGCTGCACAAGCGGCACGGATTGCAGGGGCCGATCGACGACGCCTTCATGGACGCCTTCGTCCACGTGGCTCCCTCGGGCGGTCCACTTCACGAAGCGACGGGTGCCTGGGTCCGGGCCGAAGAGGCGCGGGCGGTCCGGGAATGGCGGCGCCAATTCCGGGGAGATGCTCCGGTGACGGGCGACGGGGATCTCCCGAAATCGGAACCGGGTGACCGGAATCTCGTGCTCTGGGGCGATCCTTCCTCGAACGCCGTCCTCGCCCGGATCCTGCCCCATCTCCCCGTCACTTGGACGCGGGAGTCCCTCGTCGTCAACGGGAAGACCTACGACGCCTCGCACCACATGCTCGCGATGATCTATCCGAATCCCGAAAACCCGGGACGGTATGTCGTCCTCAACAGCGGCTTCACCTACCGCGAATACGATTACCTCAACAACGCGCGCCAGACTCCGAAGCTGCCGGACTGGGCCGTCATCGATCTCCGCACCCCGCCCTCCAGCCGGGCACCTGGGGGCATCGTCGCCGCCGGATTTTTCGACGAGCGCTGGAACTTCAAGGCGGAACAAGCCGTGAAGTGAACGCCCTGTCTCCCGGACGTAGAATCCCGGATACCGACCCCGCCTCGCCGGAACTCGCCGCTTGCCGAGGCTTCCCGGCGCGGCGACCCTTGACGATGTTTCCGCGTTTCGCCACGGTCCTCCTCCTCCTGATGCTCGTTGTCCACGCCGCCGCCGAGGAGGCGCCCGCCTGGAAGAAACCGGAGTTCACCGGCCAACCGCTCGCGGGACTCCACGTCGCCCTCGACGTGGGGCACTACCGCCTCAAGCCCGGGGCGATGAGCGCGCGGGGCAAGCCGGAACTGTCCTTCAACCTCGCCACCACCCGTGTCATCGCCGACGTGCTCGGGAAGGCGGGGGCCGACGTGATCGTCGTCAACGGCGACGGCACCGTCACCTCCCTCTCCGAGCGACCGGCCCTCGCGGAAAAAAAGGGGGCCGACCTCTTCATCTCGATCCACCACGACTCGGTCAACGACAAATACCTGCGGAAGTGGGTCCACGAGGGGATCGAGCGCGATTACGCGGACCATTTCCGGGGCTACAGCGTCTTCACTTCGTCGAAAAACCCACAGGCGGAGAAAAGCCGCGCTCTCGCCCTCCGGGTCGGGGCGGCGCTTTACGAGACCGGACTGCGCCCCACCCTGCACCACGCCGAGCCGATCCAGGGGGAAAATCGTCCCCTCCTCGACGAGAAAACCGGCGTCTACGAATTCACCGACCTCGTCGTCCTGAAGTCCGCGAAAATCCCCGCGATCCTGCTGGAATGCGGCGTCATCATCCACCGCGACGAGGAATTGCTCGTGCAACGGGCGGACTACCAGGATCTCCTCGGCCACGCCCTCGTGCAGGCGCTCGCCGGATCCGTTCCAGTCCGGGAGAAAAAGGGACTGAAGAGCCTCTTCGGCGGGAAACGCTGACTCAGGCCGACTTCCGTAGCGGGAGCATATAGCCGAGCAGTTCGCCGATGCGTTCGCGCATGACGGTGCGGGGCACGATCATGTCGACGAGCCCGTGCTCGAGGAGGAACTCGGCCGTCTGGAAGCCGGGAGGAAGATTCTGGTGGGTCGTTTCCTTGATCACCCGCGGACCCGCGAAGCCGATCATGCAGTTCGGCTCGGCGATGATGACGTCGCCGAGGGTGGCGAAACTCGCGGTGACCCCGCCCGTGGTCGGGTGGGTGAGGATCGCGAGATAGGGCAGGCCGGCGGCGTGGTGGCGGGCGAGGGCTCCGCTCGTCTTCGCCATCTGCATCAGGCTGAGGATGCCCTCGTGCATCCGCGCTCCGCCCGAGGAGGAGACGATGATCGCGGCGCGGCGTTCATCGGTCGCGACCTCGATGGCGCGGGTCAGCTTTTCACCCACGGCCGAGCCCATGCTCGCGCCGAGGAAGCGGAAATCCATCACCCCGATCGTGACGGGATGGCTCAGGATGGTGCCGCGGCCGGTCAGAACCGCGTCCTTGAGGCCGGTCTTCTTCTGGTAGGCCTTGACCTTTTCGGTATAGCCCTTGAAGCCGAGCGCGTCGGTCGATTCCAGGGTGGGATCGAGCTCGTCGAAGGAACCGGCATCAAGAAGCATCGCGACCCGCTCCTGAGAGGTCAGGGTGAAGTGGTGGTCACATTTGGTGCAAACCCGGTGCCGCTGCTTCAGTGTGATCTCGTCGATGATCGCGCCGCAGGAGGGGCATTTGTTCCACAGCCCCTCGGGCATGTCGGACTTCTTTTTGCCGAGCGAAGCAATGGAGCGTTTCTTGAAAATGCCCATGGCGATTGGAAAAGTGGGTTGTGTCGGTGTGTTCACGGAGCCCGTGCACCACGGGTGCCCGAAAAGGGACTCAGGCTGCCAAGAATAGCGTTCCCGGGGGCGATCACAACCATTTTTGTGCCGTTCCGGGAAGGAGCCCATCAGACTTTCGGGCCGTGGCAGCGCGGCCAGTTTCCCCTCCAGGAGAACGCCCGGGCCGATATCCCTCGCCTCGACCTGCGCACCCGCAAGGCCCATGAGCGGGTCAATTCCGAACGTAAGCGACGCACCCGCGTCCCCTTCCTCTTCTCGAACGAAGCCTCCCTGCCTCGCCTCCGCCCTCCCCGGCGAAATCACCGACGAGTGGACCACTTCAAAAATGGACCTCAACCTGAGCCTCACCGATCCACTCCAAGCCTGATCGCAGATTTGACGGAAAAAATTGCGCTGCCATTCACCATTCGAGTTGGTCGATTGGTATGGTGAGTGGTCGGGTCCTCGGAATGATTCGAGGGTGAGGAATCGCGTTTGCTGAATCCATCCCCGACAACAAAAAGGGCGCCCCGACGAGGCGCCCTTCGCGAAATCCGTTGATCGGTTTCGAATGGATCAAATGTGGATGGCGTGCCCGAAGGCATCGCTCGTCGCCTCGTGGATCGCCTCAGAGAGCGTGGGGTGGGCGTGGATGGTGTTCTCGAGTTCCTCGTAGGTGGCTTCGAGGGTGATGGCGAGTCCCATCTCGGCGATGAGTTCGGTGGCTTCGCCGCCGATGATGTGGGCGCCGAGGAGCTCGCCGTATTTCTCTCCGTAGATGAGCTTCACGAAGCCTTCCGGCTCGCCGACGGCAAGGGCGCGGCCGCTCGCCTGGAAGGGGAACTTGCCGACCTTGTAGGCGATGCCCTTCTCCTTGCAGGCGCGCTCGGTGAGTCCGATGCTGGCGACCTCGGGATGGCAGTAGGTGCAGCCGGGGAAGATGTCGACCTTCTTGCTCTTGTGCTTGGGATCGAACATGGACTCGACCGCGTGGATGGCCTCGAAGCTGGCGACGTGGGCGAGCCACGGGGGCCCGATGAGGTCGCCGGCGGCGGAGACGCCGGGGAGGTTGGTCTGGTAGCGGTCGTTCGTCTTCACGAACCCGCGGTCGGTCAGCTCGAGTTTTTCGGCACCTCCGGGGAGGATCGCGCCGACGCCGACGGCGACGAGGCAGACGTCGCCCTTGAGGACGACGGCATCACCACCCTTGGCGGGCTCGACGGTGAGCTCGACGCCACTGTCGGTGACGGAGGCGGCGGTGGTCTTGGTGGCGAGGTGGAAGTTGATGCCCTGCTTCTTGAAGGACTTCTCGAGGGCCTGGCTGATCTCGGTGTCCTCGACGGGGAGGAGATGGTCCATCATCTCGACGATGGTGACCTTGGTGCCGAAGGCGTTGTAGAAGTAGGCGAACTCGACCCCGATGGCACCGGCCCCGATGATGAGTATCTCCTTGGGCTGCTCGGCGAGGAGCATGGCGTCGCGGGCATTGAGGACGCGCTTGCCGTCGAACTTGAGGAAAGGGAGGTCGCGCGCCTTGCAGCCGGTCGCGAGCAGGACGTTCTTGGCGTCGTGGGTCTCGGTCTTGCCCTCGGCGTCGGTCACGGAGACCTTGTTGCCGCCGGAGGGGCTGGTGCCGGCGAGGGCCCCGGTGCCGCGGAGGTAGTCGACCTTGTTCTTCTTGAAGAGGAACTCGATGCCTCCGGCGAGCTTGTCGGAAACATTGCGGGAACGCCCGATGACCTTCGACCAGTCGTAGCTGAGGTTGTCGAAGCTGAGGCCGAACTCGGCGGCCTTGTCGCGCATGGTCAGATACATGTCGGCGTTCTTGATGAGCGCCTTCGTGGGAATGCAGCCCCAGTTGAGACAGGTCCCGCCGGCGCGGTCGTTCTCGATGCAGGCGACTTTCTTGCCGAGTTGGGCGGCGCGGATGGCGCCGACATAGCCGGCGGGTCCGCCGCCGATGACGATAAGGTCGTAGGAGGCCATGGAGGAATTAGATGAATGTTAGGAGATGAGGAGGACGGGGGTTTCGAGGAAGCGCTTCAGCTCGGAGAGGAACTTCGCTCCGACGGCGCCGTCGATGACGCGGTGGTCGCAGCTCATCCCGATCCACATGCGCTGGCCGGGGACGATCTGGTTCTGCGCGTTGACGACGGGCTGCTTCGTGATCGTGCCGATCGAGAGGATCGCGGCCTGGGGCGGGTTGATGATGGCGTCGAAGTTGGCGATGCCGTAGGCCCCGAGGTTTGAGATGGTAATGGTGCCGCCGGTCATTTCGTTCGGCGTCAGCTTTTTGTCGCGGGCCTTGGCGGCGAGTTCCTTCAGCTCGGAGGCGAGGTCCTTGATCGACTTCGACTGGGCGGAGCGGATCACGGGAGTGACGAGGCCGTCCTCGATCGCGACGGCGACGGAGAGATGGGTCTCGCCGTGGTAGAGGATCGAGTCGCCCTGGAAGGAGCCGTTCACCTCCGGAACGGAACCGGTCGCGAGGACGACGGCGCGCATCACGAAGTCGTTCACGGTGTACTTTGGTCCGCCGTTCGCGGTGCTTGCGGCGTTGACCTGCTCGCGCAGGTTCATGAGCGCTTCGGTGTCGATCTCGATGTTGAGATAGAAGTGCGGGATGGTGGTCTTGCTCTCGAGGAGACGCTGGGCGATGACACGGCGCATCCCGGAGAGCGGGACGCTGCGATCCGGCTTGGCCATGGCTGCGGGCAGCAGGCCGAGGGATCCGCCGCCGCCGCCTCCTCCGGCTGGGGCGTTGTCGATATCCTTCTTCACGATGCGGCCGCCGGGTCCGGAGCCGGTGACGCGGGCGAGGTCGACGCCCTTTTCCTTCGCGATCTTGCGGGCGAGGGGCGAGGCCTTGATCCGGGAGGAAGCGCTCGCAACCGGAGCGGGTGCCGCCGCAGGCGGAGCGATCGCGGGGGCGGCGACCGGTGCCGAAACGGGTTCGGATTTGGCGGGAGCTTCGGCGGCAGGGGCCGGGGCCTTGGCTTCGCCGGCGGGAGGAGTGTCGGCGTCCGCGGGCGGCTCCTCACCATCCTCGAGGACGAGGGCGAGGGCGGCACCGAGGGTGACGGTCTGGCCTTCCTGGACGTAGATCTTGTGGAGGATGCCTTCGGCGAAGGAAGGCATCGTCATGGTCGCCTTGTCGGTCTCGACTTCGGCCACGTCCTCGTCCACCGCGATCGGGTCGCCCGGTTTCTTGAGCCACTTCACGAGGGTGCCCTCGCTCATCGTGTCGCTCAGCTTGGGCATTTTCAAATAGGAAGCCATAGGGAGGTGTTCGGTAATCGGTGAACGGTGATCGGCAAAGGCCGGGGCGCGGGGTCCTGACAAATCAACAAATGGTGAGGGCGCGGGCGACGATTTCGTCGGCGGTGGGCAGCTGGAGCTTCTCGATCGGGGGACTGTAGAAGGCGGGGGCGTCGGCCGAGGTGATGCGGAGGACGGGGGCGTCGAGGTCGTCGAAGGCCTGCTCCATGATCATCGAGGAGATCTGGGCGCCGACCCCGCAGAAAGGCTTGTTTTCCTCCACGTAGATGGCGCGGTGGGTCTTGCGGACGGACTCCATGATCGTCGCCTCGTCGAGGGGGCGGATGCTGCGGAGATCGACCACCTCGACGGAGATGCCGTGCTGCTCGCCGAGGATCGCGGCGGCGGCGAGGGAGGTGACGACGGCGCGGCCGTGGGCGATGAGGGTGAGGTCGCTGCCTTCGCGGGCGACCTTCGCCTTGCCGATCGGGACGATCAGTTCACCGCCCTCGATTTCGTCGTTCGAGGGGACGGTGCCGGTCATGCCGTAGAGCACGGTGCTCTCCATGAAATAGACCGGGTCGTTGTCGCGGATCGCGGACTTGATGAGGCCCTTCGCATCGTAGGGATTGGAAGGGGTCACGACCTTCAGCCCGGGCATGTTGGCGAAGATGTTTTCGGGGGTGTGCGAGTGGGTCGCACCGACATTGGTGCCGCCGTTCGCGGGACCGCGCACGACGATGGGGCAGTTGATGAGTCCGCCGGACATGTAACGGCAGGTCGCGGCGTTGTTCATCATTTGGTCGAAGGCGACGTAGGCGAAGGAGTAGAACATCAGTTCCATCACCGGACGGACGCCGAGCATGGAGGCCCCGATCCCCATGCCGATGAAGCCGGCCTCGGAGATGGGGGCGTCGATGATGCGCTTGTCGCCCCATTTCTTCCAGAGGCCTTCGGTGACCTTGTAGGCTCCGTTATACTGGGCGACTTCCTCGCCGATGATGCAGACGTTCTCGTCGCGGGCAAGTTCTTCGTCGAGTCCTTCACGGAGGGCTTCGCGGTAGGTGATTTCTCGGGGCATGGGAGGACGCAGCTCTCGCTGCGGTAAAAGGTGGGAAGGTGAAAGGGAAAAGGTCTGAATCAGCCGTGGAAGAAATGGCGGCCGGTGCGGCCCGCCTCTGTCTGGTTGTCGACTTCCCAGTAGATATCGTCGAAGATTTCGGACTCGTCGGGATAGGGACTCTTGATCGCGAACGCGGCGGCGGCTTCCGCCTCGGTGCCGGCCTCCTTGTTGATCGCCTTGTAGTCGTCCTCGGTGATGACGCCTTCGTCGATGAGCACGTTTTTCCAGAACTCGATCGGGTCGTGCTCGTTCATGTATTTCTGGATCTCTTCCTTCGTGCGATACTTCTCGGCATTCGCGTCGGCGACGGAGTGGCCCTTGTGACGATAGGTCATGATCTCGAGCAGGGTCGGCTTCGACTCGTTGTGGGCGCGCGCGACGGCTTCCTGGACGCCGGCTCGGATCTCGTAGAGGGAGACTCCGTCGATCTTTGCCCAGGCCATGTTGTAACCCTCGGCCCGTGCGGCGAGCCCTTCCTTCGGGAATGCGGAGGAACGGGCCTGCGAGGTTCCCATGGAGTAACCGTTGTTCTCGATGATGTAGATCACGGGGAGGTCCCAGAGAGCGGCGAGGTTGAGCGCCTCGTGGAAGGCCCCTTGGTTGATCGCTCCGTCACCGAGGTAGCAGAGGCAGCAGCCTTTGAGACCCTTGTATTTGAGCGCGAAGGCGAGTCCGGCCCCGAGGGGGGTCTGGCCTCCGACGATCCCGTGACCGCCCCAGTAATTCTTGTCGGGGGCGAAGTAGTGCATCGAGCCCCCTTTCCCCTTCGAGCAGCCGGTTTTCTTTCCGAAGAGTTCGGCCATGCACTCGTCCATGCCCATGCCGACGGCGAGGGCGTGCCCGTGGTCGCGGTAGGCGGTGATGACGTGGTCGTGTTCACCGAGGAGGGAAATGCTGCCGACGGCGACGGATTCCTGCCCGATGTAAAGGTGGAGGAAACCACCGATGTGACCATCGTGGTAATACTTCAAGGAAGTCTGCTCGAACCGCCGGATCCTGACCAGGGTCCGGAGCAGTTGGATCTTTTTTTCCGGCGTCAGCGCGGCGTTGATCGGCGCGTCGGCGAAGGGAACGGAGGACGATTTTGCGGATTTCGATGCCATCGCGAGAGAAAAGTGCCCCTCCGGAGTTGGAAGGGCGCGAACGGTAGCTTAAAGTGTTCCGAAGGAAAACGGGAAAAGGCCGAATTTTCATTCAAGGCCCATCTTTTCCCGTTAAATTCCCCCCATGTTCCACGTGGAACATTTCGGCTTTTTTAGATGTTCGCTTACCCCAAAAAATACGACGTGCTGATTGTCGGAGGTGGTCACGCAGGGATTGAAGCAGCCCTGGCTGCCGCCCGGGTCGGAGCGTCCGTCGGACTGCTCAGCCAGAACCTCGACACCCTCGGCCAGATGTCCTGCAATCCCGCGATCGGAGGGTTGGGGAAAGGGCACATGGTCCGCGAGATCGACGCCCTCGGCGGGGCGATGGGGCTGAATACGGATGCCACCGCAATCCAGTTCCGGATCCTCAATGCGAAGAAAGGACCCTCGGTCCGGGCCCCCCGCGCGCAGTGTGACAAGAAGGCCTATCAGTTCCGGATGAAGTGGATCCTCGAGAAGGAACCCAACCTCGATCTTCACCAAGGCAACATCGCCTCCCTCCTCGTGGAAAACGATCGGGTGAAGGGGGCCGAAACCGTCCTCGGGGTCCGTTACGAGGCCTCGGCCGTGGTCATCACCACGGGGACCTTCATGCGGGGGCTCATGCACGTCGGCATGCAGAACCAGCAGGGCGGTCGCATGGGGGATGCCCCCTCCACCCTGAGCGACGATCTCCGTCGGCTCGGCTTTGAGGTGCGCCGGTTCAAGACCGGCACCCCCTGCCGGCTCAATGGCCGCTCGATCGACTTCTCGAAATGCGAGCGCCAGGACGGCGACTCCCCCGCCCCGCGCTTTTCGTTCCGGTCGGAGATCGAACCATTTTCAGAGGACGATGTGTTCACCCTGAACCGATGGTCCGACCCGATGTTCCACGTGGAACAATTGCCCTGCTGGATCACCTACACCAGTCCCAAGACCCACGAGACGATTCTCGCGAACCTGGACAAGTCGCCGATGTATTCCGGCAAGATCGAGGGGATCGGTCCCCGCTATTGTCCCTCGATCGAGGACAAGGTGGTCCGCTTCGCCGACAAGGAGCGTCACCAGGTCTTCCTCGAACCCGAGGGCCGGCATACCCTCGAGTACTACGTCAACGGGGTCTCCACCTCCCTCCCCTTCGAAGTGCAATACACCTTTATCCGGGCGATTGCAGGCCTGGAAAACGCCGAAATCATCCGTCCTGGATATGCCGTGGAATACGATTACTGCGTCCCCACCCAGCTTCAACCCACGCTCGAGACGAAGACGGTTTCCGGGCTCTATTTCGCCGGTCAGATCAACGGCACCTCCGGCTACGAGGAAGCCGCCGGCCAGGGACTCGTCGCGGGGGCCAACGCCGCCCTCAAGGTCGCCGGAAAACCCGAACTCGTCCTCGGCCGTGACGAGTCCTACATCGGGGTCATGATCGACGACCTCGTCACCAAGGGCACGGACGAACCCTATCGCATGTTCACGAGCCGGGCCGAGCACCGCCTCCTCCTTCGCCACGACAATGCCGACCTCCGCCTCTCCGCCACCGCCGAGCGGGCCGGACTGATCTCCCCCGGATTCGTCGCCGCGATCCGCGAAAAGGCGGAGCGGATCGAGCACCTCCGCCAGCTCCTCGAGACCACCCACACCGCCGAGGGATCTTTCGCGAAATGGCTGCGCCGCCCCGAGGCGAGTTGGACCGAATTCCCCGCCGAACTGCGCGAGGCCCACCACCCCGAAATCTGGGAGCAGGTCGAGATCGACATCAAATACGAGGGTTACATCCGCCGCCAGGGCGAGATGGTCGAGAAGACCCGGCGCGCCGATGAGAAGAAGCTGCCCGAGGGCCTCAACTACCTCGAGATTTCCGGCCTGAAGCGCGAGGCCCAGCTCAAGCTACAGTCCCTCCGCCCCCGCACCCTCGGCCAAGCCGGCCGCATCAGCGGGATCACCCCGGCCGATGTCTCCCTCCTCGCCGTGTGGCTGGAGAAAGCCTCCCGATGAAAGGCGTCTTCCCGCTCCCGGCCGCTTCATGAAACCCCTCCTTCGTTGCCTTTTCCTCGCGTTGGCGATCGCCCTACCGGCGGTCGCGGCGGCGGAGCCCCTCGTGAACTTTCCCGAGGATCGGGACTTCCTCCCCAGGAGCTGGACCGAGGCCCCGATCAACGCCTCGATCGAACCCCTCGACGTGACGCTCCGGCCGGCCGCCCTCGGCATCCTCGAGGCCGCACTCGCGAAGTATCCAGAGAAGCTCCGGCAACGATACCTCGAGGGCATCTCCGTGGTCGGGTCCCTCCGCTTTTACGACGTCGGATACGGGGGAACCTACATGGCCAACAGCCGCCGCATCGTCCTGGTCTACCGCGAGAGTTTCGACGCGCGCGGATTCGAGCAGCGCTTCCACCACGAGTTCTCCTCCATTCTCCTGAACCAGAACGAAGCGCTGTTCGAACCCGATCGATGGACGGCGGCGAACGATCCCTCCTTCACCTATCGAGCGGCCGGGGTCGTCGAGGAACAGGACGGCGACCGCAGCGAGGCCACCCGCGTCCTCGCCGCCGAGCAGGAAAAAACCGGTGGTTCCGGGAGCAGCCTTCTCCAGGTCGATTTCGGCCTGATGAAGACGGGATTCCTCACGCCCTACAATCAGGTTTCGATCGAGCAGGACCTCAACGAAACCGCCGCCCACCTTTTCACCAATCCCGAGCTTTGGGAGTTCTGCCGACAGTATCCCCGGATCGACCAGAAAGTGGATGTCCTCATCGATTTCTACCGCCGCCTTGATCCAAAGATGGACCGGCTCTATTTCCGCCGGATGACCCTTGGACCCACTTCCACCCCCGAGCCATGAACCGAATCTCGCGCATTCTCGTCGAACTCGCCCTCGAAGAGGACCTCGACCGCCCCGGCGATCTCACGAGCCGTCATTTCGTCGATGCCCGGCACCGGTCCCGGGGGCGGATCGTCGCCCGGGAATCCAGCATCATTTCCGGAAACGCCGTCGCGCGCCTCGTCTGCGAATCCGTCGGAGAGGGTGCTCTCGTCTTCTCCCCGGTCATCGCGGATGGATCCCCGGCGGAAAAGGGAGACCTCGTCGCGACGATCGAGGGTCCCACCCGGCTCGTTCTAGAAGCCGAACGGACTGTCCTGAACTTCCTGCAGCGGCTCAGCGGCGTCGCCACCGTCACCCGCACCTATGCCGCGGCCATCGCCCACACCCGGGCCCGCCTCCTCGACACCCGGAAAACCACCCCCGGATGGCGCGAACTGGAGAAGGCGGCCGTCGCCCACGGAGGCGGCACCAATCACCGCATCGGCCTCTACGACGCCATCATCGTCAAGGACAATCACCTCGTTGCCAATTCCGATCCCGTCGATCTCGCCGTCCGCATCGCCAGCGTCCGACGCGAGCATCCGGGCATCAAGATCGAGTTCGAAGCCGACCGGCTCGACCAAGTCGAGGTCTTTCTCGGGCTCGACGGCATCGACGTGATCCTCCTCGACAACATGCCCAACGAGCAACTCGCGAGTGCCGTTGCCCTTCGTGACCGGATCCGTCCCGCAATCCTTCTTGAGGCGAGCGGCGGGGTCAATCTCCGGACGATCGTCGGCATCGCCGAAACCGGGGTTGATTTCATTTCCGTTGGTGCCCTGACCCACTCGGTCCGTGCCATCGATCTGGGACTGGACCTGGAGGCGATCTAAAAGGAGAAACGGGGACCGCTGATTTTCGCTGATCTTCGCTGATGTCGGAACGAATCCACGCCGAAATCGTCCGGGGCTGGTCCGGGGAGGACCTCTCCCGCTTTCCCGTCGATCGCTTCCGCCACCTTGCGGAAACCGGATCGACGAACGACGATCTCCTCACTCTCGCCCGCTCCGGAAATGCCTGTCCCTACGACCTGATCTCGGCCGATTTCCAGTCCCGTGGACGGGGCCGCCGCGGAGACCGTTGGGAGGCGGCCCCCGGGCGCAATCTGCTCTTCTCCCTGGCCCTTCCCCTTGAAGGGGAGAGACACCTCTGGCCGCGCCTTCCCCACCTCACCGCCTGGATCGTCGGTTCGACCGTCGAGTCCATCCTTGGTCCCGGTTACCGTCTCGAGGCGAAATGGCCGAACGACCTCCTCCACGAAGGGCGCAAGCTCGCCGGCATCCTCGTCGAGACCGTTCTCGCACCCTTACCCTATGCTGTCGTCGGGATCGGGCTGAACGTGAATCTCCGGCGCGAGGAACTACCCCCCGAACTCCGTCCGATCGCGACCTCACTCTATGAACTGATCGGATGCGAGTCGAGCCGCTGGTATCTCCTCGGCCAGATCGTCGGTGGATTCCTGCGGCATTTTCCGGAGAAAACGGCCGATTTTTCCTCCGTGCTCGACTGGATCCGGGCCCGCGACGTTCTTACCGGACAACCCCTCTCGGTCCGCAGCGGACGCGACTGGTTCACGGGCGTTGCCCGCGGGCTCGGCGATGACGGCGAGCTGCTCCTTGAGACGGATACCGGGGAATCCATCCGGATCGTATCCGCGGAGGAGATCCGGAGGTGATCCTCCCCGAGCGGTGGGGACGAATGGGCTTCTTGATCAGGGAACCAACCGCATTCCCGACCCGGATCGTCCCCGATTTCGACTCCTGGAAGAAATCGATCCCGAAAAACACCGCAACCGGCACTTCCGCATCGCGGCGGAAGGTGGCGAGGGTCAGGTGTGGTTCGCGGCCGCGTCCACTGCTTCTCTGATCGGTCGTGGTCATGAGATGGCCGTCGCACGAGCTCGACTTCCGCAGCCGCACCGGAGCGATCCGAGTCCACTTTCGACCTGGGTCGCGAGCATGTCCAAAACCTCCACGAACAGAAACGAGATTGCACGGGTTGCCCGCTCGATCAGGCGCAATCTGCGGATGAAGACTCGGTCCCGCCATCCCTCGTTGAGATCACGCCACTCCGCCCCCTTCACCGCCAGGGCTTCCGTTTCACGAAGGCGCGGACGAATTCTTCGAAGGTGGGGGCAGGCGATTCCTCGGTGAACCCGTCGATGTCGCGGCGGTCGCGTTTCGTGGGGCGGCCGGTGCCGCCCTCGCGCCAGGGGGCGGACTCGCGGGCGGCGCGCTCTAGCTCGGCGACGCGGGCGATTTCCTCGGGCGGGGTGTGGTCGGCGACGTAGGCTCCCACTTCCTTCGCGGCGACGCGGCGGTGGAGGAGGCCCTTGACCTCGAGGATGCGCTCGAGCAGCCCTTGGCGCACGCGGATCTCGTCGCCGATGCGGATCTGGCGGGCGGCGCGGCAGCGTTGGCCGTTGACGAGGATCTGCGCCTTCTTGCAGGCCGCGGCGGCGAGGGTGCGGGTCTTGTAGAGCCGCACGGACCACGCCCAGAGGTCAAGGCGGACGCTGTCGTCGGAGTTGTCGGCGAGGGATTGCAAGGACGCAGGAAGGTTACACGGTCCAGCCCGACCAGGTCCAGCCGCTTTCGCCGTAGCGTTCACGGGTGGCGCGGGTCAGGTCGGCGGGATCGGCTGCCTCGTCGAGCACGGCGAGCATGGTGGAGCCGGATCCGGAGAGCAGGGCGGCGCGGACGCCGGGATGGGCGAGGAGCCAGGATTTCATGTCGCCGAGGACGGGGAATTTCTCGAAGACGGGCCGCTCGAGGTGGTTGACCATTTCCCCCCAGGGTCCGGCCTGCGGGGCGTAGGAGAAGCCCTCGTATTCCGCGGAGGCGGCGTAGTGCCGGTAGGCCCACGAGGCGGCGATGCCGAAGGCGGGCTTGTAGAGGAAGATCGGCAGGGCGGGCGGCACGTCGGCGGGGGTAAGGGGCGTGACGATTTCGCCGCGCCCGCGGCAGTCGCAGGGTCGGTCGTAGATGAAGAAGGGGACGTCGGATCCGATGGTGGCGCCGACTGCGGCGAGCTCGTCCTCGGGGAGGTGGAGCGCGGCCATGGTGTTGAGGGCCCGCAGCACGGCGGCGGCGTCGCTGCTGCCTCCGCCGAGTCCGGCGCCAGAGGGGATGTGTTTCTCGAGGTCGAGGGAGACGCTGAAGACTTTGTCGGTGTGGCGCTCGAGGGCGCGCACGGCTTTCACGACGAGGTTGTCCTCGCCGACGGGCAGGTCGGGATCGGAGCAACGGAGCACGACCTCGTCGTCGTCGCGCCATTTCAGCCGCACGGTGTCCTCGAGGGTGAGTTTCACCATGCGGGTGTCGATCTCATGGAAGCCGTCCTCGCGTTTGCCGAGGATGCGGAGCCAGAGATTCGTCTTGGCCGGGGCGGCGATGACGAAGGCATCGCTCATGTCGGGGAAGGATTCGCTCATGACGCGGGCCAACCGATACAGGCAAACATGCGGCCCGTCCTGCCCTTTTCGATGCGGTAGCTGTAGTAGCGCTCCAGGTCGCGGCTGGTGCAGGTGCCGCAGTCGTGGACCTGGCCGGCGGGCACGCCGGCAGCGCGGCAGTCGTCGAGGATGCGGGCGGCGAAGTCGATCTCGTAGGCGGGCGGCCGGATGCAGGGGGCGAGCTGTACGACGAGGTCGGCGGGATCGCTGCCGAAGACGGCGCGCATCCCGGCGATGGTGGCCGCGGCGATGCCGAGTTCGGTGCCCTTCTTGCCGGAGTGGGCGATGCCGCAGACGCGGCGTTTCGGATCCGCGAAGAAGACGGCGCCGCAGTCCGCGACCCAGACGCCGAGGAATTGTCCGGGGAGGGCGGTGACGAGGGCGTCGGTGCCGGGGAAGTGCAGGCGGGCGGGATGGAGTCCGGCGACGAGGCCGACCCGCGCCCCGTGGACCTGCTCGCCGATGGCGAGGTGGGCGCGGTCGATGCCGAGATCGAGGAGCGATCCGCCGTGAAAGGACTCCAGCCGCGCGAGGGCTTCCTCGCGCTCGCAATCGACGTCGATCTCGGGACTGCGGAGGAGGAAGCCGTGGGTCAGGCCCGGGAGCGCGGCGAGGGCGGGAAAGGTCTCGATGAAGGGGGAATCGGGCATTCCATGGACCGAACTCGCTTTGGGGCGGGAGTCAACCGGGGAGGAGGCGGCGCTATGGCAAATCCCACGAGCGACCGGATTCGAGGCGGTCAGGCATCGTCCTCCCCGAGGAGCTCGAGATCCATCCAGTCGCGGCGTCGATTGGCGGTGCGTTTCGCCAAAACCAGATCGGCGCGGGAGAGGTAGTTCACCACGAGTCCGTCGTCGTCGACGCGGACGCGGCGCTCCCGACAGGCGGGGAACTCCAGTCCGGGAACGGTCGTGAGAAAATCGATGGCGCAAGGGGCCGCGCCCACCATGTATTGCGTTCCGGGCCTGGCGAAGTCGTCTGGCTCGATTCCGCCCATCAGGGGGAGGCCGAAACGACCGAACGCCCGCATCACCCGCTGCGCGTTGTCCTCGGTTGGATCAATCCAAAGATCGAGGTCGGCGGTGAACCTCGGTTCGGCGTGGAAGATCACGGCGAAATCTCCGACGACGAGGTAGCGGACCTCAGCCTCGGCGAAACACCGCAAGAGATCTCTGAAGTCGGAGTTCATCGGGAATCCGCCCTTTCAGCCTCCAGGCGGTTTTCACCATTTCCCAGGCGGCGTTGCTGCGGGCCGAAGGGGGCAGGGCCTGCCAGTCCCGGACATGGTGCTGGTTCATCTCGGCGAAATCCCCGCATTTGAGGACGCGCCAATGCGAACGATCGGGTTTGTCGATGGGATTCCCGCTGTCGGACATCCCGCCAATATTCGTCGGATCGCCGGTTCCTCAATCGAATTCGGCCCGTGCCTCAGCTGATCCCGCGCTCCGAGGAGGCGACGAAGTCGATGAGGAGGTCGATCTCGGGACCGCGGTCGGGCCACGCGCGCAGGATCTCGAGCGATTCGCGGTAGTTGCGCTGCTCGCGGTAGAGGACGCGGTGGGCCTTCTTGATGAGGGCGACGGTCTCCTCGGAGAAGCCGCGCCGGCCAAGGCCGACGGTGTTGACGGCGCGGACCTTGCCGGGGTTGCCGTCGGCGATCAGGTAGGGCGGGACGTCCTGGACGATCTTCGAACAGCCGCCGGTGATGGCATGGGCCCCGATGCGGCAGAACTGGTGCACGGCGGTGAGTCCGCCCATGATGGCGTGATCGCCCACGGTGACGTGCCCGGCGAGGGTGCCGTTGTTCGAGAAAATGACGTGGTCGCCGACGATGCAATCGTGGGCGATGTGGCTGTAGGCGAGGAAATTGCCATGGCTGCCGACGATCGTGTAGGACTCCGGAGCGGTGCCGCGGTTGATGGTGCAGAACTCGCGGAAGGTGTTGCCGTCCCCGATCTTCAGATACGTCGGCTCGCCGGCGTATTTCAGGTCCTGCGACCGCTGCCCGATCGAGGCGTAGGGATAAAACTCGTTCCCCGCCCCGATCTCGCTTGGTCCTGCCAAAGTCACATGATTGTGAAGGCGGCAGCCGTCGCCGAGCCGCACGCCCGCGGCGATGACGCAGTAGGGGCCAATGACGATCCCGTCCCCGAGCTCCGCGCCCGGATCGACGATCGCCGTGGAATGGATGTCGTTTGCCATTGCTTCACTCTTCACTCATGACCCGTGCCCGTGACCCGTGACCCATCCCTCAATCCATCAGCGCGAATTTCAGCTCGCCTTCGGAGGTCGTCTCACCGTTGACCGTGCAACGGCATTTCGCGACCCCGATGTTGCCGCGGACCTTCGTGAGTTCGGACTCGATGATGAGGGTGTCGCCAGGGAAGACGGGCTTGCGGAATTTCACGTTGTCCGCGCTCATGAAGTAACCGATTTTTCCCTGGTTCTCGGGCTGGCGGAGCAGGGAAATGCTCGCGACCTGGGCCATCGCCTCGACCTGCAGCACGCCGGGCATGACGGGGTGGCCGGGGAAGTGACCCTGGAAGTAAGGCTCGTTGATGGTGACCTGCTTCACGCCGGTGCATTTGAATTCGCTCTCAAACCCGATGATGCGGTCGACCATGAGGAAGGGGTAACGGTGCGGGAGGAGCTTCTGCACCTCGAGGTTGCTCATCACGCTCTCGCCCGTGGGAATGGTGACGGAGGGCACGGCCGCGAGGGTCTGGGCGAAGGTCTTCGCGAGCTTTTCGGCCATCTGGGTATTCGGACCGTGGCCGGGCTTCACGGCGATGACGTGGCCCATGATGCGTTTGCCGCTGAGCATGAGGTCGCCGATGATGTCGAGGATCTTGTGGCGGGCGAATTCCTCGGGATAACGCATCGCTTCCTTGCTCATCACCGAATCGCCCTTCACGACGACGGCGTTCTCGAGGCTGCCGCCCTTGATGAGGCCCTTTTCCAACAGGGGCTGCACGTCCTCGTAATAAACGAAGGTCCGCGCGTGGGCGATTTCCTTTTCGTAGGTCTCGGGAGTGATCTCGACGGAAAAGTATTGGGTCATGCGCCCGTTCGGACCGACCTGGGTGCAGGAGACGCGGAAGCCCTTGTCGGGCACGATCGTGAGGAGCGATCCCGTCTTGGTCTCGAGGTGGATGGGCTCGCGGATCTCGAAGACGCGGCGGTTGGCCTCCTGCTCGACGATACCGGCCTTCTTGATGCAGTCGACGAAGGGACGGGCCGAACCATCGCCGATGGGCGGCTCGTTCGCGTCCATCTCGATGATGGCGTTGTCGACCCCCATGCCGACGAGGGCGGAGATGACGTGCTCGACGGTGTGGACCTTCACCGAACCCTCGGCGAGGGTCGTGGCCCGCTCCACGGTCTGGACCTTCGAGACGTGGGCGTCGATGAAGGGTTTGTCGGGCAGATCGACGCGGCGGAACTTGATCCCGGTGTTCACCGGGGCCGGCGTCATCGTGAGGGTGACCTGTTGCCCGGTGTGGAGGGAGGTGCCGGTGAGCGCGGCGGACGTGGCGAGAGTCTGTTGTTTCTGGGCCGACATGGCAGGGGTCCGGAAGATTCGGAAAAGGGGAATCCCTAGCGCAAATGCGGGGATAGTCCAGTTTTTATGGCCTCGGCCCGCCCCGGACGCGGGGGAACGCGGCCCTCTGCAAATCGTGGCGCAAACCGGGGCCTCCGGGGTTGACCGGGCGGGGCGGGCTGGTGCATCGTGGGACATCGGTTCATCACCCGGTTCCTTCCATGAGCGTTTCCCACTGGTTTTCCGCGTTCGTCCTCCTGATGCTGCTCTCCGTCACTCCGTCGCTTTCGGCCGCCGTGGTCGGGAAGGCGATCGAGTATCCGGTCGGTGAGGTGCTCTGCGAGGGCTGGCATGCCTACGACGATTCCGTTCCGGGAAAACGTCCGGCCATCCTCATCGTCCACCAGTGGACCGGGGTCTCGGATAACGAGAAGATGCGCGCGGAGATGCTGGCGGGTCTCGGATACAATGTCTTCGCCCTCGACATCTATGGAAAGGGGATCCGCCCGCAGCCGCCGGCCTCGGGCAAGGAATCGGGCAAATACAAGGAGAACCGGGCCCTCTTCCGCAAGCGCCTCGAGGCGGGTCTTCAGGTCCTCCGCGGCCTTCCCCAGACCGACCCGGACCGGATCGCGGCGATCGGCTACTGCTTCGGTGGCACGGGAGTTCTCGAGCTCGCGCGCGCCGGAGCGAAGATCGACGGGATCGTCAGCTTCCACGGCGGACTCGGCACGCCGACGCCGGACGATGCGAAAAACATCACCTGCGGCGTCCTCGTCCTTCACGGGGCGGACGATCCCTTCGTTCCTCCGGCCGAGGTCGAGGCGTTTCACCGCGAGATGAAGAACGCGGGGGTGGCCTACGAGTTCGTCGCCTATCCGGGCGCGGTGCACGCCTTCACCCAGAAGATGGCGGGTGACGATCCCTCGAAGGGCGCCGCCTACCAGGCCGAGGCCGACGCGAAGTCGTGGGAGGCGATGAAGGCGGCCTTCGCGAAGTGGTTCGCGATGCCCTGACGGGCGTTTCCGTGCCGACTCCTCCGTTCTTCGAGCGCTTGCGGCGGCGGAAGAGACCGCTCCCTTGCCCCTTCCCGCGACCGGGCGTATGGTCGCGCGCCCCCTCATGCCTCCCTCCCCCCTCCAGACCGAAGCGATCCTGTCCGCCTCGGATCTCGCCCTCTCGTTCGGCCGCCACGCCATTCTGGATGGAGCCACCCTCGCGATCTATCCGGGTGAAAAGGTCGGGCTGGTCGGTCGCAACGGCTGCGGCAAATCGAGCTTTCTCCGCATCGCCGCCGGGGCGGAGCAGCCCGACGCGGGGATCGTCTCCCGCCGCCAGGGGCTCGTCGTCGGATACCTGCCGCAGGAGTTCTCGCTCGACGAAAAGGCCGCCGTCGAGGCCAACATCCGCCAGGGCTCCGCGGACCTGATCGAGGCGATCGAGCGCTACGAACACGATCCTTCCCTGTCCGCCGCGGAGTCGGCCCGGCTCCTCGCCTTCATCGAGCACGGCGACGGATGGAACCTCGAGTCGCGCATCGAACTGCTCCGCCGCGAGCTCGCCGCTCCACCGGGAGACCGCGTCGTGGCGGCTTTGTCAGGAGGGGAAAAGCGCCGGGTCGGCCTCTGCCGCGCCCTCCTTCCGCAGCCCGACCTCCTCATTCTCGACGAACCGACGAACCACCTCGACGCCTCCGCGATCGCCTGGCTCGAGGGTTGGCTCGCGGGGACGACCGGCGCCTGTCTCTTCGTCACCCACGACCGCTATTTCCTCGATCGCATCGCGACGCGCATCGTCGAACTCGCCGACGGGCGCTTCTTTTCCCATGAGGGGAACTACAGCGATTATCTCATCGCCAAGGCCGCGCGACAGGAGCGCGACGAGGCCGCCGAACACAAGCGGCAGCGTTTCCTCAGCCGCGAGATCGAATGGGTCCGCGCGGGGGTGAAGGCCCGCGGGACCAAGCAGCGCAGCCGGCTCGACCAGTATTACGCGGTGAAGGCGCAGAAGGCCCCGGAGAAGGAACTCGACATGGATCTCGTCATTCCGACGCCTCCCCCGCTCGCCAACGTGGTCGTCGAGCTGTCCGAGGTCGGGCATTTCTACGGGCGGGATCCCCTCTTCCTCGGTCTCGATCTCGAGTTCAAGGCCGGCGAATGCGTCGGTGTCGTCGGCCCGAACGGGGTCGGCAAAACCACCCTGCTGAAGATCATCCTCGGCGAACTCGAACCCACCGCCGGGACCGTGCGCATCGGCAAGCGCACCGAGTTCAACTACGTCGACCAGACCCGCCTCTCCCTCGACGAGGACAAGAGCGTCCTCGAGGAGGTGTCGCAGGGCCAGGACTCGGTCCGCTTCGGTGACGAGACGATCTCGGTGCGATCCTACCTGCAGCGCTTCCTCTTCGGGAATGAACGGATCAACGACCGCATCGGCAACCTCTCGGGTGGCGAGAAAAACCGCGTCCTTCTCGCGAAGATCCTGCGCCGCGGGGGCAATTTCCTCGTTCTCGACGAACCGACCAACGACCTCGACCTCCAGACCCTGCGCGTCCTCGAGGAGGCCCTCGTCAACTTCGGCGGCACCGCCCTCGTCGTCAGCCACGACCGCTGGTTCCTCGACCGCGTCTGCGACCGCGTCATCGTCTTCGAGGGGAACGGCCGCGTCTCCGTGAACGAGGGCAACTATTCCTACTATCTCGAAAAGCGCCGCGCCTCCGAAGCCGCCGCCGCTGCCGCCGCCAAGGCCAAGCCCGCCAAAACCGCACGACCCGCCGACAACGCGCCGGAGAAACCTGACAAACCGCGAAAACTGAAGTGGAAGGAGGAGCGGGAGCTCGAGGCGATGGAGGAAACAATCCTCGCCGCGGAATCCGCCGTCGCCGAACTCGAGGAAAAACTCAACGATCCGTCCTTCTACATCGCGAACGCCGCCGAGGCTCCCGCGATGATCGAGGACCTCGAGCGGCAAAAGGCCGCGGTCGCCGCCCTCTACTCCCGCTGGGAGGAACTCGAGGCGATCCGGGCCCTTGCGGAAGCGGGCGGAGGAGCGGATTGATCCGGCGGGGATCTGGCGATCCATGGTCAAAAGGCCGGATCCCGGGATTGACCGGGGTTCGCTCCCGCGCCCAAACTCCGACGACACGCCCATGAAACGCCCCGTCGCCCGCCTCGCCCTCCTTTTTCTGCTCTGCCCGCTTTTCGTCCGCGCCGCGGAGCCGCTCCCGAATCTGATCCTGATGATGGGGGACGACCACGGCTGGGAGGAAACGGGCTACAACGGCCATCCCCACGTGAAAACTCCGGTCCTCGACGAGATGGCCGCGACGGGACTGCGTCTCGACCGCTTCCACTCGGGTCATCCGAGTTGTTCCCCGACCCGCGCGAGTTACCTCACGGGACGCCACCCCAACCGCATGGGTACTTTCGCGCCGGGCTGGTCCTTCCGTCCCGAAGAGATTACGGTCGCCCATCTCGCCGCGAAGGCGGGCTACCGCTGCGGGCATTTCGGCAAGTGGCACGTCGGGGCGGTGAAAAAGGAATCGCCCGTCGGCCCGCTCGCGATGGGGTTCCACGAGTGCCTTTCCCACGACAACTTTTTCGAGCTGAATCCCTCCTTTTCCCGCAACGGCGGACCGCCGGAGGTCTTCCGGGGCGAAAGTTCGGCCATCCTCATCGACGAGACGATCCGCTTCCTTGACCGGGCCAACGCGGAGGGCAAACCCTTCCTCGCCGTGGTCTGGTTCGGTTCGCCCCACGAGCCCTACCAGGGATTGCCGGAGGACCTCTCCCTCTACGACGAGCTGCCGGCCGAATACCCTGACAAACTCGTCAGTCTCACCTCGAACGAAACCGGAGGCCCGGTGAAACGTCCCCTCGGCGAAGTGCTCCGCGAGCGTTACGCGGAGATCACGGCGATGGACCGGGCCATCGGCACCCTGCGGAAACACCTCGCGGAAAGCGGGCTCCGCGAAAAGACGCTGCTGTTTTACTGTGGCGACAACGGCACCTCGCCCGACGGATACCTGAAGTCGCCCCACCGGGGAAAGAAAGCCGACTTCTACGAGGGCGGGACCCGCGTGCCCGGACTCATCGAGTGGCCGGCGCGCTTTCCAAAGCCGGTCGCGACACCCCTGCGGGCCTCCACGAGCGACCTCCTGCCCACGGTCGCGGCAATCACGGGAACGCCACTGCCGGACCGCCCTCTCGACGGGATCGATCTGATGCCCCTGCTTGCGGCCGGCACGAAGGAACGCCCTTCGCCGCTCTTTTTCTGGGGATACGACATTCCCGTCCTCAGTGCGCGCAATCCCGGTCCCTATCTCGATCCCGAACTGCAGAAGGGCACGACTCCGCTCGTGAAGAAGGTGGGTGGCATCGCCACGCGGAACTTCGACAACCGCAAGTTCCCCGGCATCACCGAAGCGGACTTCGGCGGGTCGCGTTCCATCATCGACGGCCGCTACAAGCTGCTGATCCAGGAGCGGAAAAAGGGCGAGGCGAGACGCGAGCTCTTCGATCTCGAGGCCGATCCCGCGGAAACGAAGAACCTCGCCGCGGAAAAGCCCGAGGTCTACGAGGCGCTCGCCGCGAAGTTGCGCGCCTGGCAGGACTCCGTGCTCCACAGCCTGACCGGGGCCGATTACGTGAAATAGGCTCGCCTTCGCCCGGCTCGCCTGCTTTGATCCCCCGTTCCATGACCGTCATCGACCTCACCGGCAGAACCGCCCTGATCACCGGCGCCTCGCAGGGCATCGGGGCCCGCATCGCCCGGACCTTCCACGAGGCCGGGGCGGACGTGATCCTCAATCACCCTGACAAAGGCACCACGGGCTCCGACGCGGAGGCGCTCGCCGCGGAGTTGAACGCGGCCCGCCCCGGCAGCGCGCTCGTCGCCGCCGCCGATGTCTCCGACGAGGCGCAGGTCCGGGCGATGATGGAAGCGGCGCGCGAGTGGCGGGGCGGCATCGATTTTCTCGTCAACAACGCCGCCATCATCCGCGACCGCACCATCGCGAAGATGAGCCGCGAGGAATGGGACGCGGTCCTCGACGTGAATCTCACCGGTGTCTTCCTCTGCTGCCAGCAGGGGCTCGCCGTGATGCGCGACGGCGGGTCCATCGTCAGTTTCGGGAGCATCGCCGCGATCCATGGATTCTTCGGCCAGGCCAACTACGCGGCGGCGAAGGCCGGGGTGCAGTCGATCATGCGCGTCCTCAGCCGCGAGGCGGCGCGCCGCGGCATCCGTGCGAATGCCGTCGCCCCCGGAGTCATCGACACGAGCATGGCCGCGACCATTCCTGAAAGCGTGCGCGAGGAAATGCTCAAGAACGTGCCGCTTGGCCGCTTCGGGACGACGGAGGAGGTGGCGAACGTCGTCCTCTTCCTCTGCTCGCCCCTCGCCTCCTACGTCACCGGACAAACCATCGAGATCAACGGGGGTTGGCGCGGCTGACGCCGCGCCAGTAAAAGGTGAAAGGTAAAAAGTAAAAGGTCCGGACGCGAAGCGAAGAAATCAGCGGTCCATCTGTTTCATGCGCGCCAAGGCCCAGCTCTCCACCGCCGATGAAGCGATCGCCGCGATTCCGAGCGGAGCCATCGTCGCGATCGGCGGATTTGTCGGGGCGGGTCATCCGGAGTTGCTCACCTCGGCACTGGAGCGGCGCTTTCTGCGAGAGGGTGCGCCACAGGACCTGACCCTCTACTATTGCGCCGGCCAGGGCGACCGCGGCGAGCGCGGGCTCAACCACCTCGCCCACCGCGGATTGGTGCGCCGCGTCGTGGGAGGCCATTGGAACCTCGCTCCCAAGCTCGGCGCGCTCGCGCTCGCCAACGAGATCGAGGCCTACAATTTTCCGCAGGGCGTGCTCTGTGTCCTCCTGCGCGAGATCGCGGCGAAGCGGCCCGGGATCTTCACCCAGGTGGGGCTCAACACCTTCATCGATCCGGTCAACGGCGGCGGCCGCCTCAACGAACGCACGATCGAGCCGCTCGTCGAGCGCGTCGTGCTCGATGGCCGGACCTGGCTGCGTTACAAGCCGGTCCCGGTGAATGTCGGCCTGATCCGCGCGACCACGGCGGACCGGAAGGGCAATCTCGCGATGGAGCGCGAGGGGTTCATCGGCGAAGTCCTCCCCATCGCCCAGGCCGCGAAGAATCACGGTGGCCTCGTCATTGCCCAGGTCGAGCGGATCGTCGATCGCATCGTCGATCCGAAGTCGGTGCGGGTTCCCGGCATTCTTGTCGATCATGTGGTGGTGTCAGGAGGCGACGGGCACGACCAGACCTTCGGCGAGGCGTTCAACGCGAGTTACGTCGAGACCGGCGACGACCTCGCCGCGGTGCCGCGGCTCGGTTTTTCCGAACGCAAGATCATCGGCACGCGGGCCCTGCGCGAGGTGCGCGCGGGCGACATCGTCAATCTCGGCATCGGACTCCCCGAAGCGGTCGCGGCGGTGGCGGCGGAAACGGGACGGCTCGGAGAGTTCACCCTCACTGTCGAGAGCGGCCCGATCGGCGGCGTGCCGGCCTCGGGCCTGAGCTTCGGATGCAGCCACTATCCCGAGGCGATCGTCGACCAGCCCGCGCAGTTCGATTTCTATGATGGCGGGGGGCTCGACCTCGCCGTGCTCGGGGCGGTCGAGATCGATGCCGAGGGCAGCGTGAACGTGACCCATTTCGCGGGCCGCTTCGCCGGGGTCGGCGGCTTCATGAACATCGCCCAGAGCGCGCGGCGTCTCGTCTTCTGCTGCACCTTCCGCGCCGGCGATCTTGAGGTGGCGGTGGAGGACGGGACACTGCGGATCGTGCGCGAGGGCAGACACGCCAAGTTCGTGCGTTCGCTCGACCAGGTCTCCTTCCACGGTCCCTCCGCGCTCGCGCGGGGGCAGCAGGTGCTCTACGTCACGGAGCGGGCGGTGTTCGAACTGACCGATCGCGGCCTGCGCCTCGTCGAGATCGCGCCGGGAGTGGATTTGGAGAACGAGGTGCTCGGGCGGATGGAGTTTGCGCCGGAGCTGGGGGCGCCGGTCCGGGGAATGGCAGGGATTGACAAAGTCTGTTAGTTTGGAGAAACTGTCGTCATGAACGTCTCCCTGACTCCGGAGCTCGAGCGATTGGTCCACGAGAGGGTCGAATCAGGCCTCTACAACAACGCCAGTGAAGTGATCCGTGAAGCCTTGCGCGAAACCTTTCTCCGTGAGCAGGAGAGGGATCGCTTTGTCCGCGAGGCGGTGGTCGGCTATGCGCAACTGCAGGCCGGGAAGACGATCAGAGTGAAGTCGAAGAAGGGCTTTGAATCCCTGATCCGTGGGCAGGGATGATCATCGACCTCACCGAGGCCGCCTTGCAGGATCTTCGCTCGATCCGTGACTATACCCTTTACACCTGGGGTGAAGCGCAGGAGCAAAAGTACCTCGATGCGATCTGGGCGAAATTTGAAACGATGCGTGCCGATCCGGAACGTTTTCGACGCCGGGAGGAGCTGTTTCCCGGGTGCCGCTTCGCGGTTCACGGAAAGCATGTGATCTTGTTCCGGGTCGAAGGCAAGGTTCTCCAGATCGTTCGGGTGCTGCATGGTTCCATGGATCTGCGATCACAACTCGAGGACTGAACCGTCTCTTTTCCCATGTATCCATGACCCCCGTCCACCTCATCGACGCAAAACGTTCCCCGATCGGCCGCTTTGGCGGGGGATTGAAATCCCTCTCCGCCGCCGATCTCGCCCTCGCCGTGGCGGAGGCGGTCGTTCCGGAGTCCTTGCGACCCGAGATCGGCGAAGTCATCCTCGGTCAGGTCCTCCAGGCCGGTTGCGGGATGAACGTGGCGCGCCAGGTCGGCTGGCGCCTCGGCCTGCCCGAGGCGGTGCCGGCCTTCACCGTGAACATGGCCTGCGGATCCTCGCTGAAGGCGGTCGCGCTCGCGGCCGATGCGATCCGGCTCGGGGAATGCGGGCTCGTCCTCGCGGGCGGCGTCGAATCGATGAGCCGCGCCCCGCATTACGCCCTCGACGCGCGCTGGGGGAAAAAGCTCGGTGATTCCACCCTGACCGATTCCCTGTTTCTTGACGGATTGAGCGATCCCATGCTCGAAATCGGCATGGGCGAGACCGCCGAGCGAATTGCGGAGAAACTCGGCATCACCCGGGCCGAGCAGGATGCCTTCGCGGCCCGCAGCCAGCGGCTCGCCGCGGAACATCGCGGGGTTTTTGCCCGGGAGGTCGTCGCGATTCCGACGCGCGAGGGTTTGATCGGCGTGGATGAACATCCGCGCCCGGAGACGACCGAGGAGGCGCTCGCGAAACTGAAGCCGGCCTTTCGTCCCGAGGGGAGCGTCACCGCGGGCAATGCCTCGGGAATCAACGATGGGGCGGCGATGGTGCTGCTTGCGGCAGAGGAGGCGGTCGCGCGGTTTGGGTTCGAGTCGCGGGCGCGAGTCGTCGCGAGCGCTGTCGTTGGCTGTGATCCGGGATTGATGGGACTGGGACCGGTCGAGGCGATCCGCGGCGTCTGCGGACGGGCGGGCTGGGCCCTCGACGAAGTGGAGGCGATCGAGATCAACGAGGCCTTCGCGGTGCAGACGCTCGGTTGTGCGCATCTCTTAAGGATCGATCCGGAGCGCCTCAATCGCCGCGGTGGCGCGATCGCCCTTGGGCATCCCATCGGCGCGAGTGGCGCGCGCGTGCTGACCACGCTGTTGCATCTGATGGAAGACGAGGGGCTTCACCGCGGCATCGCCAGCCTCTGCATCGGCGGCGGCATGGGGATCGCGATGGCTTTGGAGCGGTGAGCCGCCGGAACGGGGGGAGGACGAAACCCCGCTCACTTCGCCGCGTCGAGGAAATCGCAGAGGACGCCTGCCATCGCCGCGACGCCCGTCTTCAGGCATTCCTCGTCCACGTCGAAGCCCGGCGTGTGGATCTCGCCCTTGATCCCCTTCGCCTCGTCCGCGACTCCGAGCCGGAAATAGAATCCCGGCACCACCTTCGCGAAGTGCGAGAAGTCCTCGCCCCCCATGCCCGGGAGCGACTCGATCACATTCGCTTCGCCCGCGATCCGGCGCAGGGTCGGCAGCGTCGCCTTCACTAGCGCCGGGTCGTTGTAGACGCCCGGGTAACCCTTGCGGAAATCGAAGACATGGCTCGCGCCGTGGGCCGCGGTGATCCCGTCGAGGATCTGATCCATCATCTTCACCACCTCGTCGCGGAAGGCCTCGTCGTAGGTCCGCAGCGTGCCCGTGAAACGAACCTCGTCGGCGAGGATGTTGTGGCGCTGTCCGCCCTGGATCGTCCCGATCGTGAGCACGAGCGGCTGCCGTGTGTCGGTACGGCGGCTGCGGATCGTCTGCAGCGCCGTGATCGCCTCGGCCGCCACGGTGATCGCATCGACGCCCCGCTGCGGGGCCGAGCCGTGCGCCATTTTCCCCTTGATCACGACCTCGAAGGTATCGCTGTTCGCGCTGTCCGCCCCCACCGCGTAGGAGAGCTGACCCGCCTCAAGGTATCGCGTCGCCTCAAGGCTGCCACCCATCGGCACGATCGTGGGGCGACAATGCAGGGCGAAGACCGCCGCGGGCCGTGGATTCTCCATCGCTCCCTCCGCCACCATGAGTTTGGCCCCCCAGTCCTGCTTGTAGGTCACCGGCATCCCCTCCTCGGCAGGCTGGAAGAGGAACTTCACCGTGCCCGAGAAGCAGTCGCGGTGTTTCGCCAGCACCTCCGCAACCCCGAGGCCCACGGTCGTGTGCACGTCGTGCCCGCAGGCGTGCATCACCCCGGCATTCTTCGAGCGGTGGGGTTTGCTGTTCAATTCCGTGATCGGTAGCGCGTCCATGTCCGCGCGCAGGGCCACGCAGCGGTCACTCCCGCCGGCCGTGCCCCGGAGGAGGGCGACAACGCCGTGTTTCGCCACGCCCGTCTTCACTTCCAGTCCCAGCCCACTGAGACGCTTCGCGACGAGGGCGGCGGTTTCGTCCTCCTCGTTCGAGAGTTCCGGGTTCGCGTGGATCGCCCGGCGCGTTGCCACGAGTTCGGGGAAAAGTTCGTCGATCGTCCCCGCGAAGACCGCGTCCCGGTCCGCGCCGGTGGCCAGCGGGGTAATCAAGGCGAGGGAAAAGAGCAGTGGCACGGCAAAGGCCGACTTCATGCGCTGAGCTTAGGAACTCACGCTGAAACCGGCAAGGAGAATGTGGAACGATCCGGCGGACCACCCTGATTCGCCTTGCCGCCACGATCAACCGCCGGGGGGACGTGAAAAAGGCGCGGCGGCCTCTCGGGCCTCCTGCTCGAGGTCCGATTCCCAATAGCCGTCACGCACACACTGGGTGAGGTATTCCTTGAGGAAGGGCTCGACACCGCCGAGCCGCTCGAACTGCGCCACGTGGGTGAGCTCGTGGACGAGGAGGGACGGATTCGTCGCCTGCGAGGACTCCAGGTAGATGCCATAGTTCACCGCCATGCCGGTGGGGCTTTCAAACAGAAAGCCGAAGAGGCGGTTGAGAACCCGGGTGAGCCGGTGGCCCGGGGTCGGAACGCGCGGGACGGGGAGGATGCGCACTTCCTCAGGGCGCCTCACTCCGACGTCCTTCGCCCAGTGATGCTCCCATTCCCGGAGGGGGCGGCCTTCGCGCAGAATCGCGGCTTCCTGCCGACGCACCCAGCGGGTTCCCAGCGGGAGCGTGGCCTTGACGAGGAGATCGACCCAGAAGGATTTCATGTTCGCTGCCGCACCGATCTGGAATCTACGCATCGCGGTGATCCGGTCCAGCGCATCCGAAGGCGGAAACGGTGAATTTTCAGGGACGATCGCCGTGCGCGGGGGCGGCGGGTCCGTCGGGCGGCCGGGCCACTTCGGGGAGGTAGTCGCCGAGGACGGTCCGCTTCCACCAGTCGCCGGTCTCGCGGCGTTCCGCGGGGGTGGTGAATTCATAGCGCATCAGGCGCGCCCGGAGGAATCGGGGTGGATTGTCAGGAAAGGGATCGCGCACGAGGAGTCTCTTCACGGCCGCATCGCCACGGAAGAGCTTGAGGACAAGCGCTTCGAACCAAGCGGCGTTGCGGCTGCGATAGTCGAAGCGTCCCTCGAGCGCGGCGAACCAGAACTGCCAGGCGACCCTCGGCTGGTGCGGAGCGACGAGGCGCGGCCTCGCTCCGATCTCGTCGACTTTCCACGCGAAATCGTAGGCCAGCCAGTTTGTCCCGTCGGCGCTGCCCTCCACGATGATCTCGGGCCGCTCTGTCGTCATCGTGCGGAACAGTCCGTATCCCGAGGCCGGATGGAAGGGGGCGAGCGCTCCGCCGAAGCGGTCGAGCCATGGCGGGACGAGGTCGGAGGCGAGGAAGGGTTTCGGTGCCTCGTGGAGGTCGTGGAGAACGATCCGGAGATTGAGCAGCCCGATCCCGAGCAGGGCCGGAGCGGCCACGGCGAGGCGGATGAGGGCGACCCTCCGCGACCGAATCGGTTCGTTCGCCCCGGGATGGATCCTCAGCATCCGCGTCAGCCAGCGCGGCCAGAGCCCGTCGTGCACGAGCGGGAGGCAGAGGACGATGGTGAGCCAGTTGAAGTAGGTGTAATTGCCGGTCAGCAGGATCAGTCCCATCAATCCGGCGAATCCGAACGCGGCCGCGAGCCGTCCCCGGCGCCCGAGGAGCACAGCGAAGGGCAGGACCAGCTCGATGAAATACATCGGCCAGAGCGAGGTCTTGTGAAACCCGTCCGGCAGTTGGTGCATCCACCAGGCCGCCGCGTTCGGAATCGGCTGGGTCATGTAATGGAAGGTCATCGCCGTCCCGTCGGGCCACCATTCGGGCGAGGCCTCCGAGGCCCACGCGAGTTTCACCCAGCCGGAAAAGAACATCAGTTTCGCGATGAGGAGCCAGGCGAGAACGAGCGCGATCCGGTTCACCGGCGTGAGGGGCGGTGGATCGCACCACGGGGACTTGAGGGACCACGGACCGAGGAAGAGCGCGAGCAGACCGGTCTCGAGGAGGAGGATGTCCCATTGAAAACTCATGAAGACCCCGCCCGTGTTCACCAGCGAGAGGTAGAACATCCACAGGCCGGCCAGAGCCGGGCCGGTGAGGCGGCCACAGAACACCAGCATGGCGAGGAGACAGCCCGCGAAACAGGTTCCGTGGAGGACCGTGTCGGAAGCGCCCGTGAACCAGAACAAGGTGGGCAGGGACAGGAAGGGGGACCGGTTTTCCGCGCCGAGGCGATCGCGGAGGAAGTCGAGGAGCCGTCCCGCCGGTTCGAGTCCCTCTTCCCCGACCAGCAGGATCACCTGCGTCCACCACGAGGCGATCGCGACGAGGTAGATCAGCCCGAGCCCCCGGACGAAGAGCGAGCGTCCGATGCGGTGCCGGGCCGTGTCGGGAGTGAAAAAGGTGAGCCGCGCGGAGAAATTCACGCTCCGTTTATACCCGGCATCACCCTTTGCCGAAACGCGAAAATGCGTTAGTTTGACGTCGGTTTCCCCTCTCCCCTCCCGTGGAAACCCCGTGCGATGGCATCCGAATACAACTGGCACCCGGGCATCCCGAGCAAGTCCGTTTTCAAGGTCGAATCCCGCAACCTTGGTTGGTGGGTGCTCCTCGCGGTCCTGATTTCGGTCCTCATCCACATCGTCCTTTACATCGTCCTCGACGCGATCGAGAAGCGCTTCGACACGCCTGCGGACGACGGCATCGTCTGGCGGTCGAAGCGCGAGCAGGTCACGATCGACCGGGAAAAGCTGAACGAACTTCTCGCTGATCCCGTCATTCCCGAGCAGACCGACGTGAAGCCGGAAAAGTTGAGCGACCTCGACCTCACCGACAAGTCGCTCGACGAGTTCGACCTCATGGAAAAGGTCAAGACCGAGGCCATCCGTATGTCCCCGATCGAGGCCCCGAAGATCTTCTCGACCGAGGCTCCCAAGGCGCCTGGCCAGGCGCTCGAGCTCGCCTCCGCCGGGATCGAGATCTCCGCCGCTGAGATGCTCTCGAAGGATCTCGCCGACATGCGGAGCAAGCTCGTCGAGTCCTCCGCCAATGTCTCGGTCAACCAGCCCGTCCTCGAGCTCAATTCCGCAGAGAACGTGGGCGAGGGCGTCGACACCGACAGCTTCTTCAAGGAGGCAGCGGCCAAGGCCTTCGGGAACAATGCGAGCGAGTTCGTGAAAGGTTACGCCAGCCTCGACGATCTCATCGGGCGGACCGGCGGCCTTCCTTCGGGGGAGGAAAAGATCGCCCTGCCCACCGACATCCTTTTTGGATACAACGAATCCGAGCTCAAGGAGGAGGCCCGTCTCAGCATGATGAAGCTCGCCTTCATCGTGCAGACCAATCCCGACGCCACCTTTGTCATCGAGGGCCACACCGACAGCTTCGGTGGCGACGACTTCAACCTCGAGCTCAGCCGCAAGCGGGCCGAGGCGGTGCGCCGCTGGCTCGTCGAGCGCCTTCGCATCGACGCGTCAAATATCCGGGTCGTCGGGGTGGGAAAGGCCCGGCCCATCGTCTCGACCGCGGGCACCGCCGAGCAACAGGCCCTCAACCGCCGCGTGGAAATCGTCGTGCGGAAGCAGTGAGTTCTTGAAAGAAACGAAAAACGGCTTTCGAAGGGCCAAATCCGCGGCCCCGGAACTCCGCATGGAACTCCGCATGGGTCTTTCTGACGGTGGGAGTGAAATCACCAGATCGTCCACCCGTCGCCCGCATCCTTCGGTCTCGACGAACTGCCTTCGATCCTCGGTGCCGTCCTCGGGCGGATTCAACCTCCCCCTGGCGAGGGGCTTTTTCTCGCTCGATCCGGGTGGTGCCGTCCCGGAGGGAAGTCGTGGTGTCCCGGCCAAGTCAGCCCGTGGTTCGGGCAAACAACAAACGAACGAGTTTAAGACTTCGACCGAGGCTCAACGCGGGTTCAAGGACGAGCAGGGTCTCGATCTCGTAGAGCAGGGCGCGGCCGAGCGTTGAAGAAAACGCTGCTTCGGGAATCTGGTTTCTCCAAACCGATTCCGTTTTCGTATGGGGCCATCAGGCCCTCACTTCGGCGCTGGCTCGTAGGCCTTCGGTTCCTCGAAACCGAGCGCACCCCTCGTGCTCGTCTTGCGACGCCAGATCTTGCCGCCGTTCGCGACGTGGAGCCAGGCGTGGCCAGGACCCGCGAGGCAGCAGCTCACCACCGGCACCTCCGGATCCGGCGCGGGCAGCACGCCGCAGAGGCGTCCGGTCGGGTCGAAGATCTGCAGGCCCTCGGCGCTCGTGACGTAGTAGCGGCCGTGGATATCCGTCGTCATCCCGTCGCCCTTCGCCACCTCGGGCGTTTCCCCGGGGGTGACGAGGGTCATGTAGTTGCCCGGATGCGCCAGGGTTCCGTCCGGCTCGATGCGGAAGGTCCAGGTGAATTTCCCGCCGTGGTCGGACACCGCGAGCGTGCCCTGGTCGCGCGACAGGGCGATGCCGTTCGGTTTTGTCACCACTCCGGTGCTGACCACGCTCATCACGCCCTTCGGATCGATGCGCCGGATCTCCGAGGTCGGGGTCATCGTGAAATAGAGGTTTCCGTCGTGCGTCACCACGAGGTCGTTCGGCCGCACCTCCTTCGCGAGTTCGGTGGGCGCCTTGTCCTTCCCGAAGACGACGACGCGCTGCTCTTTCGAAACACAGGCGTAGAGGCGGCCGTCCGCGCCCCATTTCAATCCGCTGATCCCGGGAGCGTCCGGAATGAACTCCGCGACCTTGCCCGACGCATCGACACGGTAAACCGCCTTGCCCGCCTTCACGTCGGAGAAGTAAAGGTTGCCCTCCGCATCGGCGGTGAGCCCGTCGGTGAACTCGTAGCCTTCGGCGACGAGCTCCCATTCCGAATCGGCCGGGAGGATCTGGGAAAGCGGCATGTCCTGGCCAGGAAGAGGCGGGGTGAGCAGGGAAGCGGCGAGAAGGAAGAGGGTGCGTTGCATGACCAAAGGGGGTTCAATCAATCGAGAACAGAGAGTTCAAAGCGGGGTGAGAACGGATTGACGATGCGCAAGCCGCCGAGGTCGAGGCCATCGTGCATGTCTTCCGACAACAGGAGGGAGCAGCCCGCGTGCTTCGCGGAGGCGGCGATGAGACTGTCCCACCACGAGAGATTCCAGCGTTCTTCGATCTCCCACGCGCTCTCGTAGAGGCTCGCGGAGATCGAGACGGGATTCCACGAGAGCAGGTCGCGCACTTCCTCACGCGCCTCCTCGTTCGAGAGGCCGGGTTTGAGTTTGCGTGGACGGTGACGTAGAACTCGTGCAGGACCTGGTGGCTCAACCGCCCCGAGCCCGAGGTCCAGAGCCGATGCATCACTTCACGGGCACGGTCCCGCTTGGCCGGTTCACTGTCATCCCGCGCGTAGACCAGGAGATTCGTGTCAATGAAGTGCTTCCCGGTCATGAAGTTCGTCGCGTGTGGGGAGTTTTTGGCCCGGGGTGCGAAGGGATCGGGTGCGACGGCCCAGATAGCGCGTCATCGCCGCCCGGTAGCTCGAGTCCGACTCGAGTTTTTCCATGATCAGACCACAGAGGTATTGGGACATGCTCGTATCGGCCTCGGCGGCGAGAATCCGCGTCTTCCGGGCGACTTCATCCGGCAAGGTGATTGTGATGTTCTTCATGACACGAGAACACGAAAACACGGAATTCATGTCAAGGCTGCAGCGACTTCCAATCGCGCCAGAGCCAGCGCATCGTGTCGGGGAAGATCGCGCCGCCGTGGCGGCCGCTGTGCCGGCCCGTGCCCATGACGAGCTGGTGGTCGTATTTCGCGAACTTCAGCGCGGCCTCCATCTGCCGGTTCGCGAGGGGCCAGTTGCCGTGGAGATTGTCGAGGTCGTTCTCGCCTTCCTGGAGGAAGACGCGCAGGGGCTTCGGCTCGGTCTTGCGGATCAGCGCGGGATAGACGTGACCGCCGCGGATGTTCGTGAAGCTGCCGATGTGGCTGACGACCTTGCGGAACGAATCGGGCCGCTCCCAGGCCACGGTGAAGGCGGCGATGCCTCCCGAGCTGTTGCCGCAGACCCCGCGGCAGTCGGGATTGGCGGAGAGCTTGACGGTCTTCCCGACCTCGGGCAGGAGTTCCTCGAGGAGGAAGCGGGCGTTCTGATCGCTGAGGGTGTCGTATTCGAAGCTGCGGTTCTTGCGCGGCTCCTGGCCCTCCTTCGCCGGAGGGATCATGCCGGGATTGACGAAGACCCCTACGGTGACGGGCATCTCGCCGGCCTGGATGAGGTTGTCGAAGACGGTCGGAACGCGGAAGGCGCCCCTCTCACTGACAAACCCGCCGCCGTCGAAGAAAACCATGAGGCAGGCGGGCTTCGCGGCGTCGTACTGGGCGGGCACGTAGACCCAGTAATCGCGTTCGGTTCCGGGGAAGATCGTGCTGCCTTTCAAGGTGTGCTGGGTCACCTTGCCCTGCGGGACGCCCTCCTTCACCATCGCGTCGGGGCCGGGAACGTAATCCTCGTCGGCGGCAGGGAGCGGCGCGGCGGCGAGAGCGAGGGCGAGGAGAAAGAGAACAACGGGCAGGGATTTCATCGGGAAACGCTTCGAGGGAGGTTGCGCTGGATTCCGGATCTTGGCAATTCCGGGATTCCGGGAGGGATGCCGGCGCACGCGACGCTCACGCCAGCCCCACCGACGCCACCGCCATCGCCGCGATGCCTTCGCGCCGTCCGATGAAGCCCATCGCCTCATTGGTGGTCGCCTTGATCCCCACCGCACCGGGTTCGATCCCGAGGGCGGCGGCGATCTTCTCCTTCATCGCCGGAGCGTGTTTCATCACGCGCGGCTCCTCGGCGATGAGGGTGCTGTCGATGTTCTCGATCTGGCCGCCCTTCTCGCGCACGAGGGCGGCGGCCTTCTCGAGGATCTTGAGGCTGCTGATGCCTTCGATCGAGGCATCGGACGGGGGGAACCAGTAACCGATGTCCGGTTCGCCGATCGCACCGAGGATGGCGTCGGCGATGGCGTGGCAGAGGACGTCGGCGTCGGAATGACCGGCGAGCCCGCGGTCGTGCGGGATCGTGACGCCGCCAAGGACGAGGGGACGTCCCTCAGCGAAGGCGTGGACGTCGTAGCCGATGCCGCTGCGGTAGCGCATGGGTCAGATCACGTCATCGAGCGGCAACCTGCCGTTGCTCGAGAGGATGGAGGATTTGTCGGGATTCCTCGGCGAGGGAATCAACACCACCGAACCGCCGCCGCGCTCGAGCATGAGCTGGCCCGCGGCGATGTCCCAGAGGCTGATCGACTCCTCGATGTAGGCGTCGAGCCGACCGCAGGCGATGTAGGCGAGGGCGAGGGCGGCGCTGCCCATCATCCGCGTCTTGCGGACGCGGTGGGCGATCGCCTTATAGCGGGCAAGGCCGGCGTCGATCGACTCGGTTGACTTGGAGAAACCCACCGTGACGACGGCATCGGCCAGCGAAGCCCGGTCGCTCGGACGGATCGGCTTGCCGTTGCGGGTCGCGGGGCCCTCGAAGTCGACCGCGAACAATTCGTCCATCATCGGATCGTAGATCGCTCCGATTTTCAACTCGCCATCCCGCCGCATCGCGATGGAGATGCAGAAGTGGGGGATGCCATAGAAAAAGTTCACGGTCCCGTCGATGGGATCAACGATCCACTGCGTGTCGCTCGACTGGTCGCCGGCGATGCCCTCCTCGCCGTAGATGGCGTGTCCGGGAAAGGTCGCGAGGATGAGTCCCTCGATCAGCTTCTGGCTCTCCACGTCGAGCGCAAGCTTGATGTCGTGCCGGTCGAGGGCGTCGACGCTCAGCTCGGTCTCGAAGTTCGCGCGGAGCAGAACCCCCGCTTCGCGGGCAGCGCGGCAGGCGAGCTCGAGTTCGGGCGACATCGGGGTCGGGTGGCCGGGCCTCGCGGCCCGTCCGATCAATGCGCGTGGCAGAATTCCTCGAACCGGTCGAGACCCTTCTTGATCACGTCGAGGCTCGTCGCGTAGCTGAGGCGCACCGAGTGATCGTGACCGAAGGCCAGGCCCGGCACCGCGGCGACGCGGTAGCGGGAGAGGAGCTTCTCGCTGAGGTTCATCGAGCTGAGGCCCATCTTCGTCGTGTCGACGAGGAAGTAGAAGGCGCCATCGGGCTCGACGACCTCGATGTTGCGGATCTTCTGGAGGCGGCTCAGCATGTACTGGCGGCGCATGTCATACTCCTCGACCATGTCGTTGACGAAGCTCTGGTCGCCCTGGAGGGCGGCGAGGGCGCCGTACTGCGCGAAGGTCGTGGGATTCGAGGTCGTGTGGCTCTGGATCGTGTCGATGACCTCGGCGATTTCCGGCGGGGCGGCGGTGTAGCCGAGACGCCATCCGGTCATCGAGTAGACCTTGCTGAAGCCGTTGATCGTGATCGTGAGTTTCTTCGCGGCCTCGCTCACCGAGGCGGTGGAGACGTGCTTCTTGCCGTTGTAGAGAAGCTTCTCGTAGATCTCGTCGGAGAGGATGATGATGTCCTCGGAAGCCGCGACCTCGACGAGGGCCTCGATCTCGGCCTTCGTGTAGACGGATCCGGTCGGGTTGTTCGGGCTGTTGAGAATGAGCATGCGGGTCGCCCCGCTGATGGAATCCGCGAACTCCTCGGGGGTGAGCTTCCACTGGTTCTCGCGCTTGGTCTCCACGATGAAGGGCTCGGCGCCGACGAGGCGGACCATGTCGGGATAGCTCGTCCAGTAGGGGGCCGGGATGATGACCTCGTCACCGGGATTGCAGCAGGCGAGGATGGCGTTGTAGCAGGAGTGCTTCGCCCCGCAGTTCACCGAGATCTGGTTCGGAGAGTATTCGATGTGGTTGTCCTTGAGGAGCTTGTCGGCGATGGCCTTCCTGAGCTCCGGGATGCCGGTCACGGCGGTGTACTTGGTGCGCCCGGTCTGGAGCGCCTCGATCGCGGCATCCTTGATGTGCTGCGGCGTGTCGAAATCCGGCTCTCCTGCACCGAAGCTGGCGATGTCCTGCCCTTCGGCCTGCATTTTTTTCGCCTGGGCGGTGATGGCGAGGGTCAGTGACGGGGCGATCTGGGAAAACTTGTCGGCAATCAAACTCATGTCTGGTGGATGGGGTGGGGATTTCGCCCCTGATCCGCGATCCGGCCGGGCCGCCGGATGGGCCGGGAGGCACGGAGCGGGTCGGGGAAGACCGGGCTTTCACGATACAACTCACCCGCATCGACGGGGATTTGGTGATGGCTCGACCGCAACTCCGTGAACAATGCGGACCGTTTCCCTAACCGATTTGGGGCCGGTTTCAAGCGAAATGCGAACGGGACGGGATTTTGTGCCGCGGACGAACCTCCCCGGAACGATCCCCGACGAACCGACGGGACACGGAGATTGGAGCCGCCGAGCCGCCCCGGCCGCGGGGAGGCTGGATCGCCGCTTGCATGACGATGCTCGGGACGCTAAGGGAAGAGGGAGTTTCCATGGCCGCCAAAGCCTCCGCCAAATCCTCCTCATCCTCCATTTTCGCCTTTCTCGGCACCGATGAGGCGCTCGTGAAGGAAGGCGCGATGAAGCTGGCCGAGAAGCTCGCGCCCAAGGACAACGAGTTCGGGCTCGAGATCGTGAACGGGGCCGCCGACAATGCCGACCAAGCCGTGCAGGTCGTCGGGCGGGCAATCGAGGCGATCCAGACCCTGCCTTTTTTCGGGGGCGACAAGGTCGTCTGGCTGCAGGGAGTGAATTTCCTGAGCGACACGCAGACGGGCAAGGCGGACTCCACCACCGCGGCCCTCGAGACCCTTGCCGGACTGCTCGAAACCGGTCTGCCGCCGGACGTGACCCTCATTCTCAGCGCCGGGGAGGTCGACAAGCGCCGCACCTTTTTCAAGCGCCTCGAGAAAATCGCGAAGATCGAGATCCACGACCGGCTCGACACGACCAAGGCGGGCTGGGAGAGCGCGGTGATGGGCCACGTCTCCGACCGGGCTTCCGCGCTCGGGATGAAGTTCCGCGGAGCCGCCGTCGAGCGGTTCGTGCAGCGCGTCGGGTCGAATACCCGCTCGATCGACAGCGAACTGGAGAAACTCTCCCTCTTCGCCGGCGACCGTCCCATCACCGAGGACGATGTCGCCGCGGTCACTTCGACGAGCCACACCGGTTTCATTTTCGACATCGGCGAGGCGATCGCGCGGCGCAATCTGCCGAAGACGCTCGAGTTGATCGATTTCCAGTTGAACCGCGGCGAGAACGCCATCGCCATCCTCCTCGCCGCGATCGTCTCGAAGGTCCGGCAGCTCCTCCACGCGCGCGATCTCATGGAGACGCACGGGGCGGATCCCGGGGTTCAGTACAACTCTTTCCAGAGCCAGCTCGGAAGGCTTCCCGCCCACGCCACCGCCCACCTCGGCCGCACCAAGGAAGGCAAGCTCAACGCCTACCCGCTTTACATGACCGCCCAGGCGGCTCGCAAATTCACCCTCGCCGAACTCCGCGACGCCCTCGAGGCCTGCCTCGAGGCGAACCTGCGCCTCGTCACCACCGGACTCGACCACCGCCTCGTCCTCCACCAGCTCGCCGCCCGCATCCTCGCGGGGAAGGCGGCCCCCTCCTCCGCCCCGCGCCGCCGATGAAATTGATCCTCGTCCCCCTCGCCATCGGACTCTTCGCCGGCGTCATGGCCGGACTCTGCGGCGTCGGCGGCGGCATCATCATGGTGCCCGCCTTCGCCTACCTGCTCGGGATGGAGCAGAAGGCCGCCATCGCCACGAGCATGGCGGTGATCGTGCCGACCTCGCTCATGGCCATCGCCCGCTTCCAGCAGGCCGGGCTCGTGCAGTGGAATGTCTTCTGGCCCACCGCTCTCGGCGCCATCCTCGCGGCCTACTTTGCGACCGGCTGGGTCAAGAAGCTCGGCAACGACCAGCTCACCAAGGTCTTCGCGGTGCTCATGATCCTCGTCGGCATCAGCATGCTCTTCAAGAAGTCGTGAGCGGCGCGTCGCCTTTCGATTGGCGTCTTTCGCCTTCGCTCTTGGGTGCGAAACTCCGACGCCTTCCGCGGGTTGAATTCCGGCATGAAGTTACTTCTCGTGTTTCTGCTTTTCGGCTTCACCGTCTTCGCGGGGGCGGACTCCGCCGACATCACCTTGCTTGATTCCAAAGGGGAGAAGGAGCTCGGTTGCCGCGTCCATTTTCCGCCGGCGGGCGAAAAGCTGCCGCTCATCGTCTTCTCGCACGGCTTCGGCGCGGACTCGACCGCTTTCGCAGCAATCAGCCAGCATCTCGCCGGGCATGGCTATGTGATCGTGCACCCCTCGCATGCCGACGGCTTGAATCGCGCCGGGTTGCGGCGCGGCGCGGCGGAAGGAGAGGCCGGGGGGGACAAGTCCGGCGCGCGGCGTTTCTCCGGCCTGCGGAACGCGGGAGGCGGACTCGCAGCGGCGATAAGCGATCCGGCGAAAATCGAGGGCCGGGTGAGTGATGTGATTTTGATTCTCGACGCCATCGAGCAGCTTGTTGAGAAGTTGCCCGCGTTGCGGGGGCGCATCGACACCTCGCGCATTGGAGTGGGAGGGCATTCCTTTGGCGCCTACACCTCGATGCTGGTCGGCGGCGTCACGGTGGATCTCGCCGGGCAGCAGGCGCGCGGTTTCGCGGATCCACGGGTGCGGTGCATCATGCCCATCAGCGCACAGGGCACGGGCCAGCAGGGTCTGACGGAATCGAGCTGGGCCGCGCTGAAACTGCCGATGCTGACGATGACCGGTTCCCACGACCAGGGAGTGGGCGGGCAGGGTCCGGAGTGGAAAAAGGAGCCGTTCAAGTTCAGCCCGCCGGGCGACAAATACCTGCTCTTCATCGATGGCGCCAACCATCTCTCCTTCGGCGGCGGTCTCGGTGCGCGCAGTTCCGCGACCACGGAAGTGGTGAAGGCGGTGGCTCTGGCGTTCTGGAATGCCTACTTGAAGGATGACGCCGAGGCGAAAGCTTCGCTAACGAGCGGCGAGGTCGTCAAGCCCTTCGCGGGCGCGGCGACGATCGAGTCGAAATAGGCTGGAACCTGAGAGATCCGTTCCGAATGCCACGGTTTTAATACCGAATCCAAGAAATCCTTGGACGATTGGATGTTTTGATCTTGGAAATCTTCGCGCTCTGCGACCGCCGCGCCGATGAAGGGCGGGCGCTGCCGGCCTCCCTGCGGCGTTGTCGGGCCGGGGCAGGAGCCCGCTCCAGCCCCGCCCCTCCGCCTTGCCGGCAGACCGGCACCGCTCCGCAATCGTCCAAACCTTTCTTGGATTCGGTATAAGACACTTGGCACTGGCATCCCGCCAGTCCTTGGTCGGCGAGATGGAATCGACGAAGGCTGGATCTCCCTGCCGCCGGGGTCCGGGGAGCCGGGATCAATCGCAATCGCGCGTTCCGCACTTGCCGCAACTTCGCGGCTTTCCCCGTATCCGGAAAATGCCTCTCGCGACCAAAATGAGAACCGTCAGCGCAACCACGCCGATCGCGGCCCAGGCCTGCCAGTCGGTCTCGGGGGCGTTGTCCATGGGGCGCAGGTCACGCAAGGCCAAAAAGGCGGGCGGTTTGATAGACCACGAGCGAGGCGAACGAGGCGAAGGCCATCATGAAGAAGAACTGGCCCACCGCCCATTTCCATGAGCCTGCCTCTCGAGCGACGACGGCCGAGGTGGGGAGGCACTGGAGGGCGTAGATGTAGAAGATGAGCAGGGATATGACCGCGGCGGGGCCGAACATGGGGCGACCGTCGGTCCATTTTTCGGTGGCGAGGCGTTCGCGGATGTGGGCGCGGGTCTCCTGTTCCTCCTCGCCCTCGTTGATCTCGACGCGGAAGAGCTGGGCCATCGATCCGACGAACACCTCGCGGGCGGCAAAAGAGGTGAGGATCGCGGTGCCGGTACGTCCGTCGAAGCCGAGCGGCTTCACGAACGGCTCGATGAAATCGCTGACCCGACCGACGATGGTGTGCGACATGACCGCGGCGGGATCATCGCTTTCGAGCTTCGGATAGGTCGTCGCGGCCCAGAGCAGGATCATGAGGGCGAGGATGAAGGTGCCCGCCTTGCGGAGGAACGACCAGCCGCGCTCGAGAACGTGACGAAAGATGTAACCCCACTGCGGCAGCCGATAAGGTGGCAGCTCAAGGAGGAAGTGGCTCTTCACCTCGTCGGGGCCGAGGCGCCCGCGCAGAATCCGGGCCACAACAAAAGCGGTGCCGGTGCCGAGCACGTAGATCGCAAGAAAGACGAGGGCCTGGGTCGTGCCGCCCTCGCTGCCGCCGAGGAGCATGGGAACGAGGAGCAGATAGACGGGGAGTCGCGCCGAACAACTCATCCAAGGCGCGACGAAAATGGTGACAAGCCGCTCCTTTGCCGAATCGATCGTCCGCGTCGCCATCACTCCGGGGATGGCACAGGCGTAGGAACTGAGAAGCGGGAGGAAGGCCTTGCCGCTGAGGCCGGCGCGTCCCATGACGCCGTCCATCAAAAAGGCGGCCCGGGCCATGTAGCCCGAGCTTTCCAACAACCCGATGAAGAGGAAAAGGAGGAGGATCTGCGGGAGGAAGATCACGACGGCTCCCACGCCGCCGATGATGCCTTGGGTGATGAGGTCGCGCAGGTCGCCCTCGGGCATGCGTTTTGCGACCGCGCCGGTGAGGGATTCCTGGAGCGACTCGATCCAGCCCATCGGGATCCCCGCAAAGGAGAAGATCGACCAAAAGAGTGCGAACATGATCGCCGCGAAGCAAACCCAGCCGAACACGGGGTGGAGGAGGACCGCGTCGAGACGATCGGAGAGATTCGTGCTGTGGAGAGTGGCGCGGCGTGCGGAGAGATTGGCGGTCCTGAGTCCGAAGGCGCGGCGGGCTTCCGCGTTGCCCTTTTCCCACTGAACGACTTCGGGGGTGGAGGGAAAGGGGTGCCGCATCGCCTGCCTCAGCTCGGTGATTCCCTTGCCGCGGTTCGCCTGGATCGGCACGACGGGCACGCCGAGCTCCTCGGAAAGTTTCACCGGATCGAGGCGAAGGCCCGATTTCTCCGCCACGTCGACCATGTTCAGCGCAACGATGGCGGGAAGCCCGAGTTCGAGGATCTCGAGGGTCAACTGGAGATGCCGCTCGAGATTCGAGGCGTCGACGACACAGACGACGAGGTCGGGTGCGGGATGGCGCTCGTGTTTTCCCGACAGCACCTCGCCGGCGAGGCGCTGGTCGGGCGATCCACCTTCAAGGCTGAAGGTGCCGGGCAGGTCGATGAGTTCGAGGCGTCGCCCGTGCGGCGTGAAAAACCCGCCCTTTTTCACCTCGACGGTGACCCCGCCATAATTGCCCACCTTCTCGTTCCGGCCGCAGAGCGCGTTGAAGAGGGTCGTTTTCCCGGCGTTCGGATTGCCGGCCAAGGCGACCGTCTCAGGCGTTGGCTCCATGGAATCGATCCTCTCAGGCGGGGAGGACGGGAGTGACCTTGATTTGCTCCGCCAGTTCGTTGCTCACGGCAAGGCGGGTTCCGCAGACCGAACAGATGAGGTTGCGGCCGTCGGCCAGTTTCCGGACGTTCACACTTTCGCAAAATCCGAGATTGCGGAGCTGTTCGCAGGCCGGCCCCTCGAGGGAGCGGATCTCAAAGTCGCAGCCCACCTGGGCCTTGGAAAGGCTCATGAGGTGGTCGGTTTTGAGATCTTCGGGTGCCGGGTGGGACATCTCAGGTAGGATGGCGTAATTGAGACACAGTTGCAACAAGAAAACAAGGTACGGCGTTCCGCTGCCAGGGCTCCGAATGGAAGGAAACCGCCAAGCATGGCCGAGACTCTCCTGGGCGGTTTCATCCCGGGGAAATTCTTTGCGGAAGAACGACCTTCAAATTCCTTCTCGCCAAATCCACCCGGGTGTGACGCGCTTTGGCCCCATGCGCAGTTGATCCGAGCGATCGAAAGACCGCCCCATCCCCGCGCGTCCTCGCTCCGATTCCCCGTTACCGGTCGATCCAGACTGCTCCGCGACTTCGGCGCCCCTTTGGAAACCCGACTCCTTCACCGGGTCAATCATGACCCTTCGCCATGTCCCGAGTCGCTCCTTCATTTCGTCAAGACGCGGATGCTTCCCATCCGCGAGGTTGCGGAGTTCGAGCGGATCGCTCTTCAGGTCGAAAAGCTGCCAGCGGTCCGCTTTGGGGTAAAAAACCACTTTCCAGCCATCGTCGGTCTGCATGGATCGCTGGGTGTCGGTGAAGGTTCCGAAGACCGCGTCGTGGTGGCCCTCGCTCTCGCCCTTCAAGACCTCGGCGAAGCTCCGTCCCGTGACGGATCCGGGAACGGCGATGGCGGCGAGATCGCAGGTCGTCGGGAAAAGTTCGCGCAGATAGACCATCGCCGCGGTCCGGCCCGGCGGGATGCCCGGCCCTGCGATGAAAAGGGGCACGCGCAGGGTGTGGTCGTATTGGTTCTGTTTGCCGGCGAGGCCGTGCGAACCGGCGGCAAGGCCGTGATCGCTCGTGAAAACGATAAAGGTGTTTTCGGCCTCACCGCTGGCCTCGAGTCCGGCGAGGAGCGTCCCGACGGCGCGGTCGAGATCCTCGATCACCGCGAAATAGTCGCGCCGCAATTCACGGACCGACTCTTCGGTGCGCGGTTGCGGCAGGAGGCGTTCGTCGCGTCCATCGAGGTTGCCATGGTCGAAGGGATGCGTCGGGAGGAAGTCCGGGGGCGTTGCGATCGGCACCTCGCGGAGTCGGGCGATGCCCGCCTCCGTCGGAAGAAGCGGGTCGTGGGGAGCGGTGAAGTTCACGTGACAAAACCACGGTTTTTCTCCGTCGCGCCGGATCAGCGAGAGGGCCGCCTCGGCAAAACGCTCGTCGATTCCGGGCGTCAGGCCGACGCCCCAATCGGGAAACAGGGTCTTGCCGTCCTCGCTTTGGAAAATCCAGCCGGTGTAGCCCGTGACCGGCACGCCGCGGCGGTCGATCCGGCCCTCCTTCCAGAATTTTCCCCCGCCTCCGGCGAACAGGCCCGCGACGTCGGTGTAGCCGCGTTGGGAGGGACGACCGGAGACGTGCCATTTGCCGACTTGCCAGGTCTCGTAGCCCGCGTCACGGAAGGCCTGCGGCCAGGTCGTTTGTCCCTCCCGGAAAGGACCGCCGTCCCGTCGATGCTCCCAGTGGTGACGCCCCGTCATCATCTCGGTCCGGCTCACCACACAGACCGGGTAGGAGCAGAAGGCGCGCGTGAAGACAAGGCTGCGGGCCGCAAGCGCGTCGAGGTGCGGGGTTTCCACAACCGGATTGCCCAACGCGGCGATGCCGTCCGGTCGGAGATCGTCGGCGACGAGGACGAGGAGGTTGGGCCGGTCGATCGACAGGGCCGGAGAGACGAAGGACAGGCAAACCGCGGCGGCGAGTTTCCACATGAGCCGATCGAAGCATGACCGGCGGTCCCATGACGATTCCAAAGGCACCCGCAGATGCGCCAACACGAGGAAACGGCGGCGAAATCCGCGCTACCGCACCGCGGCCGTGCCCTGTATTCCCCCCCGGTCCTCCACCGTCCGATACAAAAACGCATCGGAAGTGACGAGCGAAGTGATCAGCGCCTTCATGCTCCCGCCGCTGTCGCGGTAGGCGCGGTGGGCGGCCTGAAGCACAGGGGAGTCGTGCAGGGTCTCGTTGCGGCCCATCCAGAAGCGGAAGGCATGGCGGACAAAGACCTGCTCGACCCGCTCGCTCGCGGCGAGTTTCCCGATCATCTCGATCGCGTTCGCGACGGGTCCGTCGAGCGCGGGATCGCCCGATGCGATGATCTCGCCGCTGGCATCGACGGGTTTGTCAAGCTCGGTGGTGCGATAGAGTCCGGCATGGTTGTAGATTTCAAACGGCAGCCCGAGCGGATCCATCTTCTCGTGACAGGTCCAGCAATACTTCTCGCGCGTCACCCGCATCCGTTCGCGCAGGGTGCTCTGCGGCTCGGCGGGGAGCTGGGCGTCGACGGTGATGGGCACGTCGGGAATGCCGCCGCCGAGGAGCCGCTCGCGGATCCAGATGCCGCGATGGATGGCGTGGTTGTCCATCGCATCGGAGTGCGAGACGAGCCAGCTCGGGTGGGTGAGGATCCCGAGGCGCTCGCCTTCGGGCGCGGTGGCGAGGATGCGCTCGGGCTTCATCGATCCGGAACCGAAGGAAGGACGGCTGACGCGTGCGAATTCGGGAGTCCCCTCCAAATCCGCCGTTGCGATGTCGACGCTGACGGTGTCCTGGCTCCGCTGCCGTCGCGTCTGTTCGATTTTTTTCTTTTCGGCCTCGTGGGCCTTCTTTTGGCGATCCAGCACTTTCGGGATGTCACGATCATCCGGAGTCTCTTTCAGACGCGCCTCGAGCGCGGCGATTTCCGCCTTCATCGCCGCCAGCGCGGCCTCTTCCGCCTCCTTGGCGGCGCCATCGCTCAAGGCTTTGGCGGCCAGGGCGGCTTTCCGTTCCTCCGCGGTGTGTTTCCGGCCGAAATACACTTTGTCGATCCCGGTCGCGACGACCTGCCGGGTGGTGAGGAGTTCCTTGAGCACGTCGCGGTCTTTTTCGAGGATGATCTCGATGAGCCGGTCGGTGCTCGCGCTCGCGTGGAACATGGCGAGATAGTGCGCATCGCCCCGCGTCGGCACGCCGGTGTCGGCGAGGGCGCGGTTGTCCTTGCAGATCGATCCGCCGAGATCGTGGTCGAAATAGTCGCGGAAAAATTGCAGGACACGGGGCTTGCGGGTCGCGTCGTCGGCAAGCATTCGCCGGATTTCACGTTCGGCGTCCCCGCGGGTTCGCATCCGCCCCTCGACGATGGCGGCGCGGAGCTCCGCGTCGGGCTTCAGGTAGCGCAGGGCGTGATTGACGGCGAGCCCGAGCTCCCAATCCTGCAGCATCACGCGCCCATGCTCGTCCGGCGCTCCCGCCTCGGCCAACTCGGGACGAAACAAGGCATCGCGATCGAGGAAAATGGCCGACAAGCCCATGAAAATGCCTTCCTCCCCGCCGACCTTGGCCATGGAATCTTTCACGAGCGCCAGATAGTCGTCCGACTCCACCGTGGTCGGCGGACGAAAGGCGAGGGCTTCAAACAGGTACTCCACCGCCGCGCGCAGGGCCTCGTCGGAGGCGGCGGCGTCCTCTTTCATCAGATCGATCAAGGGCGTCGCAGGCCTGAGGAATTTCGGGCTGTAAACGATGGCTGTGGGCAGCCCGCGGAGATCGCCTTTCGGTTTGACCTTGTCGTAGCTCCGGGGATCGTCGGTGATCTGCTCGGGCAGTCCGACGAGACTGAGCGGCCCGTGGGCCATGTATTTCAGAATGTCGCCCGCCTTCCCCAGAATCTGGGTCGCCTCGGCGCTGTTCACGGAATAAAAGTCGGGATAGTTCTCGAAGCCGTGTTTGCGCGCCGAGGACAGCACCACGGGCACGCTTTTCACTGCCGTGGCGTAGGCGACGGTGCCGCCCTCCCAGCGGAGGATGTTGTCGACGCCAAAATAGAGCTTCAGTTCGCCGCCGTGATTGGTGGGGACGGCGTCGCCATGCGTCCGCAGCCCCGGCCGGGTGGGATCGTGGGGCGGCTCGGTGTTGATGAGTTCGTTCAGCCGCGTGATGTGCTCCTGCGGCGTGATCCGCCAGAGTCTCGCCGGCGAGGAGGTCGGCTTCAGCGTGATGCCCCGGGGCAGGTCGCCGAAAAGGAGATCGTGATCGACGAAGTTCGCCTTCTTCGGATCGAGGTGGGCGTGAAAGCCGCCCTTGTCCGCCAAGACGCGTTGCAATTCGCCCACGATCCAATCGGCAAAGCGAAGCCGATCGATCACCTCGGGCTTCGGTTTTTTCCGGGGAGGCATTTCCCGCAGGGCGACCTGCGCCCAGACCGATTTCCAGACGGCGGCATTGGTCTCATCGACGGCTCCGAGATCGAGCAGATTGAGGTCGGCTTCGGCCGTGGTGCCGTCGTGGCATTCGATGCAATGCTGGTCGAGAAAGCTCCGCGCGAGTCCCTCGAAAGGTTCCTTGACCGGCTCGCCCGGCGTGTGCGTCACCTCCGCCCCGGCCGCGACTGCCGCGAGGACGAGCATTGCCGCGCTGAAGACGAGGCCGGGCCGTCTCATGCGAGGATCTCCCGGATCGGACCGGTCGACGCGTCGAACTTCGCCGCCAGCTTCTCCGTCATGTTGAAGCGCTCCACCGGAACCCCGGCGCTTCTCAACAAGGTCGCATAGAGCGCGTTGATCGGGCGCTTGCCGTCCATCTGGGTGAAACGGCCGGTTTTGAAGACGCCACCGCAGTCGCCCAGCAGCATCACGGGCCAGGTCGCCCCGCTGGTGTGCTGCTCGTCGGCATTGTTGCTCGTGTAGACGATCAGGGTGTGATCCATCATCGTGCCGCTGCCCTCGGGCACGCTCTCCAGTTGCTCGATCAGCTTCACCAGCATGCGGCTGTTGTATTGGCGGATCTTGATCCAGATGGGATTGTCCGGCTGCGGCATGTGGCCGAGGTTGTGACCCTGCTGCTCGATCCCGAGACCTTTCCAAGCGCCGAAAATTTCCCCGCGGCCCGAACCGATCGTCAGCACGCTGGTGATGCCCGATTTCAGCGCCGAGATCCCCAGCTCAAGCAGGACGTCGTGCCAGTCGGTCTCGAACTCCGGCGCGGTGTAACGCGCATCCACCGCCGGAGCGAATTTCCGAAGATGCTCCGAGACACCCGCGAGCCGCGCGCGCAGGCCGTTGATGTCGTGGAAGCCCGCCACGTAGCGACCGTAGCGACGGCTGTCCGCGGCCGGGAGCGTGGCCCCTTTCGCCGCCGCGAGCGCCTCCATCCGGTCGAACAAGGCGGAGCGCGCCTCGTGCTGCCGGCGGATCTCCCCTTCCGCGATGCCACCGTAGAGCATCTCATAGAGGTGGTTCGGGTCGGAATGCATGAAGATGGGCTGGCCCGCGCCGCTCGCGGAGAGATTCGCGACCGTGGGTTTGGCGGTCATGTTTTCCATCGAGTCCATCCCGATGCAGAGATGGGGCAACAGAGTCTCCGGCAGCACCCGGCTCAGTTCGTAGTCGACCGTCGATCCGGCAGGCGGCACGCCGTCCCCGCCACGATAACCGCCGAGGGCGCCGAAAAAGGCGCTGTGCGACGGACTGGTGTGGAGCCCGTGCAGGCCGTTGAGAATGTGGAGGCGCTCCTTGTAGGGCTCGAGCGCCTCGATCGGTTCGGGCAATTTCACCCCTGCGAGCGAGCCGCTGTTCTTCATCCCCGCGGGAATGCAGGTCGCCGGATCGAAACCCTGGTTTTGCAGGAAAAAGATGATCCGTTTCGGTCCTCCCGAAGCCGGGCGCGAGGCCGTGCCGGTCGTGGCGGAGGCGGATTCGGCAAATCCCGGAAAAGCCGCCGAACCAAGGGCGGCTCCGGCCCCCGCGGCCAGGTGACGGAGGGCGCTGCGGCGATCGAGTCGGTTCATCATCATGCTTGGAGAGGCGAAAACCCCCAAAATGCCCCGGAGTTGCACGATTGTCCTCCCGCAATTGGGCCAGTCGATGCGATGGCCCCGTCTTTTCCCTTGGCCAACGAGCGCTCGATCCGTAGTCTCGCATGAGATGAAACCCATCGCCTTCCCTGCCGCCTCCCGGCTCGTGATCCTCGTTTGCGCCCTGCTCGCGACCGCCGCCTTCTGCGCGCCCGCGCCGAACATCGTCTTCATCCTCGTTGATGACCTGGGCTACGGCGATCTCGGCTGCACCGGGGCCGAGGACATCCGCACGCCCCACATCGACCGCATCGCCGCGGACGGGATCCAGCTCACCGATTTCTACGCCAACGCCCCCGTCTGCACGCCGACGCGGGCCGGCTTCATGACCGGGCGCTGGCAGCAGCGGCTCGGCATCGAATTCGCCTTCGGCTACCAGGTCGAGCAGAAGGTGCTCGTCGATGGAAAATGGGTGCCCGAGCCCGGCTTCCACGCCCTCGGACTGCCCCTCAAGGCCAAGACCCTCGCCAATTTTCTCAAGGAACGCGGCTACACCACCGGCGCCTTCGGCAAATGGCACCTCGGTTTCAAGGACGTTTACAATCCCCTGAACCGCGGCTTCGACGAATACTTCGGCGAGCTCCTCGGCCATGCCGACTACTACCAGCACACCTATTACGACGGGACCCACGCCCTGCGCGACGGGCTCGAGCCGGTGAAACGGAAGGGGCGCTATTTCACCGACCTCGTCAACGAACGCGCCGCGCAATTCGTCGCCAAATCCGCGGCGGCGGGCAAACCGTTCTTTCTCTACGTGCCCCATCTCGCCGTGCACGCGCCCTTCCAAGCCCCCGACGCGTCCGAAACGCCCCTCGTCACCAAGGAAACCATGCTCACCGGGAGCCGCGCCATCTACCGGGCCATGCTCGAGCGCGTCGACGATGGCGTCGGCGGGATCTACGCGGAGCTGGAGAAAGCCGGCCTCGTCGAAAACACCCTCGTCGTCCTTTCCAGCGACAACGGCGGCGAACGCTGGGCGAGCAACCGGCCGTTTTTCCATCACAAGGCCACCCTCTGGGAAGGCGGCATCCGCGTGCCCTGCCTGATGAGCTGGCCCGCCGTCCTGCCCAAAGGCAAAAAGTCCGCCCAAGCGGGCATCACGATGGACCTCACCGCCACGTTTTTGAAAGCCTCCGGCGGCAGCCTGCCCGAAGACCGGCCCTTCGACGGCATCGACCTGATCCCCCACCTCACCGGCGAAAAGCCCGTCGTCGAGCGGACCTTTTTCTGGCGCATGGACCGCACCAACCGCAAGATGAAGGCGATCCGCCACGGCCACTTCAAATACCTCGACGACGGTGGCACCATGGACCTGCTCTACGACCTCGAGGCCGATCCCGGCGAGCGCGTCAATCTCCACTACCGCCACCCCGACATCAGCGCCGATCTCAAGGCCCGGCTGAAGGCCTGGGAAGCCGAGATGGACGCGAGCGACTACGACATGCAGGTGCGGTGATTTACCGAACCGGACACGAATTTCGCTTTGTGAAATCCGTGGGACGGTCGTAATTCCGCGCAAACATGAGCCAACCCATCCGACTCCACATCCCGGGACCCGTCGAGGTCTCGCCCGCGACCTACGCGGCCATGGCCGCCCCCATGATCGGTCACCGCAGCAAGGACTTCGTCGCGCTCTACGACGCGATCCAGCCCCGCCTCCAGACCCTCATGGGCACGACCCGGCCCGTGTTCCTTTCCACCTCCTCGGCCTGGGGCGTGATGGAGGGCGCGGTCCGCAATCTCGCGTCCAAAAAGGTCCTCTGCTGCTGCTCGGGCGCCTTTTCCGACAAGTGGGTCGATGTCGCCCGTCGCTGCGGCAAGGAGGCCGAGGCGCTCCAGTTCGAATGGGGTGTCCCGGTCGATCCGGCCGCGATCGACGCGAAACTCGCCACCGGTGAGTTCGACCTCGTCACCTTCATCCACAACGAGACCTCGACCGGCGTGATGAATCCCCTCGCCGAAGTCGCCGCCGTCGTCCGCAAATACGACGACGTCCTCCTCGTCACCGACACCGTCTCGAGCTTCACGGTCGTGCCGATCGAGGTCGACAAGCTCGGCATCGACGTCCTCCTTACCGGCAGCCAGAAGGCCCTCGCCCTTCCTCCCGGACTGGCCCTCTTCAGCGCCTCCGCGCGCGCCATGGCCAAGGCCGCGACGATCCACGACCGCGGGTATTACTTCGACTTCCTCGAGTTCCAGGCGAACCACGAGAACTCGATGACCCCGAGCACCCCATGCATCGCCACGATCTACGGACTGAACCACCAGCTTGACGTGATCTTTGCCGAAGGCATCGAAAACCGCTTCGCCCGCCATGAGAAGCTCAACAACCTTGTCCACGCCTGGGTGAAAAAGAACGGGTTCGAATTCTTCGCTCCCGAAGGCTATCGCTCGAAGTCGCTCACCTGCATCAAGAACAACAAGGAGATCGACGTCGCCAAACTCGGCTCGATCATACGCAAGGAGCACTCCCTCGCCATCGACGGGGGCTACGGCAAGATCAAGGGCAAGACCTTCCGCCTTTCCAACATGGGCGACGAGACCGAGGCCACGATCCAGAACCTCCTCGACGCCCTCGACGACGCTCTGACGAAGCTCTGACGAAGCTCTGACGAAGCTCTGAGGCGGCATGGGCATCCTGCCCATGCATCTTGTTGTAGCGATGAAGCAGCGAAGGATCGACCTTTGCTCTTCCCCGTCTCTCCCGCCGAAAGCATGGGCTGGAAGCCCATGCCCTTAGGTTCTTTCATGCGTCAACCTTCGTATCCACGGGCTTTTCTTCAAAGGGATTCGAGGGTGTCCGGAGGTTTTTTCGCAGGGTGACGCAAGCCGTTTGTCATGTTTTGTCATGCAGAATCCACTCCGCCGTCTTGTGGGAATCGTCAGCCGTATGCTTCGGATTCATCGAACTTCGTTGCGCAACAAGCTCCTCCTTCTTGGCGATGAAGAAGTTCAACCCCTTGCGGTGATCATGGCTTGAAGAAAGGGTGCTATTCCACCGGTTGGTTGTGATTGCTGCTGGATGACGCTCTGGGCGTTCCGTTGACACGCGGATTGGGGCATGAGTCCGCAAACTGATCCGATCCGTCGCCCCGAACCCCTGCTCACCGAACTGGAGGCCTGCGAGTTCCTCCGCATCCGCCCCCGCCAGCTCTATGCCTGGCGAAGGCAGGGGCTGATCCCCTTTGTCCGCATCAGCCGCTCGGTGCGCTACCGGCGCAGCGAGCTGGAGGCCGCGCTCGACGCGATGAGCGTGCGCGGATCGGCAACGAAACCGGCGGATCGCTGACTTCACTCCTCCTTCCTCTCCGAACACCTCGGCAGCGCCGCCTGAACGCCATGCCAAACTACCAATCCAATTCCAACAACGACACCGGGCGCCTTCCCCGCCGCACCCTCGATTACCTCGAGCGCGGCGCTCCACAGGGCTCCCGCAACGCCGAGCTCTTCGACGCCGCCTGCCAGTTCCGCGACGCGGGATTGCCCGCTGGCGAGGCGGAAGGTCAGCTCATCGCCCGGGCCCTCACCGACGGACTTTCCGAGTCGGAAGCCCTCCACACGATCCGCTCCGCCTACCGCCGCGAACCCCGCGAGGCCGCCGGTGAGGGCTCGTCTCCTTCGCCGCCCTCAAGGCCTGCTGCCAATAACGCCAATGCTGCCAGATCCGCCAACGATGCCAATTCCTCCAAGGTCATCCCGCTGCCACGCCCGCTGCCGGAACCCGCCGAGGACGGCTTCCTCAAGCTCCTCGACACCGCCTTCCTCCCCGGCGAGTTCGTCGCCATTGCCCCGGCCGCCGAGAATGAGGACGGCGAGATCGCGCCCCGCTCCGGCGTCACCCTCACCGCGGCCCAGTGGCGGGAGCGCGTCCTCGCCAAGGGCGGCATCGACCGCTGCTTCACGACACGCCTCGGCCTCTTCGTGCGCATCAACCCGATGCGCCAGCACGGCTCCCGCAACGAGGACGTCACCGCCTTCCGCCATGTCCTCGTCGAGTTCGACACCGGCCCCGACGGCTCGCCCCTGCCCAAGGAGGTCCAGCACGCCGCCATCCTCTCCAGCGGCCTGCCCGTCACCGCCCTGATCGACTCCGGCAACAAGAGCCTCCACGCCTGGGTGCGGGTCGAGGCCCGCGACGAGGCCGAATACCGCCGCCGCGTCGGCAAGGTCTGGGACTGGTTCGA
>JBILDO010000063.1:0-29252 GCA_044352585.1 Verrucomicrobiales bacterium
CCGGGTCAGGGCGAGGCGCATCGTGCGGCTATCGTCGACCACGAGGACCGCGGCCTCCTCGATGACGGGCAGGCAGGCCGCGCCGGTCGGCGCGGGCGGACTTTCAGGAGTGGCGTCATTCATGGAAAGGATAGTGGCAGAGTCAGGGTTCACCGTGGAGGAAAGGGGCTCCGGCCGCTTCCGGTTGATCGGTTGCGGATAGGTCGGTTGAGCGCGGCCCGAGCGTGATGATCCGGGCCACTTTCGCGATCAGCACTTCGTCCTGAAACGGTTTGGTGACGTAATCGCGCGCGCCCAGACGGGCCGCCGCGGCGATGTTTTTCGCCCCGGCTTCGGCGGTGAGGAGGATCACCGGCGTGTGGCGCATCGCGGCGTCCTCGCGCAGGCGCTGCAGCATCGTGAGACCATCCATCACCGGCATGTTGTAATCGAGGAGGATGAGGTCGGGCTTCTCCAGAGCCGCCACAGACAGTCCTTCTTCGCCGTCGGCCGCCTCGTAGATCGTACAGTCGAAAGGCGCAAAGAGCGCGGCGAGGATTCGGCGAACCGTTCTGCTGTCATCGACGGTGAGGATTTTGGGGGCGGAGGCGGTCATGGGATCCGGATTGTCAGTATGAGCGCCCCGTCGCCAACTGTCCAGCCGCTCCGCGAACGCCGCTGGCCCGCGCCGCCCTCCGCCTCCGTCCTCCGCTCCCGCAGCACGACCGGCGTGCTCAGGGTGAAACGGAGCCTCGAGGCGGCGAGGCCCGAAGCGATCCGGCCCGCGATCATGTTGCAGAGTTCCCCGGCCAAATCCGCAAGGTCGTTTTCCCGGGTGGAAGGATCGCGGCTGCAATCCCCGAGGGACTCGTTGAGTCGATCCAGCAAGGATTCGGAAATCTCGAGATGGACGATCCCACAGGCCTCCGTTCCCTCCAGGTTCACCAAACTGGTCAGCCAGGACGCGTCACCGGAATCCTCCGGAATTTCATCCGGCAACACGGGGATCGGATGCGATTTGAAACCGGTGGCGAGAACGTCCCGGACGGCTTGTGCGGCAATCGGGTCCAAGTCGAGACCGTGGTTCATCGGAATCATTTGCGGGCTGGTTGCGCGAGCATCTTGAGGATGGCCTGCGGGATTTGCGGCAGCGGCACGACCTGATCGGCGGCATCCAGCTTGATCGCGGCTTGGGGCATGCCGAAGACCACGCAACTTTCCTCGGCCTCGGCGAGGGTATGGGCACCGGCCGCGCGCAGCAACTGGAGGCCATGGGCTCCGTCAACCCCCATACCGGTGAGCAGCGCCGCCACGGCATGTTCGCCCGCCTGCTCTGCCGCCGATCGAAACAGGATGTCCACCGAGGGGCGGCAGTGATGAACCGGCGGCGACTGGGTCAACCGGACGCGGTAGCCGAGGCCCGCGCGCCCCAGGGCGAGATGAAAATTCCCCGGTGCCACGAGGCAGAGGCCCGGTCGCAACTCATCGCCGTGTTGCGCCTCGCGAACCGTGAAGTCGCACATGGCGTCGAGGTGTTCCGCCATGATGCGGGAAAAATTCGCCGGGATGTGCTGAACCACCACGATCGGAGGCAAGCCGTCGGGCAAGCGGGGCAGCAGGTAACGCAGCGCCTCGACACCACCGGTCGAGGCACCGATGACGATGAGGCGTCGCGGCGAAAAGCGGCCGGGGCCGAACGCGGGCGCGGGGGACGGGGGCGTTTCAGAGGCGGGGAACGCTCGCACGCGAACGCGACGGCTGCGTCCCGCCGCCTTGACGTGGAAGACCAGTTCCCGGGCGATTTCGCTCAGGCTTTTGCCGCCACCTGGCTTGCCGATGACATCAAGCGCGCCCGCATTCAATGCCTCCATCGCCTTGGCCGAGCCGACCGGAGTCAGCGAGCTCACCACCACGACCGGCACTGGATGGTGTTCCTGGAGGATTTTCAGGAAGGTCAGCCCGTCCATGCGGGGCATCTCGAGGTCCAGGGTGATCACGTCCGGCCGGAGGGCGAGGATCTGGTCGCGTGCCACGTAGGCATCGCGCGCCTCTCCCACAACCTCAATGTCCGCATCGCCGGAAAGGGCCTCGCGGATGGCCCGCCGGGCCAGCGCCGAATCGTCCACGATCAGGACCCGCACTTTCGGCAACCCGGGGTTCATGTCTTTTGAAATACGCCCTGTTGCACCGGTTGCAATCCGTGGGGGATGCCCATGAGGCTCTCGGAATGCCCCACCACGAGGTAACCACCGGGAGCGAGATGCCGTGCCAGCCGCTGCACCGCGAGAACCCGGGAGGGCGGATCGAAGTAGATCATGACGTTGCGGCAGAAAATCACGTGCTGATTCGCGGACACGGGGATGTGCTCCTGGAACAGGTTGACGCGTTCGAAACGGAGGTGCCTGCGGAGTTCCCGCTTGACCCGGCAGACCCCGGTCCGCACGCCAACGCCCCTCTGAAAGTAGCGTTTCAACAGTTCGAGCGGCACCGGCTCCAACGAACCCATGGAGTAGATGCCCTCGCGGGCCGCCGCCAGCATTCGGTGGGAAATGTCGGTGGCAGTGATCTCCCATTCCAAAGCTGGATGATTCCGCAGAAACTCCGCCACGACGATCGCCATGGTGTAGGGTTCCTCCCCGGAGGAGGAGCCGGCGGACCAGAGCCGCAGCGGGGTGCGCGTCGCTCCCAGGGGTTCGACCAGCGCAGGCAAGGCCCGTTCCGCGAGGAAGGCGAAGTGCTCGGGCTCGCGGTAGAAACGGGTGTGGTTGGTGGAAATCAGATCCACGAGTTCCTCGACCTCGTCCGCGCCGCACGGGGAATGAAGCACGTGGCAATATTCCTCGTAGGAACCGAGTCCCAGCGCGCGAAGGCGCTTGCGCAGCCGGTTCGCCACGAGCGCCTGTTTGTCGGGACCGAGACGAATGCGACTGTGCCGGTAAACCAGATCGCTCAAGGCTTGGAAGGTCTTGCCCGAGAGCAGTTTTTCAAACGGTTCCTCCATGCGTGTCGCCACGGCAAAATGTTCCCTCAAAAGTCACGGAAATCCCCTTCATCGTCGCTGTCGCCCGGTGGGAGTTCGAGATGGGAGGCACCTCCGATCCGCCGCGGTCTGTCTGGTCGATGCGAGCGCGGTTCGGCGGCCTGTTCCGCCCAGACCCTGACCGGGGGCCGCACGGACTGGCACGGGGGAGGTCCGGGCAAGAGTTCGGGGTTGGCTTGGCCGCCCGCCAGAACCTGCAGGTGCCCCACCAATTCGTTGAGCACCTCGCCCTCGGCCTCGACCTGCTCCGCCGATGCCGCGGTCTCCTCGGCGTTGGCGGCATTGCCCTGCGAGACCTTCTCCATCTGTCCGATGGCGAGGTTGATCTGTTCGACCCCCTGGGCCTGTTCGCGCGCCGCGGTGGCGATCTCCCCAACCAGTGAATCGGTCGCCACCACTTTCCTGGTGATCTGCTCGAGCGACTCCCCGACCCGGGTCGTGCATCGGGAGCCTTTGCGGGTGCTGTTGATCGCCACCTCGATTTTGTGCGCGGTGGCCTTGGCCGCGGCGGCGCTGCGTTGCGCCAGAGAGCGCACCTCATCGGCCACCACCGCGAAGCCCTCGCCCGCCTCGCCGGCCCGCGCCGCCTCCACCGCCGCATTCAGCGCGAGGATGTTGGTCTGGAACGCGATCTCGTCGATGTCCTTGACGATCTTGGCGACCTGGGCGCTCGAGGAATCGATTTCCGCCATGGCCTCGACCATCTCAACCATCATGCTTGAGCCGCCCTCCGCCACGAGGCGGGTCTCGGAGGCAAGCGCCTTCGCTCTCAGGCAGTTCTCCGCGGTCGCCTGGATCATGCTCGACATCTCCTCGAGCGAGGCGCTCGTCTCCTCGACCGAAGCCGCCAGTTCGCTGGCGCCGGAGGAGAGCGTCTGGTTCGACAGAGCCATCCGCGCGGACGCGGCGTCGAGTTGGAGACTGGTGTTTTGCAACTCGCCCATGACCTGGCGGATCGGCCGGACGACCGTGGCGAAAATGGAAACACAGAGCGCGACCAAGGTGATCACGGCGAGGACGACGAGGGCGAGCAGCGTGTAGAAAAGGCGGTAGGCCCGCTGCACCAGCAGCTGCACCTCCCCGCTGGTGCGGCGATCCAGCATCTCGAGGAACTCGTCAATCGGCCTCATGATCCTCGCTTTTTCCGAGTGATACTCCCGGCTGTGAATGAGCTGGCGGGCCATCTCCAGATTCGGTTCCCCTTTCATGGAAAAATTGCCGAAACCGTCGTCGAAGAGGCCCTTGACCGCGTTCATGGCGACGGTCTCCATCCGCACGAGGCTGTCGGAGTTGGCCTGCGCCTCCTTCAGCTTGGCGAACTCCTCCTCCGTGAACCCGAGCTCTTCCATCAATTGCTGGAGGGGCACCGCACGGCCGTCGGGCCGCGGCTTGACTCCGTCGGCGGCCATGAAATCCCAGTAGATCCGATCGTAATGCTCCGGCCGCGGCGCTTTTCCGTTGCGGATGTCGAGGACCGCCCAGTATTGGTCTTCGTAGCGCTTGTCGGCCGTGACCACGTAGGTCCGCGCGAGACGCGTCAGGTCGTCCGAGCTCTGCCGCAATTCATCCGCAAGGAGGCGTGATCGGTAGCGGCGCTCCTCGGCGGCGGAGATTCTCTTCTGGTTCGTCAGCATCCGCTGCGTCACACCGCCAATGACGAGGAGGAAAATGATGATGGTTGCCGATGCGAAGAGCGACCGGTTGGCGAGTTTACCTCTGGCATTCATGATTCATTCCAAGGGGATCACGGTTCGTTTCGGAAGGGTCGGGAGCCTGGCATTCGGAGCGTTTCCGGTGCGCGGTCGCCGGGCATCGGGATGGTCCTGCCCGGGTTCAGGGCGCGCGATGGCCGAGGAGGACGACGGGATCGATTCGAACGTTGAGGCGAGGTCTCAGGATGGGCACGAGAGGCGGCCGACGACCCACCGATCAGCTCGCGCAACCCGGCGACCTGGACCTTGAGGTTGGCGGCCTGGTCGTCCATTTGCTCCGCAGCGGCGGCCGTTTGCTCGGCTCCTGCCGAGTTGCTCTGTGTCACCTGATCCATCTGGGTGATGGCTCCGTTGATTTGTTCGATGCCGTGGGCCTGTTCGCGGGCGGCCATGGCGATCTCGCCGACGAGCGAGTCGGTCGAGGACACCTTCGCGGCGATTTCGGTGAGAGAGGTTTGGACCTTCGCACAGCACGCAGAACCGCTGCGGCTGCTCACGATGGACGCCTCGATCTTTTCTGCGGTCTCCTTCGCCGCGGCCGCGCTGCGCTGCGCGAGTGAACGGACCTCGTCCGCAACCACCGCAAAGCCCGCGCCCGCTTCTCCGGCACGTGCCGCTTCGACGGCGGCATTCAACGCGAGGATGTTGGTCTGGAAGGCGATCTCCTCGATGTTCTTGAGAATCTTGGCGACGTCGGCGCTGGCGGCGTCGATCGCGGCCATGGCCTGCGTCATTTCCACCATGGTGCGGAAACCGGCCTGGGCGACGGCATGGGCTTCGCCGGCCAGAGCGCTGGCCTGTTCCGCGTTGTCGGCGGTGGATCGGATCATGCTGGAGATTTCTTCGAGCGAGGCTCCGGTTTCCTCAACCGAGGCGGCCTGCTCGCTGGCCCCGGAAGAAAGCATCTGGCTCGCGGACGAAACCTGGCGGGCCGCCGAGGCGGTTTGGGTGGCGGCTTGGTCCAGATTCGTGGCGAGGTTTCCGAGCACGCGGGTCGTGGACCGGGTGATCAGCCATACCAGAACCCCGGCCGCCGCCAGAGCAAGCGCCAGAACGATGCGGACGAGGAGGATGCTCGATCGGGCGGCGGCCTTGCTTTCCTCGCTCGCGGCGAGGCCGTGCGACTTTTTGTGTCGCACGCCCGCATCCACCGCCATGACCGAGGCCTCATAGGCGGGAATGACCACTTCCGAGAGCATCTTCTTGTGCTCTTCGGTCCGGCCCTGACGCACCCGCTCGAGGTAGTCGCCGCGGACCCTGACAAAGCTTTCTCGGGTCCGCCGGATCTCATCGAACAACCTGCGGTCCTCGTCGTCCACGATCATTTGCGGGTCGTAGCTGCGGAACAGTTCATCCATGCGGGCCCGGTTCGAGGCGATGTGGTCCTCGAGGAGCTTGCGCGCTTCGGCGGTCTCGGCGTCGGCGTAGCGCAGGCAGGAAAAAAGATTGTCGCGCGAGAGACTGGCGCACTCGTCGAGGGTGAGCACGCTCGGGAGAACGTCGTCAGCGATCAGCGCGAGGGCCCGGCTGGTTCCGTCCAGCCGCGCCATCGCGAGAAAGCCGAGCGCGGCGGAAATCGCCAACATGGCAAGGAAGCCGGCGACGATTCGCCGGGAGATGGTCCACGAGTTCATGAGCGGGTCGTTTCGGATTCGGGAGGCTGGGAGGGGGCGAGAGTCAGCAGGCCCTCGGTGAGGAAAACCTTTTCGGGATCCAGCAAGGTCTTGACGCCGCCATTCAGCGTCGCGAGCCCGAGAATGAACCGCGTTTCGGCCGAGCCGCCGAAATCGGGGGTCGGCTCGAGATGGGATTCGTTCAACTGGATCACTTCTTCCACCGTGTCCACGATCGCACCGATGAGGGTGCTGCCGCCGGCGGGGTTGCGGAGCTGCACCACGATGATACAGGCGCGTTCGCCGTAGACGGCCTCCGGCATCTGGAATTTCGCGCGCAAGTCGAGCACCGGAATCACCGTGCCGCGCAGGTTGATCACGCCCTTGATGAATTCCGGCATCCGGGGCACGGGCGTGATCGGGCAGAGCCGAATGATCTCGCGCACGTTCAGGACCGGAAGCCCGTAGGTTTCAGCACCCAGGCCGAAGGTGAGGTAACGCCCGGCCTTGGCGAGGGAGTCGTTCGAGTTGGGAGGCGGGATGGTCATGCGTTCGGAGCGGTGGCCGATGCTGCGGCGTTCGGGTGGGTGGGTGCCTTGACGAGCGTGTCCACGTCGAGGATGAGGCCGACGGAACCGTCGCCGAGCACAGCCGAACCCGCGAGCAAGTTTTGATGACGAAAGGTCTGGCCAAGGCTCTTGATGACGACCTCCTGCTTGCCAAGCAATTCGTCCACGACCAGACCCCGGGCAGTTTCGCCCGATTCCACCACCACGATGATGGCATCCCCGAGGTTCGCGGCCTTCGCCGGGCGCCCGAGGTATCGTCCGAGTCGGAGGAGCGGCGTCTGGCGGCCACGCACGCTGACTACTTCGCCCCGCCCCTGGATCGTCGAGACCATGCCGGGCTGGGGGCGGAAGGATTCGCGAATCGAGAGCGTGGGAATGATGTAACGATCGTCGCCCACGCCGACGAGCATGCCGTCGATGATGGCGAGCGTGAGCGGCAGCAGGATGGTGAAGGAGGTGCCCTCGCCGGGCACGGACTGGACTTCGATCTTGCCACGCAGGCCCTCGATGTTGCTGCGAACGACATCCATGCCCACGCCACGCCCCGACAGATCGGTGACCGCCTCCGCAGTGGAAAAACCGGGAAGGAAGATCAGGGAAATAATTTCGGACGCGTCCATTTCGGCGTCAGCCCGGATCAAGCCGCGCTCCAGGGCCTTGGCCCGGATCCGGTCGGGATCGAGCCCCTTGCCGTCGTCGGAGAGCCGGATGACGATGCCGCCGCGCTGATGGGCCGCGCTGAGACGGATCGTGCCCTGCGCCAACTTGCCCCGGACGACGCGCTCGTCAGGTGGCTCGATGCCGTGATCGACCGAGTTGCGAATCATGTGGACGAGGGGGTCGCCCAGTTTCTCAACCAGGTTCCGATCCAGTTCGGTCTCCTCACCCTCGAGGAGGAGCTGGACCTGCTTTCCGGCGCCGGTGGCGAGATCTCGCACCAGCCGGCTCATCTTCTGGAAGGCACCCCGGACCGGCACCATGCGCATGGACATGACCGTGCCCTGCAGGTCGCTGGTGATCCGCCTGAGCTGGCGCAGTTGCCGAACGAACTGCGGGCTCTCGATTCCCCGGACTTCCGGGTTTTCCACGACCATCGACTGCGCCACGACGAGTTCGCCCACGAGATCGATGAGGCTGTCCAGCTTAGTGGTGTCGAGCTTCACGAAACCACCCGCCGGATCACCGCCAAGCGGTTCGCGGACCGGGGCGGTCGCCAGAGGAGTCGCCTCGTTCGGAGCCAACTCGGGAGCGGGTGCCGAGATCGCCGGCTCCGGCGAGGGGATCGGCGCGGGAGGTGGTTCGGTTTCGCCTCGGGCGACCGCCTTCGCACGGCGGATGATCTCGGTCGTTGGCACGACGATGGGGGACTCCGGATCGATGCCCTGAAGCCGGGCCCCGATCGCGCGGGTGAATTGACCGAGGGCATCGGCACCCGCGAGGATCAGGTTGATGATGCAGGCGTCGATACGCCGTTCGGAGCGCCGGACCAAATCCAGCACGGTTTCCAATTCGTGAGCGAGGTTGCGGGGCGCATCGAGGTGCAAAAACCCCGCGCCTCCCTTGAAGGTGTGAAAGGCTCGAAAGATCGAATGGATCGTTTCGGCGTCGGCTGGGTTCGATTCCAAAACGAGCACACCCTGCTCGATGGTCTGGCGCAGTTCCTCGGACTCGGCGTGGAATTCGCGCAGCAACTCGAGATCCTCGTCCAGATTCAGGCAAAAGGATGGTTCGTTTCCATCGGATGCCGCTGCGACCGGGGCGGCCGCAGGGGACTCGTCCGCCGGAGTCCCTGGTCCGCCCCAGCCCGGCGGCCATTCCGGCAGGTCGCGTCCGCCCTCCCCGGAATCCAACACCGCACCCATGTAGGCATGCCATTCGTTCAACCGGCGGATGCTGGTTTCGGTGAACGTGCCGCTCCCGTCCAGGATTTCATCGAGCCAACTGCGGGCGGCCTTCAATCCCGAGGTCCATGCGCCGGGGATCCCGGGGCCCCCCATCCCCTCGAGATCGAGCAGAAAATGATTGATGGGAAGGAGACCGTCATCCTCACCCGGGGTTACGAAGGCCAATTCCTCACCGATCCTGCCGAGTCGTTCGCCCGCCTCGGGAGGAACACCCGGGAGTTGTGGGGCATCTTGGTTTGTAATCATCAGGAAGTCGCCCCTCCGTGGTGAGGGGAGAGCCAGTGAAAAAGCCAAACGGGATGTGGCGATCTGAACCGGCTGTTTGGCGTCTGCCAGTATGGCTCCAGATGCGAGCCGACGTCAAGCAGCAGAAGCGGGTGATAGCTACCCTCCCTTGGGCGGAGGAGTCAGCTTGCCGCCTACGGAGCCCGATTCCGTTCCAGAACCTGATCACAGGCGTTGCCGCAATCCGAGGCGAGGACGACCATGCCTTTTCCCTGCCGGTCGGGAGGGAGACTGCGGAAAAGGCTTTTTCATACTCCCGCCTCCCCATGAAGACGACAAATTCAAGTGGTTCCAGACTTGGATGGGTTGGCCAATGTCGGTTGGCCCGGCGGAGTGAGCCACGACCGGGATAAACCAATCGTCAATGGTCAGCCGGGGAAAAACGTTTGATGGGAAAGAAGTTTGCAACGAAAATCACCGTCCCGGTTGCGACATCTAACCTCCCTGGCAATCGATTCTTCCTCGGTTGCTTCCCGGTCCTCGCCCCCCCTTGGCAGCTTTCTCATGGCCGGAGTTGCGCAGTGAAGTCGACGAATCCGAGGTCGAAGAAATCCACTTAATGATCCTTCCGCGTTTCCGCAAGAGCGTCGCCACGGCCGAACCACATGAACCGGTCGCTTCTCGCCGCTCCAACACGACCCTGTTCACCCTGGCGGCGCTGCAGTTCATCGGTTTCGTCGATTTCATGATCATCATGCCTTTGGGTCCGCAACTGCTCGCCGACCTCGGCGTTGATGCCCGGAGATTCAGTTGGGTCGTTTCGGCACACACGCTCGCAGCCGGGCTCGCAGGATTCCTCGCGGCTCCCCTACTCGACCGCAGATCGCGGAAACAGGTTTACATCATCGTTGCGACCGGCCTGCTTGCGGGCACGGCGGCGTGTGGGGCGGCTGGCAGCCTCCCGCTCCTGATCGCCGCGCGCTGCATCACGGGTGCCTTCAGCGGCGTGCTCGGAGGACTGTCCCTGACCATCGTGACGGAGATGTTTTCTGCCGAGCGCCGTGGCCGCGCCATCGGCACGCTGATGTCGGCCTTCGCCGTCGCCTCCGTGGCGGGCGTGCCGCTGGGAATTGCCCTGGGCACCAGCCTCGGCTGGCAGGCGCCTTTTTTCGCGCTCGCGTTGCTCGGGCTTCCGTTGGTGGGACTGGCAGCATGGCTGCTGCCGCCGCTGGCCGCGCCAGTGGACAGCTCGCGGCGGCATTATCTGGCCCACCTCTTCGAAACACTCGTGGAACCCTCCCACCGACGTGCCTATTCCCTCATCGCGCTCCTCATGGTCGGCGCATTCGCGGTGATTCCGTTCATCAGCACCGCGCTTGTGGCCAACATGGGGGTGACCGGGGCGCAGCTGCCGATCGTGTTTGTGGCCGGCGGGCTCCTCTCCCTCTTCACCACGCCATTCATCGGGCGGCTCGTGGATCGCATCGGCGGACCCGCGGTGCTTCGAACCATGGTGCTTGCGTCGGCCGCGATGATGCTTGTTCTCACGCACCTGCCCGCGGTCGGCATCGCCGGCGCGGCCCCGGTGACGGCCGCCCTCATGGCAGCGAATGCGGGCCGGATGGTGACGGCGATGTCGCTCATCACGGCGAGCATCGCTCCACGGGCTCGCAGCAGCTTCATTTCGGTGAACTCGTCGGTGCAGCAAATCGCCATGGGGATGGGGGCCGCACTCGGCGGAATGATTGTCGAGGGCGGTGCGGGCGAGCCACTGCGTCACTTCGGGACGGTGGGCATCGTGGCTGCAGGTGCGACCGTCTCCAGCCTTTGGCTCGCCGCTCGCATCCGACCCACGGCCTGACCCGGCGGAATCGCCCTGCCTGCGACCCACCACTCCGAAACACGGTGTCGGAGGACCCGCCATCCCGGACCGATCGAAGATTCATTCGGAGCGGGAGAACGAGAAGATTCCGCGGCCGCAATCGCCAGCAAAAACACACCAAACGAGCCCGAACCCGTCCCGGGAGGCTCAAATTCATTGACCAGCCCTCCACCATCGGTAGAAACTGCTCCTTGATGATTGGGAAATTCCGCCTCCCCTCCCCTCCCCTCCCCTCCCCGTGCCGTCTGCCGGACACTCCGGACACTCCGGACACTCCGGACACTCCGGACAGCGACTCGTGGACGGAATGGATGCAACCGCCTTTTCCCGGTGGATTGGAAAATCCTTAGCACTTCCAACGACCTTTTTCACATGCTTCACGACCTGTTGCGACATCCCCTTGAGACCGACCCAGCGCGCCCGATCCTCGAATCCGGCGAAGCGTGGACCACTGCTGCGGAACTTGAGCGTCTGACCTCGCGGCTCTCCTCGGGTCTGGCGGCCATGGGCCTTGAAGAAGGCGATCGCGTCGCCGTGCTGCTGCCGAACAGCCTTGAGTCAGTCGTCTGCTACCTCGCCTGCTTCCGGATGCGGCTGGTTGTCGTGCCGCTGGATTACCAATACCACCCATTCCAGATCGGATACGCGCTCGGCCACAGCGGCGCATCGATCCTGATTTCGCATCATGATCGGATTGCCGGGCTCGACGAAGCCGGTGTCCTCAAAACGGTGCCCCGGGTGTTCGTCGTCGGTGACGGGACGAAGATCGGCAGCCAACGCTCGTTCGAATCGCTGCTCGGGTCCGAACGTGCGATCGGCGCGGAGGCTCCCCACGAGGACACTCCGGCCGTCATGATCTACACCTCGGGGACCACGTCCCGGCCCAAGGGGGTTGTCCTGACCCATGGTGCCCTCTCGACCGGCGTTCAGAAATACCTCGCACGGGTCACGCTCACGCCGGACGACGTCGCGCTGATCGCGACGTCCGCTTCTCGTCCTCTGGCGCTCCGCTCCCAGATCCTGCCGTCCCTCTGGACCGGTGGACGAATCAGCCTGTTGCCGAGTTTCACCGTCGAGAACTTCGTCGCCGCCCTGCGGAGGTCGCCCGCCAAGACATTCCTGACGCTCACTCCTGCCGCCCTTGGCCAACTGCTGGCGAACCCGGACTTCCAGAGTTGCGACTTCAGCCGTCTGCGGATCTGCTTGTCCGGAGGCGATCGCGTCCCGACCCGGCTCCTCGAGGCCTTCGAGCGGTTGACGGGCGTGGCGGTCACCGAGCAATGTGGATCCACGGAGACCGGGCCGTATGCCATGAATCCTCCCTTCGGCCGCAAGAAGCCGGGATCCGTCGGCCTGCCCATGCACGGAGCCCAGGTCGCGGTGGTGGACGAGCGCGGTGCCGACGCGCCCACCGGAGTGGTTGGCGACGTGCGGGTGAGCGGACCGGGGATCATGGACGGATACTGGAACGAGTCGGCCCAGACCCGGAAGACCCTGCAAAAAGGCTGGGTCCTGACCGGTGATCTGGGTCGCTATGACGAGGACGGCTACCTGTGGTTCGTAGGCCGGCGGAAGGATGTCATCGTCCGCTCTGGCAACAAGATCGCACCGCTTGAGGTGGAGGCGGCGCTCCTTGAGCATCCGGCAGTTCGCGAAGCCTGCGTGATCGGCGTCCCGGACACCGCGTGCGGCGAGGTGCCTCACGCCTATGTCATCCCCTTACCGGACGGCGACGCTAGCCCGGAGGATCTGCGTGACTTCGTCCGCAGCCGCCTGGCCGAGTTCATGGTGCCTGCCGAGGTCCACCTGATCTCCGAAATGCCCTACAAGGGGCCAGGCAAGATCGACCGGGAACTCTTGCGGATGCGTGCCATCACCGCCGCGCTCATCGAACAGGTTCCGTTCTTCCAGAACGCCAGCAGCGACTTTCTTCGGGATATCATCCCGCGGCTGGATGCGCGGGAGTTTGCGTCGGGCGAGATCCTGGTGCACGAGGGAGACGTGGGGGACGAGATGTATTTTCTCACGAAAGGGCAGGTCGAGGTTCTCCGCGGGGATCCTCCGCGCCAGCTCACGGTAATGCGCGAGGGATCGTTCTTCGGCGAAGTGGCCATCCTCTGGGATGCGCCGAGGGCCGCCACGATCCGGGCTCTGGCCGATGTCGAGGTCTACGCCCTGCGTCGGGACGGGGTTCTTCAACTCGCCCATGCCGATCCCGACTTCGATCGGTATCTCAAGGACGCCGCCCTGCAGTATTCGGGATAAACGACCGGGAGGGAACGGCGGACGAAACGGCTTCGCTGCGGAAGCGGAGCGCCTCTGGAAAGCATGCCGGGAAAGAGCGCTTGCCGAGAGCCGCTCCTTGGACGCACCACTTCCTCACCCGACCTCAAATCGCCCGTCGAGGCGCTTGGTGAAACGATGCACCGCCTTGCCCTCGGCGTCGAGGTGGGTGAAGACCAACTCCTCCCGCCCGATCCGGAGGTGGGTGAATCCGTAAATGTCCTTTCCATAGGGCATTTTGCGATCCGACTCGAGCTTGCGGGTTTTCGCCCCGCCTCCGCCGGAGAGGACGAAGGACGTATGCAGCCCCTCGAGTTCAAGGTGCTGAAGATCATGATCGTGACCACACAGATAGGCGTGGACCTTGTGCTCTTCGAGGAGCGGCCCCCATTGCGCGACGAGTTCGTCGGTGTCGCCGTGGTCGCCGTTCGAGTAGAGCGGATGATGGGCCATCACGATCGTGAAGGGCGCCCGCTTTTTCCCAAGTTCGGCCTTGAACCAGGACAGTTGCTCGGCCTCCTCCCCCGCCGTGAGGGATCCGCGGGGTTTGCCGGTCTTCTTGTTCGTGCCACCGCTGACGGAGGGGAGATTGCTGTCGAGGGCGATCACCGTGGCGAGAGGATTCTCCTTCGGACCGAGATCAAACCGATACCACTTGGCGGGCATCTTCCAGCGGGTCCCGGAGCGCTTCGCGTAGGCGAGCTGGACCTGTTCGCCGCCGCGATTGTCGTGGTAGTCGTGATTCCCGAGCACCGCCCAGCACGGCCCGGGAAAATCGGCGGCGGGGTAGACGTCCTCGAAGGTATTCTTCCAACGCGCCGACTCCGTCGAGAACCCATCCTTGGCCGCGGAGTAGAAGTTGTCCCCAAGGAGGAACAGGGCATGAGGCGCGATCGATGACGCCATGCGGAATTCCCGCATCGCCTTGGCGACCTTCAATTGATCGGCAGCGCTCGTGCCGAAGTCACCGATGAGGAGCAGGTCGAGCGCATCATCCTCGGCGGCCGCGAGCCATCCCGGGGAGCGAAGATTCAGTGAGAGGAACGCGCTGGAGCAGAAGAGCGTCCGGAGGGCGCGGCGGCGGGTGATTCCGGAACGGGGATCCATGGCAATGGGGAAGGCTGAATTGAGATCGAGTCAATTCTTCAAAAGGGAAACCCCGCGGTCAATTCCCCGTCCCGCCAATTCTCCATAGGAATCGCGCCAGTATCGCGCCCTCCCCCCTTTTCTCTGGGCAAGCCCGCTCGGGATCCCCTAAGATCCCCGCGATCCATGGAAACGCCGCTTTCACCCCTCGATTTCGCCCGCCGCGCCCGCCGCCTCTACTCCGACCGCGAGGCCGTCGTCGATGGGGGGACCCGCTACACCTACGCGGAGTTTTTCGAACGCTGCGACCGCGGGTCGGCGGCCCTCCAGTCGCTCGGCATCCAAAAGGGCGACCGGGTCGCGACAATTGCGCCAAACACGCACGCCCATCTCGAGCAATTCTACGCGGTGCCCGCGATCGGAGCGGCGATCGTGCCGGTCAACTTCCGGCTCCGGGCCGCCGACTTCGCCTACATCCTGCGCCACAGCGGCAGCCGCGTCGTCTGCGTCCATCCCGATTATCTCGCCCTCGTCGATTCGATCCGCGACGAGATCCCGGGAGTGGAGCATTTCATCGTCTTCGGGAACGCGGCCCCCGGCTGGACGGCGTACGAAACGCTTCTCGCCTCGCACGCTCCGGAATTTTCCATTCCGGAAATCGCCGAGACCGACCTCATCGCGATCAACTACACCAGCGGCACCACCGCCGATCCGAAGGGAGTCATGGTCACCCATCGCAACACCGCGCTGAACTCGATGGGGCATCTCATGCACACGCACCTGACGAGCCGTGACCGCTACCTCTGGGTCCTGCCCATGTTCCACGCGAACGGCTGGTGTTTCGTCTGGACGATCACGGCGGTGGGCGGCGGTCACGTCTGCCTGCCGAAGGCCGAACCGGCCCGCATTTTTGAAACGATCGTCCGCGAGCGGATCACCTTGCTCTGCGCCGCGCCGACCGTGCTCATCGGACTCGCCAACGCGCCCGCCGCGCTGCGCGAGGGACTGCCGGGCGGCGTGCGCGTTTTCACGGCCGGCGCCCCGCCCGCAGCCGCGACGATCGAGCGGATCGAGGGCGAACTCGGCTGGGAAATCACCCACGTCTACGGGCTCACCGAGGTCTCCCCAATCGTCACGATCAGCGAGACAAGGCCGGAACACGACGCCCTCACTCCCGCCGGACGGGCCGTCATCAAGGCCCGCCAGGGCGTCGAATACCTCGGCAACGCGGAGGTCCGCGTCATCGACGACGAGGGACGCGAGGTGCCCAAGGACGGAGCGACCATGGGCGAGATCGTGATCCGCGGAAACGCGGTCATGCGCGGCTATTACAACGACCCCGCCGCGACGGAACGCGCGATCCGGGACGGCTGGTTCCACAGCGGCGACGCGGCCGTGGTTCATCCCGACGGCTACATCGAGATCCGCGACCGGTGGAAGGACATCATCATCAGCGGCGGCGAGAACATCTCCTCCGTCGAGGTCGAGGGAGTCCTCCTCCGCCACCCCGCGGTGCAGGAGTCCGCCGTCGTCGGCATGCCCCACGAAAAATGGGGTGAGACCCCGGTCGCGTTCGTCGTTCTCAAGGAAGGTGCCTCGACCACGCCGGAAGAACTGCGTCTTTTCTGCCGCGAGCAACTCGCCCATTTCAAGGTGCCCCACGCCTTCGAGTTCATCGCCGAACTGCCGAAGACGGCGACGGGCAAGATCCAGAAGTATGTCCTGCGAGGGGGACGCGCGAACCTGGCGAGGCAGTGAGGCGGCTCAGCGTCCTGACAAATACGCCGAAACCGTCCCGCCCAGTTTCCTGCCGACGACGCGATATCCCACCGTCGTGCTGTGCGGCGTGTTCCAAGAGGTCTCGAGGCAGGCGGCCATCGTGAAGGGATTGCCGTGATCGTTCACCCACTGGCCGCTGATCTGGCGCCAGAGGGGATGGTAGTGCTGTCCGGTGACCCGCGGCTTCGGATCCACCGCGAGCGGCCCGTCGATCGTCGCCGCGGCCAGTCCGAGGAATCGCTCACGGTTCGCGCGGGCCACGTCGGACAACAGCTCGGGCGGGCCCACAAAGAAGAAGGGCTTCCGGTCGTTCGCGGCCGGATTGTGCAGGTCGAGGAACACGGCGAGCCGCTTTTCGGAAGCAAAACCGAGGAGCCGCTTCTGCGTCGCCGCGATCTCGGGGTAATGCGGGGAATCGGTCCAGTCGCGGTTGTGGTCGCGCGGTTCCGATTCCTTGCCCCCGTCACCCGTCGCGACGCGATCGACATCCATGATGGGCACGACGAAAATCTCCGCGCTCTCGCGCAATGCTTTCGCTGCCGGCTCGTCTCCGAGGAGCCATTCGACGAATCCCCGCGCCACCCACGAGGCTCCGCTCTCCCAGGCATGCTGCCGCGCCTGAATCCAGACGGCGGGTTTCTTCTCCGCGCCCGTCGTGGCGATGCGCAGACCCCGCACGGAGCGGCCCTCGCGGGTTTTTGCGAGTTCGAAAACGCCGACGAGATCCGGCCCCGACTTCGTGGCCTCTGCGAAAAGGACCTCGCTTTCGCGGGACGTGAAGGGCGGCCCCCACGCGACCCAGAGCGGTTCGCCGTTTCCGGCGAGCGGATAGGAAATGCGGTCGGTCTCGCGCGTGCCGAGTCCGGTCTGGCGCCAGGTCACGCCGTCGTCCGAGACCGCCGCGGCCGCAGGCATGGCCCAGTTCGGCGAGAGCGGCTTGCCGGTGTCCGCGCCGTTGTTGCGTGCGGGACGTTCGCTTCCCCTCAGGACGAGGGTGGCGGACTCCTCCTTGCCGATCCCGTCGATCCTAACAAACCACCAACAGGGCCATCCCCGCGCCGGATCGCCGCCGGGACGGAGGTGGATCTCGCGCTTCAATTCATCGATGGAGTCGACCGTCGCCGATCCGCCCTCGAAGTCGGTGTGCACCTGGAGTTCTGCATGAAGCGGCACGGAAAGGACGGCGACGAGAAAGAGAATGAGAGCCTTCATGGGTTGGAGCGAGTCGGCCGCAGCGTCACCCGCCAGCAGTGGATGCGGCGGTTGGCGGGCGTGAAGACGAGAAGACGGTCACGGGCGAGGGCGGTCATCGAGGTGTTGCCCCCGGTCACGGTGGTCACGACCTGGCCTTCGCTCCACTCGCGTCCGGTTCCGTCGGCGGAAAGATAAAGAAAACAACCCCGCTTCGAATGCGCGGTGAGCAGCACGAGCGGACCGTCCGGCATCCGGAGCAAGCCGGGCAGTTTTCCCGTCACCGGCTGGGAATCGGGCCCCGCGAGGACTGTTCCGACCGGCCCCCAGGTGCGGCCTTCGTCGGGCGAGCGGGCCACCATCAATCCGGCCGTTTCGCTGCTACCGGTACGGATCACGGCGAGCCAGGATCCATCCGCCGTGGGCGACACCGTCGTCTCGAGCCAAGGCGTCGTCACCGCGGCACCGGCCTTCACCATCTCCGCGGCGGAGCTGATCACGGACCGCACCGACCACCGCCGTCCTCCGTCGGTCGATTGCAGGAGGAGGGACCGGTTGCCGGTCTTTCCCCAGGCGTAGGCGGGCATCAGGAGCGTGCCATCACTTCCTTCGAGGAAACGCGGCAAGGGACGGGCGACCACCCCGTATTCCTCCGGACAATCGATGGCTGCGTTGTCGACGGACCAATCCTTTCCGTTCGCCGAGAACGCGATCTTCCAAGCATCGTGCGGCACCTCGGACGCGGTGATCTCACCCCGCCGTTTCGGGTCGGGGAGCCATCGAATCCCCAAGGCGACAAAACGTCCGTCGCGGAGACGATCCTGCCAGAGATCCACCATTCCCGGCAAAGGCCAATCGCCGGTGCCCGAAGTCCAGGTCTTGCCACCGTCTTCGGAAAGCGCCGTGCCCGTGCCCGCCGAGCCTCCGAAGTCGTCGGGATGATCCGGATAGTGCAGCGTGATCCGCGCGGTGTCTCCCTCCCCCGACGCCACCGCCCAGCCCGCACCGGTGATGCCATCGCGCTCGACCGCGAGCGCGATGGGCGCGACTTCGATGAGGGGTTCGGCGGAATCTGCGAAGCAAGTGTAGGCGAAGGCGGCAAGGATGGATGCGATGATGGTTCGCCGTCCCTTCCCCTCCGAATTCCAAGATGGTGAAAGAGCATCCACCGGAAGTGGCATGGGCATCCTGCCCATGCACCGTGAACCGACGCGGGGGAGCGGCCCGGGTTGAATCGCGATACCACGCCGCTCCCACCGAGCCCATGGGCAGGGTGCCCATGCCACACCCAACATGATCGGATCGACACGGTTCGCAGCGAAATCCGGCAGTGCGCGCTTCATTCGACGACCTTTCCCACTCCATCCACCGGGGCCTCGAGCTTGACCTTGTCCCGTCCGGCGAGTTCGATCAGATCGGGCAGATCGTAATGACGCAAGACGCCGTGGACCAGGTTGACCATCTGATCGTGCGTCTCCGGGGAACCCGCGAGCGACTCCCACGAGGGAATCATGCCGCGCAGCTTCACCGTTGCAATCGCTTCCGGTTTCAGGGCGGCGACGTGCAGGGCCGGAATCGCCGCCTCGCCGATCGCGATCAACTCCGCCTGTTGAATTCCGAGGGCCTCGATCCATTCCTCGAGATCCGCGGCGCGCATCCCGGTGTAGCTCTTTCCGATGAGATAGGCGGTGAGAATCTCGAGATTGTCACGCCCGAAACGACCCGCCCCGAACGCCCTGCGCCGATGGCCGGTTTCGGTCTCGCCGATGCCGCGCAATTCGACCGCGTGCACCACGGCCCCGGAGCCGACAAGTTGCTCGATGGCACCGCCCGGCCCGGCATCCACCTTCATCGATCCGCCGTGAAGGTAAACGACGACACGTCCGTCGGGCTTTGCGGGAACGAAGGACAGCCCGGGGAGCGGAATGGCCGATCGTAGCACCACCTTCCGGATCGTCAGGTCACCGCGCTTGAGTTCGCCGACGGTTTCAATCGTAGATTTGTCAGGATTCCGCTCGTCACCGATCGTGCGGCGGACCAGATCCCGTCTTCCCGCCGCATCGAGGGCGGACCAAGTCCCGGCCCGTTCCGCCTTCAAGCGCGCCGCGGTCGCCGCGTTGATCTCGAAAACGCTGCGTTCGCCCGGCCTCAGCAGCACCTGGCCTTCCTTCGTCACCTGCAGATCCGCATCCGTCCAATCGGGCACGGTGAGGGCGCGGAGCTCCTCATCGCTGAAGGCATCGGGCAGTTCCGGGATCTCGCGCACCTCGACGTCCTTTCCGGCGAGATGCCGCAGCATGAAGCGAGTCACCGCCTCGCGGAGTTGCAGGGTGAATCCGTGGGGCGCGTCCGGCGCGGCGAGATCGACCGAATCGGGATACCCGAGGCGCGAGGCGAAACGCTTCGCGTCGCGGAAGAGATCCCAGGTGCCCGCGAAGTCGAAGGTGACGTCGCGCGTCCCCGCGGCGATCAGGGTCGGCTTCGGCGCCCGCATGATGCAGTAGTCCGCCTCGTCCATCCCGAAGGCGAGCTGGCCGAAGATGTTCTGCTCGCCGTCCTGCGGTCCCTTCAGCGAGAGCAGGCTGCGGAAGGTGGTGAGGTAACAACCCGGAGCCGCCGCGACGATGCGGTCATCGAGGGCCATGAGATAGGCGGTCTCGGTGCCACCTCCGGAATTCCCGGTGCAACCGATCTTGTCGGGAAGAATGTCAGGACGACTCTGCAAGTAGTCGATCACGCGCATGCCGTCCCAGATGCGGTATTGCGCGACGTTCTCGCCGAGGAGGGCGCTGCTCAGTCCCACCATGGTGTGCTCGGTCGTGCACATCAGTTTCACATGCGGGTGCACCGCCTCGACATGCGGCGCGTCATCGAAATGGGTGCGCGTCTTGTCCGGATCGAGGATCTGGTAGCGTTCGCCCTGGCCGATCGGATCATAGCAGATCGCGGCGAGGCCGTGACGCGCGAGGAGCCGGCTCGCGAGCTGGTATTGGCCGACCGCCTTGCCGTTGTGGCTGTGACCACAGGCGACGAGGACGGCGGGCCACGGACCGGGGGTTTTCGGCAAATAGAGATTCGCGGTCAGATGGAACCCGGGCCGGGTTTCGAGGAGGATCTTCTCGATGCGGTATCCCTCGCCCTCGAGCGTGCCGGTGATCTCCGCCTTCAACGGCGTGCGTTCGGGCAGACCGCCGATCGTTTCGAGGAAAAAGGAGCGTCGGTCCTCCTGCCATTTCCGGCAGGCCGCGGCGCTCTTGATCATGACCTCGAAGGCTTCGCTGCGACGGTCGATGCAACGCTCCACCTCGGCGGCGAGCCAGTTCTCCAAATAAACATCCGACGTGACCCTGTCGGAGGCGACCCCGTCCGGTCCGGGAGTCAACACGGTCAGGTCCTCGGCGGCGAGGAATTGCGTAGCCAAACACGCGATGAGGAAATGGATCGGTCTCATGGTTGAAGGAGCTTGTCGACGGTGGCGAAGATCGATTCCTCGATCGTGTCCGCGAACGCCGAGGGATGCAGGGGATTGGACCAATACATCATCGCCCGGCGGGCCTCGTAGCCACCTTCGAGGAGGACGCGCTTGCTCGGAATGTAGGCGAGGATGTCGTTGCAATAGCCGGCCACCCAGAGGGATCCCGGACCGCGGTGGTCGCGCTTGAGCCGCAGCGAATAATCGACGCAGGTCTCTCCGCTCAAGGCCACGAGAGTGAGCGCGTCGCCGAACCGGACCACCTGGACCGGATAATCGTAATGCTCGCGCAATCCCCCGTTCCGGATCGCGTGGAGCCGCTTTTCATCCCATTGCCGGAGGTATTTCTCGTAGGAAGCCTCATAACCTTCCCCGGTGGCGAGACGTTTTTCGATCTCCGCCCCGGTCGGGATGGACTCATAGGTGAGACGCGCCGTGTCCCACCGGATCGCGAGGGCCCCGGCAATTGGCTTGGGACCGGCATCGATCGCGGCCTCGACCGCGGTGGCGAGGCTCTGCCCGTGCCGGAAGCTGAAAGCGGGATTGAACCGCGGATAGGCGTTCTGATCCCCGCCGCATCCCATCATGAACAGCGCGACGGTGCCGGGATGAGCTTCCTCGATCAACTGCTGGGCATGGCCGGCATAGTCGCCGTGCCATTGCTTGAAGTTCATCGAGGTGTTGTGGCAGGCATATCCGAAGACGACCGCGTCGAGATGGTCCCCGCCATCCTTCACCGTGAGCACGGGCACGTCGTGATCGACGACTCCGTCGGGATTGGGCCGGTTCAGGTAGGGATCTCCGGTCGGCTGGTCGCTCTTGAGGCGCCGGTTCATCGCGAAGCCGCACCTGGCATGTCCGTAGGCGATCGTCGCGGGTTCGAGTGCCGCAATCGCCTCGCCGACGATGCCGGTGATCCGGTCCGCGAGCCAGGCATTGTAACGCAGGCATCGCTCGCGTCGCTCGGGATCAAGCCCGAGGAACTCGAGCTCGGTGTAGCGCAATTCGGGCCCGCAATGGGTGTGCGAGCAATTCATCAACAGGGCCTCGTCCGGCAGTCCGTGCTTTTCCTTCAACACCGCGGCGACTTCGGCGCGGAGCTGGGCGGGAACTTCGACGAGATCGAGAGTGACGATGACGAGACGGGTTCCCTTTTCATCCTCAAGGACGAGGGACTTCGCGAACAGATCCATCGCCGTGCCCTCGGCGGGCACTTCCCGGCTGGCGAATCCCGAGAGAATCATCGGCTCGGTCGGGGTAATGACGACTTTCGAGGCACCGGCCTTCCAATCGGAAGCGACGAGCGATCCGGCCGCGAGAAGGGCGATGGCGAAGTGGTGGAAGACCGTTTTCATCGGGAGGATCGGACGGGTGGATCTCAGGCGAGGATCTCGCGGACGACGTTGCCTTTCACATCGGTGAGTCGGTAGTCGCGCCCCCCGTGCCGGTAGGTGAGCCGTTCGTGATCGAGACCGAGGAGATTCAGGATGGTGGCGTGGAGGTCGTGGATGTGGACCTTCCCGGAGACCGCCTCGTAACCGAGTTCATCGGTGGCACCGTGGATGTGGCCGGCCTTGACGCCTCCGCCGGCCATCCACATGGAATAACCGTTGCGGTTGTGACCGCGTCCGTCGGTGGTGGCGTCGTCGGGAGTGCGTCCGAATTCCCCGCCCCAGAGAACGAGCGTGTCCTCGAGGAGACCGCGCTGGTCGAGATCCTCGAGGAGTCCGGCGATGGGACGGTCGATCTGGGCGCAGTTCCGCACCATGCCGCTGCCGAGCGATCCGTGCAGGTCCCACTCGAGGTGGCTGATCTCGATGAAGCGGACTCCCGCCTCGGCAAAACGGCGCGCGAGAAGACACTGCCGGCCGAAGGTCTCGGTGGGCGACCGGTCGGCCCCGTAGAGGGCGAGGGTCGCCTTGCTTTCGCCGGAAAGATCCATCACCCGGGGCAGTTCCGCCTGCATGCGGAAGGCGAGTTCGCCCGACGCGGTCATTCCCTCGACGCGAGGATCGGCGGTCGCGGCAAAGAGGTCGCGGTTCATCGCCTTCAGCAGATCCAGTTGCTCCCGCTGCGTGGCGGCGGTGATACGCGGGTTGGAGAGATGGCCGAGTTCGAGCTTCGCGCCGGGGAGGTTGGCGTTTCCCAACATCGTCGCGGAACAGGCCGCGGGCAGAAAGGCGCTGGAATAATAGCGGGCACCCCCGAGGGCGGTGATCGGGTTGATCGAGATGAATCCGGGCAGGTTCGCGTTTTCGGATCCGAGCCCGTAGACGGTCCACGCACCCATCGACGGCCGGACGAACTGGAAGCTGCCCGTGTGGAGTTGCTCGAGCGCCTGGGGATGGTTCTCGTTGTCGGTGTGCATGCCGCGGAGGACGCAGAGTTTGTCCGCGTGCTTCGCGGTCTCGGGGAGCAGTTCGACGACGTCGATGCCGCTCTCGCCATGCTTGGCGAATTTCCATCGCGATCCGAGGAGCTTGGTCGAGGCGCTGCGACCGGGCTGTCCCTGCCGTGCGAGCAGTTCGGGCTTCGGATCGAAAGTCTCGAGGTGCGAGGGACCGCCCCGCATGCAGAGGAAGATGACGCGTTTCGCCCGCGCCGGGAAGTGGGGCGTCTTCCCCGCGCCGGCTCCCGACTCCCTCGCCGCGAGTTGCCCCGCGAGTCCGGCGAAGGCGAGGGATCCGAATCCGGCGGAGGCCTGATGGAGCAATTGGCGGCGGGTGATCATGACCAATTCGTGAATGAAAAAACGGGACTCCTTAACGGACCAGGCGGAACTCCGCGCTGCCCATCAACATTTGGCAGAAACTGGTCCAGCGGGACTCGCGGACGAGATCGTCCAACGCAACCGTGCCGGCGACGGACTCATCGGCCCCGGCGAGAAAGGCGATGGCGCGTGACACTTCGGCCTCGCTGGGGGAACGCGCGAAGGCGAGCGTGTAAAGCCGCCCGACGCGCTCCCGGTCGTCGCGGAATCGCGCATCCCCGAGGACGCGCCGCGCGGCGTGCCCGGCCTGCTCGATGACCCAGGGATGGTTCATGAGAAACAGCGCTTGCGCAGGCACGATGCTCTCCTCCCTCTTCGCCACGGTCCGCTCGGGCGGCGCAAAGTCGAAGAGAGGGAACATCTCCGGCAGGGTCCCGCGCACCACCGGGAGATAGACGCTGCGATGGTCGTCGACAATCATTCCGGAAGTGAGGAAGGGCTCGAAGGAGAACAACTCGGCATTCTTCTGCGGATGAAAGCGGGAGAGGAAGGGCTCCCGCGGCGGATAGGGATCGAGACGGCCACTGAAGGAAAGGATGCGGTCGCGCAACACCTCGACCTCGACGGGACGCGGGGACATCCGCCAGAAGGTGGCATTGTCAGGATCCTTCTCCAGATTCCCCGCATCGGCGTCCGAACTCATCCGGTAGGCCCGGCTCGTCACGATCTCGCGGATGAGGCGTTTGACCGACCAGCTCTCCTCCATGAAACGCACCGCGAGGTAATCGAGCAGCTCCGGATGGGAAGGCCTCGCCCCATTGACTCCGAAATCATCGGGAGACGTCACCAGGCCGCGGCCCATCAGCTTTTCCCACACCCGGTTGACCATGACACGCGCGGTCAGGGGATGATCGCGATGGGTGATCCATTGGGCGAGCTCGAGCCGTCCGCTCCTTTCGGCGGGCGGAGCGGACACATCGGCCAGCGGGATGACCTGGAGGAATCCACGCTTCACCTCGTCGCCGAGGCGGGTCGTTTCCCCGCGGTGATGGATGCGGCAATCGTGGATCTCACCCCGGTCGCGCGCTCCGAGCGTCCAGCCCGGTTGCGGCGGCGCGGCATCCTGGAGATCCGCGACCGCTTTTTCCAGGGCGGCTATCTTCACGTTCCAATCGGCGATCTCGGATTCCTTTTTCTTCAACTCCGCCTCCGCCGCGGTCTTCTCCCCGGCCGTGGCGGCGGACTCGACCTTCGCCTTCGCCTCGGGAAGCCGTTTCTGGATGCCGTAGCGCTTCGAACGGGCTTCGTGCATCGTCAGGGTCTCCTGATCGAGACGACTGAAATACTCCAGCGCCGCGGGCGCAAGCGTCGCGGCCTCGGGGCCGATCGCGTGCCATTCGGTGTGATGGAAGGCGGTGGCCTTGATTCCCCGGGGCCCATAGCCGTAGAGCGGCTCGGTGCTGCGCAGGATCCCGGCGATCGCGTAATAATCGGCCGTCGGGATCGGATCGAACTTGTGGTCGTGACAGCGCGCGCAGGCGATCGACAGACCGAGCAGACCGCGACCGATCACCTCGATCTGCTCGTCGACGACATCCATCCAGTAGAGATCCTGCTTCGACTCCTCGTAGGCCTTCGATCCGAGCGCGAGGAAGGCGGTGGCGGTGAGGAGTTCGTCGCGCCGCTCCGGTTCCGTGTCGGCGATCAGGTCACCGGCGAGCTGCTCCTGGATGAACCGGTCGTAAGGTTTGTCCGCATTGAAGGACGCGATGACATAGTCGCGATACCGCCACGCGTGGTGGAAGATGACGTTGCGGTCCCGCCCGTTGCTGTCGGCATATCGCGCGAGATCGAGCCAGTGGCGCCCCCACCGTTCTCCGAAGTGCGGCGAATCGAGAAGCCGGTCGATCAACGCCTCGGGATCCGTCTCTCCGATCGACTCGGGCGGGAGTCCGGTGAGGTCGAGGTGCAGTCGCAGCACGAGGGCCTCGGGGGAGGCATCCGGATTCGGTTTCATTCCCGCCTCCTCGAGAGAGCGGAGGAGATGCCGGTCGATTTCCCCGCGCGGCCACGAGGAGTCCTTCACCACCGGCGAGGCCGGCGTCACCGGGGCATTCATCGACCAGTATCGTCGTCCTTCCTCAAGGCTCATGCCGGGCTTTTGCACCGCCGGAGCGGCCCCCTCGCGTGGGTCGAAGGCTCCCGCGGCGATCCATCGCTCGAAATCGGCAATCACCGCCGGGGAAAGCTTCTCGCCCTTCGCGGGCATCGCGAGATCCTTCGACTCGTGTCGTAACGCACGCAGCAGGAGACTCTTCGAGGGATCTCCCGCGACGATCGCCGGACCCGAATCGCCGCCTCTCAACAATCCCTCCTTCGTATCGAGAAACAATCCGCCCTTGAGTCCACCCTTTGCCGCGGCCTCCGCCGAATGGCACTCGTAGCACGACGCGACGAGCACGGGCCGGATCTTCGACTCGAAGAAGGCAAGAGCCTCCGCCCCGGACGGCGGCGAAGCGAAGGCCTCCGGTCGGATGACGAACGGTGCCACGACGATGAGCGCAAGCAACGCCCCCGTCCCGCGACTCAGGAACGAACTCAGGAACCTCAAAGCCGCTGTTTGCCGGGGCGGATTCACGCGGAAAACCATAGCCGACCCCGAAGAACCGGGGCAACGTCAAAGCCCCACGCAAACCCGCCAGTCATGCCATGGGGTCCCGATTCCCGCCATGGGGAACCCCTTGTTGGAAAAAGCGTCCCTCCGGTAAAGTCGGTGCATGAAGCGATCCCTCGTCCTCCTCCTCGGTCTCTGCAGCCTCGCCGTTTCCGATCTCCGCGCCGGACAACTCCGTGCGGGAGCCGATGTCACCGACATCACCCCGCTGCCCTCGCACTATCCCATCTCCACGGCCGGTTCGATGTCCGCCACCTTCCTCGACGGCACCGAGGAGCGGATCCACTGCCGGACGCTCATGCTCGGCGACGAGAAGACGCTCGTCAGTTTCACCCTCGTCGATTCCTGCCTCATCCCGCGCGAGCTCGCCGACTCGGCCAAGCGGATCGCCTCGGAAAAGACCGGTGTTCCCGCGGAGCACTTCACCATCGCCGCGACCCACACCCACACCGCGCCGACCGCGACGCCGGCCTTCCAGTCGAATCCCTCGGTCTCCTATCAAATCTACCTCGCCGAACAGATCGCCCACTCCATCGCCGCCGCCTTCGCGAAACTCGAGCCCGCCGAGGCGGGATGGGCGGTCGGCGAAAACGGCAACCAAGTCTTCAACCGCCGCTGGTTCGTGAACGAGCCCTACGCCAATCCCTTCGGTGACACCACCGACGAGGTGCGGATGAATCCGGGCTACAACAGGGGCGGCGGCAAGGTCTCGAAACCGGCCGGTCCGGTCGATCCCACGATCCCCCTTCTTGCAGTGCGATCCTCACAAGGTGACAAGAAACCGATCGGCCTCCTCGCCAACTACGCCCTCCACTACGTCGGCAATCCCCCGCGCTCCGCGGACGGAAAGGCCCAGCTCTCGGGCGATTACTTCGACCGATTCGCGAAGGTGATGGCGGAAAAGGTCGCTCCCGGATGCGAGGACTACGTTGCCATCCTTTCCAACGGCACCAGCGGCGACATCAACAACAACCATTTCGCCGGTCCGGCGCCCGAGAAGCAATACGAGCCCGGGGAACGGATGATGGAAGTCGCGAAGTCGGTCGCCGACTCGGCCTACGCGGCCTTTGCGAAGATCGAATACCGGACCGACCTCCCCATCGCCGTCGCCGCGCGTGAACTCGCCCTCGGCGTGCGCAAGCCCGACGCCGCGGAACTCGCCCGCGCCCACCAGATCCTGAGCAGCCCCGAGCAGCTCATCAGCGGCAATCTCAAGCCGGTCGAAGCCATCTACGCCCGCGAAACCCTGCAACTGCGCGAGTATCCCGACACCGTGCCGGTGCGACTCCAGGCCTATCGCCTCGGCGATCTCTGCATCCTCACGACGCCCTGCGAGACCTTTGTCGAGATCGGGCTGGAGTTGAAGCAGCTCAGCCCCTTCGGAACGACCATGGTGATCGAGCTGGCGAACGGCTACAACGGCTACCTTCCAACCCCGCAGCAGCACGGTTGGGGCGGCTACGAGACCTGGCGCGCGAAGTCGAGCTATCTGGAGGTCGACGCCTCGGTGAAGATGATCGCAGCGTTCAAGGAGCTGTTCGGGCAGTTGGATTGAGGAGCCGAATCCGATCACTCAATCAAATCCCGCAAGCGGCGTGTTGTCTCCTCGCGCCCGATTTTTCCTGCGGCGACGTCGAGGGTGAGGGTTTCCCAAGTGGGAGAATCCGGAGACGGCTTGGCACCGTTCAATTTCAGAAAGACGATACAAGCGCCCAGCGCGGTCCTTTTGTTTCCATCGACAAAGGGATGATTCGAACAGAGATAGAACAAATAAGCCGCCGCGATTTCAACGAGATCGGCGAAGACGGAATGCCCCCCGAATCCGGCCTGGGGCGCCGCCACGGCGGATTCAAGAAGATCCCGCGACCGCAATTCAGGCGTGCCACCAAACCGCCGGATCGATTCCTCGTGAATCTTCAGAACGGTTTCGATGGAGAGGTGGTAGCAATCGTGCGGCCCCTTCATTTCGCGAGCTTCGCGAGGGTTTCCGCGTAGCCGTCCATCGTCGAAGCAATGGCGGCGTCAATATCCTCCTGGCTGGGCTCGGGCCGGATCGCCGTGATCGTGATCGTCCCTCCGGAATGAACCTCGACGTTGACCTGGTCCCCCTCCTTGAGCCGGGCGAGTTGGAGAAGGGCATTGTCGAAGATCAGTCCGCGCGAGTTGCCGATCTTGGTGATGGTTTTGATCATGGTAATACAATGTATTACGACCGAACCTTCGTCAAGGTGCGAAGGCCCCTCATCTCCCGCGGAAATCCTCACGGCTTTTTCTTCTTCTTTCCGTTTCCGTCCCCCTTGCCCTTTCCTTCTCCCTTTCCGCCCCCGCCGGGCAGGTTCTCCGCCTCGTTTTTCGGCAGGTAGGTCGCGAGGTCCTTCTTCGTCTCCGCGAGCTTCGGATCGGCCGCGAGATTGGTGTATTCGAGCGGATCGCTCGCGTGATCATAGAGCTCCTCGCTGCCGTCGGCGTAGCGGATGTAGCGCCAGTCTCCAAAACGGAGGCTGTGATTCCCGCGTCCATGGGTCGTCATGGCGGGCTGGTCCCAGTCGAGAGTGGGATCCCCGAGGATGGGGCTCATGTCGAAACCCTCGAGGTGATCCGGTCGGGCAAGTCCGGTGAGCGACGCGAGCGTGGGATAAACGTTCAGGTAATCGACCGGCCAACCGCAGGTCTTCCCGGCGGGAGTGACTCCGGGCACTTTCCAGATATGGACGGTGCGGGTCGGTTCCTCCCAGAGGGCGAACTTCCGCCAATGCGATTTCTCCCCGAGGCTCCAGCCGTGGTCGCTCCAGAGACAGACGATGGTGTCATCCTTTTTCGGCGAAGCCTCGAGCGCGTCGAGGAGCCGGCCGATCTCGTAGTCGCAGTAGGCGATCGTCGCGAGGTAGGCCCGCACCGCCTCCTTCCAGCGGCCCGAGGCAAGGATCTTCGCATGATCCCCCCTGGGTCCCGCCATCTTCACCCCGGCGGGCGGGACGTCTTCGAGATCGTCCTCGCGATGCGGGGGCAGCTCGATGGATTCGAGGGGAAACTTGTCATACCACTCCTTCGGCACGCTGAAGGGCATGTGCGGTTTCACGAGGCCGCAGGCGATGAAGAAGGGTTGGTCACTCTCCTCCTTCATCCGCGCGAT
>JBILDO010000064.1:0-29079 GCA_044352585.1 Verrucomicrobiales bacterium
AAACGCCACGATTCGGGGCTGGCCCTGCGTTTTCCCCGCATCCATGCGATCCGGCGGGACAAGACGATCGTGGAAATCGACACGCTGGCCTACGCCAGGCGGCTCGCCGGGCTCGCATGATCCGGCGCAAGGGGGCGGTTGATGGCCCGGAAAGAGCGGATTTTGGGGGGAATTCGGGGCTTGCGCCCAACCCTGCTTTGCTGCTAAGATCCCCGCCCGGGTTCGGGCTCCTCGCAACCCGTTCAGAATCGAAGAACCATTGTGCCAATTTTGCCTCACTTTCCAGCGAATCCGCGGCGAATCTCCCTGTGCCTGGTCGCAGTAGCCCTGTCTTGCGTTCCGGTGACGCGGGTGGCGGCAGACGGGAACCAGATTCCGGGAGGTATCGCCGGAATCGCCGCGGCCGAGGCGCAGAAGCGTCAGAAGCAGACCGAGGCCTCCCAGACCCTTTTCACGGCGGGCGCGAAGGCCTACGCCGACAAGTCCTATGCCGAGGCGATGGACTACTTCAAGGCGGCCTTCGAGACGGTGCCGAACGTCCCCGCGGTGGCTTCGCAGCGGCGGGTCTTTTTCAGCCGTTACGAGGCCGCGGCCTACCGATACGCCATCCTCCTCGCGGACGAGGCGAAGTGGGCCGAATGCGAAAAGACCCTCGCCGATGTCGTCTCCCTCGCCGAAGTCTCGGGGATTCCCGCGGGCGAAGTCGATCCCGCCCTGCGCAAGATGCTGCGCGACCTGAAGGAGCGCGATGAGCGTTACAATTTCTCGACCAGTCCGCGCCATCTCCGGAATGTCGATCTCGTCGAGACCAAGCTCATCATCGCCAAGGGCTACCGCGAACTCGGCGACTACGACCGGGCCGAGCGCACCTACCACGAGGTCCTCAACATCGATCCCACCAGCACCGCGGCCCGAACCGGACTCGAGGAAGTGGAGCGTTGGCGGATGAATTACTACGACGCGGCCTACGACCACACGCGGGCAAGGATGCTCTCGAAGGTCGCGGCCGGGTGGGAAACGCCCGTTCCCCCGCTTCTTGCGACCGACAAGGTGCCGGTCAGTCCCGACGGGGTCACCGCCGGCGGCAGTGTCGCGCTCGACCGCAAGCTGAACGGGATCATCGTTCCTTCGCTAGAATTCACCGACGCGAGACTTGCCGATGTCGTCGAATTCCTCGGGCAGAAGTCACAGGAACTCGATGCGGCCGAGACCGATCCGGCGAAGCGGGGTGTCAACATCGTCATCGACACCGCCGGGATGGTGCCGGGCGACAACCCGGCCGAGCGGAGCCTCTCAGTGAAGCTCGCCAACGTGCCTCTCGGCGTGGCCATCAAGTATGTGGCCCAGCAGGTCGACATGACCTATCGTACTGACAACTTCGCCGTCCGCATCGTCTCTCCCGCGGCCGCCGCGGACAGCGGCCTGGCCAACCGTAGCTGGGTGGTGCCGCCGAGCTTCCTTTCGGGTGCCGGGGGCGCGGATGCCGGAGCGGCCGCCGGCCCGGCCGATCCCTTCGCCAATCCGGCCGCGGATGGTGGCGGTGCCCTTGTCAAACGGATCTCGGCGCAACAGTTCCTCACCGATCGGGGCATCCTCTTCGGTCCCGGCGCTTCGGCCACTTTCGTCGCCGCGACCAACACCTTGATCGTGCGAAACACCACCGGGCAACTCGAGGCGGTCGAAAACATCGTGCAAGCGTCTCGGGACGCGGGGACCAAACTGGTCCAGATCCACGTCAAGATGGTCTCGGTGGAGGAGACGGATCTGAATCAACTCGGTCTCGACTGGCTTCTCGGACAGGCCAATTTCGGCTCGACGCCCCGCGCCTTTTTCGGTGGTGGAACGAACGGAAACTCGGCCGTTCCCACCGCGGCGGCCGATTATCCGATCGTCGGGCCGGGAGGAATTCCGGTGGGAACCTTCCCGGTGACGGGAGGGTTGCGGAACAGCGATTTCACCACCGGCCAAGGGATCGACACCGTCCTCAATCGCGATTCTCCCGATCCCTCGGGCGGACGATCCCCCGGCATCTTCGCTGTGTCGGGCGTTTTCACCGACCCGCAGTTCCAGATGGTCTTGCGCGCCCTGAGCCAGTCGAAAAGCGTCGATCTCCTCACCGATTCCCATGTCGTCGTGCTACCGGGCCAGATCGGGAAGATCGAGCAGGTCCGCGAGTTCATCTACCCGACGGAATACGATCCGCCGGAGATCCCGAACACATTCGCTGGCATCTTGGACTTCCAGCCTCCGGTGACCCCGGCGACCCCGACCGCCTTCGAGACCCGCAAGCTGGGGCAGATGATCGAGGTCGAGCCGACCGTCTCGGCGGATAACAAGACCGTGAGCCTGAACGTCCTCCTCGACGTGTCCGATTTCAGTGGATTCATCAATTACGGCACCCCCATCAACGATGCCAGCACCGGGACTCCCGTGGTCGTCACCCCGAACGAGATTCTCATGCCCGTCTTTGACGCGATCAAGGAAACGACCAACGTCAGCGTCTGGGACGGTCAGACGGTGGCCATCGGTGGCTTCCACGGCGAGTCGATCACCGATGTCGAGGACAAGATTCCCTACCTCGGCGATCTGCCCGTGCTGGGTCGGGCCTTCCGTTCCTCGGGGACCGAGTCGACCCGCCGGGCGCTCACCATTTTCGTCACGGTGCGGCTCATCGATCCGGGTGGCAATCCCATCAACGCCCCCGTGGAGGAGGAGGTTCCCGAGTTGATGACCCGTCGCGATCCGGTTCCGGCGACTTCTTTCGCCCCCGGTCCTCCGCCGGTTCTTCCGGTGAAATGAACCCAGGTTCCCCGGTTCCGATGATCGGCCTGACGCTCCCCGCACTCCGGCGCTCCCTCCGGGCGGCTCTCCTGATCCTTCTGGCGGGGATGCTTCCCAGCGGATGCGTCCGGGACAACGGGCTGCCGCGCGATCTGGTCTCGCACCTCGCCGCCTCCGGCATCGTGGTCCGGCCCGTTCGCACGCACGCTCCGTGGTCGGAGCGAGGGGGCTTCGTGATTGTCGCACCTGCGGAACACCTTGTCGAAACGATCGTCTCGACCTTCGCGCTTGAGTCGGTTCCCGCCGATGACTCCCGCCGGGCCCTCCTCGCGGCGCGGTTCGGCGGGATCGCGATCGCGGGAGACCTCTGGGGGATGGCCGGTCGTCCCACCTCTTTCAAATTGGTCGACGGGGCGCAATTTGAATTTTTTTACCTCCACGTGGCCCCGTCCGGAGAAATCCAGCTCTTCGCGGAATACGCCCATGGCTGATGCGGCCCGCATCAGGGGAAAGCGGAGTTTCCCTCCGCGCGGGGTTGGCTCGAACCCGATCCCGGGCTCTTTTGCGGGGTGCACGCCGTGGCGGGCTTGAGGATCGGACCATCACGGGCGCAACGCTTTTTTCTCCGGATCTTTCCGTGCCAGTCCCGTTTCATACCGAATCCAAGAAATCCTCGGACAATGGGATGCCTTGACCTTGGAAATCTTCGCGGTCCGCGACCGCCGCGCCGATGAAGGGCAGGCGCTGCCGGCCTCCCTGCGGCGTTTCCGGGCCGGGACAGGAGCCCGCTCCAGCCTCGTTATTGAAAACGGCACCCTGTCACGAACATCCCTGTTCGGTCCGCTCGATGCGGCGCACTGGCAAGCCCTTGCCGCGATGCACCCGGGCATCCATCAGGCGAGGTTCGAGGCGATCTCCAAAGGACTTCCGTCGGCCTGAGGAATCCGCTCAAGTTTCGCCCCGGCGGATCTCCCGTGGCCGCCCGACGACGTGGAAACGATCATGCGGATCGAGAAGGAACCCACGGTCATCGACCATCAGGCCATCGGCCTCGGGACGGGCCTATCGTTCGGCGCGGAGTCGCAGAAAGGCCCTGGACATGCGCGAGGCCGTGACCGGCCGGAAATCGATCAGCGCCCGCTGTCGCTCTTCTTGGAAGACGAGGTCTTCTTTCCGTTGGTTTCCGGCTCTTCCTTTGGAGCGGCTTTGGAAAAGAGCCCGGAAAAGAGCGGTTTCGATTCCTTTTCCAGTCCGGAAGCGGCAACGTCCCCCGCGGCCGGCTTGGGCGTGGACTTTTTCGTGCCGGCCGCGGCGGGAGCGGTAGCGCTCTTGGTCGTCCTTGTCGTCGTCCTCGGCACCTTCGTCTTGATCGCGGCGACGAGGCGCGAGGCGATCAACTCGTGCACCTCTTCCACAAAAGGCATCGCGAAATGGCTGTATTCGAGCCCGAGCCCGGCGTCGGTGTAGGCCTCGAAATTGGTCAGCTTCGTCTCGGGCGAGTCGGCCTTCACGGGAGCGCCGAGGAGGGCGGGGAAGTGGTAGAGATTGAAACACTCCTGAACGTTCGAAGGAACGGTTTGGAGGGGATTGATCGTTTCGATGAGAAAGAGGAGGCGCACCGGAAGACCTTCCTTTTTCAGGGCGTTCGAGACGTCGATGACGCCGCATCCACCGAGGCTGTATCCGATCAGGATGATGCCATGGGGCAGCTCTCCATCGCGGTAGGCCTTGGCGATCTGTTTCGCAGCTCCGCCGCGCTCGTGATAGCGGAAGTCGACGACGTCGAGGCCCTGATCCTCGAACTTCTCGTTGATGACAGTGCCGAGGTTCGGGAAATACCCCCCGCCGCCGCGGATCACGTAGATGGTGGCGGGATCCTTCGTGGATTTTCTCCTCGACGCAGCCGTGGCGGGCTGCGCGAGCGGAAGGAAGGCGAGGAGCGCGAGAAGAACCGGGATTCGGGAGAGCGTCATGGGACGAGTCGGGGGGGCGTGGAACCAACCGAGGGTAACGGTGGGATTCCAAATCGTCAATGTTTCCGAATCATCCCTTCTTCACCGCCCAGATATTCCGATAGCGGACCGGGTTGCCGTGATTCTGGAGGAAGATCGGGCCGGGGCCCTTCTCGTCACTCTTCTGGGCCCCGCCGGTGGGACCGGGGACCTCGAGATTTTCGTGGATGGTGAAGCCGTTGTGCTTCACGGTGACCCGGGCGTTGGCGGTCTTGTTGCCGGCTTCGTCGAACTTCGCCGCGGTGAAGTCGATGTCGTAGGTCTGCCAGCGCAGGGGCGGATAGCAGAGGTTCTGCTTCGGTTCGGCGACCTTGTAGATTCCGCCGCATTCGTTGTCGAGCCCGGCGAGGCCGAAACTGTCGAGCATCTGGACCTCGTAGCGGCCCGTCAGGTAGATCCCGCTGTTGCCGCGTCCCTGACCGCGGGCCTTGGGCATCCACGGAAGGCGGAATTCGATGTGAAGGGAGAAGTCGGAGAACTCATCGACCGAAGTGACGCCCTCGGAGAGGAGGTCGCCGTCGCGCTTCGCGTTCTTCCAGCGGGTCTTCGCCGTTTCTTCCGTTCCATCAAAAAGAACGATGGCGCCTTCGGGAGACTTGGCTCCGACGGTGGGGCTTTCGCGTTCGATCCGCTTGAGCACGACCTGCACGTTGACGTCGGTCGAGTTTGTCGCGGTGATGATGCCGTCCTTGAGCACGGCGGTCCATTCGTCCTTGGCAAAGGTCACGCTGCCGTCTTCGGCCCGCTTGCCCTTGGTGGATTCGCGAGGCTTTTCGCCGTTCCATCCGTCGCCCGGGAGCCCCCCCTTTGAAAGGACGGCCTCGAACTCACCCGCGCCGAGGGCCACGACCTGGACGCCGACCTTTCCGTCGGACGTTTCGCCGACATACTCGCCCTGGATCCCAAAGTCGGGGTCCTTGGCCGCTTCGGCGGGATCGGCGGTGGCGGCGAATTGCTCCGCGGCGTGGCAGAGCGGGGGGACGAGAGCGGCGGCAAGGACGAAGGCGAGGAGGTGGCGTTTTTTCATCGTGGCAAGGAGGTAACGCCGCCCCGGGATTTTTCAATCCCCATGTCCGTCACCGATCCCCATCGGAGATCAGTGGTTGAGGACGAACTCCGCCGAATTCAGGAGCGACCAGAGGAGATCCTCGTAGCGGGGGCGGTCGGGTTTGTCACCGAGGTGGTTGAGGGCGACCTGCCGCTCGTTGTCCGCCGGCTTGCGCGAAAAGAGCCGCAGGTAGATCTCCTCGACCGCTTCCGGAGCCGGTTTGGCGAGAAGGCCATCGAGCCAGGGACTCTTCGCGGCGAGCTTGCGCTGGAGGTTGTCGGAATTCAAGAGGTGCAGGGCCTGCACCACGCTGCCCCCGGTCTCCCGTTCACAGGGTGGAGCCGCGCTCGAGTCGGGACGGCCGAAGGCGTCGAGGAAATCGCTCGGGAGCAGGTGATTCCATTGGCGCATGGCCCGGCCGTCAGCGGGGAGGCCGGTCAGTTTCTCCGGTTGCCCGGTGATTGCGGAGATCGAGTCGAGAAGCACTTCGCCGGAAAGGCGGCGGCGGTAGCTGCGCGAGAAATTCCGCTGGTCGGCGGCGTTGTGCTCGTTCGGCACCGAACTCTGCTGGTAGAGCCGGCTGTTGAGGATGACACCGAGGGTGTGTTTCTGGTCGAAGCCGTGCGTGGCGAAGTCCTTCGCGAGCCAGTCGAGGAGGGCGGCGTTCACCGGCGGATTCGATTCGCGGAAATCATCGACCGGATCGACGAGACCGCGTCCGAACATCCCGGCCCAGATCCGGTTCACCATCGCCTTGGCGAAGTGCGGATTGTCCGGCGTCGTGAGCCAGTCGACGAAGACCCGGCGCGGGTCGGACGCCGGATCGATCGAGGCAAAGGCCTCGCCCCCGGGCGGACGCGGCACCATCACCGCTTCGCTCACCGGATGCGTCACTTTTCCGCCCGGCTCGAACCACCAGAACTCCGGCTCGCCCGAGATCGGAGCCGAGATGCCTTGGCCTTTCTGTTTCATCGAGCCAAAGAACGCGGCCATCGAATAATAATCGTCCTGGCTCCAGCGTTCGGAGGGGTGGTGGTGACACTTCGCGCAGTTCAGCCGCACCCCGAGGAAAAGCTGCGAGACGAACTCGGCCATCTCGGCCGGCTCGCGCTTGTCGCGGAAGACGGCGACGGGTCCGTATTCGTGGGTGCTGCCGGCGGCGGTGAGGAGCTCGGCGACGAATTCGTTCCACGGCGTGTTGTCGCGGAACTGCTCGCGGATCCACTGGTCGAGGAGGTAGACGGGTTTCACCCCGACGCGCTGCGTGTTCGGCCGGAGGAGGTCGCCCCATCTCACCGCCTGGAAGTCGGCGTAGTCGAAGCGGTTCCCCGGTCCAAGGAGGCGACCGGCGAGTTTGGCGCGTTTGTCAGGAGACGCGTCGGCGAGGAAGGCGCGGGTCTCCTCGACCGCGGGCAGGCGACCGAGGACGTCGAGGGTGGCGCGGCGGAGGAATTCGTCGTCGCGGCACGGTTCCGAGGGAAAGAGTCCGAGTTCCTCAAAGCGCGCGTAGGCGAGATCGTCGATGCGGTTGTTCCGCGGCAGCGAGGTGTAGCGATCCGCCGGAAGAAGGGTGTCGGGCGGGATGACGACGCGCATCGCCGCGACCTGGTCCACGTAGCGGACGATGACGCTGTTTTCCCCCGGCACCTTGCCCGCGGTGACCTTGCCGTCGTGGTCGACCGAGGCGAAGGCCTTGTCGTTCGAGTTGAATTCGCAGAGGTGGGTGACGTCGCGCTGCGTGCCGTCGGAGTAGGAAACGATGACCTTGATCGGTTTCGTCTCGCCCTTCTTGAAACGCGCCTCGGCCGGCTCGATCGCGATGCCGGTGGGATTCGGCTCGTTCGGCACGGAGCGCGGCGCGCCCTCGGCGATCCATTGCCGGATGACCCTGTAGAATTCGGAATCCTTCTCAAATCGTTTCTCGCCCTCGTGGGGGACGGCGTTGGTGGCCTTGAGAAGGAGCAGGGAATGATCCGGTGCCGATGGGAAAATGCGGCGGCCGCGTGCGTCGAAGACGATTTCGCGGTAATCGGAAGCGGGGTCGAAGGAGAAGATCGAGAGATGGAAACCGTTCTGCCCGTCGGCCTTCGCATGGCAACTGCCCCCCATGCACCCGGCGCGGGTCATGATGGGAAGGACGTCGTTTTCAAAGGAAATGGTGGCCGGTGGCGCGGCGCGCAGCGCACCGGTTCCGGCGAGGATGAGAAGGAGCAAGCGGACCCTATTCATTGGCGGATGCGACCGGGCTTGGTTGATGGCCGGCCGCGGAGGCGGCGGGCGCGGATTGAGTCGGAGCGGCGACCGCCGTGGCGGCTGCGGGCGCCTCGAGCGTCTGCACGAGCTTGCCCTTGTCGTCCCAAGCGCGGAGCTTGCCGTCCTCGCCGCCGGCGTAGGACCAAAGGCTCTCGCGATCGAATACGAGGGCGAAAAGGGGGGTTCCGGCACCCTCGAAGGCGCGCTCCTTCGCTCCGGTGGAGCGCTGTTCCCCCTCGTGCTCCTTCAACTCGGTGAACGCCGAGGGTTTCCCCGACTCGGGGATCGAGACGATGAGATCGGTGTTGATCTCCGCCGCCCTCTTTTCGTCCTTCTCCTCGGCCTTGCGTTTTCCATTCGCCGGATCGACGAGCCAGGTGAGCCCGTAAAGGGGGCCGCTGCGGTTGCTCGCGAAGGATCCGACCTTCTTCCCGGTCTCGAGGTTCCAGACCTTGATCTCCTCGTCGTCGCCCCCGCTGGCAAGGCGTCCTCCTTCGGGGGAAAAGGCGGCCGCGAGGACGTAGCCGGTGTGGCCCTCGAGGCGCTTCACGACTTCGTGTTTGGCGGTGTCGCGCACCACGATGAACTTGTCGGCCGAAGTTGAGGCATAGCGTTTTCCGTCGGCACTGAGGGTCAGCGTGAAGATCGAATCACGGTGCGCGGTGTCGAAGGTTTTGACCGATTCCGGCTCGAGGGTGATGTCGTGGAGTCGGCCGATCTGGCTGGGGACCGAGTCCGCCACGAGGAGCCGTTTCCCTCCGTCGAGGAAGAGGAGGGAGGTCTGTCGGCCGAGGAAGGGAGCGGTGATCTCCCGCACGGGTTTCTGCGGCGCGGCCGGATCCCAGAATCGCACCGAGCGGAAGCCGCCCGATACGAGACGCTTTCCGTCGGGTGAAAAGGCGAGGGATTGGACCTGATCGTCGTGGGCCGTCGTGGAGGCGAAGAACTCTAGCCGGAAGGCGGGAGTCTTCCCTGGTTCCGCGGGAACGATGCGATGCCAATCGATCTGGTCGCCGCGACCGGCGGCGAGGATCTTGCGATCGGGGGAAAGGGCGAGGGCGAGAATTGGAGCGTAGGTTTCCGGGAGGACTCCGCGGGTCACCTCGGTTCTTTCGGGGAGGTTGAGCTGGATCCATCGCTTCTCGTCCCAGGGGGCGCCGGCATCGACCCATTGCTCGAGGGCGGCGATCTGCCGCGGATTGAGCTGGCCCTTGGGCGGCATATGCATGTCCGCGTCGGGGAAAAGAACTTCGATGAGAAGGCTCTCCTTGGATTTGCCCGGTATGATCGCGGCATCCGTGTCTCCGCCCTGGAGAAGGGACTCGCGGGAATCAATGAGGAAGCCGCCTTTGCGTTTCGCTTCGGTGTGGCAATTCACGCATTCCTTCCGCAGGATCGCGAGCGGGTCCGGCGCATCGGCGGCCGACACAATCGAGGCACCGGCCGGAAGGGCCAGGGCGAGTGCTGCGAGGACATTCTGACGTTTGGCCAACATTGTCGGAACATCGGCGAGCAAGTGGAACGTGGTCAACTGGCGCGAGTGAGGGGCATCGCTTCGCGATTGCGGTTCGTGAACGGGCGTTGGTCAGTCGGCCTCAGTGCCGCGTCCCGATGACGTCCTTCTGCAAATCCCGCAACACTCTCAGATCCCCCCAGTCCGCGCCGCGCATCCGCCGGGCTCCGGAGGTGCGTTTCTCCCCGAAGCGTTTTTGTTGCTCGCGCGCGAAGACCGCGTTGACGAATTCCGCCGTGCCCAGCACCGCGCCGTCGCAGAAATACCGCACCCGGTGCCGCAGGATTTCCCGCACCGTGAGGGCTCCGCTTTTCCCGACGACGGTCTCGACGTTCGCTTCGGAAAAGCCGCGTCGTCGAGGTCGCCCGCTCTCCCAGTCCGCGGCGATTTCACGGCCTTCCTGATACAGGAGCACCCGGTAACGCGCCGCTGTCCGCCGCCAATCGTGTTGGAAGGCGGGATCCCTCAGGGACTCTCCCAGCATCAGGGCGAGGCCCTCGCGGGCGCGCCGGCCCCGATGGCCGCCCGCGACGGCCTCGGCATAGCCGCACCAACGGTAGTCCTCCGGGTTCGTAACAAGCCCGGCGCGCACCGGATTGAGGTCGATGTAGGCGGCGATGGTCAGCAAGGCTTGTTCTCGGTCTTCGACAAGCACGCTCTTGAAGCGACCTTCCCAGAGCGTCCCGGTGCGGGCGAGACGTTTGTTCATGTAGAAGGTGACGCGCAGCTTCAGTTCTTTCAGAAAGAGCGAGAGGTCGCCGCGGCGTCGTTCGTAGCGGGCGAGGATGTCGCGTTGCCAGGCCTCGTTTTCCGAGAGGCGGGCTCTTTCCAATTCCTGTCGCACCCCCTCGACCGTTTCTCCGCCATAGAGCAGCGGCAGCACCGCGAGGAGTCCCTCCTCATCGAGTGGCGCGAGCGTCTCCCGGTCCGGTACTTCCAGGAGAAGGTGGAAGTGGTTCGACATGAGACAGTAGGTGACCACCCGGACCCCCGTGAAGGCCTCTTGGTTGCGGAGGATCTTGCGGAACACCTCCTTGTCCCGCGCCTCAAAAACCCGGCGCCGGTCCACCACGCGCGATACGACATGGTAGTAGCTGCGGCCCAAGCCCAATAATCGAGATTGTCTCATGATAGGATCACTTCTCCTCCAAGGATCCGGCAAAAAGTCGGATTGGCAACAAATAATCGATTTGACACTTAAAAGCGATAGATTTGACCCTTAAAAGCGGCGGATCGAGGATTGATTCTCCGTAATTCACTCGACGCGAAGCCGGGCGAATCCGCGGCTTTCGGTGGTTGATTTCAAGATCCGCACGCGTTCCCATCGGGAGTTGATGGGTTCGACTTGAGCGGTTCCTTCCTCCTCCCAGCCATCCTCGTTGGTGGGATCGGACACGAACTCGGGCAGGTAGCGAATCCCGGGGGCGGTCGAGGCTTTGCGACGCACGAACTCGAAGGACATGCGCCACTGGTTACCGACGGATTCCACGGAGAAGACCGGGAGGCCGCTTTGTCCGGTGGCGGGGACGAGGGGCCTGGCGTCGGGGCGGATGGGGTTCAGATTCAGGGCGAATTCAAGAAGATTGGAAACGGTGTCCTGATCCGGGTCGGCGCTGGAGGCCCCGATGGCGGGATCGGCGAGTTGCGAGGCGGTGAAAAAGGCCACACGCCAGTCGTCGTAGGTTGCGGCAATGCGATGGATCGCCTCGCTGACGGAACTGTCCGGCGTTCCGGCCTTGACGGCGATGGCCTTGATCGTGGCGGAGTTTTCCAGAAGGAATGAACCGGAATAGAGGGCGCTGGCGGCGGTAGGCTCGCTGCCATCGGTCGTGAAATGAATCGCCGCGCCGGGCGTTTCGGAGGTGAGGCTCACTTCGATCGAGTCGGGGTGAAGGCCGGAATCCGGGCTGATGACGGGACTGGAGACGCGCTCCGGGTAGAAGTTCCAGTTTCGCGGCTCCCGGACATAGGCGCGCGACTCGGATTCGGTTGCCGGAACGCGGGGCCATGACCGGGCTGGTCCGGGCTTCGCGGAACGGGCGTTCCAATCCCAGTGGGTCCGGGGCCCTGCCCCTGTGATCGGGGTGCCGTCGGCGAAGGTGCCGATCAAGGCCGTTCCCGCGGCATTGTAGACTTTGGCATTCGGATTGATTCTCCAGTCCCCGTCGGCGGGACCGGCATTGAGACCGGAGGAGACGCCCAGCCAGAAGGCGTGCGCTCCGGTTTGGTCCACATCCTTGAGCCAGACGCTGTTGGCATCCTGTCCCGTGACCGCTTGCCAGCCTGCCAGCGTGGTGTAGGCGGTGCCCGATCGTTCGCAGAAGATTTCGAACGCGAGATCGGGATGGGTGGTGTGGAAGATGTTGTGATCGCCCGTGTAGGTCACACCGGACGCGATCTTGAGATGTGCCTGACCGCCGAAGAAGACGCAACCTTGGCTGGAGAGGGTGCCGTTCGTCATGCCGGCGAGTCCGAAAACCGTCGAGTAGGTCAAGGGACCCGCGATGGCAATGTGATCGAAGGTGACCATGCCATCGCTGTTTGCCCGAAGAATCTCATCGTAGTTGGCCACGCCGTAGCGGTCCTCCGCAAGGATCGCGCAATCCGTGTAGCGGGTGGACCCGTAGAGGCTGCTCGCTCCCGAGTTGGGGGAAAGGATCGCCAGCATGCGGGAGATCGGAACGTTCACGGGCAGGGCCACTCCGCCCCGGTAAAAGGCTCCGTCGAGGGTCGTGCCAAAGGAAGGGTCGGGCAGGATCGGAAACCGCGTGTCGATTCCCCAGATCTGGCGCATGGTGATCGAGGCATACGCTCCGGATCCCGCATTGTGGGCGAGAAAGTCGCCCCCCTTGATGCCGATGGTGCCGACCCGTTCCACCGTGACGCTCTCGCCCGTGGGATCCGGCAGATGGAAGGTGAAGGCGATGTTCGACGGCTCCAGCGCGGTGACCTCGTCGCTGGCAACGGCGATCGAGTCCCGGAGCGTTCCGGATCCGATCACCGAATTGTGTTTCGTGCCATGAACGATGAGGGTTCTCTCCACCTCCACACCGGTGCGTGGCACGGCCGCGAGGGAGCCGTCGTTGTGGATTTGACGACGAGTCTCGACCCCGGAGACGGTGACGTCGTCGCCATCGATCCGAAGGACATGGAGCCGCCGGGAGACCTCGTAAACTCTTCCGTTGGTGTTGGGGTTGCCGCTGTCGCCGGGATGGATGCGCACGGTCAGGGGGGAACCGTCGCTTCCTTTGATGTCCACGAAAGTTCCCGGGGTTCGCTCGCAGGCCTCCGGGTCGGGAACGCGGGTGAGGAGTTCGCCATTTTCGTAAACGGTGAGCCGATGGCTTCCGAAGCCTTCATGGGTCACCACGGCCTGCCACAACCCGGTCGATCCGGGGGCGGGGATCCACCCGGAGACGACATCGGCCCCATCGATCACCGGAGGCTCGCCGCTGCCGTAGGCTAGGACCCGGGCCCCGTCCGCCGGGACGACGAGGGTTTCCCGCCAGTAAGAGTCTCGGACGAGATGGAGAACGGTTCCTTCGACCAGTTCGCTCGCCGCCGCCGCGAGGGTTCGTTTTGCGCTGGAGGGAGTGGTTCCGTCGTTTGCGTCGTTCCCGTTTCGGCTGTCGACAAAAATCGAATCCCCGGACTGGGCCGGAAGCGGGAACGGAGTTTCACAGAGAAGAAAGAGAACCAGAGCCAACGTCGTCACCGGCCGTTTCCGGCGACGGATCCGATCCGTGAACAATCGATTCCCATCCGGTGAAAAGCGGGAAGCAGGCCGGCCGCACTCTGGATCTGATACCGAATCCAAGAAATCCCTGGACGATGGGATGTCTTGACCTTGGAAATCTTCGCGGTCCGTGACGGCCCCGTGGATGAAGGACGGTCGCTGCCGTCCGTGCTGCGGCGTTGTCGGGCCGGGAGAGGAGCCCGCTCCAGCCCCGGCCCTCCGCCCTGCCGGCAAAATGGCATCGCTCCGCAATCGTCCAAACCTTTCTTGGATTCGGGTTGATTTCATCGCTCTGTCGATGTCTGGCTTCAAGAAGACGGGACAGGGGTGGGATCGTCCGTTTCCGGGCGACCCGACCGGTCGGCGATCGCACGGCAGATCCATCCTGCATTGCGCATCGCCGAGCCGGCATGTCGGGCCATCGCGTTGGCGCCCCTTTCGGCCATGGCTTCTCCGGCGGCCGGATGGAGGAGGAACTCGCGAAGAGCGGGGAGAAGCGAAGCCTCGCCATCGACTTGGCGGAGTCCGCCGAGACCGCGGAGTTCGGAGACGACTTCGGCGAAGTTTTCCATGTGAGGCCCGACGATGACCGGGCGTCCGGCGAGGATCGGTTCGACGGGGTTTTGTCCTCCGATGCCTTGGAAACTCTTCCCCACGACAACGAGATCGGCGAGGGCATACCAGCCGCGGAGCTCGCCGGTGGTGTTGGCGATCCAAACGCGCATCGTGGCGTCTCCGTCCCCGGTCGCCGGAGGGGCGGTCCCGGAGCTGGCCCGGAGGACGGGATCGAAGCCGTCGCCGCGAAGTTGGGCGGCGATTCCGTTGCCTCGTTCGGCGTGCCGCGGAACGATGACAAGTTCGAGTCCGGGAAATTCGCGCCGTAATCCGCGGGCGGTGCGGGCGAGAAGGAGTTCCTCGCCCTCATGAGTGCTGCCGCCGAGGAGAAGGCACCGCCCGGAGGGCATTCCCGTGAAGAGGAGCCAGGCCGCGAGTTCGTCGCGCGGGTCCGTGGCGGCGGCGGCGGCGTTGTCGAACTTGACGCTGCCGGTGACGCGGATCTTCGCCGGGTCGATGCCGAGGGCGGACCAGCGGGCGACATCCTCGTCGAAGGGAACGGTGACGCCGTCGAGAAGCGAGAAAACGGGAGCGATGAGGGATCGAACCTTGCCGTATCGGCGTTCGGAGCGGGGCGAGAGTCTAGCGTTGGCGAGGAGGACGGGCAGGCCGCGCCGTTTCGCGAGGGCGATGAGATTGGGCCAGATTTCGGATTCGACGAGGACGAGGGCGCAGGGATCGATCTTCCGGAGAACCTGCCGGGCGATCCACGGAAGATCGACCGGGTTGTGGATCACGGTGAGGGTTTCGTCCTCCTTTTCGACGGCGACGCGGTGGCCGGTGGTGGTGGTGGTGCTGAGGACGATGGGCCGCCCGGGCGACGTGGCGCGAAGGGCTTCGATGAGTTTCAGGGCGAGAAACACCTCGCCGACGCTGACGGCGTGAATCCAGATGGGATTCGGTCCGCGGAAACGGGCCAGGGTTCTCGGTGAGAAAAAACCAAGGCGCTGGGCGAAATTCCGCGCCAGCCCACCGCGACGGAAACCTTTGATTAGAAACGAGGGCAGCCCGACAAGGAGAAGGACGGGCAGGAGCAAATTGTAAAGGAGGTAGACGAAAGCCCGGGGCATCGGGGAATCCTCTCACGCCTCCGCCTCCCGCTCAATGCGAAAGAAAGACGGCGGCATCCCCCCGCTCGATCATGGAGCGGGTGAAGTTGCCGGTGAAAAAGTCGCGGATGGCGTTTCGTGACTGCATGCCGAGGACGACGAGGTCGGCTCCGGGACTGTTGAGAAGGCGTTCGAAGGCCTCGCCGACGGGCTCGGGAGCCGCCTCGCGGGAGACTTTGGTGAAGCCGTGGTCGCGGAGGAGCAGTTCGGCGTTGCCGAGGAGGAAGTCGGCGTGTTCGGGGGTCTTCTCGGCCGCGACGATGATGATCTCGGGATCAAAGGGAGCCGCGACCGGGATGAAGTCGTGGAGGGCGCGGGCCGAACCGGGGCTGCCGTCGAAGGCGACGAGGACGCGTTCGAGTTTTTTCATCCCGGTCGCGGGCACGGCGAGGACCGGTGTCGAGGTGTGGTCGAGGAGGCGGTGGAGGGATTCCCCTCTGGCGCCGCGGGTCTCGAAGTGGAAGGAGGTCTCGAGCCCCGTGACGAGGAGGTCGTGGAAGATGGACGAGGCCATCAGTTTCTCGGCGGGGATGCCCTCGTATTCGGTTTCGCGATGCTCGACGTTCTCGCGTTTGCAGATCCCGGCGGCCCGCTGGAGGCACTCGTGGAGGATCTGGTCGGCGTGGGCGATTTTTTTCTGCATCTCGTCGACCATGAGCGGGTAGTAGGGCCCGATCGCCGGGATCAGGCTGGCGCGGATCTCGTCGGAGTCGAGGACGGCGACGGAGGAGACGGCGGCGTGGTGGGTTTTCGCGAGGAAGCATGCGGTCTCGACGGCAGCGTCGGCGAAGACGGAAGGGTCGAGGGGAACGAGGATGCGGCGAAGGGCGGTCTTCATGGAGGCAAGATGGCACAGATTGGGGAAAAAGCTCCAAGCATGTCTTGTCCTTCATCGTGCAGGATTTGTGAAGCTTTTCCGCGCCGGTTGCCCTTGCGGAGATTCGAGGGAAGGTGGAATCTGGACCGGTCGCGGTTGTCCCCGCGCCCCCAGGAACCCCGATGTCGGAAGAAATCGAGAGAGACCGCTCGCGAGTGCGGGAACCGGGAGAGCTTCCCGGCGGCGAGGCTCCGGAAGACCCGTTTCGCCGGGTCGTGGAGTCGGCTCCCTATGGAATGGTGGTGTCGGATGCGGAGGGAAGCATCGTGATGGTCAACCCGCGGGCGATGGAGATGTTCGGTTACGAAGAAAAGGAATTCCTGGCCCTGCGCATCGAGGATCTGGTTCCGCGCCGGTTCCGTCACGGGCATGACCGGCTCCGTCACGGATTCCAGGAAGATCCGGAATCCCGCCCGATGGGGGCGGGACGCGATTTGTTCGCCTGTCGGAGCGATGGAACGGAGTTTCCCGTCGAGATCGCCCTGACGCCGCTCCATGTCGATGGCGGCCTCCGGGTGCTGAGTTCGGTCATCGACATCACGAGGCGCAAGCGCGATGAGGAGGAGTTGCGGCGTTACGCCCGCCGTCTCGAGAGCAGCAACGCGGAGCTGGAGAGTTTCGCCTCGATCGCCTCGCACGATCTTCAGGAGCCGCTGCGCAAGATCCGCATGATGGGGGAACGGCTCGCGGGGTTGTGCGAGGCCGAACTCGGGGAGCAGGGCCGGGATTATCTCGGGCGCATGATCCGGGCCGGGGACAACATGCACCGGCTCATCCGGGATTTGCTCGCGTTTTCGCGGGTCGGAATGAGGGGCGAGGGATTCCGCACCGTCTCGCTCGCCGATCCGCTCCGCGAGGCGCTTTCCGCGCTTGAGCTGCTCATCGAGGAAACCGGTGCCGAAATCGTCGTGGGGGACCTGCCGGAGGCCGAGGCCGACGAATCGCAGATGCGGCAACTCTTCCAGAACCTGATCGGCAACGCCCTGAAATTCCGCCGGACCGGCGTCCCGCCGCGGATCGAAGTGACCGGTGCAACGGAGGCGAACGCACGCGGCGATCGCGTCCGTCTCGAGGTGCGCGACAACGGGATCGGCTTCGAACCGAGGTATCATGACCGGATTTTCCAGATCTTCCAGCGGCTTCATGGCAAGACGGAATTCGAGGGCACGGGGATCGGGCTCGCCATTTGCAAAAAAATCGTGGACCGTCACGATGGAAAGATTCACGCCGACGGCGTCCCGGGTGAGGGAGCCACGTTTGTTGTCGAACTGCCGAAACGGCAAAAAGGCCCCGAGGGGAACCACCGCCAGCCATGACCCGAGATTGCATCCTGATGATGGCCGACGACGACCCGGACGATCGGGAATTCGTGAAGGAGGCGTTTGAAAGCAGCGGATTCCGGGGGAAATTCCGTTATGTCGAGGACGGAGGGGCGCTCGTCGACTACCTCTTCCGCGCAAAGGACGATCCCGACGGACGGACTTTCCCGATGCCCGACCTGATCCTGTTGGATCTCAACATGCCCCGGATCGACGGGCACGAGGCCCTGAAGCGGATCAAGTCGGATGCGGGCCTGAAGCGCATTCCCATCGTCGTGCTGAGCACATCGGAGTCGGAGTCGGAGATCCAGAGAACCTATGACGAGGGGGTGAATTCCTTCATCACGAAACCGTCGGGTTTCTCGGAACTGGTCGATATGGCGAGCCACCTCAGGAGATACTGGCTCGAGTTCGTGAAATTGCCGACCGGAGGCATGGAGTGATGAAGCCCGCCCCTCTCCGGATCCTCCTGATCGACGACGACGAGGACGAGCACGTCCTGCACCGGGATTTGCTCGACGAGGCTTCGCGCGGGCGCTATGAACTGGACTGGACCTCGGATTACGACGAGGGGCTCGCGGATCTGACCGCGGGAAGGCATGACGCCTATCTGATCGACTACCGGCTGGATGGCAGGACGGGCCTCGACCTGCTCCGCTCGATGCAGGAGGCGGGCCTCGACCGTGCCATGATCATCCTCACCGGGCAAACCGACGACGAAGTGGATCGGCTGGCGATGGAATCGGGGGCGTCGGACTACCTCGTGAAGGGCGAGACCGGGGCCGCGGAACTCGACCGGACGATCCGCTACGCGATCGAGCGGGACCGTATCCTGCGACGGCTGCGTTTCCAGGCCGAAATCCTCCGGAACGTCCATGACGCGGTCTTCCACGTGTCGGTCGACGGGATCGTGCGGGAGTGGAACGAGGGTGCCGCCCGCATCTTCGGGCGTTCCGCCGCCGAGGCGGTGGGAAAATCGCTTCTCGAAATCTGCCCGCACCGGGGCAACCACCCCTTTCACGGTCGCATCGTCCCCGCGCTCCGGAAACACGGGGTCGCCGAGGAGGTCATCCATTGCTCGCTGGGCGACGGGCGCGAGGTCTACGTGCGGGCGAAGGTCACGCCGATGAACCGGCGCGGCGAGGAGGGGTATGTTTTCTGCGCCAGCGACATCACGAAGGAGAAGCTGCTCGAAGCCGAACTCGTCCGCATCAGCGAGAACGAGCAGCGCCGGATCGGGCAGGACATTCACGACGATCTGTGTTCCCAGTTGTCCGGAATCGGGTGCATGACCAAGGTTCTCGAACAACGCCTGCGTGAAGCCCACCCCGAGGAAGCGCAATGGATGACGGACATCACCGGAATGGTGGCCCAGGCCGGCACGAAGGCACGCGAGATCGCCAAAGGACTCCTGCCCGTGGTTCTTGAGACGCAGGGGCTCTCCTCGGCCCTGCGCGAGCTGGCGATGCGCAAGCGCGAGCTCCTCGGCGTCAACTGCATCGCGAATATTCCGGAAGATCCGAGGCTCGAGGGCATCTCCGGAGCGATGGCGGTGCAGATCTACCGGATCGCCCAGGAGGCGATGGCGAACGCGGTCCGCCACAGTGATGCGGAGATCATCGAACTCTCGTTGAAAGTCCTCGACGGTCATGTCGAGCTCGAGGTTCGCGACGATGGCAAGGGCATGGTCCGCGAGCCGGCCGGTTCGGGCATGGGTCTGATGACGATGCGCCGCCGGGCCGAGATGATCGACGCCGAATTTTCAATCCAGGCCTCGCCGGGCGGCGGAACCCAGGTCCGGTGCCGTGTTCCCCTCGATTCATGAAGCAAGGATCCAAGGCACGTGTCGTCATCGTCGACGATCATCCCATCATGCGGATGGGGTTGCGCCAACTCCTGCAATCGTCGCAGCTCGTCGAGGTTTGCGGCGAGGCGGGATCGGTGGACGAAGCGGTCTCGGTGATCGACTCTTTGAAACCGGTCGATCTGGTAATCGTGGACATCTCCCTCCCCGATCGCAGTGGTTTGGAACTGATCCGCGACCTGCGCTGCCTCGACCCGGGGGCGCGTGCCCTCGTGGTCTCCTCCCACGACGAACGGGTCTACGCCGAGCGGGTCCTGCGGCTGGGTGGCCGCGGCTATCTGATGAAGGATCTCGCTCCCGATCAGCTCATCGCGGCGGTCAGCCGGGTTCTCGCCGGGGAGATTTTCCTGAGTCCGGCGATGACTTCGAGGATGATGGAGGCGTTTTCGGGAACGAAGCCGGCCTCGCCCATCTCGGGGCTCACCGACCGTGAACTCGAGGTCTTTCGGGCGATCGGCGAGGGGAAGAGCTCTCGCGAGATCGCGGGGCTTCTCGGCGTGAGCATCCGGACGATCGATGCCCACCGCACCCACATCAAGGAGAAGCTGGGGCTTCGGGATGCGGCCGAACTCTCCTACGAGGCGATCCGCTGGATGGAATCACAGGCCTGACCGCCGGTTCCCGGGTGGGCTCGGCAACGCGGGAGCGAGTGCCCGGGTACGAGAATCTCGTAAAATCCGATGGGGGGGCTTCGTACGCAAAATTAGCGGACGCGGACAATATCGGCGGAATCGGGGGCGGTCTAGGATTGATCGTCCAATTCAACCAAGACCGCATCATGGAAACCAAAACCCAATCCCTCGATCCCGACGAACGCATCTACCGCAAGCTCGTCGATTCCCCGTTTTTCCAGACCTATCGGCGCGCCTTCATGAATGCGACCGGTCTCGGTCTCGTCCTCATCCCGGCGGACGAGGAGGTGATGATCGCCGGGCAGCCGGACCGATTCGTCGCTCCCTTCTGCCAGGCTCTCCATCGGAACGAGAACGGATGCCGGCGCTGCGAAATGGAACACCGCTGCATCGCCCGTGAGGTGGGGGACAAGGCGGAAACCCGCACCTGTTTCGCGGGGCTTCGGGAGACGCTCATCCCGGTGAAGGCCGGGAACAGGAAAGTCGCCTACCTTTCGACCGGCCAGGTCTTCGCCTCGAAATCGTTGGACCGGGACTTCGCGACGGTGGCGGTCCATCTCCGCAAGGCCGGATTTGACGAGGCGATGGTCGGTTCGCTGGGAAAGGTGTGGAAGGAGATGCCCGAGTTCGGGCTCGAACGCTACGAGGGCATCGTGACGATGCTCGCGGCCTTCGCCCTGCAGCTATCCGATCTCCTGAACCGTCTCCTCACCGAGGAGAGCAATTCAGAGCCGCAGATCGTGGTCAAGGCAAAGCGGTTCATCAACGCGCACCTCGAGGAAAAGCTCTCGCTGGACCTGGTTTCGGGTCACGTCGGGGTGAGTCCGTTCTATTTCTGCAAGCTTTTCAAGCAGGCCACCGACATGACCCTGACCGAGTATGTGAACCGGCGCCGGGTCGAGTGGGCCAAGCGCAAGCTGATCAACCCGAACTCGAGGGTCACCGAGGTCGCCTTCGACGTGGGCTTCCAGTCGGTCTCGCAATTCAATCGCAGCTTCCTGAAGTATGTCGGTGTCTCGCCAACCCGGTTTCGGGGCAGGGGTGAGGCCGCGGAGAGTTTCGAGCCGGCGAAAGCCGCCTGAAGCCCTTCGCCCCGGATGGATGCCGGGCGGGACCGGTCTTTTTCCCAAGTGGTCGTTTCCTCCGTCGCCGGACCCTACCGGCCGGTGGCGGAGGAAAAAATCCCCTCGATGATCGACGGGGGCCGATTCAACGAAAAGCCCGGTGATGGCTCCGACGAACGGATCAGGGACCACTCGTGCATCGAGTCCGCGATGATGCGGACGGCGACCTCGTCGGCGAAGTGGTCGGTATTGAGGACGAGGTGGTAGGCGACGGCATCGTCGATGTCGGCGCCCGTGTTCCGTTTCACGAAACCGGCGCGGGCGTCGTCCGTCGCCTCAACCCAATCCGTCGCGGAGCGATGGTCGGTCTGATCGCGCCGGGCGATGAAGCCGATCCGCTTCCCCTTCCCGGCAATGAGCCTTACGTGGAAGGTATTGTCGAGATCGGAGGTGATCTGGTTGGCGGCCCGCCCGATGACGAGGGCGCGACCGGCGGAGCAGACCTGGCGGATCGCGTTCGCGAAGTGGTTGAAAAGGCTCCATTCCTCCCGCGGGGCGGCGAGACGGTCTCGCAATTGACCGCATACGGGAAACTTCGCGTTTTCGGAGACGAAAGGAACGGACGAGCCCGGCATCCGGTGGCCTTCGATGATTTTTCCGAGGATCGACTGGTCGAAGAGGGTCCAGGTGCCCTGGCCGTCATCATCCAGCTCGTCGAGATATGCGAGGAGAGGGCTCTCAAGCCGGGAAAGGCCCGCGCCGCACTGGCGCGAGATGGTGAGCGAGGGTCTCGACCGGTCCGCCGGGGCCACGGGTTCCGGTAAGTTTGCTTCGGCGGTGGAACGTCGCCTCAGAAAACGCTCCATCCGTTCGATCAGAAATTCGCGTTCGGACTTCGTCGTGTTCACGGTGATGGATTGCAGGATACCTGAATCGCGCCATGACGCTTCGCATTCCTTGCTTTTGGGGAGGCGTTTTTTGACGGTGGCCGGGAACGCCGCGCAGGGATCCCGCGATTCAACGCCAAAAGAGCAGAACCAGCAGCCCGGTGGCGAAGACCGCGGCGAGGACGGGCAGGATGCGAAGGAACAGGAGCTTGCCTCCGACCATGGCCACGGTGCCGCTCTTGAAGGCCAGGTTCGACATCGCGGCGATGAGGATGGTCCGCCATCCCGTGGCTGGATCGAGTTTTCCCGCTTCGACGAGTCCCGCGGTCGATAGGGTGATCGCATCGACGTCGGTGAGCCCCGACAGAATCGCGATTCCGTAGAGCCCGGCGGTGCCGGCCTGCTCTTTCGCCGCCGCCACGGCCATGAGGATGATCACGTAGAGGCAACCGAAGAGCAGGGCGGGTCTCAACCCGGCCGGATTCGCGGGAGGATCGGGATGGATCCCATCGGCGGAATGGCGGCGGTAGAGGAGGAAGGTGAGGGCGACGAAGACGAGAAAAAAAAGGGCGAGGGGTGGTCCGGTTTGGAGCAGGTTCCTGCCATTCACCACCGCCATCTCCACGAGCACCCGGGCCACCGAAACCGACGAGGAGAGCAGGACGATGAGAGCGGCGGCGATGACCCGTCCGGAATTTTCCCTGGCGGAGCGCGAGGCCGAGACGGAGGTGGCGGTGCTCGAGACCAATCCCCCGAGGAGCCCGCTCGTCAGGGTTCCGGCACGGTTGCCGACGATTCGTTGGGCGAGATAGCCGACGAGTCCGATGCCGACGATCAACACCACCATGAGCCACGCCCTGCGGGGATTGAAGACATCGAAGGGGCCGAAGGTCCGGTCGGGAAGGACGGGCAGCACCACGAGGGTGATGAGGACGAACTGCATGATCGACCGGACGTCTTCGGGGCCGAGACCCCGCACGAACTGGTGCAGGGGTGTCTTGTATTGGAGAAGCAGGGCGATCACGCCCGTGAAGATCACCGCCGGAGCCGCTTCGTTGGCCGGATCCGCCAAATAGATGCCGAGCAGAAAGACCAGCAGGGCGGCGACCTCGGTGGTGGCGCCACTCCCGTGCTCGGGGTGTTTCCGGGAATCGATCACGTTCCCGACCGAGAGGATCGCGGCGAGGAAGAGGAGACCGCCGAGGATGCTGAGGCCGCCGAAACGAAGACCGATGACACCCGTGAAAAAACCACCGAGCGCGATCAGGGCGAAGGTGCGGATCCCGGCGGGGCCTTCCTTGACCCGTTCGCGCTGCAAGCCGACGAGCAGGCCGATGGCAAGGGCGAGACCGGGACGCAGGTAAGGATCGAGGTTCACGGCGGGTGGTGGATGGGGAGGATTCTATCGGATCGCGACCCCGGAATCCAGCACCGCCTCAGCGCCGTGGCGGAAAATGCGAGTCTTTTTGCAGAAGACGCGCAGACGGATCGGAGATGAGGGCCTATCTTATCCGTATGAACCTCCTGCGATGCCGTTGGATCCGCCTCTGGCCGTTGCCCCTGTTCCTGGCATTCGGTCTCTTCGCCGCCGGATGCGGTGACGGGACCTACGAGACTGCCCGCGGGGACGCGGGGCCCGATTCCGAAACGACGGACGAGGCCTTGCCCGTCGCCTCCGGGCCGGGAGACCCGACCTGGCCCGATTCGGTTCCGCAGGGACCGATCGATTTCAGGAAGCACGTCCGGCCGCTTCTCATCATCAACTGCCTTGAGTGTCACAACCGGGAAGACGCGAAGCACAACGGGAACTTCATCCTCGAAACGCGGGCGCTCGCGATGTCGACCGGATCGGCGCCTCCGGCGATCGTCCCCGGGGAACCTGACAAAAGCCCGTTGATCACCGTGCTCTTGCTCGACCCCGTCCACCAGCGGGCCATGCCACCGACCCCCGACAAGATCTGGGGAGTGCGGATGGAGATCCTCAAGCGTTGGATCAAGGAGGGCGCGGTGTGGCCCGCGGACGTGACGCTGGTCCACCCGCGCGAGATCACCGAATGGTGAGGCAGGCGGCGGGCACCGGACCGTCGCGACGGCACCCCCGGGGCAATCGCGCGGTTCCTCCGCCGCGCCAGGGAGCGGAACACGCGACGTGACCGGGGAACCGTTTACCCGAGCCGTTCCATCAACTCTCCGCGCTGTGGGGGGAGACCCCCGAAGTGGCGGGCCAGGCAAAGGTGCGGCTCGGTCCCCGGCTCCGCCACGCCGAGGAACTCCGCGAGCTGCTTTTCGAAATGCCGCACCGCGCGCAGGTCGGCTTCCCGGCTGTCCAGATAATCGAGGCCGCGGTCGAGGAGGTCGGCGAGATCGGGGAGGGGGGTGCCATCCTCGGCGACGAGGTCGATCCATTTCACGAAATACGAGGCGGCGAGGGTTTGGAGATAGTTCCGCCTCAACCCGAGCCGAGGACGTTCCACGGTGAGGTCCTTGAGCAGGTGGAGATCACCGTCCTTCGCCGGATGGATCTCGAGCTCGCAGCCGAAGAACAGGTCGAGGCGGCCGGCAAAGGGGCTTTTCGGGCGCCGCGCTCCCTTGGCCACGGTCTTGACGATGCCGCACTCGTGCGTGCACCAGTGGACGATGAGACTCGTCTCCGTCAGCGGAAATCGGCGGATGAGGGTGCCGCGGGCCTTCATGGGGTTGGGAGCATCGTGAGGGATGCCAATTTGTCACGGGAATTGCAAAGCTCCCTTGAACTTTCCTCGAAGTGTGGAAGTTCTTTGCCCCGCCATGAACGAAGAGACCAGGGAAAAACTCCAGGCAGTTGCCACGGAGGCCATGCAGGCCCGGCTCACCGCGCTCAGGCGGTATCTTTGACTTCCCCCGTCTTGAAGCCCAGTTGGAGGCACTCGAGGCCGAGATGACCCTTCCCGAGTTCTGGGAGGATAAGAACCGTGCCCAAGCCAAGATGGCCGAGGTGGCCGGGCTGAAGAACAAGGTGGTTCCCGTGAAGGGCCTCTCTTCGCGCATCGGCGACCTGCCCGTGCTCGTGGAGATGGCCCTTGAGGAAAATGACGAGTCCTCCGCCGAAGAGGTTTTGAAGGAGGTCGCCGCGATCGGGACCGCTCTCGACAAGATCGAGCTGCAGACCCTGTTGAGCGGTCCCCACGACCGCGAGGGCGCCTTCCTCACCATCCACGCCGGGGCCGGGGGCACCGAGGCCTGCGACTGGGCCGACATGCTCCTGCGGATGTACCAGCGGTGGGGCCAGCAGCAGGGTTACAAGGTCGAGATGGTGGATGTCCAGGAGGGGGAGGAAGTCGGCATCCGCGGCGCGACCCTTCGGTTCGAGGGCGAAAACGCCTACGGTTACCTCAACTGCGAGCGCGGCGTGCACCGGCTCGTGCGGATCTCGCCCTTCGACTCGCAGGCTCGCCGGCATACCTCGTTCGCGAGCATCGACGCCACTCCCGAACTGGTCGAGGAACCGGAGCTGGAGATCGACGAGAAGGATCTCGAGATCACCACGATGCGGTCCGGCGGCAAGGGCGGCCAGAACGTGAACAAGGTCGAGACCGGCGTCCTCATGCGACACCTTCCCTCCGGCGTGATGGTGCGCTGCACGATCGAGCGTAGCCAGCACAAGAACCGCGACCTCGCCCTGAAGATCCTCAAGGCCAAGCTCCTCCAGATCGAGGAGGACAAGAAGCGTTCCGAGATGGAGCGGGTCTACGGGGAAAAGGGGGAGATCGGATTCGGCAGCCAGATCCGTTCCTATGTTTTTCAGCCCTATCAGATGGTCAAAGACCACCGCACCGGCTGCGAGACGAGCAACATCCAGGCGGTCATGGACGGTGATCTCGGGGCCTTCATCGAGGCGAAGCTCCGCGGCCATGTTGCGGGAGAGTCGCGTGAAGAGGTCTGAGCTCCGTGCCGTTTTCCGTGGATTCTTGCGTGCACCGCAAAGGTGAACCCGGTAGAATCGTTCGCATGAGACGGCAATTGGCGATGTTTCTCCTCGTCCTCGTGTCGCACGCGACCGTGATCTCCGGAGGCCCCGTTCCGGCCGGGCCCGCGGTGGACCAGCGGGACTTCCCCGATTCGGCCAACGGATGCGCCCCGGCGACGGTTCTCAATCTGCTTCGTTTTGGGGGCGGGGAATTTCTCCGGCTCGAGAAAACGCTGGTGGGGGCGAACGGCGCGGTGAAGATGCGTTTTTTTGTCGATCGTTTCCTCCGCGGTCGTCCCTCGGCGGTGTTTCCTGGTCAGCCGCGATGGGGGGTGCACGGGGTCGAGGCCACCGACCTCGCCGCGGGGCTCCGGGAATGGTTCGAAGAACACGGGGTGGCTCCGTGCGGGGATGCCTATCTCGACCGTGAAAAGGACGAGGGCGAGGTCGATCACCTCCAGCGCGTCCGCCGGCTCGTCGGCGAGTCGATCGCCGCGGGGTTTCCTCCGATCCTCAACCTGCGTTCGTTTCATGTGAAGCGTCGCGAGGAAAACGGTGGTGATCCCCGGTGGGAACCGGGGGTGAGCCATTACGTCCTCGTGCTCGCGATGCGGGGAGATCCGTCCGAAACCGGGTTTGAACTCGAGATTCTCGACCCGTGGAAGGCGCACCGCTCGTCGATCTACCTCCATCGCGAGGCGAACGGCCGTGATTTTCTTGCGCTCAAGGGCGTTTCCGGATCCGGAAAGTGGCTCGACGGCCGCCCGTTCCTGCAGGTGCTCGCTCCGGAAGTTTCGACCCTCCGTCCCGCGGACGTGGAGTGGTCGGGACGGTATGTCGTGGTCGCGAACCATCTCATCGGACGGTTTGGTGTCTTTTCCCTCGTGCCTCCAAGCCTTGCATCACCGCTGGGGCGGAACGGGGGAACCATCCAAGGGTCCAGTCCATGAAACTGCCTCTCCGGTCGGTCCGTCCCGCCCTCGTCAACTGGCTTTGCCGGGGTGCGTTGCGGTCGGATCCTCGCCTTCGTGACGGTCCCGGCGATGTTCGCGGATCTCGTCGCGGTGATGGGCCAAGCCGGGTTGGATCCCGGGTGGCGATCCGTTGTGACTGAGCGAATTCCCCAAGATTGAAACGATCATGGGCGACTTCGAGGCGCACGATATCCTCGCGTCACTCCCCGGTCGTGGAAGAGGTCGAATCCGTTCCCGCGACGCGTTTTCCCACGATCCACTCCATCCCGCGCATGAACAGCCAGACCACCACGACCACCGCGGGAGCCGCGACCCACGCGATGACCTCGTAGCGCTCGAGCCAGCCCAGAAGGACATCCCCCAGCTTCATCGCGATCCAGACCATGACAGGAGCCCAGACCATCGCGGCAAGGGCCATCCCGGCGGCGAACCGGCCGTAGGGATAGCCGAGGGCCCCGGCACTGATGTAGATGAGGACGCGGGACCCGGGCATGAAGCGTGACAGGATCACCAGCTTCATCCCGTGCCCGTGAAAAAGGGCACCGGTCTTTTCAAGTTGCTCTTTTTTCACGAGCCATGCCAAGGGCGGGCGGTCGAGCAGGCCCCGTCGGCCGAGGGCTCCGAGCCAGTAGAGAAAGGAGTCGCTGGACCAGACCCCGAGGGTGCAGGAAAGCGCGGCAAGGAGGAACGAAATCGCCCCCTTCGCCGAAAGCACGCCCGCAGTGACGAAGGTGATTTCCTCGTTGATGAAGTTTCCACCGAAGAGAATCGAGGCAATCGAGAGCGGAGAAAGCGAGTCGGCCTCATGCATCCGGTCGTTGAACCACTGATGGGAATCGCAGCCTGTCAGGAGCGCGGAAGCCAGGCATGCCAATAGCAGCGGGAGGAGGCATCGCGCACGGGAGCGATGCCGTGAGGGCGGCGTGGGTGAGGAATCGATCGGACAACTGGTCGTGTTCCGGCGCGTTCCGGTCAAGAATGGCCGTGCAACGGTTTGCACACTTGGCATCGCGCCTCGCCGGGTTTCAGACCATGGCCCGGGAGGCCGTCCGGACTGTTTCACCTTCCCGAGTCCAACATTCTCTCCGCCGTCGCCGGGCTGTCGACGGGCTTGCCGAGCCAGGCCTCGCGGTAGTCGCGCCACCAGTGGTGGATGATCTTCGTCAGGTCCGCCATCGCGAGGTAGGTGAGCGGCACGAGGAACAGGGTGATGACCGTGGCGAAGAGCGAGCCGTATCCCATCGCCACGGAGACCGGCGTGAGGAACTGGGCGTGGGTGCTCTGCGCGCCGCTGCTGAAGAAGAAAGGGAGCAGTTCCGCCAGCCAGGTCCCGCTGAAAATGAGCGGGACGAGACCAAAGAAGGTCGTGATCTGGGTCAGAAAGATCGCCCGGAACCGGTTTCTGCCGCCCATCTGCACCGCCTCGCGGAGCGGCATGCCGCCGGCCCGGAGATCATTGATCTCATCGACGAGGACGAGGGTGTCGTTCACCACGACTCCGCAGACGCCGAGGATGCCGAAGAGCGACATGATGCTGAGGGGCAGTCCGTGGAAAAGGTGGCCGAGCACCGCCCCGACGATGCCGAAGGGCACGACGAGGAGGACGATGAAGGGCTGGGTGTAGCTGCGGAACGGAATGGCCATGAGGGCATACATGCCTCCGAGGACCATGAAGAGGGCGACGAGCATCTGCGAGCCGCTTTCCTGCTGCTCGCGCGCCTCGCCCTCGAAGCTCCACCGGATGTGCCCGTGACCCTCGAGAAGCTTGTTGATGTGGGCGGCGATCCCGGCGCGGAGGGCCTCGAGATCCGTCGTGTTCTTGTCGGCGTCCGCGGTGATGCTGAGGGCGCGGCGCCGGTCGACGCGTTTGATGCTGGTGAAGCTCTTCACCACCGAGGCCTCCGCCACGGTGCCGAAGGGAATCTCGAGTCCGGAGGCGGTGCGGATGCGCATCGTTTCGAGGGTGGCGAGGTTGCGGCGCTCGTCGCGGGGGAGCCGCAGCATCACCTTCAACTCGTTGCGGCCGCGCTGGATGCGCTGGACCTCGTCGCCGTAGAAGGCCTGGCGCACCTGCGAGGCGAGATCGTTCACCGTCACGCCGAACTGCCGGGCCTCGGGCTTGAGACGCAGCTGGATCTCGTTGCGGCCGGAGTCGAGGGTGTCGTTGATGTCGAAGAGCGCGGGATAGGTCAGGAGGTGTTCCTTGATCTTTTCGGAAAACGCGAGGAGTTCCCTCGGGTCGGTACCGGTGAGCTGGATGTCGATGGGGTCGCCGCTGCGCATGATCTCGGCGCGGAAGGTGATCTCCTCCGCGCCGATAATGGGACCGATGCGCTGACGCCAGACCGCGGCCATGTCGACGGTGTTCACGTCCATGCTCCGCTCTTCGGGACCGTAGGTCTCGATCACGACACCGCCGATGTGGGATCCGGCGCTGTTGGAGACGCCG
>JBILDO010000148.1:0-2579 GCA_044352585.1 Verrucomicrobiales bacterium
GCGGGCGTCGTCGTCGGTTTGGTCGAGCCAGAGAGTGGGACCGGGCAGGTTCGCGACGATGTAGCAGAGCCCGATCTCGCCGATGGTGGTCTTGCTCGACTGGATCGAGGCGATCACCGAGACGATGCGGACGCGCGGATCGACCAACGCTTCGAGCGGTTCCTTGAGCCAGGGCGAGTTGTCCGCACGGAAGCGCCCCGGCACCGGGGAGTAGGGGATGGCGTGGACGTGTTCCTCGGCCCAGGCCCATGGAGGCCGACGGTCGGGCGGTTTCCAGGCGGCCCGCCAGACTTCGCCGATCAGTTCAAGGTTCATCCTCGCCGGCGTGCAGGATGGCCATGACCTCGTCGATGCCCTTGCGGCACTCCTCCTGGATGCCCACGGCATCGAGACCGGAGAGGATGGGCGGGAGCTCCGCCTCGAACTTGTTGCGCAACAGGTTCACCGCCCGCCCGACACGGGTTGTCCACTCGTGTTTGACCACATCGAGCGGTACGTAGAGCTCTTTCTTGACCGCCACACGCAGCTCGCGCTCCTCGACCTCGGCGAGGAGCTTGCGTGCCTTGAGGCTCGCCTCCTCATCGGTGACCGGTGCCTCGGATCCCTTGAGGTGATGGCGGGACATGAACTCGCGCCACGCGGCCACCTCGTGCAGCCCGTTGGCGGCGGCCTTTGGCGCGTCCTTGCGCCGACGCCACTGCCCGAGGGCCTGGCGGCTCACCCCGAGGATTTCCGCCAACTCGACGAAGTTGCGTGCGTGCGTGGGACCTTCGTTCCCGGCCGACGCTCCGGCCAGGTTTTGCAGCATGGTGCGCTCGGCCCGGGTCAGCTTCTTGCCCTCGTGGACGCGCTTGACCAGGTTGGCGAGGTCCTTGTGGAGGAGCTTGCGGGCGACTTCGGGAGGCAGGACGGATTCCATCTTGCCCGGGGCGGCGAAGTCAACGAACCGCAGCCCTCAGGTCGAAGCAAACAAACTAATCGGGCTCGAGTTCGCGCTCATCTAGCGCTTCGATAAACGACGAAAAGTATTCGAGCGCGAAATCGCGAGCGTCGTCGAGAGTTTCAAATAAACCCACGTGGTCGAACTCGATTGCTGAAACCCAGTAGGCATTTCCGAATTTCATCAAGTCGATGTGAAAGATTTCGTTATCACCCCACGCCGGAATCCTCTCAACCCTCTGCGAATCGCCGAGAATAACGTCTTGGATCACCTCGTCAATTTCCGATCCATCATCTTCGAGACCGTGGTCAACGCTGCGGAGCTTCTCCAGAATCTCATACGACCGATCTTCAAACTGCCATGAAATCGCCCTTTGAACATTCGTCATCTCGCAGAACGTGTCGTAAAAAGCTCCAATAGGCTTCGTTCTTGAGCATACGAGAGGGTCGTGCATGAGGCGAACGTCAGGGATCCCGTTTCGAATTTCAAGTTCCGTATCGTAGTTGACAGTCGCCTCGCGAGGTGAGCATCCCCGTCCATTGCGCCCACACCGCGCTGATCGATCCGAGCGGATTGAAGCCCAACCCGGCCAATCCGAACCGGCACAGCGCGCACCAGATCCAGTTGCTCGCCTCGATCATTCAGGACCAGGGCTGGCGCAATCCGATCACCGTTTCCAAGCGCAGCGGCCTGGTGGTGCGCGGCCACGGCCGACTCGAAGCCGCCCTGCTTCTCGGCTGCGAAACCGTGCCGGTCGACGAACAGGACTACGGCTCGGAAGCCGAGGAACTCGCCGACCTCCTCGCCGACAACCGCCTCGCCGAACTGGCCGAGCTTGATGAGGACGAACTGCGCCGGCTCATTCGTCAGATCGAGGAGGCCGATCCCGCCTTCGATCTCGAACTGACCGGCTTCATGGAGGACGAGATCCGCAAGCTCTTTGAGGAGGACGATCCCGAGGACGAACTGGAGCCGATCCCCCGGATGGAATGCCAAGCCTTCGAGCATCACGACTACCTCGTCTTCATGTTCCACGACCTGCGCGACTGGATGCTCGCGCTCCAGCTCATGGGCGTGCGCGAGGTCGATTACTCGATCACCCGGACCACGAAGAAGATCGGGATCGGAAGAGTGCTTCATGGAAAACGACTGCTCCAACTCTGCCAGCGCGCCGTCGCCAGCGGCAGCGGACCCGTGGCCGGAACTCCGACCGCTCTCGCTGCGGCTGGTGATCCTGAGCCGCAGCCGGGCGCGGACGATGACCAGCCACAAGCTGTTCCCCGGCGCGACGCTCGTCGTGCCGGAAAGCGAAAAGGCTGACTACGCTGCGATCCCGCTGCCCGAAACGGTGACGATCCCCGATGAGATCACCGGAGTCTCCGCCGTGCGCAACTGGATCCTCGCGCGTTTCACCGAGGACGCCGTGGTCATGTTCGACGACGACATCACTGCCTGCGTCTGCATGGTGAGCCTGCGCTGCCGCAAGCTCAGCCCGGAAGAAACCCTCGCCATGGTGACGAACTCGGCCTGGGGAGCGCGGGGAGCCGGGGCGCGTCTCTTCGGCTGGCATCAGCGGAGCGACCCCCGCCTCCTTCAGCGCAACGACCCCTTCGGCGTGAACCACTGGGTCGGGGGAGCG
>JBILDO010000065.1:0-28634 GCA_044352585.1 Verrucomicrobiales bacterium
CATCGAATCGTATTACAACACCCTCCGCCGACACTCCTCCCTCGATTACCTGACACCGACCCAGTTCGAGGCACTCAACCACACCCTCAAATAACCAACACCGGTCCAAAAATCAGTGGCATCTCAGATACATCGTTCCATACATTTTCAAGGACTCTGGCGGCAAGCTGTTTGTGGTTCACTTCGAGTTTAAGGACGGACACAAGATCTTGGGTAAAGGAGATCGATTTGCTATCGAGCCGTTGAAAGCTGTGACTGGCTCGAAGACGCTTTACACAGGCGATCCCTACGTTGGTAGCAGTATTACAGATGAGCACCTCTTGAAGCAGTTACGGGCGATCTCAGTCACGAAGAAGCCATGACCACGAACGAGACTATCGGCCACACAAGGGCGAACAAGCCGCTGGTGCCAACCGCCGGGGCTGCTCTGTCGGCCATGCTTTCCGTAGTTTTAACCTGCCATCCCGTCTCGATGCGCCACCCCGCCCCGGCGGTCGGCACAGCTTAGATGTTCACCCCTCACCCCATCCCCCGCAAATCCACCTCCCCCAGGTTCCCGAGCACGGCCCGCGCGCCGGTGAAGTCGAGGTGGGCGGTGATGCGGTTCGGGACGACGATGCAGGGACATCCGGCGGCGAGGGCGGCGAGGAGGCCGTTGCGGGAATCTTCGAAGACGATCGTGGCGGCGGGATCGACGCCGAGTCCCGCGGCGGCGGCGAGGAAGAGGTCGGGGGCGGGCTTCGGGGCGGCGACGTCGTCAAGGCAACGCGTCAGGGCGAAACGGTCGAGCAAGCCGATCCGGGTGAGGTGGCCCTCGACCCAGCTCCGCGGGGAACTCGAGGCGACGGCGCAGGGGATTCCCAAATCCGCGGCGGCGTCGAGGAGCTCGAGCACGCCGGGAAGCGGGGCGAGCTGTTTCACGCGTTCGAGGGCGTTGCGTTCGCGCCAGAGGTCGCGATCGGGCCAGTCGATCGCGGATCCGACGAGGGATTCGAGGTGCGACTTTGGATCGAAGCGGTTGAAATCGCTGCCGACGCAGGCGGCGTAGACCTCAAGCGGCAGGTCGTGTCCGTGGGCGAGATAGTCGTCGCGCCAGGCTTCGTAGACGGGGCCTTCGGTGTCGAGAATGAGACCGTCGAAGTCGAAAATCAGGGCGCGGAGGGGCATGGGCGGTGGGCGGTGGGCGGTGGGCGTTAGGCGTTAGGCGTTAGGCGTTAGGCGTTAGGCGTTAGGCGTTAGGCGGTGTCCTTGGTCCTTGGTCCTTGGTCCGACAACGGACAACGGACAACGGACAACGGACCGACGCAGTCGGAATCCAAAGGTTTTCGTGCAGGTTTGGACGCGTTGCAACTGGCGTCTCCGTCATCGCGTGCCCGGAGAAGGCTCGCCTTTTGCGGGGGGCTTCGCTTTCATCGTTGGTCGTGAATCCCTCGATGAAAGCCGCCGCCGTTCTCGTTCTCCTCGTCGCCGCCGCCTCCGCCCGGGCGGGAGATCCTCCGGCTCCGCAATGGGTGTGGAAGCAGGGTGGGGACCGGAACGGGGCGGAATCGTTTGCGACGACGCGGTCTTTCCCGGTGGACGGCGAGGTGAAACGGGCCGTGCTCCGGGTGACGGCGGATTTCGCGGGCCTGCGGGTCTCGCTGAACGATCGGGAGGTGCTCTCGGTCGATCCCTACGATCCGCCGGCGGAGGTGGAGGTGTCGGGCGGTCTCGCGGCGGGTGAAAACCGACTGACGGTCACGGTGAAGGGCGTCGAGGGACCCTCGGCGTTCGGCCTCGCGCTGGTGATGGAGGCGGCGGGCGGCGGAGAGACGAGTCTCGGCACGGACGGCGCGTGGACGGACCTGGAATCGCTCGGCGAGATCGAGGCGACGCGCTGGGATCTGAACCGTCTGCCGGAGGTGAGTCCCTTCGCCGAATACAACCAGTGGAGGGAGGCGCTCGAATCGCCGGACGCATCGTCGCTCTCGCCCCTGCCGTCCGGCTTCACGATCGAAAAGGTCCGCGACGCGGGAGAGGGGGAGGATTCGTGGGTCAGTCTGGTTTTCGATCCGAAGGGGCGCCTCGTCATCGGGAAGGAACAGAAGGGGCTGCTCCGGCTCACCCTGTCGGGGGACGGGGCCGAGGTGGTGGCGGCGGAGACGATCGAGGACACGCTGCGGGAATGCCGCGGGCTGGCCTGGATCGGGGACACGCTCTACGCGCATGCGAACAACGACAAGGCGCTCTACGCGCTGCGCGACCGGAACGGCGACGACCGTTACGGGGCGGACGAGTTGACGGTGGTGCAGGCCACGGAGGGCGGGGCGGGGCATGGACGGAATGCGCTCGTCGTGGGGCCGGACCAACACCTGCACGCGATCGTCGGGGATGACATCGCCGTGCCCGCAGGCGCGGCGAAGCGGGCCCGGCCCGAGCCGGGTGCTCCGAAGGAACTGGGTCACTGGATCCGCGCGGCGGTGCGGGAGGACGGGTCGGTCGCGTGGGAGGCGATGAACCGCGGCCTGCGCAATCCCTACGGCATCGCCTTCAACGCGGATGGAGAACCGTTCACCTATGATGCGGACAACGAGGGGGATGTTGGTCTGCCCTTTTACCGGCCGACGCGGATCAATCATCTCGTCTCCGGTGCGAACTATGGCTGGCACCAGGACCGCGGGAACACGCGCAGTTTTCCGGTCTATGCGCCGGACGGTGTGCCGACGACCTACGATGTGGGACGCGGCTCGCCCACGGGGGTGAGGTTCGGGACGCGGAGCCTCTTCCCCGCGCCATGGCGCGACGCGCTCTTCGCGCTCGACTGGGCCTATGGCCGCATCGTCGCGCTGCATCTCGCGCCACATGGGGCGGGATACCAGGCGACCGGCGAGATCTTCGTCGAGGGGCGGCCGCTCAATGTCACGGATCTGGATTTCGACGCGGACGGGGCGATGTGGTTCGTCACGGGCGGACGGAAGACGAAGTCGGCGCTCTACCGGGTGCGCTACACGGGGGAACGGAAGGCGGTCCTGCCCCGGATCGGCGATCAAGAACTCGCACGCGGGACTTTCTCGAAATCGGCGCGCGAACTGCGTCGGAGGCTCGAGCGTTTCCACGGCGCGACGGATGCGGCGGCGGTGGAGGAGGTCTGGCCTCATCTCGACAGTCCCGATCCCTGGATCCGCAACGCGGCGCGCGTCGCACTGGAGTGGCAGCCGGTGGACTCGTGGCGCGAGCGGGCGCTCGATCCCGGGCGCGGCGGAATGAATGCCTGGCTCGCCCTGGTCCGGGCGGGGACGGACGGCGATCGCGCGCTGGCCGCCAAGGCCGCCGCGGGGGTCGCCCTGACCGATGCCTCGACGCGGACGGACAAGCTCACGATCCTGCGCATCCATGAACTCGCCGGAGCCGCGGCGGTGGAGGCGGTACGGCCGGCGGTGGTGGCGCAGCTCGAGAGGCTGAAGCGGGATCCGGCGCCGGAGGTGCAGCGCGAACTGGCGCGTGCCCTGATCCGGCTCGAGGCGCCGGGCGCGGTGGATTACGCGATGGAGCGGCTCGCCTCGTCGGACGGGCAGATGGACCGGCTCCATTACCTGGAGGCGCTCTCCGAGGCGACCTCGGGATGGAGTGACGGACCACGCGAGGTCTTTTTCACGGCGCTGGCCCATGCGCGGCGCTTTTCCTACGGCGACCGCTTCATGCAGCCTTTCTTCCAGACGCTGGAGGAGAACGCGCTCGCGCACGTGGGGGATGAAGGGGAACGCGCCCGCTTCGCGACGATCCTGAAGGCCGAACCGGAGGCGGAGCAGCCCCTGCCGGCCCCGCGGGCGATCGTGAAGCACTGGACCCTCGCCGATCTCGCGACTCCGCCCGCCGCGGGGTGGACGCCGGATCCCGTGCGGGGCCGCGAGCTCTACACCGCCGTTCTCTGCGCGAAATGCCATGTCTGCGGCACCACGGGACGCCCCGTGGGCCCCGACCTCACGACGGTGGCGAGCCGTTTTTCCCGACGCGACCTGCTCGAGTCGATCCTCGAGCCCTCCGCGGTCGTCGCCGAGGTGCATCGCAACGTCGTCGTCACGAAGACGGACGGCACCCCGGTGATGGGGCGCATCGTCCAGAACGATTTCCGCGAATCGAAGCTGACCCTCGCGACGAACCCCTTCGCGCCCGCGGAACTCGTCACGATCCCGAAGGCGGAGATCAAGACGTGGGAGGAATCGCCCGTGTCCCCGATGCCGCCCGCGCTGCTCGACACGCTCACGGCGGAGGAGGTGGAGGATTTGCTCGCGTTTTTGTTGACCGGCGGAGCGGGCGCGCGCTGAAGTTCGACGGGATTTCCCCAAAATCGGTTCTTGCCATCGTTTTCCGCGCCGTTACGATAATGTGCTGGGTGAGGCTAAACGATGAATCCCATTTCGCGATTCCTTGGCAGAGGTTGCGCGGTCGTGGCCCTTTGCGGGATCATCGATCTGGCGGCCGCTCCGATCGAAGTATCGAATGCGGCAGGCCAAAAGATGACGGTGGAGGTGCTCTCCTACACGGCCAGCAGCGGGAATGTCCGTGTGAAGCGGGCCGACGGCCAGATTTTCAACACGAAGATCGAGGTGTTCGACCCCGCGTCCCGCGAGAAGATCATCGCCGCCGCCCCGAAGGAGGTTCCCAAGTTTGCGATCGACGTCTCCATCGGGAAGAAGCGCAAGGACCAGGCGAACAGCTCGTTCATGGAGAACATGACGGTTTCGGCGTCGGCGAAGGTTACCAACCAATCGCGGGACACCGATCTCGACGAGACGCGGTTCACGATTCTGCTGATCGCTCGAAATTCGAAACGTTACGCGGACCGGACCCAGGACTGGCTCAAGGTTCTGTCGGTCCAGCAGTTTTCGACGCAATTGAAGGCGGGCGCGGAATCGAAGCACGAATTGAAGCCCATCGAGACCTCCTACGACTCGGACAAGGATTCAAGCAATCTCGGCGGTTGGGAGTTCGAGGGATACCTGGTGGTCGCGCTCGACAAGGCCGGAAACATCATCGCCGCGAAGACTTCCCTCGGAACCGTCGAGACGGAGACACTCAACGAGGAGAAGAGGATCCGCGACGCCCTCCTGCTCACCGAGGGGGTGGAGACGAACCATGACCTCACGCAGCGGGGTGGTTGATGGATCCCGGACCAAGGGAGCCCGTCCGTTCCGGGGATTCCGCCCCGCAGTCGGCGCGACTCGCCTTTCTGAATTGATTGAAGCTTGGCCGCTTGATGCGTTGACTTCCCGTTCTGCCACTCTGCGTGTCCCTGCTCATTTTCTGGATCAAGCCCGAGGTCAAGGCCTGGTTCGGGAGAAAGTGGCCGGCCGTCGCCAGGAAGTGGTCCGCCGATGAATCCGCCCTTCCAAGACCGCCGCCAATTCTTCCGCACGGCGGGCTTCGCCGCGGCGGGCCTGGCCGGTTGCGAACGCGCGGTGCCTCCGGTCCCGCCGACCGGTCGCCGCTATGTCCCGGTGAAGGTGGAGGAGGATCGCATCATCCGCACGGTGGTGGGACTCCGCCCCTTCCGGCCCGAGGGGTTCGCCCTGCGCGAGGAACGGATCGGCACGAAACGCGTCATCCATCACTACGGCCACGGCGGTTGCGGGGTGACCTTGTCCCTCGGCACCGCCCAGCTCGCCCTCGAGGACGTGCTGCGCGAGGCGACGCCGCGCTGCGCCGTGATCGGCTGCGGAGCGGTGGGGCTCGCGACGGCGCGTCTCCTCCAGCGGGCCGGGACCGCGGTGACGATCTACGCGAAGGACCTGCCTCCGCACACGACCTCGAACATCGCGGGGGCGCAGTGGCAGCCCTTCACCCTCTCCGACCGCGACCGGCGCACGCCGGAATTCAACGCGCGCTTCGAGCGGGCCGCCCGCATCGCGAACCGCGGCTTCCAGGATCTCGTGGGGGATCGTTACGGGGTCCGCTGGATCGAGAACTACGCGTGCTCCGACGAGGCTTCCGAAAGTTATCGAGAGGATCCCATCGCGGATCTCTATCCCGATGGGGAATGGCTCGATCCTGACGAACACCCCTTTCCCTACCCGCACGTGCGGCGTTTCACGACGATGCTGATCGAGACGCCCGTCTTTCTCGAGGCGATGTTGCGCGATTTCCAGGTCATGGGCGGCAGGCTCGTGGTGCGCGGTTTCTCCGAGGTCGCCCAGCTCGAGTCGATCGACGAGCCGGTCATCGTGAACTGCACCGGGCTCGGGGCCGCCGCCCTGTTCGGCGACACGGAACTGACCCCGATCAAGGGCCAGCTCAGCATCCTCCTCCCGCAGCCCGAGGTCGACTACATCACCCTGGCCGGGGCGCTCTATATGTTCCCGCGGCGCGACGGCATCCTCCTCGGCGGCACGACCGAGCGCGGGGTCTGGGATCTCGCGGTGAACGAGGAGGCCAGGGCGAGGGTGGTCGAGGGACACCGGGCCTTTTTCGCGGGGGAACGGGTGGAGAAGACGGCCTGACCGGGTTACGCGTCTGCGTCGCGATTCCCCGCAAAGGCGTACTTGGCGGGGCGGCGATCCCTTGTCAGGCTGGGAGCATGAACGAGACACCGTCCTCCCTCACCTCCGCCGGTCCTGACAAAACAACCGCCTCCCCGTCGCGGCGCGACTTTCTCGCGACCTCGGGCAAGACCGCGGCGGCCTCGGTCCTGGCGGGTTTTGCGATTCCCGCGGTCCATGCCGCCGGCAGCGACCAGATCCGCCTCGCCCTGATCGGTTGCGGCGGACGCGGGAGCGGCGCGGTCGCGAATGCGATGGACGCCGACGACGGGGTCGCCCTCACCGCGATGGCCGACCTCTACGAGGACCGCCTCGAGCGCTCCCGCGTCGCGATCGAGGGCAAATACAAGGAACGGGCCGTGGTCGCGCCGGAGAACCGCTTCATCGGCTTCGATGCCTTCAAGCGCGCCATCGACACCCTGCGTCCCGGGTCGGGCGACGTCGCCATGCTGACGGGCTACGCGGGCTTCCGTCCGCAGCAGCTCGAATACGCGGTCTCGAAGGGCGTGAATGTCTTCATGGAAAAATCCTTCGCGGCCGATCCTCCGGGCGTGCGCCGTGTCCTCAAGGCGGCCGAGGAGGCCGAGGCGCGCGGCGTGAAGGTCGCCGCCGGGGTCATGAGCCGTCACTCGGTGAACCGTGCCGAACTCCTCCGCCGCATCGCCGCGGGCGAGATCGGGTCGGTCGAGAGCATCAGCGCCTACCGCATGGGTCCGTCGGGTCCGCTCGGGCCGAAGCCGGCCGAAAAGGGCGAGCTGGAATGGCAGCTCCGCAATTTCACCAAGTTCTTCTGGGTCTCGGGCGGACTCTGGTCGGAGATGGACATCCACCAGATCGACGAGCTCGTCTGGATCAAGGGCGATTACCCGGTCTCCGCGCACGGCCTCGGCGGGCGCGCCTTCAACAACACCGACAAGGGGCAGAACCTCGATTCCTACTCGGTCGAGTGGACCTTCGCCGACGGCACCAAGGCCTACGACTACGTGCGCTACATCCCGAAATGCCACAACGACTTCGCCACCTACATCCACGGTTCGGAGAAGGCGGCGCAGTTCTCCGGCAACATCCACGCGGGCACCACGAAGATCTTCAAGGACAAGCGCATCGCCGACGACAACGTCCTCTGGGAGGCGCCGAAGGAGGAGCTCACCCCGTGGCAGGCGCAGTGGAACGACTTCACCCGGGCGATCCGCGAGAACAAGCCCTTCAACCAGGCGAAGCGCGCCGCCCTCTCGAACCTGACCGCGATCATGGGTCGCGCCGCGACGCACATGGGCCGCGTCATCACCTGGGACGAGGCGATGGCCTCGGAGTTCCAGTGGTTCCCCGGCATGGACACGCTCGATTACGACAGCGAGCCACCCTTCGTCGCCGACGCGAACGGCCAGTATCCCGTGCCCGTCCCGGGCGAATGGGTCGAGATCTGAGGGCTGGACCGTTGCCCGTTCCTCCTCCGTGCCGACGCCCGGGACCCGATCGCGCCTTCCTGTAAACTTTACCTCTGCGCCGGAATCCGGCATCATCCATCTCCATGGACCAAGGATCGCTTACCGGAAGTCATGGTGGCATGGGGATCCCGGCCGCGTTCAGTCCCGCGCGTGGCGACCTGATGCGTTTCGGATCAACCCGTCGGGGATTCCTCCAGACGGGGCTCTCTGGTTTGGCGGGGATTTCGGTGCCGGAACTGTTGCGGCGTCAGGCGACGGCGGCCTCGGCGGGTGAGGGTGCGCGGAAGACGAGCGTCATCCTGATCTGGCTCTCGGGAGGACCGAGCCAGCTCGACATGTGGGATCCCAAGCCGGACGCGCCGTCGGAGATCCGGGGACCCTTCGGGTCGATCGCGACGAAGCTGCCGGGGGTGCGGGTTTGCGAGCATCTGCCGCTGACGGCGAAGTTGATGGACCGGCTCACGCTATTGCGCTCGGTGGATTGCAGCGCGAGCAATCACACGCCGATCACGATGCAGGCGTGCAATCCGCTGGCGCGGCGGACGGATGATGGCAAGGACGGAGCCGGTTGGCCGTCGATGGGTTCGATCGCGGCGCGATACCGCGGGTCGAACGCGCCGGGGCTGCCGGGTCACGTGGGTTTGGCGGACTCGTGGGTGTCGGACATCTGGGGGGCGGGTCAACTGGGGCCGGCCTATGAACCGGTGAACGGGGGCGAACTGGCGGGTCGGCTCGCGATGACGAAGGGCCTCTCGGTGGAGCGGGTCGGCGACCGGCGACGCCTCGCCGAGGCGCTGGACGGGTGGAGGCGGCATCTCGATACCAACGCGGATCTGGCGGCCGCGGATGAGTTCACGCACCAGGCCTACGATCTGCTGCTCTCGGGCAAGGCGCAACGGGCCTTCAATCTGGAGGAGGAGAGTGCGGCGACGCGGGACGCCTACGGGCGCGACAGTCTCGGGGAGAAGACGCTGATGGCGCGGCGGCTGGTGGAGGCGGGGGTGACCTTTGTGACGGTGAGCGGGGCGTGGGGCTACTTCGACCACCACGGCGACAACGTGCGCTGGGGCGGGATCGAGAAGGGGCTGAAGCCGCTCCTGCCGTCGGTGGACCGGACCCTTCACGCGATCGTGACAGACCTGGAGGCTCGCGGGCTGCTCGAGAGCACGCTGGTGCTGATGATGGGGGAATTCGGTCGGGGACCCGTGATCAACAAGGAAGCGGGCCGCGATCACTGGCCACGGGTGATGTCGATGGTGATGGCGGGAGGGCGATTCCGTCACGGACAGGTCATCGGGAGCACGGACAAGGGAGGTTATGAAATCGCGAGCCGGCGGATCGGTCCCTCGGACCTGGCGGCGACGGTCTTCCACCATCTCGGGATCGATCCGGGGACGCAGTGGGTCGATCACGAGGGGCGCCCGCGCCCGATCGTGACGGAGGGAGGGAAGGTGATCGGGGAACTCGTGTGAGGCAGTGAGCCGGGGAACGAGGTTTCCCGTCGAGGCGGGGCATGGCGTTCCCATTCCCGCTTGCGATGGCGCGCAAATGCGCCAAGGGTTGCGCCTCGAAATCCGAATCCCACTTCCTCTCTCCATGAGCCATCTGAACCACGCAGCCCTGTCCCAAGCCGCCACCGAAGCCCGTGGCCTCGCCATCGATGCCGTCCACAAGTGCAGTTCGGGGCACCTCGGTCTTCCCCTCGGCGCGGCGGAAATCGGCGCGGTCCTTTTCGGGAGCGATCTCCGCTACCACCCCGGGCAGCCGAAGTGGCTCAACCGCGATCGCTTCGTCCTCTCCGCGGGGCACGGCAGCATGTTTCTCTACGGATGGCTCCACCTCGCCGGCTACGACCTCCCGCTCGAGGAGGTGAAGAACTTCCGCCAGCTCCACAGCAAGACCCCGGGGCACCCCGAGTTCGGCGAAACCGTCGGCGTCGAGGCCACGACCGGTCCGCTCGGCCAAGGCGTGGGCAATGCGGTCGGTTACGCCCTCTCCGCGAAGATGGCGGCGGCGAAGTTCAACACGGCCGACCACGTCATTTTCGACCAGACGATCGTCTGCCTCGCGGGCGACGGCTGTCTCCAGGAAGGGGTCGCCTCGGAGGCGATCGCCTTCGCGGGCCACGTCGGCCTCGACAATCTCGTCCTGATCTATGATTCCAACGACGTCACCCTCGACGCCATGGCCGAGGTGACGCAGAGCTACGACGCCTGCAAGCGTTTCGAGGCCTTCGGCTGGGAAGCGGTGCGGGTCGACGGTCACGATCTCGACGCGCTCCACGCCGCGATCACCGCGGCCAAGGCCAACCGCAACGGCAAGCCGAAGCTGATCGAGGCCAAGACGATCATCGGCAAGGGCATTCCCCAGGTCGCGGGAACGGCGGCGGGCCACGGCGAAGGCGGGGCGAAATTCTCCGACGAGGCCCGCAAGGGGCTCGGGCTGCCGGACGAGCACTTTTACGTGTCCGAAGGAACCCGCGCCTATTTCACCGCACACACCGCGGAACTCGCGGCCGCCTACGGCGAGTGGGAAAAGACCTTCTCGGCCTGGCATTCCGCCAATCCTGAACTCGCGAAGCAACTCGACGACGCCGTCGCGGGCCGCACGCCGGAAAACCTCCTCGATCTCATTCCCGAATTCGCGGCCGACTACAAGGGCGCGACGCGGGCCTCGGGCGGCGACGTGATCCAGGCCGTGGCCAAGGCGGTGCCGACCCTCATCACCGGCAGCGCGGACCTCTTCGGTTCGACGAAAAACTACCTCAAGAACGGAGGCGACTTCGGCCGCAAGGACTACGCGGGACGGAACGTCTGGTACGGCATCCGCGAGCATGCCATGGGCGCGATCCTCAACGGCATCGCCTACGACGGCATCTTCCGCGCGACGGGCGCGACCTTCGCGGTCTTCGCCGACTATCTGCGTCCCTCGATCCGCCTCGCCGGACTCGCCCATCTCCCGGTCGGCTACATTTTCACGCACGACTCCGTCGGGGTCGGCGAGGACGGCCCGACCCACCAGCCCGTCGAGACCGTGAGCGGTCTCCGCGTCATCCCGAACCTCGACGTGATCCGTCCCGGCGATCCCGAGGAAACGGCCGGCGCCTTCGCCGCGATGATCGAGAAGAAGGACGGACCCACCGTGCTCTTCCTGACCCGCCAGAACCTCGCGACCCTCTCCTCGATTCCCGCGGAAACCCGCCGGGAAGGCGTTCTCAAGGGCGGATACATCGCGAAGAAGGAAACGGGCACCCTCACCACGATCCTCCTCGCCACCGGCAGCGAGCTGCAGCACGCGATGAAGGCCGCGGAGGAACTGGGCGAGGGTGTCCGCGTCGTTTCGATGCCCTGCCTCGAGCGGTTCGACCGCCAGCCCGCCGCCTACCGCGAGGAAGTGCTGCCCGCCTCCTGCACGAAGCGGGTCGCGATCGAGGCCGGAGTGAGCGGTCTCTGGTGGAAGTATGTCGGCAGCGCCGGGGCCGTGGTCGGAATCGACCGGTTCGGCATCAGCGCGCCCGGCGACACCGTGATGAGCGAACTCGGCATGACCGCGGCGAATCTCGTCTCGGTGGTGAAGGGGATGTGAGGAACGGGCGGATCGACGGATCCGGAATCGAAACCGCCCCGAATCCGGTGTCCTGCGCGCGATGCGCCGTTCAAGCGGCCTCGCAACGGCAGATCGCGTTGAGGCAGCCGCACTGGTGGCACCAGTCGAAACGTCCTCCGCAACTGGCGGGAAGTCCGCCGAGAACTCGCTGGATGCGGCAATGGCAGGCGCGGCAGCCGGTGCCGGCGCCGGTGGTCTCCATGACTTCGGCCACGGAGGCAGCCCGACCGTTTTCGACCGACTCGCGCACTTCCGCCTCGCTCACCTGCGCGCAGTGGCAGAGGAGTCCAACCGGGGCACCCGGCGCGGCGAAGCGGCAGGCGGAAGCGGTCGTGGCGGCGTTGGGCGCGAGCGGGGTCATGACGGGGTTAATCGCCACCCCCTTCGCCGAGATGCTGGGCGAGGTAGTGTTCGATTCCGATGCGTTGGATGAGGTCGAGCTGGGTTTCGGCCCAGTCGATGCTGTTCTCCGACTCGACCACCATGCGTTCCATGAGGTCGCGGCTGCCGGAGTCTCCCGTTTCGAGGCAAAGCTTCACCCCGGCATTGTAGGTCGCCACGCCCTTCGATTCGAGGGTGAGGCTGTCCTGGATCTGCTGCTTCGGATTGTCGCCGACGAGGATCTTGTCGTAGCGGGCGATCTCAGGAACCCCGTCGAGGTAAAGAATGCGGTCGATGACCTCTTCCGCATGCTTCATCTCCTCGATCGACTCGGCGTAAAAGTGGGCCGCGAGCTTATTGAGTCCCCAGTTTTTGCACATCTTGGCGCAAATGAAGTACTGGTTGATGGCCGTGAGCTCGATGGTGAGTCCGGCGTTGAGGGCGTTGATGACGTCTGGATTTCCTTTCATGAATGGCAACTTGAATGCGGCCTTTCCGGCCGCCAATGGAATGTCGATTGTGGCCCCAGCCTCTTTAGATAATGAGACTTAATCTTAATAGTGAATCCGGTGCAAGTAATTATTGAATGACGCCATCGCGCGAGTCCCCGCGGGGAGAAGATCCGCGCCCGGGGAAACGGGCGTGACAAAATTGACACTCCGGGGGAGAGGTCCGGCGGAGGAAGGCATTGCGGCTTCTCTCGGCCTGCGTTAAGGGGCTGGTTTCCAGCAGTGAACCTGCCTTCCCTCGATTCTCCGCTCTATCTCATCGACGCGATCGGTCCGTTTTTCCGCGGCTACGAGCGTTTCCGCATCAATTGGTCGAAGATTCCCTGGCGCCGTTTTCAGGAGATGGAGCCGGAGGAGTTCGACGCTGCCTTCGCCGGAATCCGCTCGGATCTGCGGACTTTCTGCCGCAGTGTCGCGGCGATCGGCTACAACGGGGTCACTCTTGACGACTTGCCGCATCTGGCCCGGCATCTGTTTTATGAGGAAACGGTCGCGGCGCGGATCGAGCGATACCGGGTCGAATTCCGCGAGCTCTTCCGCATCGCGCGGGAGGAGGGCCTCGAGGTCTATCTGACGATGGACATCCTCACCTTTACCCCGGCCCTCGAAAAGCGGCTCGGACGGAACGGAAGGCGTCAACGCGATTTCCTGACCGAACTGCTCGACGGTTTCTTCGCGGACTTTCCCGAGGTCGCCGGAGTGGTCCTCCGCATCGGGGAAAGCGACGGACTCGACGTGAAGGAGGATTTCCACAGTCGCCTCGTCCTCAAGAGTCCGGCGATGGTGAACCGCTGCCTCAAGGGCATCCTCCCGGTCTTCGAACGGCACCGGCGGCGTTGCATTTTCCGGACCTGGACGGTGGGGGCGCACGAGGTCGGCGATCTCATCTGGCACCATGCGACGCTGGAAAAGACCATCGACGGCATCAGCAGTCCGGCCCTGGTGCTCTCGATGAAATACGGGGAATCGGATTTTTTCCGTTACCTCTCGCTGAACCGGAACTTCTTCGTGACGGCCCTTCCCAAGATCGTGGAACTGCAGACGCGCCGCGAATACGAGGGATGCGGCGAGTATCCCAGCTTTGTCGGCGGCGACTACGAGCAGATCGCGATCGAACTGCGCGACGCCCCGAACGTGATCGGGATCTCGGTGTGGTGCCAGACGGGTGGGTGGACTCCCTTCCGCCGCCTCGCCTTCCTCGAGCCGGCCGCCGTCTGGACCGAGATCAACACCTTCGTGACCCTTCGGCTCTTCAAGCACGGCGAACTCGTCGAGGAAGCGGTCTCGCACCTGCCGGAGGTCGGGGACCGGGCCGCGCTCCTCGAATTGCTGCGTCTCTCCGAGGAGGTCGTGGTCCAGCTCCTCTACCTGCCCGACTTCGCGAGACAGCGCTTTTATTTCCGTCGGGTGCGCGTGCCGCCCCTGCTCGGAGTCTACTGGCACCATATTTTCGTCGCGCAGTCGATCAAGGGAATGCTCGATCATCTCGTCGAGGACGGGGAAGCGGTGATCCGGGCCGGTCATGCGGCGATGGCGAAGATCAAGCGGATGCGGACCCTCGCACTGCAGTGCGGACTGCCCGAGGAGGATCTCGAATACATGGAATACACCTTCGGTCTCATCGCCCTGGCGCGGGAGTATTTCTTCCGGCGCGATGACGAGGAGATGCGGATCCGGCTCGAGAAGGCGAAGAAGCAATACAAGCGCCGCTACCCGCGGGGGAGCCGTTTCCGCTACTCGGTGAAATACGATTTCAAGCCCTTCCGCCTCGGGAAACGCTCCATTGGCCTGTGTTTCCGCTACCTCCTGCGGCGCACGCCGGACTACCGCTTCGTCGACAAGATCATCGGGCTGCGGCTGCTCTCGTTCGTCTACTTCGCCCTGAAGCGGTCGCGGCCCAAGATCGTGCCGAAGATCGCCCGTAAGAGCGCAATGGGCCTCGATGCGATCTTCAAGTGACAGTAACGTCCGGACGCAAAAAAGGCCCCCGTCGCCGGGAGCCTTTCTTGAAATCGGATCGCCGAAAAAGGATTCGGGGATCAGTAATCGAGCGCCACGCGGACGGCGGCGTCGGGGATGAGGTGCTCGTTGCCCGAGGCAAGATTGCGGGAGACCCGATCGAGCCACTGGCTCACCTGCACCTCGGCAAAGCGGGGGAGGGAGGAGGGCTTGTTGAGCGCTTCGGGAAGCTCGAGGTCGGCGTTCTCGAGCGCGGTGCGGAGTTCGTCGGAAAGTCCCGGGATCTCCACCTCGCTCGCGCCGAGGTAGCGGATCGCCTTCTCCGCCGGGCTTCCCTTCCATTTGATCTCGTTGCGCTTGTCACCGGGAAGGTGGGCGATGACGTAGTTCTGGTCGGAGAAGAGTTCGGCGAGGTCGCAGATCTCCTCGTTGCAGCGCTCGCTGCGGGTGTCGGGAATCACGACGGTCATTTCCGCGTCGATCTCGGCGAGGAGATTCTCGAGGTCCTCGGACTCGAAGAAGTCGGCCCAGTTCCGCGCAGCGCCCGAGTGGACGTCGACGATGACCGCGTCATTGCGATCGATCGCGGAGATGAGCTGCGACACTTCGAACTGATCTTCCAGATCCCAGAACTCGCCCGGGAAGGAATCCGTCATATCCATCTCGTTCGAAGTCACGAGGAGATGCTTGATCTCTTCGGACTTCAGATGGTGGGAGAGGGCACGGGCCAGGGAGGACTTGCCGGAGCGCTCCAAATCATTCACAACGACGATTAATTTTTTCATGGCAAATCGGACTCTACCAGTCCAGTATAAAATTTGTAATTTCCAATGCAAGCTTAAATTTAAGATAATTCAAAAATAAGATAATTTTTAGAATTTAGCCGAGCCGAGGCGGATGGAAGCGAGTTGAGGAGAGGGGGAGGGGTTCGGGAGGTTCGGGGTGAATTCCGCTTGGGACCCTGTGGGTCGGGGGCTTCTGCTAAAGAAAGACGCTCGGGAACGGGAAAATGTTCAAAAATTTTCGAACCCTTCCGGGAACCGGAGTCAAGCGAAGGTTTCGCGGCGAAATTCCCGAAATCGTTTCCGGTCACGAAAATCGCGGGACTTGGAACGATCTCTGCGTCGTAGAGTGTCGCTGACGTGGGAGTGACGGGCTTTTTCTTTGACGGGTTTGGAATCCCCTCTAGTGTAGCGCCGTTCGCTCCCGAACGCGGGGCAATCGACCGCGGGATCGCCCTTTGGCGCGTCCCTCCCCTCATTGAAACACGCTAATCCCACACCTATGGCCTCCTACGGAATCAACGGCTTCGGACGCATCGGACGCATGGTCCTTCGCGCCATGTCCGACGAACAGCTCAAGAAAGTCGTCGCGATCAACGACCTCACCGACAACAAGACCCTTGCCCACCTTCTCAAGTACGACTCCACCGCGGGTCGCTTCAAGGGCACGGTCGAGTATGACGACGAGTCCCTCACCGTCAACGGCCACCGCATCCTCGCGACCGCCGAGAAGGACCCCGCCAAGCTCGACTGGGCCGGCAAGGGCGTCTCCGTCGTGCTCGAGTCGACCGGTTTCTTCGTCGACAAGGCCGGCGCCGGCAAGCACCTCGAGGCGGGTGCGAAGAAGGTCATCATCTCCGCTCCGGCGAAGGACCCCGACCTCACCTTCTGCATCGGGATCAACTCGAACCTCTACGATCCCGCGAAGCACCACATCATCTCGAACGCGTCCTGCACCACCAACTGCCTCGCGCCGATGGTGAAGGTCCTCAACGATTCCTTCGGGGTCGAGAAGGGCTTCATGAGCACGATCCACTCCTACACCGGCGATCAGCGCATCCTCGACGCCCCCCACAGCGACCTGCGCCGCGCCCGCACCGCCGCCGACAACATTGTGCCCTCCAGCACCGGTGCCGCCTCGGCGATCGGTCTCGTCATCCCGGAACTCAACGGCAAGCTCCAGGGCGGCGCCTTCCGTGTTCCCACGCCGACTGGCTCCGTGACCGACTTCAGCGCGATCCTCTCCAAGGACGTCTCCGCCGCCGACATCAACGCCGCCTACAAGGCCGCCGCCGAAGGTCCGCTCAAGGGCATCCTCTACTACACCGAAGATCCCATCGTCCTCAAGGACATCGTCGGTGACGCGCATTCCTGTATCCTCGATTCCAAGCTCACCATGGCGCAAGGCAGCTTCGTCAAGGTGGTCGGATGGTACGACAACGAGTGGGGTTACTCCAACCGTGCCGTCGATGCCATGGAACTCGTTGGTCAGGGGCTCTGATCCCCGACCCGGATTTTGTTGGTGCTGTTTCAGCAAAGGAGCGCCCCCGACCGCCCGGTTGGCGGGCGCTTTTTCTTTCCCCCACTCCGCTACTCCTCCCCATCCTTCCGGACCTTTTACTTTTCACTTTCCCACCTTTTACTGCGGCCGAAGGCCGCCCCCCCGTCATGGCCAAACTTTCCATCCGCGACCTGCAACCCGCCGGCAAACGCGTCCTCATGCGCGTCGACTTCAACGTCCCGCTCGACGAGAACCTCTCGATCACCGACGACACCCGCATCACCGCGGCGGTTCCCTCGATCGAGCACCTCGTCAAGGCGGGCGCGAAGGTCATCCTCATGTCCCACCTCGGCCGTCCCAAGGCGGCGCCGAATCCGAAGTATTCGCTGAAGCCCGCCGCGGTCCGTCTCGGCGAGTTGATCGACGCGCCCGTCCACTTCGTCGAGGATTGCATCGGTGAAAAGGCCGAGGCCGCCGTCGCCGCGCTGAAGGATGGCGAGGTTCTCCTCCTCGAGAACGTCCGTTTTTATCCCGGCGAAGAGGCCAACGATCCCGCCTTCTCGAAGCAGCTCGCCGCGCTCGGCGACCTCTACGTCAACGACGCCTTCGGCACGGCCCACCGCGCCCACGCCTCCACCGCCGGAGTCACCGGGCACCTCAGCCCCTGCGCGATGGGATTCCTCGTTGAGAAGGAGCTTGAATACCTTGTCGACAAGCTCGAGGAGCCGGCCCGGCCCTTCGTCGTGATCATGGGCGGGGCCAAGGTCTCCGACAAGATCGAGGTTCTCAACCGCCTCATGGGCAAGGCCGACGCCTTCATCATCGGAGGGGCCATGGCCAACACCTTCCGGCTTGCCCAAGGCTACCAGATCGGGAAAAGCCTCGCCGAGCCGGACAAGACCGACCTCGCCCTGCAGATTCTTGACAAGGCCGCCAAGAGCGGGATCGAGTTCCTCCTTCCCGCGGACACGCGCCATACCGCCGAGTTCCGCGACGACGCCCCCACCGAGTGCACCGCGGTCTGGGGCGAAGGCGGCGCCATCCCCGATGACCGCGAGGGCATCGACATCGGCGACAAGGCGATCGAGGAATTCTCCAAGAAGATCGCCGAGGCCGGCACCCTCATCTGGAACGGACCCATGGGCGTCTTCGAAAAGCGCGGCTTCGACATCGGCACGCGGGCGATCGGCAAAGCCATCGCCGACAACAAGAAGGCCGTGAAGATCGTCGGCGGCGGGGATTCCGTCACCGCGGCGAACCAGTTCGGCTTCGGCGAGCAGATGGACCACATGTCCACCGGCGGCGGTGCCTCCCTCGAATTGCTCGAAGGGAAGGAACTCCCCGGCATCGCCGCGCTCGACGACAAGTAACCCCACCTTTTACTTTTCACCTTTTACCTTTTACTCCGCCTCCCTCACATGAGCCGTAAAACCGTCATCGCCGCCAACTGGAAGATGAACATGACCCCGTCGGAGACGGCGGGATTCCTCGATTCCTTCCTCAAGACCTTCCCCGCTCCGACCGCGGTCGAGATCGTCGTCGCCCCGCCCTTCGTCTCCCTGCCGAAGGCGGCGGAGCTTCTCGCCGGCCAATCCGCCGTCGGTCTCTCCGCGCAGAACATGTCGCACGAAAAGTCCGGCGCCTTCACCGGCGAGGTCAGTGCGGCGATGCTCCAGGAGGTGGGCTGCCAGTATGTCATCCTCGGTCACAGCGAGCGGCGCTCGCTCTACGGGGAGGACGACGCCGTCATCAACCAGAAGGTCCACGCGGCTCTCGCCGCCGGGATCGTCCCGATCCTCTGCATCGGCGAATCGCTCGAGGAGCGCGACGGCGGCCAGCTCGAGTTCGTCCTTTCGCAACAACTCGAGGGCAGTCTCGCCGACATCGAGGCGACGCAAATGCCCGGCATCATCATCGCCTACGAACCGGTCTGGGCCATCGGCACCGGCCGCACCGCGAGTCCGGAGCAGGCCCAGGAGACCCAGTGCTATGTCCGCAGCGTCCTCGAGCGCCTCTTCGGCGGCGACGTGGCGGAGGCCGTGCGCATCCAGTATGGCGGCAGCGTCAAGCCGGGCAACGCGGGCGAGCTCATCGCCCAGCCCGACATCGACGGCTTTCTCGTCGGCGGCGCCAGCCTCGATCCGGCGAGTTTCGCCGAAATCGTCAAGGCGGGATTGTGATCGTCCGGCCCCCAGTGACTCCCGGTTTGCGGTTTCCTGAAAGAACCGCCATAATGGCGGCGCTTCAGTCATGATCGGAAAACCCGTGATCCAGGTGGAGGTGAAGAACGTGCTCGCGACGAGCGCGGGGTCGGCCGTTTTTCTCGGCAACGACGAGAAGGTCTTCGTCATCTACGTGGACCACTCCGTCGGGGCCGCCATCAACATGTTCCTCCACGGCACCCCGAAGCCCCGGCCGCAGACCCACGATCTCTTCGCCGACGTTCTCACCGCGCTCGGGGCCCACGTCGAGCGGGTCGTGATCAACGACTTCGCCGACACTGTCTTCTTCGCCCGACTCATCATCGTCGCGGAGAACGAACTCGATGAGCGCAAGATCGTCGAGATGGACGCCCGGCCGAGCGACAGTATCGCCCTCGCCGTGCAGGCCGGGGCGCCGATCTACGTCGCCAACCACGTCTGGGAGTCGGTCGAGGACATGTCCATCGTCCTCAAGAAGATGCAGGACGCGAACAACGAGGCGGGTGAGGATTTCCCCGGGATGTGAGGCCGCGATCTCGCGCCTGCGCCGACCGGGTCGGGTCTCCGAGCGGACACCCCCTGGTCCGCGAAACGGATCTTTCACTCCTTCGCGAGCGAGGCCTTGGTCTCGGCGAAGGTCTTGGCGAGCTTCGCGTAACCGGATCCGTCGTAACCGGCGGCCTTGACCGCCGCGAGGACCGCTTTCTCGCCGGGGCCTTCCGCCGTGTCGACGGAGAAAATCGCGACCTTCGTCTTCGGATCGACGAAAACCTCGGTGACGTGATCGACTTTTTTCAGTTCCTCGCCGATGGCCCACGCGCAGCCGGCGCACTTCATTTCGGGAACCTTGACCTGATAGGCGGCGGTTTCATCGGCGCGGGCCGGCGCGAAGGGGAGGAGGGAAAGAACGGCGAGAGCGAGGAGTCGGGTGGTGTTCATGGCGTGGTGGGGTTCTGGGTCGGATGGGTGGCGGCCGGAGCCGGTTCGGCGAGCAGATCGAGGAGGATCCGAGAAATCACGGAGACCGATTCGGACTGGAGGCCGTCGACGTAGGCCCGCACAGTACTCGACCGGTCGACGATGGCAAATCGATTGGTGTGGACGAGGCTTTGCGAGAGGAGCTTTCCCGCCTCCGTCGGATCGCGCGTCACCGGCAGGAGAAAACGTTCCTTGATGAGCCGGTCGAGACTGGCGGAGTCGCCGGTGAGGAAGAGCCATCGCTCCGGGTCGGCGTGCCATCGTTCCGCGAATTGGCCGAGCCGTTCGGGTGTGTCGGTCTGCGGATCGACCGAGAACGAGACAAAGGCGACTTCGGGACGGTCGGCGAAGAGGCGCTGCAACTCCGCGAAGCGGGCCGAGAGGACGAGGCACTCCGCGTTGCAGGAGGTGAAGATGAAGTTCGCGACCCAGACTTTGCCCTCGAGCGCCTTCTCGTCGATGGGCCGGCCCTTCTGGTCGGCGAGGGAGAATTCGCCCACGTCGCGGAACGTCCCCATGAGGACGCCGCCCTGCGGTTTCTTTTCCCCGCACGAGCAGAGGAGCAGGAGAAAGGCCGCGCCTGCGGCGAGAATTCGCGGGGCGGGAGAGCGTGGGAAGCCGTGGGACGCGCGAGACATGGGCACTTCCGGAATTACGCCGGACCGGAACCGTTCCGCATCCTTCTTTTCAAAAGAATGCTTCCGTGTTTCCGTCCCGGCCCTTACGGTCGTATTCCCCCGGTCAGGTCCGCCTTCGCTCCGATGAAACGCGTCCGTCTCCACTCCCTCCTCTTCCTCGCCACGCTGGGCGGACTCGCCGTGACCTCGTGCGAACGCGGGAATCCCGGGGAAAAAGTCTTTGCGGTGCGCGGGGTCGTGCAGAAAGCGATAGCCGGCGATCCGTCGATGATGATCATCGATCACGAGGAGATTCCGGGCTACATGCCGCGGATGGTGATGCCCTTCAAGGCGAAGGATCCGGAGGAATTCGCCACGCTCGCGCCGGGCATGGTCGTGACCTTCGATTATCACGTGGTGGAGGACGAGTCTTGGGTGACCAGCGTCACCGTGACGGGCGAAAAGGGGGAAATCACGCACGACGATCGCAAACCCGATGCCGGCACCCTGGCCAAGCCGGGCGACCGGCTTCCCGAGGCGACCTTTCTCGACGAGACGGGAAAGGGAGTGCGTCTTTCCGATTTCGAGGGCATGCCGGTGGCCCTGACCTTCGTCTTTTCCCGCTGCCCGGTGCCGGAATACTGCCCGCGGATGATGAACCAGTTCGCCGCCGTGATCGAAGCGATGAAGTCGAATCCGGGGGCTCCGCCGGCTTACCGGCTCCTCACGATCTCCTTCGATCACGAGCACGACCGGCCCGACGTCCTGAAAGCGTGGGCGGCGGCCTTAGGTTACCGCGAAGGGCTGCCTTGGACGCTCCTTTCGGGCGCGGACCCGGCTCCGGTCCGCGATCTTGCCATTCCGACCGGACTTCGCTACGGGGAAGCCAACGGCACGATCCAGCACAACCTGCGCACCCTCGTCCTGAATCCCGACGGCACGATCCGCCGGCTCTTCACGGACGAGAACTGGACCGTCGCCGAACTCGCCGCGGAACTCGTTGCGGCGGGCCAACCCTCCTCAAGCCGTTGAAATGATCAGGAAAGGCAAAGGAAGTTTTCTCCACGGTGCCATCGGGAATTCCTGACCCGGCCGGACAAAAACCACTCGGGCGGAATGGAAGCTGCTTTTCGAAAATTGGTCGTTTTCGTCCATTCTCGTCGCTGGATTTTCTCAACTTTTCGTCAATGTTCTCACCCCGGTCCGGAGGACCCGGCCCGTCCGGCCTCCCCGGAACCCGGGATCTCAACCACCCATTCATCCTGAACTCCATGTCCGTCCCGAAGACCTCCCCGCTTGGCTGGCCCGAACCCCAGGGCCTCTGGCACCCTTCGCATGAGAAAGACGCCTGCGGCGTCGGCTTTATCGCGCACCTCAAGGGCAAACGGTCGCACGACATCGTCCTCAAGACGCTGACGATGAACGAAAATATGGACCACCGCGGGGCGAGCGGGGCCGATCCGGCGACGGGTGACGGCGCGGGCATGCTGGTGCAGATCCCGGACAAGTTCCTCCGCAAGGAAATGGCCGCCAAGGGCATCGAGCTGCCGCCCGAGGGCGACTACGGCGCGGGGCTCGTTTTTCTCTCCCCCGAGCCGAGCGAGCGCGAGGCGGCGATGCAGGTCTTCGAGCACATCATCCGCGAGGAAGGCCAGAAGTTCATCGGATGGCGGACCGTCCCGGTGAAGAGCGAAATCCTCGGCAAGACCTCCGGGCGCTACGAACCCGCGATCCGCCAGATTTTCATCGGCAAGAGCGCCGATATCACCGATCCGGTCGATTTCGAGCGCAAGCTCTACATCATCCGCCGCCGCGTCGCCTACGCGATCCGCAACAACGAGATGCCGAACGGCTACATCGACGTCCACGGGAACAAGTCGAATTCCTTCCCCGGCGCCTCCTACCTCTACGTGCCGAATCTCTCGGCACGCACGATGGTCTACAAGGGCATGCTCACCCCCTGCCAGCTCGCGGAGTATTTCCCCGATTTCCACGATCCGGACTTCGAGTCGGCGCTGGCGCTGATGCACACGCGCTTCTCGACGAACACCTTTCCGAGTTGGTCGCGCGCCCATCCCAACCGCTTCATCGCCCACAACGGCGAGATCAACACGGTCATGGGCAACGCCAACTTCATGAAGGCGCGCCAAGCCCTCTGCCAGAGCGAGAAATACGGCGACGAGATCTCGAGCATCTTCCCCGTCATCAACGAGGATGGATCGGACTCCGCCCGCTTTGACAACGCGCTTGAGTTCATGCACTTCGGCGGCTACGACCTCGTCCATGCGGTGATGATGATGATCCCCGAACCGTGGGAGCGCCACACCTTCATGGACGAGGAGAAGAAGGCCTTCTACGAATACCACGCCTGCCTCATGGAGCCGTGGGACGGCCCGGCCTCGATCACCTTCTCGGACGGCCAGATGATCGGGGCGGTCCTCGACCGCAACGGTCTCCGTCCGAGCCGCTACTACGTCACCGAGGACGATCTCGTCATCATGGCCTCGGAGGTCGGCGTCGTGCCCGACATCGATCCGCTCACCGTCGTGCAAAAGGGACGCCTCCGTCCCGGCCGCATGTTCCTCGTGGACATGCAGGAGGGGCGCATTGTGCCCGACGAGGAGGTGAAGAAACGCTACACCTCGGCCAAGCCCTACAAAAAGTGGCTCGACGAGAACCGCGTTTTCCTCAAGGACCTCCCCGCGCCGAAGGCGCCGAAGACGGTGGAGGACGAACGCGTCCTCGAGCGCCAGCTCGCCTTCGGCTACACCTACGAGGACCTGCGCATGCTCCTCGGCCCCACCGCGGCCTCCGGGGTGCAGCCGATCGGATCGATGGGCAACGATACGCCCCTCGCCGTGCTCTCGCAGAAGCCGAAGCACCTCTACCAATACTTCAAGCAGATCTTCGCCCAGGTCACGAACCCGGCCCTCGACTGTATCCGCGAGGAGCTCGTCACCGCGACGGAGACCTTCCTCGGCTCCGAAGGCAACCTCCTCGAGCCCGGGCCGAAGAGCTGCCGCATGATCCGTCTCGATCATCCGCTGCTCGACAACCAGCAGCTCGCCAAACTGCGCGAGATCGAGCTCGACGGCTTCAAGGCCACCACCCTTGACGCCCTGTTCCCCGCCGACCAAGGGGGAGGCGGTCTCGAGGCGGCCTTCGACGCGCTTTGCAAAAAGGCCGATCAGGCCATCGCGGAGGGTTACAACCTGCTCATCCTCTCCGATCGCAACATCGATGCGAAGAACGCGGCCATGCCGACGCTCCTTGTCATGGGCGGACTGCACCACTACCTCGTGAAGGCCGGCAGCCGCACGAAGGTCTCGATCATTCTCGAGACGGGCGAGGCGCGCGAGGTGCACCATTTTTCCACGCTGATCGGCTACGGTGCCGACGCGATCAATCCCTACATGGCCTTCGACTCGATCCACCGCATGATCGAGGAGAACATGCTTGACGTCGAGTTCGACAAGGCGGTCTACAACTTCCTCAAGGGCTCGATCAAGGGCGTCGTCAAGACGATGGCGAAGATGGGCATCTCCACCGTCGCCTCATATCGCGGCGCCCAGATCTTCGAGACGATCGGACTCAGCACCTCGCTCGTGGACAAGTTCTTCACCGGCACCTCGAGCCGTTGCGAGGGCTCCGACCTCGACCAGGTCGCCGAAGAGGCGCTTGTGCGCCATCGCGAGGCCTTCCCCGACCGCCACATCGAGGCGGAGGAACGCGCTCTCGATTCCGGCGGCGTCTACCAGTGGCGCAGCGACGGCGAGTATCACCTCTTCAATCCCGAGACGATCCACCTGCTGCAGAAGGCGGTCCGCACCGGCAACTACGAGGTCTACAAGCAGTACGCGGCCAAGGTCAACGACCGCAGCCAGAACCTCTCGACCCTGCGCGGCCTGATGAAATTCAAGGGCAACCGCGCCCCGGTCCCGATCGAGGAAGTGGAGCCGGTCGAGGCGATCACGAAGCGATTCAAGACCGGCGCGATGTCCTATGGCTCGATTTCGCAGGAGGCCCACGAGACCCTCGCCATCGCGATGAACCGCATCGGCGGGAAGTCGAACACGGGCGAGGGCGGCGAGGATCCGGAGCGCTTCAAGCCGCTCCCGAACGGCGACAGCAAGCGCTCCGCGATCAAGCAGGTCGCCTCGGGCCGCTTCGGTGTCACCAGCGAATACCTCGTCAACGCCGACGAGATCCAGATCAAGATCTCGCAGGGCGCCAAGCCCGGCGAAGGCGGCGAGTTGCCCGGCTCCAAGGTGTATCCCTGGATCGCGAAGGTCCGCCACTCGACGCCCGGTGTGGGACTCGTCTCCCCGCCGCCGCACCACGACATCTATTCGATCGAGGACCTCGCCGAGCTCATCCACGACTTGAAAAACTCGAATCCGCGCGCCCGCATCAACGTGAAGCTCGTCGCCGAAGTCGGCGTGGGCACGATCGCCGCGGGGGTGGCCAAGGCGCATGCCGATGTCATCCTCATCGCCGGACACGACGGCGGCACGGGCGCGTCCCCGACCTCGTCGATCTACAATGCCGGTGCTCCGTGGGAGCTCGGTCTCGCCGAGACGAACCAGATCCTGCTCCTCAACGACCTCCGCAGCCGCGTCGTCCTCGAGACCGACGGCCAGCTCAAGACCGGTCGTGACGTCGCCATCGCCGCCCTGCTCGGAGCCGAGGAGTATGGTTTCGCGACCGCTCCGCTCGTGTCCGTGGGCTGTCTCATGATGCGCGTCTGCCAGAAAAACACCTGTCCGGTCGGCGTCGCCACCCAGGATCCGAAGCTGCGCAAGAACTTCACCGGCAAGCCCGAGCATGTCGTGAACTTCATGACCTTCATCGCCCGGGAGCTGCGAGAGCACATGGCCGAGCTCGGCTTCCGCTCGATCAACGAGATGGTCGGGCACGTCGAGTGCCTCGATACCGAGGAGGCAACCGATCACTGGAAGGCCAAGGGCGTCGACCTGACCTCCGTCTTCCACAAGCCGGACGTCGGCCCTGAGGTCGGCACCTGGTGCCAGAAGGCGCAGGACCACGGACTCGACAAGGCCCTCGACAACACCCATCTCCTCTCCCTCTGCGAACCCGCCATCAAGCGCGGCGAGAAGGTGAAGCTCGAGCTGCCCATCATCAACATCAACCGCGTCGTCGGCACCATCACCGGCAGCGAGGTGACGCGCCATCATGGCGGGGAAGGGCTTCCCGAGGACACCATCCACCTCAAGTTCAAGGGCAGCGCGGGCCAGTCCCTCGGTGCCTTCTGTCCGAACGGCATGACCTTCGAACTCGAGGGCGACGCCAACGACTACGTCGGCAAGGGCCTCTCCGGCGGCAAGATCATCATCTACCCGCCCAAGGGATCGAAGTTCAAGGCCGAGGAGCAGATCATCGCCGGGAACGTCGCCTTTTACGGAGCCACCACCGGCACCGCCTACATCAGCGGCATCGCCGGCGAGCGTTTCTGCGTCCGCAACTCGGGCGTGAAGACCGTCGTCGAAGGGGTCGGCGACCACGCCTGTGAATACATGACGGGCGGCCAGGTCATCGTCCTCGGTGAGACCGGGCGGAATTTCGCCGCGGGCATGTCCGGCGGCATCGCCTACGTCTACGACATCGACGGGAATTTCGAGAAGCGCCTCAACCGCGAGATGGTGAACCTCTACCGTCTCATCGAGTGCACCGACGCCGACATCGCCAACGTGAAGGCCGAGATCGGCAAGCACGTCGACTACACCGGCTCCGCCCGCGGGAAGTTCATCGTCGACAACTGGCAGGCCGAGTCCGCGAAGTTCTTCAAGGTCTTCCCGCGCGACTACGAACGCATGCTCGAGTGCTTCCGCAAGGTGGAGGAGCAGGGACTCTCCGGAGACGAGGCTGCCATGGCCGCCTTCGAGGAGAACCTCAAGGACCTCTCCCGCGTCGGAGGGAACTGACGAAAGTATCTCAGTTTTCAGTTTTCAGTGTTCAGTCCCGAGCGGCCGAAGACCATTGAGAACCGATCACTGAAAAATCCTCCCGGCTGAAAACTGAAAACTGAACACTGAAAAACTCAAGATGGGCAAACCCACCGGCTTCATGGAGATCGCTCGTAAGACCGACTCCGAACTCGACCCGATCGAACGCCTCAGGAACTGGAAGGAATTCAAGATCCACGGCGACGACAAGGAACGCCGCGCCCAAGGAGCGCGTTGCATGGACTGCGGCACGCCCTTCTGCCACACCGGTCACATCGTCTCCGGTATGGCGAGCGGCTGTCCCATCAACAACCTCATCCCCGAGTGGAATGATCTCGTCTTCCGCGGTCGCTGGCGCGAGGCCCTCGACCGTCTCCACAAGACGAACAACTTCCCCGAGTTCACCGGCCGGGTTTGCCCCGCGCCCTGTGAGGGCTCGTGCGTGCTCGGAGTGATCGAGCCGCCCGTGACGATCAAGAACAACGAGTGCGCCATCATCGACAAGGGCTGGGAGGAAGGCTGGGTCACCCCGCGCATTCCCGAAATCCGCACCGGCAAGAGGGTCGCCGTCGTCGGCTCCGGCCCCGCCGGTCTCGCCTGCGCCGACCAGCTCAACCAGGCCGGTCACGAAGTGACCGTCTTCGAGCGCGCCGACCGTATCGGCGGGCTCCTCATGTACGGCATCCCGAACATGAAGCTCGACAAGGAGGAAGTCGTGCAGCGCCGCGTCGACCTCATGGCCGCCGAGGGCATCACGTTCAAGACGAACGTTCACATCGGTCACGATTCCGAGTGGACCGCCGAAAAGCTTCGCAAGGATTTCGACGCCATCGTCCTCTGCTGCGGTGCGACTCTCGGCCGAGATCTTCCGATCGAGGGCCGTGACGCCCAGGGCATCCATCTCGCGATGGAATTCCTCACCGAGAACACCAGCTACCAGCTCGACCACCACTTCGACGGCACGATCCCGGCGCTGAACGCGAAGGGCAAGGATGTCGTCGTGATCGGCGGCGGCGACACCGGCACCGACTGCGTCGGCACGAGCCTGCGCCATGGCTGCAAGAGCGTCATCCAGCTCGAGATCATGCCGAAGCCGCCGATGGAGCGCGCCGCGAACAATCCGTGGCCCGAATGGCCCAAGGTCTACAAGATGGACTACGGCCAGGAGGAAGCCGCCGCCGTCCAGGGCGCGGACCCGCGCCAGTATCTGGTGAACACGAAGCGTTTCCTCAAGGACGAGGTCGGCAACCTCACCGGACTGGAGATCTGCAACATCGAGTGGGTCAACGACAATGGCCGTTTCTCGCCGAAGGAGGTCGAGGGCACCGCCCGCGTCATCCCCGCGCAGCTCGTCCTCCTCGCGATGGGCTTCATGGGTCCCGAGCAGGAGATCGTGAAGCAGTTCGAACTCGAGACCGACGCCCGTTCCAACGTCAAGGCGGATCACGGATCGTTCACGACCAATCTCCCCGGCGTCTTTGCCGCGGGCGACATGCGCCGTGGCCAGTCCCTCGTCGTCTGGGCCATCAACGAAGGCCGCGGCGCCGCACGCGAGTGCGACAAGTTTCTCATGGGGGTCACGAATCTGCCTTGAGGGCCGCGCGGGTATTCGTGCCCGCTGAACCGAAGACTTCGAGTTGCATCCGCGTTTTTAGTGGACGCGAGACCATGGCCGCGGATCGGACGCAGGGACGCTATCCTGTTCATGTGACGCCGTTCCTCGAAAGCTCCGACCTCAGGGGGGCGTGTATCCGGTCATAGTCGGATTTCACCACGAGGCCTCCCGGCTCGGGATGATCGGAGAGGATGTGGAACTGCTCGAAGGCGTGATTTTCCGAAAGGCGGCCAAATCCCCGCTCCACGAATGGCTGATCGACTTCTTCAAACGACCTCTCGAGGCGGTTTGCGGTCCCTGATTTTTCGTGGGCGGGGCTGGTTGAACAACCCGAGGACTACCGCTGGAGCGGTTACGGCGAGGCGGTCGGGGGAGGACGACGGGCGCAACAGGCCAGCGAGGGTATCGGAAGGATCCTCGGGGAAGTGCTGCGGGATTTGCAGAAGGAGGTGATCGGTGACTGATACCGAATCCAAGAAAGGTTTGGACGATTGCGGAGCGGTGCCGGTCTGCCGGCAAGGCGGAGGGGCGGGGCTGGAGCGGGCTCCTGTCCCGGCCC
>JBILDO010000015.1:0-86103 GCA_044352585.1 Verrucomicrobiales bacterium
GGAGGGCGGAGGGCGGAGGGCGGAGGGCGGAGGGCGGAGGGAGTTTTCTGATCACTGACCACTGATCCGGTCGGCTTCCGGGGGCGGGCAATGAACAACGGATCGCGCCAGGGGGAAAGGGGAAAATCGCCCGGTTTTGCCACGGGGAGCCGGGGCGGGGAAGGGGGATCAGGACGGACCATCAGCCGCCCTTCTTCGCGGGATCGTAGAAGATGCGGATGTCGGCTTCGTCGGTGCCGAGGAGGGCCTGGGCGCGCTTGAGGGCCTGGCGGGTGGAGAGGTTGGGGTTGCGGGGGTGGTTGACGAAGATGTTCTCGCGTCCGATGACCTCGAGGGAGCCGGCGTTCTTGAGGACGCGGTAGACGTCCTTGGGGGCGCCGCTGATGATGACGTGGCGGTCGTGGCTGCGGAGGTATTGCACCATTTCCTCGAGGGCGACGACGGAGGTGGCGTCGAGGTGGCGGGCGTTCTTGAGGCGGAGGATGATGACCTTGAGGGTGGGATCAAGGGAGGTTTTCTGGATCTGGGTGCGGAAGAGCTCGGCGGCGCCGAAGAAGAGGTCGCCCTCGACGTGGACGATGGAGATGGCGGGGATGTCGCGGGTGCCGCGGTCGGCCTCGACGAGTTCGCCTTCGTCGGAGAACTCGTATTCGACGAGGTGGGGACGGGCGGCGTTGCGCAGGTAGAGCATGATGGAGATGCCGACGCCGAGGAAGATGGCAACGTTCAGGGGGAGGAGGAGGGAGGCGACGAAGGTGGTGACGAGGACGGCGGCGTCCTCGGGGGTGGCGGCGAGGGAGATGCGGATGTGGTGGCGGTTGATGACGGAAAGGGCGATGCAGATGACAAGGGCGGCGAGGACGGGCTGGGGCACGAGGTGCATGAAGCGGCCGAAGAGAAGGAGGCCGCCGAGACAGAGGAGTCCGCTGAGGATGCTGGAGAGGCGGGAGACGGCGCCGCTGGCGAAATTGAGGGCCGAGCGGGTGAGGGATCCCGAGGCGGGCATGCCTCCGGTGAGGGAGGCGGCGAGGTTTGCCATGCCGACGCCGAGCATGTCCTGGTTCACGTCGGGGCGGTCGCCGACCTTGCTGGCGAGGGTCTTCGACATGACGGAGTTTTCGAGGGCGGCGAGGAACGCGAGGGAAAAGGCGATGCCGATGAGCCGGCTGACGTCGGAGAAGACGCCACGCGGTCCGATCTCGGGGAGGCGTGGCGCGAGGTCAGCGAGGGTGAAGGATTTGAAGGTGGCGAGCTCCCACCCGGCATGCCGGTGGAGGAGGGCGTGGATCCCCGACAGGATCACGAGGACGAGGGCGAAAACGGGCAGCTTCGGAAACCGCCGGCTGAGCGCGAACCAGAGCGCGAAGGTCCCTGCCGCGAGGGCGGGAGCGCGCCAGTCCGCCAGGTCGATCCGGGCGAAGGTGGTCTGGAGGATGGTGAAGAAGGTCTTCGGCGCGTCGGAGGGAACTTCGGACCGTGCGATCCCGAGGAGGGGGGCGAGCTGGTTGGCGATGATGAGGACGGCGGCTCCGGTGATATAACCGACCACGACGGAGCGGCTCACGAACTGGACCAGTTCCCCGACGCGGAAGAGGGCACCGATGACGAGAAGGACGCCGGTGAAGAGCACGAGGAGGGGCAGGTAGAAAAGCCGGTCGGCGGCGGTGAAGGCGGCGAACTGGGCGAAGAGGAGAAAGGCGGTGGCGTTCGTCGGACCGAGGATGGTGTGGCGCGACCCCGCGAAGAGCGGGGCGATGATCGAGGCGACCGCGCCGGAGAGGATCCCGTACTGCACGGGCAGGTCGGCGATGGCGGCGTAGGCCATGCCCTGGGGAAAGGAGAGCAGGGCGACGTTCAATCCCGAGACGGCGTCGGAGCGAAGGTCGGCCGCGCGGTAGCCGCGGAAGCCGTGACGGATCGGAAGAAGATCGATCGCGTTCTCCCTGACAAAGCCGCCGAGACCCGAGGCGAGCCGTCGTAGAAGCCAGCGAAATCTCCTCATTCCCGGTGGATTCCACAGTATCCGGGCAGGGCCGTCGGATGACAAACGCAAAGAAACGGAAAACGGGTCAACGGTCGGGGCGGTCGTTCCGGACGGCGTGCCACCGTGTCACGGGCGGGAGGCGGTCGCGCCGCCCGCTTCGGTGATGCCTGACGAGGCCGCATCTTTCGTCACAAGTGGCGCGCCTTCGGGCAATCCCGAGACGAGCCAGTCCGTCACCGCGACATCGGACGAGGCCTCGACGCGCACACCGCTCCGTGATTCGGTGAGGAGGTTCCCGCCGAGGACGAGGCGGGCCGATCCCTTCACGACCACGGCGCCGTCCTCGGCGAGGAGGGCACGCAGGGTGTTGTTGGAGAAGAGGCAATCCTGACATTGATCGAACACGATCCGTCCGGGGCGCTCGAACTCGCGCGGATTGAAGGTGTTCCCATTGACGAGGATCCGTTTGCCCCGGGTGACATGGAGGTTGTCCGGGTTCGGGGCGAAGAAAGTGTTTCCGGTCAGGGTGACGTCGGTGCAGTCGCGCAGGTCGACATTGACCGAGACGTCGCTGAGGACGTTTCCGGTGATCGTGACCGAGTCGATCGGGTAGATCTCCTTGCCGAGAAAGCGGATGTTGGCCCCGCCGGGCGCGATCTCCTTGAAGTCCTTGCCCGAGTAGTTCGAGCTGTGCTGGATGGTGCAGCCGGTGATGGCCACCTCGCAGATGGAGCGGGCCTTGTCATCGGGCGAGGTGGAGACGTCGAGGAGGATGTTGGCCGTTTCCGTGGGGGTGTCGTCGTCGGGCATGTTCGCCTCGATGTCGCATCCGGTGATCTGGAGATTCCGCACGTTGCCGTCGCGGACGACGATGCCGCCGCCGCGGTTGTAGCTGATGTGCGAATTCGAGACGTTGATCTGGTGCAGGTTGACGTCGTCGAGGTGGAGTCCAATGCCGCGGTTCTCGTAGAGGTTGACGTCGGAGATGGTCACGTTGCGGTTGCGTTCGAAGAGGTGGATGCCGGTGCGGCACCAGCGCACCGCGACCTTCGAGACGACGGCCTCGAAGGTGCGCACGAGTTCGATGCCATCGGCTTCGGGGTGGTTGCCGAGGATCTCGAGGCCCTCGATCACGGGCATGCGCTCGTGAAAGGTCGAGGGCTGGAACGACTTCGGCGAGGCGGTGCCCTCGTGCGATCCGACGATGCGGATGGCGGGTCCGGCCCCGTCCATGATCAGGGTCGCGCTGCCGGAGGCGGGTTTCACGATCGCGCTGTGTTTGCCCGCGAGGAGGATCTCGAGGGTGCCGGTGATGCGGTGGATGCCGGGTTCGAGGAGCAGGGTGCCGGCGTTTTCGGCGAGGCGCTTCCGGAATTCCTCGGTGCGGTCGGGGAGGGAGGCGAGGTCGGGGAACTGCTTCGAGGCGAGCGGAACTTCTTCGGCGCGGAGGGCGGGGATCGAAAGGAGGAGGAAAAGCAGGACGGTCCGGGGGAGGCTCATGGGGTCGAGCGTAGCCGTCCGTGGGAGCCCGCGGCAAGGGCGCGGATGCGTCCGCTCCGTCTTGACTCCGTGGCCAACGAACCGACTTTGGCGCCCATATGCGACAGAATCCCCTGCACGGCACCGGTCTCAGCGTGTCCGCCCTCGGACTCGGCACGGTGAAATTCGGCCGGAACCGGAGCGTGAAGTATCCGTCCGCCTTCGACCTGCCCTCGGATCGCGACATCGTCGCCCTGCTCGATCTCGCGAGGGAGGAGGGGATCAACCTGATCGACACGGCTCCGGCCTACGGCACGAGCGAGGAACGGATTGGGGCCCTGCTAGGATCTCGCCGCGACGAATGGGTCATCGTCTCGAAGGCGGGCGAGGAATTCCACGGCGACCATTCGAGCTACGATTTTTCCTTTGGTGCGATTTCCGCGAGCATCGACCGGACCCTCTTGCGTCTGCGAACCGACCGGGTCGAGTGCCTCCTCCTCCATTCCGATGGGAACGATCTCGAGGTGCTCGATCATTCCGGCGCCCTCGAGGCCCTCGCCCGGGCGAAGGAAGCGGGAAAGATCCGCGCCGCGGGCATTTCGACGAAGACGGTCGCGGGTGGCCTGCGCGCCGTCGAACTCGGTCTCGACGCGGTCATGGTGACCTACAATCCGTGGGCTCGCGACGAGGAGCCGGTCCTCGATGCGGCGGCGGAGGGGGGCACTTCGGTCTTTTTGAAAAAGGCCCTCGGGAGCGGTTGGTTCGGGGGAGAGACGCCGCCGGAGGATCCGGTCGGCACGGCCTTCCGTTTCGTCTTTTCCCATCCCGCGACGACGGCGGCGATCGTCGGCACGATCAATCCGGCCCACCTCCGCGAAAACGTTGCGGCGCTGCGGGCGGCCCTCGGGAAAATTTGAGTGAAAAATCGGTTTGGTCCGGCCGGGGAATGGGGCACGTTTTGGCAACTCCTCCTTCATCCGTGAATTCCCCGGTTTTCTTCGACAGCCACATGCACACGCCCCTCTGCAAGCACGCGGAGGGACATCCGGTTCTCTACATGGAGCACGGCGTGGCGCAGGGCCTCGCGGGGATCATCATGACCTGCCACAGTCCGATGCCGAACGGCTTCTCGGGCCGCGTGCGGATGAGTCCGGAGCAGTTCGAGGAGTATGTCGCGCTGGTCACCGAGGCCGCCGACGCGGCGCCGGAGGGCTTCGAGGTGCTCCTCGGCCTCGAAAGCGACTTTTTCCCGGGGATGGAGGAGTGGCTGCGCGAGTTGCACGGGCGCGCGGAGTTCCACTACATCCTCGGCTCGGTCCACTGGCACATCGGCGAATACATGGACCGGTTCTGGCGCGGTGATCCGTTCTCCTTCCAGAAGCAGTATTTCGAACACCTCGCGGAGTCCGCGGAGACGGGCCTCTTCGATTGTCTCGCGCATCCGGACCTCGTGAAAAACGCGAGTCCGGTCGATTGGGACTTTCGGCGCATCCGTCCCTCGATCGAGAAGGCGCTTGATCGCATCGCGGCCACGGGTGTGGCGATGGAGATCAACACTTCGGGACTCAACAAGTCCTTTCCTGAGATGAATCCGGGACCGGAAATGCTCGCGCTGATGGCCGAGCGGAAGATCCCCGTGGTGATCGGTTCGGATTCGCACACGCCGACACGGGTAGGCGAAGGCTTCGCCGAGGCGCTCGAGGCGATGCGGGCGGCGGGGTACGAATCGGTGAGCCTGTTCCGCCACCGCGAGCGGCGCGACGTTCCCATCGGGGTGGCGCTGGCGAGCCTGGGTTCCGGCGAATTGACCGGGGCCTTCGGACGCGACTGAAGGGCGATCAACGCGCCTTCTCGATGTCGCCGATCTCGCGGGCGAGGTTCGTCATGCGGTGCACTTCACGCCGGTAGCCTTCCTCGTCGTCCTGCAGATAGAATTCGTCGCGGCGGATGCGGCATTCCTCGAGCTGAATGCGGAGCATGTCGATGCGTTCTTGATCCGGGGCGGGCGAAGGGGCCACTGGAGCCGATGTCCCGGCCGCGGCGGTCCCGGCGGCGGGTTCTCCGGGATCGTGCACGGGTGGCGCGGGTTCGTCGAACCGGGGCGGCTGGGGAGGGGCACCGGGAGTGGTGGTGGGAACGATCCGGGAGGCCAGGGAGACTTTTTCAATGGAGCCGTCGGACGCCGCACGTTCCGAGACCGCGACGGAAACCGCCGGTTCGGAAGGTTTGAAGAGGCGTCCCGTCTCAGCGATGAGCCGGTTCACGGGCGGTTCAAAGACGGGAGCCACCACCTGGACGATCCGGATGACACTCAGCGAGAGCAGGACGATCGCGGAGGCGGCAAGGAGGCGGCGCACCCTCGAATCGCGAAGGAGTTGACCGGCGAAATCGGAGAGGGCGGGGCGGGGCGGCTCCGTCGTGATTTCCTCATCCTCGGGATCCGGAGTGCCGAGGACGAGCTCGAAGATCGACTCGCACTCGCACAGGATCAGATTCTCGTTGTAAAGCCAGTTGTAGAAGTTGAGCAGGCCATTCGCGGTGAAGGCTCCGGGGCGCAGCTGATAGACCTCCTTCGCCGCGTCCTCGAAACTGCGCCTTCCGTCGAAGCGGGCCATGACCTCATATTGCCAAGGCCGCAGGGAATAGCGCCGACCGGATTTCAGCTTCTCGCCGATGACAAAGTCACCCGCGCGAAAGAAGCGCATCGCCTCACGAAGGCGGAAACGGAGGGGGAAAATCTCCGCCAAATTGCCTGGAAGACGGTTGTTCAAGGTTTGCGGATTGTTAATATTACAAAAATTATAATATCAAAGTCCAATCCGTCCACTAAATTTGTGGGACCTTGTCCGAAAAATCCGATTTCCCTCACGGTTCTCCGTTCCACGGGGAAGCGAGTGCCGCGAGGAGGGGTTTCACCGCTCCCGGAGCGAGCCCCGGGAGAGCGGAGAGAAGGCGGGCGATCAAGCCGGAGACGATCGGGGCGGCGTAGCTGCTGCCGGTCTCGATTTTGCTCTCTCCGTTGAGCCACGGAACTTCGACCCGTTCGCCCCGGGCGAGGAAGGAGACCATGCGTCCGGGTTCATGGTAGAATTGGTCGGGCGGGCAGTCGATGCCCCGAACGCTGATGACGCTGGGGAAGTAGGCCGGCCACTCGCGGATCGCGACATCGACGTTGCTGCACGCCGCGACGATCTGGGTGCCGCTGAGGTAGGCATGATCGACCCATTCCTTGTAGTCCATCACGTAGCGGGGAAGGCCGCGGCAGCCGAAGCTGCAATTCACGACGCGGTAGCCGCGGGCGATCGCCTGGTTGACGCACTCGGCGATGACGAAGCTCCGCGAGTGATTGGCACTGTCGAGGGCCCGGAAGCTCCCGATCGAGACGCCCGGCGCGGTTTCCCGGAGGAGGCTCGCGATGGCGGTGCCGTGGCCGTAGACGTCGCGGCCGATGCCTTCCTCGATGAGAAGATTGATGCCGTCGCAGGAGACGGTGACGTCGTCGGAGAGCGTCAGCCCGGCGAGGGCGGGATGGCCTGTATCGACGCCGGAGTCGATGATCGCCACCTTGATGCCGGAGCCGTCGCCTTCGGCGAGGGCGCGTCGGGCGAGATCCAGTTCCGGCCAAGGGATGGCAGGGTCAAACCCCATCGCCGAGGCCGAGGAGTGAGGTTAGGAGCATTCCGTCGATGAGCCGCTCGACGAGGTTGACGGACCGGGCGAGCGTTTCCACGTCGCCCGAACTGAAGCCTTCCCGGGCCCTGGGAGCCTCCGCGAGTTGCACGCACGAGACCACGCCGCGCCGACCGAAGCCAAAATAAAACGGAACCGCGATCATCGCGGTGGTGTGTTTGGAGATCTTCCGGTCAAGGGTGTCGTCGTGTCCCAGGCTCGCTCCAATATGATTTTCGCAATAGGGCTGCTGTTGGGCGAAGACCAGCGAGACGATGCCTTGTCCGAGCGGCTGGCGGAATCCGACGAGACGGTCCGCGTCAGCTCCCGAGTTGTAGCAGGCAACGAGCTCGCCAGCCCGTCGGTCGATCAGCCAGACCGTGCCTTCGCAGCCCCCCGCGTCGTTGAAGGCCTCGCGCAGGAGGGAGAGCGCACCCGGATCGATCAACGAAATCAGCTGGTCGGGGGCATTGCCCTCGATCCACGCTTCGAGATGCTTCTCCACCACCGGGGCGGAATTGCTCAAGCCGGAAAGGCGAAGCAGCTGAATGGGGAGCGCCGCCATTTCAGGCCTGCGATTGGAGGGTCTTTACAAGGGTATGGAGCGCGGTCTCATTCTCGAGGATGCCGGGGAGGAGCTCCTGGCGCTCGTGGGGGCCAAGTTTTCCTGCGGCGAAGAGACGGATGCGTTCCAATTGCTCCTCGGTCAGCGGCGAGGCGGAGTGACCGGAGACCTCGGGGCCAAGATTTTCAAGGAACTGGGCGAGAAGGGCGATTTCGTTGTTCATGGGTGGTCGTGGTTCAAGGGGATGAGTCGGGGACTTTGCTTTGTGACGAACCGACCGGATTGATTATGCAACGATCGTCCCATCGTTTAGGAAGAATTTCCCCGGAAAGGCGACGTCAGGCAAGAAACTCCAGAAAAATCTCGCATTTTTATGAAAAATATGGTTTTTAATTGACGATCCACCTCGAGGTCACTACACTCGTTTCACCCGGTTTTGGAACCGGAAACGCATTTTTGAGGTGGTTTTGAGGGGTGAAGGCGGCGCGGTTCCGGAAGGGGCGGCGCCGCCTTCTTTTTTTGGGCGGGGCTCAAAAGGTGCCGGAGCGGGTGCCACGGCGGGATCCAAAGCCTGTGGGGAGAACGCAAAACGGCCCGGCACTCGAACGAACGTTCTTGCGCCGGGCCGCCCCGTTCCGCACAAAAAATCCACTAGTCCGCCCTCACTCCGAAACAATTAAGCCACCGAGGGGGTAGGAAGTCGAATAAACCTCTGAGGTTCATCGAACGCCAAAACCTAACACTGCAACCGTTCCCCGCAAACCTTTTTTACGCAAATTCGTGAATTTTCGGACCAAGTTTCAAAAAAATCGCATAAATGAGCGGAAAACAGGCGGGTGATGCGGCTTTCTGCCGTGGGAATGGGGTGTTGAGCGGAAAATTTTTCTCGACAGGAGGGAACTTGCGATCAATATAAAGCTTTATTTATCATTTGTGAGAATTGATTTCTCGAATTCGCGAGTCAAAAATCCCGCCAACCAGACCTGCCGTCATGCGCCTGAAATCGCTGGAGATCCACGGATTCAAATCCTTTGCCGACAAGACCAAGCTCGAATTCCACGAGGGGGTCACCGGGATCGTCGGCCCGAACGGATGCGGCAAGTCGAACATCGTCGACTCGATGCGATGGGTTCTGGGGGAGACCTCGGCGAAAGCCCTGCGGGGCGGCGAGATGTCCGACGTCATTTTCAACGGCACCGACAAGCGGTCCGCTCTCGGCATGGCTGAGGTGACCCTGACGCTTTCGGGCTGTTCCGGCATCCTCGAAACCGACTTCGATGAGGTCTCCCTCGGGCGCCGCGTCTTCCGCGACGGCAAGGGCGAGTATCTCATCAACAAACAGCCCTGCCGCCTCAAGGACATCCAGAATCTGCTCATGGGCACCGGGATCGGGCGTACGAGCTACTCGATCATGGAGCAGGGCAAGATCGACATGCTCCTCAGTTCGAAACCCGAGGACCGCCGCGCCGTCTTCGAGGAGGCCGCCGGGATCACGAAATACAAGACGCAGAAGAAGGAGGCTCTGCGCAAGCTCGACTACACCGAGGCCAACCTTGTCCGCATCCGCGACGTCATCGCCGAGAACGAACGCCAGATTCGCTCGCTTTCGCGCCAGGCCTCGAAGGCGAAGCGCTACCAAGCGCTCTTCGACGACGTCCGCACCCTCGAACTGCACCTCGGCCACAAGAAGTGGCGCGAGATCCGCGCGGAGAAGTCCGAGCTCTCGAACTCGATCCGGCAGTTGGTGCTTCGTCAGGACGAACTCGAGGACGCGATCGAGAAGCGCCAGGCCGAGATGGCGGCCGCGCGCGTCGAATACCAGGAGATCGAACGACGCCTTTCCGAACTGCAGGCCCTCCATGCCCGGCTCGAGAACGAGATCGGCGGCGCGAACAACCGCATCGAATTCAACGGCGAGCGCACCCACGAGCATTCCGTCCTCATCCGCAAGGCCGGAGAGGAGATCGCCCAGGCGACCGAACGCCGCATCCGGCAGGAGGCCGATCTGGAGAACGCGAACCGGCAACTCGAGGCCGTCACCGGGCGGATCGCGGCGGAGCAGGCGAAGGTCGAGTCGCTCGAGTCCGAGACCCGGGCGGCGCGGAACTCCCGCGACGAGCTGAACCTGCGCCTCCGCAAGATCGAGGAGGAACGCAGCGGCCTCAAGAGCCGGGTCGCGAGCCTCGAGGCGAATCTGTCGACGAACGAGCGCCAGGCGGAGTCCGACACCCAGCGTTCCGCCCAGCTCGCCGAGGAAATCGGACGATTGCGCACCGACGAGGAGGCCCGCAAGAGCGACGCCGCCGAGTTCAAGGACCGCATCGCCGGGCACCAGCTCGCGATCGAGGGATACGAGGAGAACCTCGCCGAACTCGAGCAGAAGTATCACCGCGCCAAGCGCGCCGCGGCCGACCTCCAGGAGGACCTGTCCTCGCTCCACAAGCTGCGCGCGGAGAAACGTTCCCGCCTCGAGGTCCTCGAGCAGCTCGTCGCGGAAGGCGAGGGCTTTGAGAAGGGCACCCAGGCCGTGCTGAAAGGGCTCGATGATCCGGACTTCTACGGCAGCCGGGTCCGTTCGCCCCTCGCAAACCAGATCGAGGTCGAGGCCCGTTTCGCCGATGCGATCGAGGCCGCCCTCGGGCGCCGCCTCCAGACCGTGATCGTCTCCGATGTCGCGGTGGCGGAGCAGGTCATCCGCACCCTGCGCGAGGGGAATCTCGGGAAAGCCTCAGTCATCGCCGAGGGGCATCTTGCCGCCTCCGAGGTGGCGGTGAAGGGTCGGGCTCCTCTCGGCGCGATCGGCTGGGCCGCGGACCGCGTCCGGGCGAAGGCCCCGGTGGAGGCGCTCGTCGCGAAGCTGCTCGAGGGCGTTCTCCTCGTCGAGGATCTCCCGACCGCGCTGCGGATGCGGGAGGAAGGCTGCACCTTTGCCGTCGCCACGCTCACGGGAGAGTTTGTCACCTCCGAGGGAGTCATCCACGGGGGGCGCAGCGGAGACGGTTCCGTGTCCGTTCTCCGCATGCAGACCGAGGTGCGCGAATTGCGCGACGTCGTCGAGGCGCTTGACCGGGAAGTGGGAATGCGCCAGGAGCGCCGCGACGAGCTGAACCGCCGCGTCGACGAGTTCGAGGATCACCTCCAGGAGGCGCGTGAACGGCTCCAGCAGAAGCGGGTTGCTTCCTCCACCCTCGAGGGCAAGCTCGCCCTCGTCGAGCGCGACCTGAACCAGTTCCGCAACCGCATCGAAAGCCTCGAGTGGGAACAGCGCGAGGTCGACGAACGCGCCGCGCGGCTTCGGACCGAGTTGGAGACCCGCCGGGCCGAACGCGAGTCCGCCCTCGGCCGCATCGGTGAACTCGACGGCGAGACCACCGCCACCTCCGAGGCGCTCGCGGCCGCGCGGGTGCGCGAGGAGGAACTGACCGAACTCGTCACCGCCGCCCGCACCCAGCTCGCCGTCGAGCACGGAACCCGGGAAAAATTCGAGGAACAGCGCGAGCCGCTCCTCGCCCGCCTCGCCGAACTGGTCGAACTCCTCGAGCGCAGGGAAGGCGAGATCGTCAGTTACCGGGAGCGGATCGAAAGCGCCGCGACCGAGACCGCGGCCCTGCAGGAGCGCATCCGCGAGTGGGAGACCGAAGCCGCCGCCGCCGAGACGGAGCGGGACGTCATCCGCGCCGAGCGCGAAGGGTATTCGGCCCGCATCGAGACCGGGGAAAGCGAACTGACCCGGATGCGCAAGGACGTGCAGCAGGTCGCCTCGCAACGGGGCAAGGAGGAGGTCAAGGTCGCGCAACTCGACCTTTCCCTCGACAACATCGAGCGGAACTGCCGCGACCGGTATCGCACCGAGCTCGAGTTCTTCGAACCCGACAGCCACGCCCTTCTCCTCGCGATCGAGGAACGTCGCAAGAACGGGGCGACCCGACTCCGTGCCTACTCCGATGGAGACACCGGATTCGACGAGGAGCCCGCGCCGGCTTCCGCTTCGGAGGAACCCGCCGCCGAGGGCGACCTGATGCCCGACGGGGAAGGGGACGCGATTTTCGCGGAAGCCGCGGAGGAGATTGGCGAGGCCGGGGAACCGGCCGGACCGGTCCTCGAGGATCCTGCCGAACCGGACTGGGACTTCGTCGAGGAAGTGGTTTTGCAACTGCGAACCAAGCTCGACTCGATGGGGCCGGTCAACATCGACGCGATCGAGGAATTCGATGAGCTCGAGGAGCACTACAAGTTCAACGTTCAGCAGCTCTCCGACCTCGAGAACTCGAAGGAGGAACTCCTCCGCATGATCGCGAGGATCAACCGCGACACGCGCAAGATGTTCTCCGAGACCTTCGAGCAGATCCGCAAGAACTTCCGCGACATGTTCCGCGAACTCTTCGGCGATAAGGCGAAGGCGGACCTCGTCCTCCTCGACGACAATGATCCGCTCGAGTGCGGCATCGACATCATCGCGAAACCGCCCGGCAAGAAACTTCAGTCGATCAGCCTCCTCTCGGGCGGTGAACGCTCCATGACCGCGGTGGCCCTGCTCTTCGGCATCTACATGGTGAAACCCTCGCCTTTCTGCGTTCTCGACGAGCTCGACGCGCCGCTCGACGAATCGAACATCGCCCGCTTCCTCCGTGTCCTCGATCGCTTCATCGGCAGCAGCCAGTTCGTCATCGTGACCCACTCGAAGCGCACCATGTCGCGCGCCGACGTGATGTACGGGGTCTCGATGGAGGAGTTCGGCGTCTCCAAGACCGTCGGCGTCACCTTCTCCAAGGCCGGCGAGGCCAAGGGAGGCAAGCAGGCCATGGTCGGCGGTTGAGGGCGCCGCGCCACCGGGAACGGAAGGATTCCCGGAGGAGACGAAACCTCCCTCGCTGGTCTTGGGTCAAATTGGCTCAACGGTGACACATTGTCTCAGGTGATTGCGTTTATTGCGCCATTTGGGCGCAACTTGCGATGTCCTGATACCCTGCGGAGGGAGTTTGGAAATCAATTAAGTAATTGATTTTGAGCGAGTAAGGAAATGGTTTCGCCGTATGGCACACCGATTGCAGAAATATCAGGCAGAAAAACGGGATCGACCGATCCCACCAACCCCAGATCCAGAGAGAACCCCCTGATTCATGAGCAAGATTTTAGGAATCGACCTTGGCACCACGAATTCGTGCATGGCCGTCATGGAAGGCGGTCAGCCGGTGGTGCTCGAAAACGCCGAGGGTGCCCGCACCACCCCGTCCGTCGTCGCCTTCACCAAGGACGGCGAGCGCGTAGTCGGCCAAGCCGCCAAACGCCAGGCCATCACCAATCCGAAAAACACGATTTTCTCGGCGAAGCGACTCATCGGCCGCAAGTTCGACGAGCTCACCGACTCGGAGAAGAACACGCCCTACAAGATCGTGAAGGCTGCCAACGGCGACGCCCACATCCAAGTCGAGATCGGCGGACAGGCGAAGATCTACAGCCCGCAGGAGATCTCCGCGATGGTGCTCTCGAAGCTCAAGGCCGACGCCGAAGCCCGTCTCGGGGAATCCATCACCGAGGCCGTCATCACCGTGCCCGCCTACTTCAACGACTCGCAGCGCAACGCGACCAAGGCCGCCGGTGAAATCGCGGGCCTCGATGTGAAGCGGATCGTCAACGAGCCCACCGCGGCCGCCCTCGCCTACGGGCTCGACAAGAAGGGCGAGGAAAAGATCGCCGTCTACGACCTCGGCGGCGGCACCTTCGACATCTCCGTCCTCGAGATCGACGAGGGGTTTTTCGAAGTGCTCGCGACCGACGGGGACACCCGTCTCGGGGGCGACGACTGGGACGGTGCCGTCATCAAGTGGATCGTCGACGGCTTCAAGTCCGACAGCGGCATCGACCTCAACGGCCAGCCCGACGCGCTCCAGCGAATCAAGGAAGAGGCGGAAAAGGCGAAGATCGCGCTTTCCTCCTCGCAGTCCTACGAGATCAACCTGCCCTTCATCACCGCCGACCAGACCGGTCCAAAGCACATCCAAAAGACCCTGACCCGCTCCGCCCTCGAGCAGATGACCGATCCGCTCTTCGAGCGCACCAAGGGGCCCGTCCGCGCCTGTTTGAAGGAAGCCGGGGTTACCGCCGGTGAGATCGACGAACTCGTCCTCGTTGGCGGCATGACCCGCATGCCCAAGGTCGTGGAAACCGCGAAGTCCCTCGCCGGGAAGGATCCCCACCAGGGCGTGAACCCGGATGAAGTCGTTGCCGTCGGTGCCGCGATCCAGGGAGGCGTGCTCGCCAAGGACCCGACCCTCGGCGACGTCGTCCTTCTCGACGTGACCCCGCTGACCCTTTCCATCGAGACGATGGGTGGCATCGCCACGCCGATGATCGAGCGCAACACGACGATCCCGGCGAAGAAATCCCAGGTCTTCTCGACCGCCGCCGACAGCCAGCCCAGCGTTGACATCGTCGTCTGTCAGGGCGAGCGCAAGCTCGTTTCAGACAACAAGGTGCTCGGCAACTTCCGCCTCGATGGCATCAACGCCCAGCCCCGTGGCGTGCCGCAGATCGAGGTGACCTTCGACATCGACCGCAACGGCATCCTCAAGGTTTCGGCCAAGGACAAGGGCACCGGCAAGGAGCAGAACATTTCCATCCAAGGCTCGAGCGGCCTCAGCTCCGAGGAAATCGAGAAGGCCAAGCGCGAGGCCGAGCAGTTTGCCGAGGCCGACAAGAAGCGTCTCGAGGGCATCGAGGCGCGAAACCTCGCCGACAACGCCGTCTACACCGTCAAGAAGCAACTCGGTGAACTCGGGGAGCAGCTCCCCGCGGCCGCCAGGTCCGAGATCGAGGCCTCCGTGGCCGAGGTCGAGGAGTCGCTGAAATCCGACGACACCGACCGCATCCGCAAATCCACCGACGCGCTTCAGGCGAAGTTCGCCCAGCTCGCAGCCGCCGCGCAGCAGGCATCCGGCGCGCAGGCGGGAGCGGCTCCCGGAGCGGACGATGAGACCCCCTCCGAGCCGAAGCGCGCCAAGGGCGACGTCGTCGATGCCGAATTCGAGGAGGTCGGCGATTCGAGATCCTGAACCAACCCTTTTTCCGGCCTCTCCCGGGCGGGAGGGGCCGGATCCCGGAATCCGCGGCTCGTCGGCCCGCTTCTGAGTTCGCCAAACCAACCGGCCTGTTCCGGCGGCGTGCCCAGCGAACTGCGGAATTTCAAACCCCAACCCAAAAGAAAACCAACCAGAACAAACGTATGGCATCCAAAATCACACCGCTTGGAACCCGCGTCCTCGTGAAGCGCATCGAGCCCGCCGAGCAAAAATCCGAAGGCGGCATCTTCCTTCCCGACACCGCGAAGGAGAAGCCCCAGGAGGCCGAAGTGCTCGCGCTCGGCAACGGCAAGAACGACGAAGGCGAAATCATCGAGTTCTCCGTCACGGTCGGAGACAAGGTGCTCATCTCCAAGTATGGCGGCACCGAAGTGAAGATCAACGGCGAGGAGTGCGTCATCGTCAACGAGAGCGACATCCTCGGAATCCTCTCCTGAACCAACGAATGGGTCCGGGGCATTCGCCGGATCCTGCTAAAACCTTCAAATCAATCCAACTAGCAGAAACCAACTATCATGGCCAAACAACTCTCCTTCGATGAAGAAGCGCGTCACGCCCTCCTCGCCGGCGTGCGCAAACTCGCGAAAGCGGTCAAGGCGACCCTCGGGCCGGCCGGCCGCAACGTGATCCTCGACAAGAAATTCGGCAGCCCCACGATCACCAAGGACGGCGTCACCGTCGCCAAGGAAATCGAGCTGACCTGCCCCTACGAGAACATGGGCGCCCAGCTCATCAAGGAAGTCTCCTCGAAGACCTCCGACATCGCCGGTGACGGCACCACGACCGCGACCGTGCTCGCCGAGGCCATCTTCAGCGAAGGCCTCCGCAACGTCACCGCGGGCGCGAACCCGATCAGCCTGCAGCGCGGCATCATGAAGGCCGCCAACGCCCTCGTCGGCAAGCTCAAGGAGATCTCCACCGAGGTCACCGACACCAAGGAGATCGCGCAGGTCGCGACCGTCTCCGCCAACTGGGACACCGAGATCGGCAACATCATCGCCGACGCGATGGACAAGGTCGGCAAGGACGGCACCATCACGGTCGAGGAAGCCAAGGGCATCGACACCACCCTCGATGTCGTCGAGGGGATGCAGTTCGACAAGGGCTACCTCTCGCCCTACATGGTCACGGACACCGAGACCATGACTGTGGATCTGGAGAACGCCCTCATCCTCATCAACGAGAAGAAGGTCTCGAACCTCAAGGACATGCTCCCGCTTCTCGAGAAGGTCGCGCAGAGCGGTCGTCCGCTCCTCATCATCGCCGAGGACGTCGAGGGCGAGGCCCTTGCCACCCTCGTGGTGAACAAGATCCGCGGAACCCTCAACGCTGCAGCGGTGAAGGCTCCCGGCTTCGGAGACCGCCGCAAGGCCATGCTCGAGGACATCGCCATCCTCACCGGCGGCCGCGTCATCACCGAGGACCTCGGCATCAAGCTTGAGAACGTCACCCTCGAGGACCTCGGCAAGGCCAAGTCCATCAAGATCACGAAGGAAGACACCACGATCATCGAGGGTCAGGGCAAGAGCGAGGCCATCAGCGGCCGCGTTTCCCAGATCCGTCGCCAGATCGAGGAGACCACCTCGGACTACGACCGCGAGAAGCTCCAGGAGCGCCTCGCCAAGCTCGCCGGTGGCGTTGCCGTCATCAATGTCGGTGCCGCGACCGAGACCGAGATGAAGGAGAAGAAGGCCCGCGTCGAGGACGCCCTGCACGCCACCCGCGCCGCGGTGGAAGAAGGCATCGTCCCCGGTGGTGGCACCGCCCTCATCCGCGCCCAGGCCCTCGTCGGTGAACTCGGTCTCTCCGGAGACGAGGCGACCGGCGCCGGCATCGTCGCTCGCGCCATCGAGGCCCCCCTCCGCCAGCTCGCCGCCAACGCGGGCCGCGAGGGTGCCCTCATCGTCGAGAAGGTCAAGCACGAGACCGGCAACGTCGGCTACAACGTGGCCTCGGACACCTACGAAGACCTCGTCAAGACGGGTGTCGTCGATCCGACCAAGGTGACCCGCAGCGCGCTGCAGAACGCCGCCTCGATCTCCGGCCTGCTTCTCACCACCGAGTGCCTCATCTCCGACGTTCCGGAGAAGAAGGAAGCCGGTGCCGAGCACAGCCACGACCACGGCATGGGCGGCATGATGTGATCCGCCTCCGTTTCTCCAACGGGGAAACGCTTTCAAAAGACCGGGCGCGTCGCAGGACGCGTCCGGTTTTTTTGTGCTCCGAGGCGGCGATGGGGAAGGGGTGGTAACATAACATGATTTCGCCGTCGAACCGTCGTTGCGTCGCGGGCCGGTCCCCCTACGTTCGAGGTCATGAATCCGCCATCCCCCCGTCTCCGGATCGTTCTCGCCCTTCTGCTTGGTTTTCTCCCCGCGGCTTCTGCCGAACCGCTCGTTCCCGCCGGATGGGATCCGGCACTGGCGGGCGACCTCGTGATGCGGCGGCTCATCCGGGTCACCGCCCCGCAGGTGAAGGGGGCGCATGACGCCGAGTTTGTCTGCGTCGGCGACCGGGCCTACATCGTCGAGCATGACAACGACGTGGCGCCGGGCCATGGAGCGGGAGCGGCCATGTATTGCGTGCTGACGGTGGTGAACCTGACGTCGCTCGAAGTCGAAAAGACGCACCTGCTTGCCAAAGCGGGCCAGGCCTTCGCCAACATCACCTTGCCGGAGGCGCAGGTCTTCGTGCCACGAATCATCCGCAAGGACGAGCACACCCTGCGCACCTACTTTTGCAGCAAGTCGGAGAACGAACTGACCTGGTATCGAGACTTCGATCTGCGTGCGCAGAAGTTCGAAGACCGCATCCACAAGGCCAAACTCAAGACGGCCGCGGGCACCTTCGACATGGAGCCGCGTCATTTTCATGCCGACGCGGCGGCGCAAGGCTTCAAAAAGCCCGCCGTGAACCACGGCCTCTACATTTTTGATTCGTTCAAGGAATTCGACGGCCGGCGCTACGTCGCGCTCAACAACTTCCCCGGCAAGCAGAACGCCCTCGCCGTGTTGAACGAAGACTTCGCCACGTTCGAGGTCATCGGTCACTACAACGAGCCGCAGAGCGAGCAACTCAGCGAGTCGTCCGTGAACCGCCTGCCCGACGGAACCTGGATGGCCATCGTGCGCAACGATGCGGGCAACTACCATTTCAACACCAGCAAGGACGGCAGAACATGGAGCGTTGCCGAACCGAAGCCCTTCGTTCCGAACGGTCTGAATTCGAAACCGACCTTCGACCGCTTCGGCGGGATTTATTACCTCGGCTGGCAGGAGAACACCAGGATTCAGAACTGCAATCGCAGTGTCTTCAACGTGGACATCTCGCGCGACGGGAAAACCTGGGAGCGCAAATACCGCTTCGAGTCGCCGCATTCCTTCCAGTATCCGACCTTCCACGAACACGAGGGCGCGATCTGGCTCACCGTCACCCAAAGCGACCACGGCGGTTCCTCCGACCGCATCATGTTCGGAAAACTGGAGTCCGTCGGCGGGTTCGAGGCCCAGGCGGGACAGGTGCGGATCGAATGGCCCGCACCGCCACCTTTGCCGCCCGCGATCATGAAAACCGGCATCAAGCTCTTCACCGACCGCGACTATACCCTGGAGGCGGCTCCCGAGGCGGTGATGGGAAAATCGTTTCTCCGAACCGGTATCGAGCGCACTGAGGTGACGGTCACGAAATCGGGGCTGCTCTACGCGTTGACACCGACAAGGCGGCCGAAGGCCGCGAGCCAGGAAGACGCACTCGTGGCGGCGGGTTTCACGAAGGTGGACGTTCCGGAGACGCAGTTTTTTCCCGGCGAGATCAACCGGGTCAGTCTGTATCGGAAGCAGGTTGCCAAGGGCGAGAAGCTGCGGTTCAAGAAGCTGGTCTTCCTCGTCATGGGCGAGGGGACCGCTGTGAAAGAAGTGGATCCCTTCGCGCCGGTCGTGATCACGGATCCGGGCTCGGAGTTCCAGGACGACGCACGCCCCGGCGCGATGATCATCGGGATGGATCGCACCCCGAAAGGGCGGATCTGGGGCTGCTGGACCGGCACGGGCGACAAGGCGGACGGCTATTTCCTGCTCGCAACGAGTGACGACGGTGGAGAATCTTGGTCGAAGCCGCGCCTTGCCATCGGCGCGCGCACCGAGGCCTCGCAGAAAATCAGCGGAGCCCTCGTCGGGAATCTCTGGACCGATCCCAAGGGCCGTCTCTGGCTCTTTTCCGACCAGCAGCTCGGCGATCCTGACAAACGCATCACGAACTGGTGGATGCGCTGCGACAATCCCGACGCGGCCGAACCGGAGTGGACCGATCCGGTGAACTTTGCCGAGGGCTGTACCCTCAACAAGCCCACGATCCTCGCCAACGGCGACTGGCTCCTGCCGGTCTCGGACTGGCACCAAAAGACGGCGCGGGTCTTTGCCTCGACCGACGAAGGGGCGTCGTGGAGGGAGCGAGGGAATCTGAAGTTTCCCGGCTGGGAATTCGACGAACACATGATGGTCGAGCTGAAGGACGGCCGCATCTGGATGCTGGCGCGGACCAAGGACCAGCCTCACGAGAGTTTCTCCAGCGACGGCGGCCGCACCTGGAGCGAACCGAAGCAGGCAGCGATGGTCCAGAACATCAACGCGCGTTTTTTCCTGCGTCGCTTGAAGTCGGGTCGCATCCTCCTCGTGAAAAACGGCTCGCCGGCGGAGCGTCTCGACAAGCGCACCCATATGAGCGCTTGGCTTTCCGAGGATGAGGGGAAGACCTGGAAAGGCGGACTGCTCCTCGACGAGCGCAACGCGGTCTCGTATCCCGACGGTTTCGAGGCGCCTGATGGACTGATCCACCTCCTCTATGACCGGAACCGCCACAGCGACGCGGAGATTCTTCTCGCGAAGTTCCGCGAGGAGGACATCCTCGCGGGCAAGATCGTCTCCGCCGATGCGAAGCTGAAAATTCTCGCGAACAAGGCGACCGGTCCGAAGTCGGAGAAACTCTACAATGGAATCGAGCTACCCGACGTCTGGCCGCCGCGCTTCCGCGATCCGGCCTCGGACGAGCCCATGCCGGTGCCCTATCTGCGGAAGCCGCCTCGGGTGATTCCCATCGATGTGGGCCGGCAGCTCTTCGTCGATGATTTCCTCGTCGAATCGACGGATTTGAAACGTGTTTTTCACCAGGCGGAAAAGTTCGCGGGCAATCCGGTGTTTCGGGCGGAGACGGAAGTGGAGAAAAGCCGCAACGAGGTCGTGTATCTCGGTCAGGGTGGCGTCTTTTACGATCCGGCGGAGTCGCTCTTCAGGATGTTCTACACCGCCGGTTGGCGCGGGCCGCTCGCGATGGCGACGAGTCCCGATCTGAAAACGTGGACGCGCCGGGGCGAGCTGCTTCCCGAGGGGGCGGCCTGGGGCGATGGCTCGGGCAAGACCGCGGGGACCGACAACGCGCTCTGGTATGACATTCAGGCGACCGATCCGAAGGAGCGCATCAAATACCTCACCTGTTGGTCGCACGTGCCGAAGGATCAGCAGGTGCCCGGCCTGACGCACAGCCTTCAGGTCTCCGATGGGAAGAACTGGTCGAAGCCCGTGCCCTGCAACGCGCCGGCCGGCGATTATGGCTCGATCTTTTACAATCCCTTCCGCGGCAAATGGGTCCAGAGCATCAAGCGCGACGGCCCGCGTGGACGGAGCCGCTACTACGTCGAAAGCGACCGGTTTCTTGACGGGGCCGATTGGTCGAAGGCGGTTTACTGGACCAATGCCGACCGCCTCGACCTGCCCGAACCCGACGAGACTTATCCCGGTCCTCCGGCCGCTCCGCAACTCTACAGCCTCGCCGCAGTCGCCTACGAGAGCCTCATGATCGGCATGCATCAGATCCATCGCGGACCGGACAACCGGATCTGCGAGGAGGGTGGTTTCCCGAAGCTGACTGATCTGGAGCTTGGCTTCAGCCGCGATGGGTTTCACTGGGATCGTCCCGACCGGCGCGGGTTCATCCGGGGCGAACGAAAGGAGGGAGCCTGGGATCGCGCGTACCTTCACACGACGACGGGCGTTTTTGTCGTGCTCGATGACCAACTGGTTTTTCCCTACTGCGCCTACTCCGGCGACGCGGGCGGGGGCAAGGGGGACATTTATGGCGGCGGTGCGATCGGCTTGGCCACGCTGCGCCGCGACGGGTTTGCCTCGATGGAGGGCACCGGCAAGCTGACGACACGAGCTGTGAAGTTCTCCGGACAACATCTCTTCGTCAACGCCGTCGGACGCCTCCGTGTCGAGGTGCTCGACGAGGCAGGGAAGGCGATCGCCGACTCGGAGACGATCGTGGTCGACTCGACCAAACAAAAGATCGAATTGCCGGAGTTCGCCGGACTTGCCGGCAAGCCGGTGCGATTCCGCTTCCATCTCGAAGAAGGGTCGCTCTACGCCTTCTGGGTTTCGCAGGATGCGAACGGTGCGAGCGGCGGTTACCTCGCTGCGGGAGGCCCGGGATATGCGGGCTTGAAGGACACCGCGGTCGCGAAGAAGAAAGAAAAAGACCGCGCCGATTCCCTCCTCCCCCCCGAGGTTCACACCGCTCCCGTGCCCGCCCGCTATCTCGACGAAAACCGCATGTTCCTTTGCGGACCGGGCATCACTGTTTCTCGCGGCGGACGGCTCTGGGTCACTTTCAAGACCGGCGACATCGGCGAAGACGAGGACAACTGCACCCTCGTCGTGACGAGCGGCGACAAGGGCGAGACCTGGAGCCAACCCGTCCTCGCCGTCGACATCGACGGACCGGTGCGGACCAATGATCCCGGCATCTGGACCGATCCGAATGGCAAGGTCACCCTGATGTTCGGCCAGGTCTACGGCTTCTGGGACGGGCGCGGCGGACTCTGGACGATGACCGCGAAGAACGGCGACGACGAAGACACGAAATGGAGCGAGCCGGTCCGCCTCTGTGACGGCTACACCAAAAACAAACCCTTCATCACGAAGGACGGGCGATGGCTTTACCTCATCGAGCACATGGGACCGAAAGGCTGGCGCGGCCGCTATGCGAAAGGGGCCCCGATGGATCCGGCGCTCATTCATCCGAAGCCTGAGCTCAATCACGCCAATGTCTTCGTCTCGGAGGACCAGGGCAAAACACTGCGTTTCCTGGGCCAGTCACTCATCCCCGAAAAGGACAAGACCTTTCAGGAGCACATGATCGTCGAAAAGAAGGACGGCACCCTCTGGATGCTGGGACGAACGAACTACGGGGTCGGCGAAGCGTTCTCCAAAGACCAGGGCAGGACCTGGACGGAAATGGCTCCGGCGAAAGGCATCGCGGGTCCAACGTCGCGCATCTTTTTCCAGCGACTCGCTTCCGGAAACCTTCTCCTCATCAAGAACGGCGCGACGATCGACCAGCCCTCCGGGCGGACCCACATGACCGCCTACCTCTCCGAGGACGACGGTGCGACCTGGCCCCATCGGATCCTCCTCGACGAACGCGCCACCTCCTATCCCGACGCCGCGCAGGACGCGGATGGCGTGCTGCACATCGTCCACGACTTCGAACGCCACGGAGCCAAGATCGTCTGCTATCACCGCCTCTCCGAAGCGGACATCAAGGCCGGAAAGATCGTCACGCCCGGCAGTGCTCTCGGGAAGATCGCAAACCAGGCCACCCATCCGAATCTGACTCCCGCCGAATACGATGGCTGGAAAGTCAGGATCGACGGAGCGGGCTCGAACTGATTCACTTCCGCGATGAAATCATTTTTCGACTGGTTCAACAACCTCTATCCCGTCTGGCTCGTGAGCCTTGCGGTGGTCGCCTTCTTTTTTCCGCCGGTGATGCTCTGGTTCGGCAAGGAGTGGATCTTCTGGTCGCTCGCGGCGTCGATGCTCGGGATGGGGTTGACTCTGAGTCTCGATGACTTCAAGGCGATCGCAAGGATGCCCGGATCCGTCGCGCTCGGCTTCGGGGCGCAGTACACGATCATGCCGCTCTGTGGCTGGCTCGTCGCGACCCTGATGCGGCTCGAACCCGGACTCGCCGTCGGCATCATCCTCGTGGCGAGTTGTCCCGGAGGCATGGCTTCGAACATGATCAGCTATCTCGCGAAGGCGAACGTGGCACTGTCCGTCGTCCTGACGATGTGCTCGACGATTCTCGCCTTTTTCTTCACGCCGATGTGGACCAGCCTGCTCGCGGGCAGCCGGGTCGAGGTCAATGTCATCGAGATGTCGCTCTCCGCGCTGAAACTCACCGTCGCCCCGGTTACCCTCGGGGTGCTGATCCGCGGGCTCCTGCCGAAGACCGCCGACCGCATCGGAGCCTGTGGGCCCACCGTGGCGGTGATCGCCTTCACCTGCGTCACCGGAGGCATCGTCGCGGCCAGCGCCGATGCCATCGCCGCGAACTTCGGACGCCTCGCCCTTGCCGCCCTCCTGCTGCACGTCTTTGGGTTCGGGCTCGGGTATTTCGTGACGAAGCTGTTCCGCTTCGACGAAACCATCGCGAGGACCGTGAGCATCGAAGTCGGCATGCAGAACGGAGGCATGGCCGCGGCCCTCGCCAGGCAACATTTCGCCACGATGCCGCTCGCCGCCGCGGCCGGTGTCTTCAGCGGCGTGATGCAGAACATCATCGGCGGTCTCCTCGCCTCGTGGTGGAAGCGGCGTTCCACGGAATGAGCCGGCGCGACATCCACTATTGGAAATGCGATCGCCCCGCCGCCTTCCACGGCACGGGACCTCGACCGCGCGGCGATGAGGTGCCCGTTGAGGCAATCCAAACCGCGCTCATTGATCATTTCAATCCGGATACGTTGACGGTTTCTCCGGCGGCGGGACAGGGAAACCATCTCACCTGGAATGCGGAGATCGACGGCGCCTCCGCCTTTCTCCGCATCGAAAACGGCCCCGAGGGCGACGATCATCTCGGGATGGAGTCCGTCGTGCTCGGCGAAGTCGCAAAGACCGGAGTTCCCGTGCCACGCGTCCTCGGCCGCGACGCGAGCCGGACGCGGGTGCCCTTCGCGTGGCAGGCGCTGGAGCGCATTCCGCATCGCGACCTGAACCAATGGTGGAAGGCCGGATCGCTCGACGAGGCGAAGGTCGCCTTTGAGATCGGTCAAACCGTGGCACGGTGGCAGGCGATCGAGCCGAAGGGATTCGGACCCTTCGATCCCGAAGCTTGGCGGGAAGGGAAGGGATTGGCCGGATATCATGGGGCCTACCGCGATTACTTCCATCTCCGTCTCGAGGAACACCTGCGCTTCCTCGTGGCGCGTTCCTTCCTCGGCACGGAACGCGCCGGAGAACTCCGTGCCCTGATCGAGGCTCATGCAGGTTTGCTGCAACTCGATCACGGAGTCCTCGTTCACAAGGACCTCGCCCTCTGGAACGTGCTGGGCACGCCTGACGCCGTCGTCGCCTTCATCGACTTCGACGACGCCATCTCCGGTGATCCGATGGACGATCTTTCGTTGCTCGCCTGCTTTCACGACCGGGCCTTCCTCGAGCGGGCGTTCGCGGGCTACGCGAGCGGACGGGCCTTGCCGGACGATTGGCGGCCGCGCTTCTGGCTGCACCTGTTGCGAAACCTGATCGTGAAGGCGGTGATCCGGGTCGGAGCCGGCTACTTCGAGCGGGACGCCGGCTTTTTTCTCATCGGCAGCGGCGGCTCCGGAGCGGACCTGCGGCGCTTTACCGAAGAACGCATCGAACTGGCGATGCGGGGCTTGCGGGACGGCGCGGGGCTGGAGATCTTTGAATAAATCCGTAATGAATCCCAATCCCACCCTTTCCCTCGGCACCTGGCTCTCGATCGGATCTCCGGTCATCGCGGAACTCGCGGCTCTTTCCGGATTCGACTGGGTCTTGTTCGACCTTGAACACGGTTGTGTCTCCGAGTCCACCCTGTGCGATCAACTCCGTGCGATCCGGGGCACGGCAACGAAGGGCATCGTCCGCGTCGCGGCCCCGGCCCCCGACCAGATCGCCCGCGTTCTCGACTGGGGTGCGGACGGGATCATGGTGCCGCGGGTCGAGTGTGCCGCGACGGCGGAGTCGATCGTCCGCTCCGCCTGCCACGCTCCGCTCGGGCGGCGCGGCTTTTCGCGGACGGTGCGGGCGACGGATTATGGCCTGAAGGATCACCCTGACAAACCGCTCATCCTCGTCCAGATCGAGAGCATCGCGGGCGTCGGAGACGCGGACCGCATCGCCGCGGTCGAAGGCGTCGATGTGCTTTTTGTCGGTCCGGCCGATCTGCGCCACGATCTCGCGCACAATCCCTTCGGCGAGTCGCCGGACTACGAGGTCTGCCTCGACCAGGTTCTCGCCGCGGTCCGCGGGGCCGGGAAGGAGGCGGGCATCCTCGTCCGCGACGCCGCCGAGGTGGCCGCCCACGCGGCCCGGGGCTTCTCCCGGATCGCAGTGGATTCGGATTTGTCCATTCTTCGAAAAGCCTACCAAAATCTCGTTTCCGGCAAACCATGAAAATCGTCACCCTTGTCGCTACCCTCGTCTTTTCGGGATTCTCCGCCCAAGCCAAGGAACCATCGGCCGAAGCATCGGATCCGCCGGCGTTCGAAGGCCCGACTCCCGGGGTGAAACGCCTCGTCGGGCTTCCTTTGGTGGATCTGTCAGGGGACCGGGCCCGGCAATCCGTGGTCGCGGCGGGGACGGACGAGGTCTATCAGGGCCATTGCGACACCGTTCTCCTGCCGGATGGAAAGACGATGTTCACCGCCTGGTGTCTTGGTCATGCCCGCTGGATCGGCCCGCTTTCGAAGAGCACGGACGCGGGCCGGACCTGGTCCGCGCCGCTCGCGGTCCCGGAGAATTGGGCGACGACTTCGAACACGCCCGCGCTGCACCGGCTCACCGGTCCGGATGGAAAGGCCCGGCTCTTCTGCTTCGCCGACGGCCTCGACTGGAGCCGGAAGGGCGAGCCGCCCTATCCGATGCACCAATCGGTCTCCGAAGACGGCGGCGTGACCTGGACCCCGATGGTCCCGAACGGGGTCGAGGGGGAGGTGCCGCCGAAGACGATCCTCTCCTTCGAGGAAGGCAGGCGGCTCGTCCTGTGGAGCGACCTGCCCGGTTTCGTCGTCCAGAGCGAATCGGTCGACGGCGGACTCACCTGGAGCCCGGGGTGCCGCATCGTCCGGGTGCCCGACCGGTGGGCCCAGCCTTGCGTGATCGCCTCGCCCGACGGGAAGACCCTCGCCATGCTGATGCGTGAGAACAGCCGCCGCCATCATTCCCTCGTCTCCTTCAGCAGGGACGGGGCCCGCACCTGGAGCGCGCCGCGCGAGCTGCCGGCGGCGCTCACCGGCGACCGGCATGTCGCCAAGTACACGCCCGACGGGCGCCTCGTGGTGGCCTTCCGGGACATGGCGGAGACGAGCGGGAGCTACGGGCATTACGTCGCCTGGGTCGGCCGTTTTGAGGATTTGTCAGGAAACGGGGAGGGCGACTACCGGATCAAGCTGTTTCACAACGCCCTTCGCACGGTGTCTGACGAACCCGGCCGGGGGAACTTCGATTGCGGTTATTCCGATCTCGAACTGCTCCCGGACGGCACCGTTGTCGCGACGACCTATGTGAAGCAGGCCATGGGTCCGGAGAAGCATTCGGTCATGAACACGCGGTTTAGGCTCGCGGAGACCGATGCCTTGCGGGAGGCGGCCCCGTTTCCGGCGGTCGAGAGGGGATTCTCGCCGCTAGGCGACGGGCGGTCGTTCGCCGGCTGGGAACACGCGGGGAACTGGGTGATCGAGGATGGCGTGTTTTACCGGAAATCGAAGGGCGGTTCGCTCACCTACACGGCGGAGACCGTGCCGGACGATTTCGAACTGCGCTTCGACTGGAAGGTTTCCCCGGGCTGCAATTCCGGGCTCTACTACCGGCCCGGCCAGGTCGAATACCAGGTTCTCGACAACGCGGGCAGCCCGTACGGCGAGAATGCCCGCCAGGCGGCGGCGTCGCTCTTTTTCTGCATGGCCCCCTCGAAGGACGCGACCCGGCCGGTGGGGGAATGGAATTCGGCGAGGGTGATTTGTCAGGGCACGGTGATCGAGCACTGGCTCAACGGGGAGCGGGTCCTCTCCTTTGATTCCGCAGACCCGAAGTGGAAATGGTATGTCGACCTCCTCGCGATCCGGGGAGGGGACCTATCCGGGCGTGGCGGGCGGCTTTCCCTGCAGGACCACGGTCAGGAGGTGTGGTTCCGCAATCTCCGCTGGCGCCGGATTCCGGAATCGGAGAGGATCGTGCCGGACGCGGCGTTCACGCCGATGCCCGTGACCGGCGCGGCCTTGGAAAAGGAGGAGGCGCGGGTGCGGGGAATGCTCGAGGCGAAGGAAAAGGCGAAACGCTGAGTCCGCGCGGCGAGAGCGGTGGACCCATAGACCGCGACGTCGATCATCCCACCTGTGGCCGGGAATCAGTCAGAGAACCTTGAATTTCGGATCTCTTTGACTAAGGTTCGGGTTTCCGTCCCCGTTTATTCCTTGTCCGGACCGATCCATGAGATTCCTTGCCGCGTGCCTTGCCATCGGGCTGTTTTCCGCCATCGCGGCCCGCGAGGTCGCGGCCTACCCGCTCACCCTTGCACAGCGGGAGCGGCTCGGGCAGTATCTCCCGCGAACCTTCCCGAAGCTGGAGGGGCGCGAACCGGTCCACGTCGTCCTTCTCGGAGATGACGTGATGGGCGGATACAATCCGGTCCCCGGAGCTCCGCAGGGCAACAATCCGCTGTTCTCCTACGCCGGAACGTTCGTCGCGCAGCTCGCCCGCGAGTTTTTCTATCCCGGTAGCGTCCGGCTTCTCAATCCGGGCGCGGGGATGCAAACGAAGCTGACCGATTATCTCGGCGACGAGATCACCTTGGAAAATCTCACGACGTGGGAGGGGACGGCGCTCGACGGACTGCGCCGGGCGCACAGCGACGCCTTCCTTCACGAGCCCGATCTCGTCCTCGTGCAATATGGGATCTACGACGCCTTTTCCTTCCTTGCGATCGACGCCTACAAGCGCGCCCTCCAGGAAATCATCGATGCCGCGAAATTCGCGAAGTCCGACCTCATTCTCCTCGCACCGCCGATGGTGAATTACGGAGGAGGGGCGATGGAGTGGGGGGGGGAGCGGCCCTACGCCTCGGCCGCACGTGAGGTGGCGGCGGCGAATGGGGTGCTCTTCATCGATACGGGCCGGCATCTCTCGAGATTCGGTGGAGGAGTGGATCCGGACACGCATCCGGCCGCGGCGATGAAAATCATCGGGGACCGGCTCGGTCGGATTTTCCACCATGGTCCCGGATTGCCGGGGCGGGAACGGGTCCATCCGTCTCCGAAGGTGCATCAGTTTCTCGGCGAGGCCGTCTTCGAGGATCTCAAGAATGGCCCGCCGCTTTCGAGCTTCACGCAGACGGCGGTGGCGGCGCACGGGAACGATGGTTCGGTCGGGGTGTCGGTCATTCTCCGGAACCAGACGAAGGAGGAGAAGAAGGGCAGCATGGGAGGCCTCGCGGTCGGCACCGCGTTTCTGCCGAGCGAGGCGGGCCAGCGGTTCACCGTTGCGGCGGGTTCGGCGACGCAGTTGGACTATCGGTTCACCCGTCCCGAAATTGGAAAGAGCCGCGACGGGTCTCCGCTCTTCTTTCCGCTCGAACCCGCTGACGAATTCGGACGCTTCTGTTTCTTCCTCGAGGACACGGTGGCTTCGGAAGTCGTTGATCTTCCATTGCGGATCGGTCCCGTCTCGGCCCTGTGGAATTCGCGCCAGTTTGTGAACGTGAGCGACCAGATGCGGGTCGAGTGGGACCTTGTCAACGGCACCGACAAGTCGCTTTCGGGCACGTTCCAGGTCGGCATGGCGGACCGGGTCGGGCAGCCGACGCCTTTTTCGGTCTCCCCGCTTGGAACCAAGACGGTCTTTTCCCTCTTCGACTTCGTGACTCCCGATGGGGTCGTTCTGTTCCAGCAGGATCTCTGGATCCAACTCGACGTCGAGGGCAGGATCGTGAGGTTCGCCAGGGAGATGGAGGCTTCCCGTGATCTGGTGCTCGGCGAGGAGGCGAAACTGCGGGCCTGGAAGGACTATGCCAATCTCGCGCCCGCGACCGAGAGTGTTGCCCAGCGTCGCTCCTCCGAGTCGGTCTCGGTCCGATTCGAGGCGGACGAAAAGGCGCTGTATGTCATTGCAAAGCTTGACGGGATCCCTCTTCCCGACCTCGGGGACCGGGCCGCGTTGCGGGCACGATTGTTCCTCGATGCCCGGCCCGCGAGCGAAGTACGCGCCTTCGGCGTGGTCGAGCCGGTCGTTATCTTCACCAAAGCCGCGGACGGACCCGGATACACCCCGGCCATCGAACTCGGGAGCTTCGGAAACGGCTACAACATGATCCTCGATCCGCGCGGGGTCACCTCGGTGCTGCGCACGGACGCGCAAGGGGCGCGGCTTCTCGAGGTCCGGGTGCCACGATCGTATCTGCACCGCCACGAGTGGGCCTTGAACTCACCGGACGCGATGCTGGGAGTCCGCCTCGAACTGACCCCGGCCGATCCGGATCCCGCGGCCGCAGATCCGTTTCCTCCGATCCTCCGGTTCGAGACGAACAGCCCGACCTTCGCGGACGAAAACCAGATGGTCCGGGGCTTCCACGAGAACGACGCCCGATCCCTCACCACGCTGCGCCTTTCCCGCCAGCCGGTAAAGAGCTGGTCGGTACGGATTTATTGACCGCCGGAACGCGGAGGTTCTCCGGGGCCGCGGTTCTCGCGGTTCCTCCTGCGGGGACGCGCCACCGGATTGGTGCAGGCGGCCTCGATTTCCCGGGGATTGAGGATGTGGTATTCCCCGGTCGAAAGGAGGGGCGCGGTGAGGCTGCCGATGCGGATCCGCTCGAGACGGACCACCTTGTAGCCCATCTTTGCGAGCATGCGGCGGATCTGGCGGTTGTAACCCTGGGTGAGGACGATGCGGAGGCGGCGTTTGCCGTCCTGCTCGACCGCTTCGGCGCGGGCGAGTCCCTCGGTGAGGGGAATGCCCTCGAGGAGCGTGGCGGTCGATTCGGGATCGTAGGGACGATCCAAATGCACCTCGTATTCCTTCTCCACGTGGTATCGCGGATGGGTGAGCCGGTCGGTGAGATCCCCCGAACTGGTGAGGAGGAGCAAGCCGGAGCTTTCAAAGTCGAGGCGACCGACGTAGTGGAGCTTGGCAAAGGACTTCGGCAGGAGCTTGTAGATCGTGTCGCGGCCCTGGGGATCGTCGCGGGTGCAGAGGTATTGCCTCGGCTTGTTGAGGAGCAGGGTGAGGGGAGCCTGTCCCTTGAGGAGCTTGCCGTCGAACTTCACGTGGTCGCCCGGAAGGACGCGGGTCGCGAGATCGACGATGACCTTGCCATTTACCTCGACCCGTCCCTGGACAATGAATTCGTCACAGGAACGACGCGAACCGACGCCGCAGGAGGCGAGGTAACGATTGAGGCGAACGCCCTTGTCCGCCGGTGAGTCCATCGCGAAGTTCGCGGGACGATCAGGCCTCGGGAGTGGTCTTGGGAAGTCCCATGGGGGAGCGACCCTCGGGCCAAACACCGCGCTTCTGCATCAGCTTGACCCGCTCGAAACGCTTCAAAACGGAGCGCTTCGTTCCGACGTTGCTCGACTTTTTGAGGCTGGAGTGCTGGGACATGGCGGATGCTGGTAGGGCGTGGATTTCAGTGGAGCGCGGACCTTAGGCCCGCTTCCGTGGTTTTGCAAGCGGGGAAATCGGGGGGAGGGAGGGCGTTTCACAAGGCGGGTTTTTGCCGAAAAAGCACGCTGTTCCTTCGCGGGATCGTCGACCCGTAAGACCTGCCGGTTTCGCTCGGTCCAAGCGATCCGTCGGGGCGCGGGCTGGAGGGCCCGGGTTACTTCGCCGGAGAATAGTCGGTCGGAGTGAGGAGGGTCGATTTGACTCCCTGATCGACAAGAAGTTTGCCGTCCTTTTCAGACGCGTCGCGAGCCGAGATCCAATCCGGGTCGTTGCGAAAGGCGGTGAACGAGGCGGCCTGGGCCTCGGCCGAGGCATGGGCGAGGAAGTAGAGGAGGGTGTTGTCGGAATTCTCCTGGCCCGCGTCGAGGTGGAAGTAGAGGAGGTTCGTCATCCCGTGCTTTTCGAAAAGGGCGATCGTGTGATCCCGGAAGCGCGCATCGAGGGCGGCGAGTTTCCCCGGCAGGGTCGTGTAGACCCGCATCTCAAAGGCACGGGGAGCGTTCGAGGCGGGGAGGGGGAGGCGCGGCGAAAAGTCCGTGAGGTGAAGGAAGCGGCTCTCGACCTTGGCGACGAGTTTGCCCGCCTTTTCCGATTCGGTTTTGGCGGCCTGCCAGACCGGATCGGCGAGGAACGCCTTCCAGGACGCCTCGCGGGCCGGCTTGTCGGGGTAGGCGAGGAGGTAGATCAGCACCTGTCCGTCATCCGACTGCGGCGTCCAGTAGCCGAGATTGGTGATGCCGTGCTTCTCGAACAGGGCCAGGGTGTGGTTGCGGAAACGGGCGTTGAGGGCATTGAGTTTTCCTTCGGCCGCGTGATAGGTCCGCAATTCGAAACAGGACGGGTCCGCTGCCTCCGCGGGGGCGGGAAAGGTGGCGACGAGGAGGAGGGAGAACAGGAGGAGTCTCATGGTTTCAGGAGGTTGGCGGCGGATTTGCAACAAAGGGTCAAGTGTCGAGTTCGGTCTTCCGGTGAAAAATCCACCGCCCCCATCCAATCAGGAAGGCAACGCCGCCGAGCGGCGTGATCGCTCCGAGCTTGGAGATTCCGGTGACGGCGAGAAGATACAGGCTGCCCGAAAACAGCGCGATCCCGGCGACGAACCACCAGAATCCGAGGGCGCGTCCCGGGCGGAGCGCGATGACAAAGAGGGCGAGGCCATGGATGAGGTGATAAAGCGTGGCGGTTTCCCAGTTGTCCGCCCGTCCCGTCTCGGCGAGGCGGTCGGCGAGACCGTGGGCTCCGAAGGCGCCGAGGGAGATTCCCAGAAAGAGCAGGAATGCGGCGAGGCGGAGGCGGGCGGGAGGGTTCATGGTCGGATCCTGACTGCGAAGCAACACGACTTGACCCGGCGCGGCAAGTCGCGGTTGTGCCGGAATCGGGGGATGGGATACGGTGGTGGTCCCTTGACTTTACGCGGAGTGGGGCGAGAAATTAGGGCTTTGTGACCGAGATTCTCGTCATTTTTTTCCTTCTGGTGCTCAACGGAGTCTTTGCGATGGCGGAGATCGCCCTCATCTCCGCGCGGCGCAGTCGTCTCAAGCTCTTGGCCGACGCAGGCAAGCCCGGTGCGAAGCTCGCCCTGCGATTGGGTGAGAATCCGGAGCGGTTCCTGAGCACGGTGCAGGTGGGCATCACCTTGATTTCCGTTTTGTCGGGGGCTTTCGGCGCCGAGATCCTCGCCCCCTACGTCTCGCCGTGGATCGCGAAGATTCCATGGCCCTGGCTCGCCGCGAGGGCGGAGCCGGTGGCTTTCGGACTCGTCGTGGTGTTTATCACCTACTTCTCGCTCGTGATCGGGGAACTCGTGCCAAAGGGGCTCGCCCTCCGGTTTCCCGAGACGATCGCTTCGGCGATGTCGCGGCCAATGGCGGTGATTTCGGCCGCGACGAAGCCGCTCGTCTCGTTCCTCGAACTGAGCACCAAGCTGGTCCTGAAGCTCTTTGGCAAGCGTCCGGAGGGGGACGAAGCCGCGTCGGTCGCGGACGTCGAGGTCATTCTCCGCGAGGGCATCGTCACCGGCACGGTCCGGCAGGAGGAGTCGGAAATGGTCGAGGGCGTCTTCGACCTTCGCGAGGTGCTCGCCGAAGAGGTGATGCAACCGCGGCCCCGGATCCTTTTTCTTCCCCAAAATGCCGGCCCCGAATCCTATTGGCCTCAGATTGCCGCCACGAACCAGACGGTTTTTCCGATCTTCGAAGACAACCGCGATTCGGTCATCGGTCTCGTTTCGTTGCGAATGCTTTTCGCCAACCTTGCGAGCCCGCGCCCGAAATCATTGGGGGAAATCTGCCTTGAACCGCTTTTCGTATCCGAAACCCAGTCCGCGCTCTCGCTGCTCGATACTCTCCGCCATTCCAAGCTCGGTGCGGCTCTGGTGGCGGACGAATTCGGGACGGTGCGCGGGCTGATCACGTTGGAAGACCTCATCGAGGAAGTGGTCGGGGAACTCCGGCCCGGTGACATGCAGAAAGATCGTCCGGGAATCCGGGAGTCCGCGGGGGGCGGCTGGCTCGCCGACGGGTTGGTGGAGATCGACACCGTCGAGGAGGCCATTCCCGGTTTTTCGGTCCTCACCGAGGCGGAAAAGGAGCCGTTTCAGACCCTGGCGGGATACATCGTGCACCGGCTCGACCGGCTTCCCTCCGAAGGAGAAGCGTTCGCGGCCGGGGAATTCGAGTTCGAGATCATCGACATGGACCGTCAGCGGATCGACAAGGTCGCGATTCGCCGGGTCGTCTCCGGCGAAGAAGATGCACCCGAGGCGGCGGTGGCCACGGAGGACGCTTGAACCGGATCAATGGCGCGGCCGCGCCTTGGCCTCCGCGGTGGTGGAGGATCCGGCTCCGGTGGGTCTCCGCTGGCGCACGGATTTGTTTCAATTTTGTTGACCGATTCCCAAAGATGCGTTGAAGTCCCCGCTCTCAACCCGTCCTCCATGTCCAGCGCCGCCGCACCAGTCAGAAAACCGGTCACACTCATCACGGGAGGGGCCGGTTTCCTCGGTTCCCACCTCGGTGACCGGCTTCTCGCCGAAGGGCACCGGGTCGTGGCGATGGACAATCTCATCACCGGCTCCCTCGACAACATCGCCCACCATGCCGGAGATGCCGACTTCGAGTTCATCGAGCACGACGTCACCAAGTTCATTTCCTACCCCGGGGAACTCGATTACATCTTCCATTTCGCTTCCCCGGCGAGCCCGTTCGACTACCTCGAACTGCCGATCCAGACGCTCAAGGTCGGGTCCCTCGGCACCCACAACGCCCTCGGGCTCGCCCGAGCCAAGGGCGCCACGATCCTCCTTGCCTCGACCTCCGAAGTCTACGGAGATCCTCTCGTCCACCCCCAGCGCGAAGACTATTGGGGCAATGTCAACCCGATCGGCCCCCGCGGCGTCTACGACGAGGCGAAGCGTTTCGCCGAGGCGATCACCATGGCCTATCACCGCTACCACGGGGTCGACACGAAGATCGTGCGCATCTTCAACACCTACGGCCCGCGCATGAGACTGCGCGACGGGCGCGTCGTCCCCGCCTTCATCGGCCAGGCGCTCGAAGGCAATCCCCTCACCGTGTTCGGCGACGGAAGCCAGACCCGCAGTTTCTGCTACGTCAGCGACCTTATCGACGGCATTTTCCGTCTCTCGCAGAGCCCCCGTCACGAGCCGGTCAACATCGGCAATCCGGCCGAGATGACGATCCTCCAGTTCGCCGAAAAAATCCGGGAGCTCATCCCCGGGGCCGGGCCCATCGTCCACGAAGCGCTCCCCGTCGACGATCCGAAGGTGCGCCAACCCGACATCGGACGCGCCAGAGCCTGGCTCGGCTGGGGGCCGCGCGTGGCCTTCGACGAGGGAATCGTGGAAACGATCACCTACTTCCGGGAAAAATGTTCAAATTGAGCCGATTTGGTTCTTTACGCTATCGCCGGGCGTGTCGTAGTATTCTTCTGTCAGGATGCCGGAGCGCGTCCCAAACTCCCCAACCAGCCCCCTTCCACCCTTCCACCCTTCTCGAATGAAACCGCTTGTCGCAGTCCTGTCCCTCTTGACGTTCTCCGGTGCCGTCCTTCAGGCCCAGCAGCAGCCGATCCAGCTCAAGATGGGGGATGTCAAGGTCGAGCAGCCGGTCTTTGACGCGCAGAAGACTCCGAATTTCCAGGCCGGTGACGTCAAGACGAAGGACGTGCCGAATCCGAAGGACTGGCTCGAGGTCGAGGTGGAATTCGAGGTCGACGGTCCCCGCAATGCCGTCGTGAAGGAACTCCTCTTCCGCTACTACGTTGCCTTCTCGGACAAAAACAACCAGACCAAGACCCTGACCGGCGACGTGAAGCACGTGAATGTCGTCTGCGGCGAGAAAACCTTCTCGGCCGCCTATGTGGCGCCCAGCATGCTCGGGGAGATCACCGGTGATTTCCGCCGCTTCCAGCCCGGTTCCGTCAAGGGAGTCGGACTCGAGGTGATCTACAACGGAGTCGTCGTGGGCGGAGCCACGACCGCGGGTGGAAAGTTCTGGGAGGCGACGGGAACCTCGCCCGGTGTCCTCGGGAAGGCCAAGACTCCCTTCGCCCTGCTCTGGATCGACCGGTATGCCGAAGTGGCCGAAGAACGTTGAGAACCCGCCGGGAACCGTTTGACGGCACGCCCGTCGCGAAGCAAAAGGAGATCGCAAATCATGGCGGAGGAACGTATTTTTTCCCTGAGTCTCGGATCGCAACAGGTCACAGGAGCGACATTCACCAAAACAACCGGGGGCGGGCTCCGGCTCGAGCGAGTCGAGCGTCGCGATCTCGTGGGTGATCCCGGGGAAGACGAGGGACGCTCCGCGCAGACGATCGAGGCGATCAAGGAAATCGCCGGTGCCCTGAAGACGAAGGGGATGCCCGTCAGCTACGTCATTTCGTCCTTCCCCGTGCTGGTGAAGTTCGCCAGCCTTCCCGCGCTGGACGGGGCGCAGGTCGACCAGATCGTCGAGTTCGAGGCGCAGCAGCAGGTCCCGTATCCGATCAACGAAGTCGTGTGGGGCTACCAGCTGACGGGAGAACCTGGTGATGTCGAGGTCGAGGTTGCCCTCGCCGCGGTCAAGTCGGACGAATTGACCGAGATTGACAATCTCGTCACCGCGGCCGGCCTGAAGTCGAAGGGGGCCGAGTTCTCTCCGGCCACGCTCTAAAACGCCCTTCGCTTCAATTACTCGGACCTCGACGGGACCACGCTCCTCGTCGATATCGGTGCCCGCACCACCGACATGGTTTTCATGGAAGGTGGCAAGGTCTTCATCCGGACCGTCAAAATCGGCGGCGCCGACATCAGCCGGGCGATCGCGAAGGAATTCGGGGTCGATTTCAACGCGGCCGACCATCGCAAGGTCGTTGACGGATTCGTTGCCCTGGGAGGTCCTTATGCCGACCATGATGATCCCGAGATCGCCGCCATCTCCAAGGTGGTGCGCAACTCGCTGACCCGGCTTCACTCCGAAGTGATGCGGACGATCAATTTTTACCGCAGCCAGCAGGGCGGGGCGGCTCCCTCGTTCCTCCTCCTCAGCGGTGCGACCGCAAGCCTGCCGTTCATCCGCGAGTTTTTCGCCGAAAAGCTGAGCCTTCCCGTCGATCACTTCAATCCCTTCCGCAACGTCACGGTGGCGAAGGGGGCCACCGCGGATCTGGCCTCGGCCAAGGCGCATCAGTTTGGTGATCTCGTTGGCAACGCCCTGGCCCAGCTCGGCGAGGTGCCCTTGGCGATCCAGCTGATTCCCGACGGGGTCAAGAAAGCGCGCGACCTCGATTCCCGCAAGCCAGCGCTCGTCCTCGCACTGGTTTCATTGGCCGCCCTCTTCGGAGCGATGGGCTTTCATTTTTCGAAGGGAGCGGCGCTCGCCGGCGAAAAGCTTTCTTCCATCGAAACCAAGTCGGCTTCCCTCGAAAAGTATGGCCGGGAAATCAAGGGTTTCGAGGAGGAGGTCGCCACCGTCCAAGGGCAGGCGGAACCCTACGTCGAGGCCGTTCGCCACCGGGTTTACTGGGTCCAGGTCTTCAATTACCTGAGCAGCCGCCTCCAGAACGACCTCATCTTCATCACGGTCATGGAGCCGCTCTCGGGAGGCGTTCCGATCATCGACGACGCTGCGAGCGGCCTCACCGCGGAGGCGGTGCCGTCGGCGTCGGCACCGGCGGGAGAGTCCATCGTCGATTCCTTCCTCGTCGAAGGACTTTGGCGTGAGAATCCCCAGGGTTCCCAAGTGGTTTACGATTATTTCAAGGCCATCAAGGGCGATGCCGACGCCGGCACCAGTTCCTTCTTCGACCTGAAGGAAACCGACATCTCCGAGGTCATCGAGGTCGAGGCGGGAACCAACAACGACCGGTTCGCCTATCCATTCAAGATGACCCTTCCGCTCCCCGAGGCAAATCAGGTCCGGTTCACCAAGTAACGGCCGCGCGCAGGAAACATGAATTCGAAAGTTTGGCTCATCGTTTACGGAATTGTCGCCCTGGTCGTGGTCGGGGGAACCGGTTTTTATGCGATTTCCAGCTACGGCAAGTATGCCGAGGCGATGACCGGTTGGGAATCGAAGGTCGGCAGCATCGAAAGTCTCGAACGCCGCGTGCCCTATCCGAATGCGGAGAATGCGGGTGCCTTCGGGACGAAGGTGGACGAATACAAATCCTCCGTGAAGGCGCTCTCGGAGACCCTCAAAACCTTCCAGAGGCCGCTCAATACGACGCTCGCCAACACCGAATTCCAGCAACTCGTCAAGAAGCGGGTCGAGGAATTCCGAGCCGCCGCGACCGAGGGGAAGCTGGAGATCGCCACCGAAACCGAGTTCCAGTTGGGTTTCGAAAGCTACGCCAATTCGCTGCCGGCTCCCGAGCTGGTTCCGCTGCTCGACTATGAACTGGAGGCGATCGACCACCTGCTTCGCAAGCTCATCAGCAACGGGGCTACCGGTCTGCTCGGCTTCGGACGCGACGGGATTCCCGGGGAGGGGGGCGGTGAGGCGGCACCCCCGACCAGCGTGGTCCACAAATACCCGGTGCGGGTCCGGTTCCGTGCTCCCTACGGATCGATGCAGAAGATCGTCAACGATCTCGCCAACGACCGGAAATTCTTTTACATCGTCCGGGTCATCAAGGTCAAAAACCAATTGAAGGAGGGGCCGGTCAAACTGACCGCCGACGCCGGGAACGCCGGATTCGTCACCTATCAGAATCCGGTGACCAAGGAGATCGCCAGCCCCGAGATGCTGACGGCGTGGGGGAGCGGAACCGCCACTCCGGCCGAGGTGGAGACCAAGGCCCGTGAGGCCGGATTCGTTCGCGCGGAGCAGGATGCCCGCGTCCTCATGGGGCTCGAACCGCTCGAAGTGTTTCTCGTGGTGGACATCGCCCGGTTCCTCGGTCCGGAGGAACTGGAGGCCATCGCCCCCAAACCCGAAACGAAGAAGAAAGGCAAGTCATGAGCGGAAAATCCTGGGACAAACTCATCCTTCTGGCGGTCGCCCTGCTCGTGACCGGCGTTTCGGCGCTCTTTTCGGTGCGTGCGCTGGGTTTTTCGGAGAAGTTCATCGTGCCGCAAACGACCCCGAAGAACGAGATTCCCGAGACCGAGGTCGGCAAGGCCACCATTGCCAAGGGTTATGTCGAGAAGACGCAAACCTGGGCCGATCCCGGCAAGGGGGTGGCGGGCACGGCCGTCCCGCTCTTTGCCTCGATCCCCATCGTGGAGGCCAGGGGGGAACTCATCAACATGCGCGATCCGAACGCCCCGAAGCTCCGTCCGCCCGTGGACAATTCCTGGCTCATGACGCACAACCTGGATTATCTGAACTCGAGTGTGCTCAGCCTGGATCCGGACAGCGACGGATTCACGACCCAGGCTGAATGGGAGGCGAAGACCTCCCCGGTCGATCCCGTGTCCCACCCTCCCTACGCGCAGAAGCTGATTTTTGCCTCCCGTCAGCAGGAGGTCTATCTCCTCAAGTTTGCGGCCCGACCCGATCCCGAGCGTTTCCAGATCATCCAGATGCCCAGCGTGAAGTGGCCGAAGCGGAACACCTTTCTCATGACCAAAGGGCAGGTCTCCGGGGACCAGCAGTTCCGGATCGACTCTTTCGAGGAAAAAACGGCTCCCAAGGGAGGGATCAGCGTCGACGCCTCGGAAGTCACGATCACCTACCTTCCCAAAAATGAAAAGGTCGTTCTGGTCCGCAATGTGGACTCCTCGATTCCGACCTATTTCGCGGAGATGAAATTTGAACTGGATCCGACCTTCAAGCAATACGTGAAGGAGGGCGATGCGTTCACCCTCACGATCGATCCGAACACGAAATACCGTGTCGTAAAGGTCAATGACGCTTCCGTGGTGATCACGTTTCAGACCGGTAGCGAACCCGAACAATCGGTGGAGATTCCCAAGAAGTAAGTGTTGACAGTCGGAGGATAATCTGTTTTTGATTGCGATTTAGTTGCGGTCCGACTCAAACCGCCTGAGAACGATGTTTTTATGAAGATTAGAGGAGTGGAGAAGACTTCGACCCTGAGGATCTGCGGATCGTTGAGCATCGCTGCGGGCGTTTTTCTCGGCTTTTCCGCGCAGGCGGGGCCGGGAGGCTACGGGGATGGTTCCGGTGGCGTGCCGGCGATCGCGACCAATTACGTGATCCGGCTCCAGGAGAACGTCAAAAAGGCCGATGAGGCGGCGCTGCGCGGATCGCAACTGATGGCTGACGGGGACTACCAAGGGGCCATCGACCAGTATCGGGCCGCGCTGGATCTGCTTCCCGACGCGCCGATGACCGAGCCGCGCCGACGCGCCTACATCAAGCAGTTCTCCCGCGCCAGCGTCCTCCTCGCCACACAGCGGGCGGAAGAGGGCCGTTATCCCGAGTCGATTGCGTTGGTTGAAGAGGTTCTTCAACCGAGCGTGGACCCCGACAACATCGATGCCAAACGCCTCCTGGAGCGACTCAACGATCCCGATTACTATTCACCGGCCCTGACTCCTTCGCACCTCGAGCGCGTTCGCCGCGTCAAGTTGGCCTTGAAAACCGCCCAAGGTTATATCGACCTCGGGGACTACGATCGCGCCGACCGTGAGTTCAACAAAGCGCTCAACGACGATCGTTACAATACCGCGGCCCGCCGGGGCATGGAGGAGGCGGAGCGGAATCGCATGAATTACTACGATGCGGCCTACGACCACACCCGCTCGCGGATGCTCCGTCAGGTCGCGCAAGGGTGGGAGTCCCCGGTGCCGGCGAATCTGGAAAGCGGCCCGATTGCGGACATCCCCGCCGATTCCGCGACGACCGAAATCCGTCGCACGGAGGAAAAGTTGAAAACCATTCTTCTGGCCAGCGTGGAGTTCGCCGAGACCCCTCTTCGCGAGGCCTTGGATTTCCTTCAGGCGCGCAGTGTTGAACTCGACGTGAACGAGCCAGATCCCGCCAAGAAGGGGGTCAACATCATTCTCGACCTGGGTGTTGGCGGAGGAGGGGGCGGTGCCGCGGCTCCCGCGCCCGCTCCCGGAGCTCCCGGGGCTCCCGCCTTTGAGGGCGCTGCTGCTCCCGTAGCGGGAGGCGGCGGAGATGCCGGTATCGGTGGAACCTTGATCACCCTTCGCTTGGCCAATGTTCCGCTCGCCGAGGCGCTTCGCTACACCACCTCACTCGCCCAGTTGAAATACAAGGTGGAGCCTTTTGCAGTCAAGGTCGTACCCCTGACGACTCCCGTCGATGAGATGTTTACGAATGTCTACGTCGTACCGCCGACCTTCCTCTCCACTGACGCCGGGGGCGGCGGTGGGGGTGGCGGGGGTGGCGCCGCGGCAGCGGATCCGTTTGCCGAGCCAGCCGCCGCCGGAGGCGCGGCCGTGCAGGGGCGGCGGACTGCGAAGCAGATCCTCGAGGCGGCCGGTATCACTTTCACCGGGGCCGCGAGCGCGATTTACAATCCGGGAACTTCTCAACTGATCGTCAAAAACACCCAGGATCAGATGGAGTTGGTCGAGGCCTACATCGAGTCGATCCAGCAGGGTGTGGAGAAACAGATCTACATCACCTCCCGTTTCGTCGAGATCAGTGAAGAGGACAACGAAGAGCTTGGCTTTGACTGGCTTCTGGGGCCGTTCAACCTGGGCTCGTCCGAGCGGATCTTTGGTTCAGGCGGGACCGTCGGCAACCAGACCGGGGCCGGGAATGTCCTCGATTACAGCTTCGTCAATCCCGCGACGCAGCTCCCCGTTGGCTTCAACAACCTGACTGCCGGACTGCGATCCGGGGCCCGGGCCATCGACAGCAATTCGATCGATGCCCTCATCGCCGAGGCCGCGGGAACGGCCGGTTCGGCGTCCTCGATGGCTCCGGCGGTTTTCGGAATTGCGGGCGTTTTTACCGATCCGCAATTTCAGGTCATGATCCGTGCCCTGAGTCAACGGAAGGGGGTTGATCTCCTTTCGGCCCCCTCAGTAATGGCCCGGAGCGGACAACGCGCCAAGATCGAGGTGATTCGTGAATTCATCTACCCGACGGAATATGACCCACCGGAGATTCCGAACCAGTTCGGTGGCGCAGGCTTGACCGTCGGCGGTGGTCCTATTGGCGGCGGCGGCGGGACAAGCGGTGGCTTCCCGGTGACTCCGGCGACCCCGACCGCGTTCGAAACCCGGAACACTGGAGTGACGCTGGAGGTGGATCCGGTTCTGGGAGCCGACGAGTTCACCATCGATCTCAACCTGGCCCCCGAGGTCGTGGAGTTCGATGGGTTCATCAACTACGGCAGCCCGATCCAGACCACCTCGGTCAATGCTCTTGGTCTCGCCCAGCCCGTCGTCCTGACCGAAAACCGCATCGAGATGCCGATCTTCAACACCCGCAAGGTCACGACCCAGGTCACGATCTGGGATGGTCAGACGGTCGCGCTCGGTGGTTTGATCCGGGAGGATATCCAGGACGTCGAGGACAAGATTCCCTTCCTCGGAGATCTCCCCGCCGTGGGTCGCCTCTTCCGTTCAAGCGTCGAACTCCATCTCAAAAGGAATCTCACCGTGTTCGTCACCGCCCAATTGATGGATCCCGCGGGGATGCCGATCAACGGCCGCCTCACGGACGAACCGCTTCCCGAGCCGGTTCCACGTCCCCCGATCACCAGCCCGGCGACCTTTGCGCCCGGTCCGGTTCCCTACCAGAAATGATTCCGCCGGATCCTCCGGATCTTTCTCCCGAATCTTGGAGGACGTGGCCCCATCGGCCGCGTCCTTTTGTTTTCGTATCATGCTGACCATCGCCGTCACCGGAGGAATCGCCTGCGGCAAAAGCGCCTTCTCCACGCGTTTTCGGGAGCGGTTCCCCGGGGACGCCGTTTCCGTTTTCAGCTGTGACGAGGCGGTTCGGGAACTGAGCGAAACGACCGAGGTGCGGGAGTCGATCGCCCGGTTCGGACACGATTGCGGGCGAGCGCTGGGAGGGGCCGGCGGGCTCGACCGGGTGGGATTTCGCCAACTCCTGTTTGAAAATTGGGAATTCCGTGGAAAAGTGGAGCGACTGTTGCATCCGCTGGTCCTTCAGCGTGCGGTCGATCATCACCGGAATCTTCCGCCTGGCGTGAGAGTTCTTCTGGTGGAGGTTCCTCTGCTCTACGAAGCCGGGTTTCCCCTGAGTCGGGATCTCGATCTGGCGGTGGCCGCCTCCGAACGCGTCCAGACCCTTCGCCTCCGTGAGAAGCGAGGCCTGGAGATGGAGTTGATCGGACATATGCTGCGGTCCCAGATGCCTATCGAAGAAAAGATCCAGCGGGCCGACTTGGTCGTGTGGAACGACGGTTCCCTCGACGCGTTGAACGCCCAGACCGACCATCTCCTTTCCCGTTGCCGAACCCTCTTTCCGTCATGACCGAACCCTCTTCCCTTGAACCTGACGATGCGGTCGGTGCAACGCCCTATGGCGAAGTATCCGGTGCGGTCGCGACCGACGTGGCCACCGAAGAAGCGGTCGTTCCGGTTCCGGAATCCCTCGACATCAACGAATTCCAGTGCAAATCGCTCGCCCTGCTCCACGAGATCGCCCAGGAACTCGGGTTGCGCGTGGCCGGGGTGCGGTCGAAGCATCACCTTGTCTTCGAAATCCTGAAGTTCTACAGCCAACATGGCACGGTCATGACCGCGGAAGGCTTTCTCGACCATGGGGGCGACCATTACGGGTTTCTCCGCTGGCCCGGGTTCAGTTTCGCCCCCAATGTGGACGACGTTTCGATCGGCTCCGCCCTGATCCGCCGCCATGAATTGCGACAGGGGCAAAAGGTGAAGTGCCGTGTGCGCGGCCCCCGCGACCGCGAGAAACACCTCGTGGTCGAGGATGTGATCGAGGTGGAGGGCATCCCGGCGGGAGAGTGGGCCCCTCCGGCGGCCTTCGATGATCTCAAGGCGATGTTTCCATCGGAGCGGCTCATCCTTGAAACGCCCGGATCATCGGTGGCTTCGACGCGGGTGATCGACCTCGTCGCCCCCCTCGGCAAGGGGCAGCGAGGGTTGATCGTCGCCCCTCCGCGGGGTGGCAAGACGATTCTCCTGAAGAACATCGCGGTCTCGGTCAAGGCGAATAATCCGGAAGTGGAATTGATCGTCCTTCTCCTCGACGAGCGCCCGGAGGAAGTGACCGACTTCCGTGAGACGGTCGACGCTTCGATCTACAGCTCCACCTTCGACGAATCCTCGAACCGGCACATCGAAGTCGCGGACATGGTTCTGAACCGGGCGAAACGCCTCGTCGAGAACGGTCGTGACGTGGTCGTCCTGCTCGACAGCCTCACCCGTCTCGCCCGGGCCCACAACTCGGCGCGCCAATCCGGCAATGGTGGCAATGGTGGCCATCACGGCGGTCAGGGCAAGTTTCACCAGAAGGGTGGCGGAGGAGGGGGCGGGGGAGGACCCATTGGAAGCGGCGGGATTTCGCCGAAGGCCCTCGAGCGTTCGCGCCGTTTCTTCGGCGCGGCCCGGAACGTCGACGGAGGCGGCAGCCTCACGATCCTGGCGACCTGTCTGATCGAGACGGACAGCCGCATGGACGACGTCATTTTCGAGGAATTCAAGGGGACCGGCAACATGGAGATCACCCTTGACCGGGAGATGGCCGAGTCGCGCATCTTCCCGGCCATCCACGTCCTCAAGAGCGGGACGAGAAAGGACGAACTCCTTTATCATCCGGACGAGTTCATGCGGATCAGTTCGCTGCGCAAACAGCTTGCCCAGCGCCCCGCGGCTGAAGCCATGGTGGTGCTGCTGAAGGCGATCAAGGGGACGCGGTCAAACGCCGAGTTGCTGCTGCGGGGGATCCAGTGAAGCACGTGCCATGAGCGATTCCGCCTCCCTCGATTCCGCCACGGAGACCTATATCGAAGAGGTCGGATCGCTGCGCCGTTACATCGCCGGGGTGGAGGAGCGGGACTGCTTTTCCGCCTGTTCGATCGATACCGAGGCGGACAGCATGCATTCCTACGAGACCAAGCTCTGTCTCATTCAGTTTGCCGTGCCGGGAGCCCTGGCGGTGATCGATCCGCTCGCGCTGGACCGTGAGGCGCTCGGCGAATTCATCCGCTTCGTCGATCGCTTCGACGCCGTCTGGATGCACGGGGCGGATTACGACATCTCGCTGCTCAGCGGTACCTTCGGCTGGGTGCCCGGGAAAATCTACGACACCCAGGTGGCGGCGCGCCTCCTCGGTGCCGACAAGTTCGGTCTCGCCAATTTGCTCGAGGAGGAATACGACGTGAAGCTCTCGAAACAGTCGCAGAAGGCCGACTGGAGCCGTCGGCCGCTCAGCGACAAGATGCTCGAGTATGCCTACAACGATGTTCGCTACCTCATCGATCTCGGCGGAAAATACCTCCGCCGCCTCCGCGAACTCGGACGCACCGATTGGTTCTTCGAAAGTTGCCAGGCCGCCCGCGAGTCGGTTCTCGTCCGCGGAGGAAAGTCCGAGGACGATCTCTGGCGGATCAGCGGGTGGGGGAGGCTCTCGCCGAAGGGGCTTCACTATCTGAAGCATCTCTGGCTTTGGCGCGATGACGAATGCCGACGCCTCGACCGGCCGGCCTTCAAGTTCCTTGGTAACCACGAGCTGCTCAACATGGCGGTCCAGTTGGAGGCCGGAAAACATCTTCATCCGCCGCACTACCTGCGTCCCGGTCCGGTCCGCCGCCTTCATGACGCGGTCATCGAGGCCGAACGGGTCGATCCCCGCGAGTATCCGGTCAAGCACCGCCGCGGGGAAGGGCCCCGGCTCGAGATCGATGAAGCCAGGCTCGACCGGATCCGCCGCTACCGCGATGAGAAGGCGGAGGAGTTGGGAGTCGAGCCGACCGTGATCGCGACCCGGGTCGCGATGGAGCGCATCGCCGCCTCCAATCTGCCGGAGTCCGAGAAGCGGGACGCCCTGCTCTCCTGGCAGCGCGGACTGCTCGCCCCGGTGCTCTGAAACCCGCAAGAAAGAGCCCGCCCGGCGCGGCGGGGGCCTCCCGGCAAGTCGAATCGGCGGCGCGGTGCCGTGCCGCTCACCCCATCATCTTGTCCTTTTCGAGCTTGAGGCCCATCTTCCGGTAGAGCGTCGCAATGCTCACCCCCAGCATGCTGGCGGTCTTTTCACGGGAACCGCCGTTGTATTTGAGCGTTTCGCGGATGAACATCTTCTCCTGCTTCCTGACAAAGTCGGAGAGGTTGGACCCGATCGGAAGGTGGTGGGTGGTCTTCTGATCCTCGTCGGTGATCTCGATCTTCTGGGTCACCTTGGGAGGAAGATCGACCGGACGGATCCGGCCATCCTCGGCGAAGGCACGGGCACGCTCCATGGCATTCTGCAATTCGCCCACGTTTCCGGGCCAGCTGTAGCCCTCGAGGAGTCGCCGGGCGTATTTGTCGACCTCCGGGACCGGGGCCCCGGTGCGCTCCGAATGGCGCTTCAGGAAGTAATCGGCGAGAACCCCGATGTCCTCGGGGCGGCTCCGGAGCGGGGGCACTTCGATCGGGATCACCGAGATCTTGTAGTAGAGATCCTCCCGGAAGCTGCCGGCGGCGACGCAATCCTGGAGCGGCTTGGCTGAGGAGGCGATGAAACGCACGTCCATGGCGGAGGGCAGGTCACCCTGAAGACGACGGGCCGCGATTTCCTCAAGATAAGCTTCGAGCTTGCTTTGGAGGCGCATCGGGAGAACGTGGATTTCCTCCAGCAGGACGGTGCCTCCGGCGGCGCGGGCGAAGAGGGTTCCCCCCCGGCTCGAGGCGGTCCCGAAGAGCTCGGATTCGAGGAGGTCCTCGGGCAGGGCGGAACATTGCAATACCTTGAAGGGAGCCGCGGCACGGCGGCTGGCGTTGTGAATGCCGCGGGCCACCATCTGCTTCCCGGTTCCGAATTCTCCCTCGAGGAGCACCGGAGAGTCCTTGTCGGCGATCTTTTCGATAACTTTCTGGATCTCACGGATCTTGGGGCTCGCCCCGACCATCTCCCCGCCGGCTTGGACGATGCCGCTTTCGCGGTATTCCTCCACTCCGGTAACCGATTTGGAGCGACGCGATTGCAGGGCCAGTTCGACGGTTTTTTGGAGATCGACCAGCTCGAACGGTTTCGTCAGGTAGTCGAAGGCCCCGAGACGCATCGCCTCCACCGCGGACTCGATCGATCCGTTGCCGGTGACCATGATGACCTGGGTGTCCGGATGGTGCTCGTTGCCGTGACGGATGACGTCGAGACCGTCCATGTCGCCGAGGCGGAGATCCACGATCATGAGGTCGGGTTTCTCGAGATCCAGTGCCGCAATGCCTTCGCGGCCGCTGAGGGCTTCGGTGACCCGGTGTCCCTGCATCCGGCACGATTTTCCCATTAGGTTCAAGATGGGCGCTTCATCATCGATCACAAGAATCTTGGCCATGGCAGTGAGTTGGGGGGATGAATGGGATAAGACGGACTCGAAACCCGAATCCTTAAGCCTCGTAAATACTACGGATCTCTTAATAATTGCAACCGGAAAATCTCAAAATTGCAAAAAACCATCTCAAATCTGTCCGGGGCGTCGGGAAGCGCCAAAGCGCGAAAGCGCGAAAGCCCGGGATTGAGAATCGTGGGAAATGAAGTTAAGATTCCTTCAACTTTTTTTCTAAGATTCTAAGAACTCCTTCGGCGGATCGTTTCAAGCGGTATTACACGCTGCGATGTCCGCCCTTCCGATCCATCTCATGGAAGTTTCGCCCCGCGAACTCGTCGAATCCGCCCAGGCGGACTTCGAGGGTCCCTTGACGGGTTATGCCGCCGGCCTCCTCGGCGGGGACTGGGATCGCGCCCGCGATGTGGTGCAGGACACCTTCATCAAATTGCACCGTCAGGATCCCGCCATGATCCAGGGGCGGCTGAAGAGCTGGCTCTACACGGTCTGCCGGAACCGCTCCATCGACATCCTCCGGAAGGAAAACCCGATGCTTTCGACCTCGGGCGAGGCCTTCGAGCTGATGAATGATTCCGCCCCGGATCCCTCCCGCGCGATGGAGGATCGCGAGCGACACGCCGAGGTCATGGCCCTGCTCGAGCGGCTCCCCGAGAATCAGCGCGAAGTCATCCGTCTGAAGTTTCAAGGCGATCTCAGTTACAAGGAGATCTCCGACGTGACCGGGCTCAGCGTGAGCAACGTCGGTTTCCTCATTCACACCGGAATCAAACGCCTGCGTTCCCTCATGGGGGTCGAGGTCGATCCTTCCTGAACCTTTTCCGTTTCACCTGCCGATCCATGAACCGCGAACCTGTCAATCCCGACGATCCTCAAATGACCGCCTACGCCCTGGGGGAACTCAGTTCGGCCGAGGCGGCGGAATTCGAGGTGCGCCTGCAACTCTCCCCGGTCGCACGTCGGGAACTCGCCGAGATGCGGGAGGTGATGGCGCTCCTCGGTCAGGGATTGCGCCGCGAATGGGGCGCCGCATGCGAGCGCCCGGCTCTCAAGTTGCTTGATCCCGTTCCCGCCGGACCTGTCGTTGTGCCGGTGGATTTCCGCCCCTCTTCGCGTCGCGTCTTGGCCGCGGCCGCGGGCATTGCCGCCCTCGTTCTCTGTGGGGCCGCGATGTTCAATGGTCTGAGGGAGCCTTCCCAGACGGGTGTCGATATGGCCGGGGCGGGCGACGAAACCTCCGGCTCCCGTCCGTCTCTGTCGGTCGCCTCCCGACATGTTCCGCAGCTCTTTCTCGCGGAAGAAGTGGAGGACCTTTCTTCCCTCAATCTGGTCGGCGACGGCGCTCCTGCCCACGTGCCTGTCGATGCCTCCTACCTGGAGGCCGACGCGGTCATCCCCGCATCCTTCCATCCTTCCCACGGAACCCACCGGCACGATGCCTCCCTCCGGCCGGTTGCTCTCGACCGGGTTGATTCCTACCTCCCGCCCGTGGACGGGTGGTCGAGGCATCGAGGCTCCTCCACCCTGATCGAGCGACGGCTCGGACGCGGGGAAAACGGCGTGGGAACCGGAACGGACCGGGTTCTCGTGAGCGGTTACGTGACGATGGGAGGCGGGGAATCGGCCGCGCGTTTCGCCGGTGCTTTCCGCCCCGTTTCGATCAGTGGCAACCCGGTGGTGAACGAGGAGAGCGATCTCCGGCTTCTGGCGGACTTGAACGGGTTGCAGAAAGAGCTATCGGAAGTGATCACGGAGATGCCCAGGGATTCGGAGGACCGCGCCTCCCTCGAGCGCATTCTGGAGCGCAGCGAACGGGTCGTGAGCCGCCTGAAGGAAGAGATGGCCCGTTGAAATCGATTTCGGCCGAACGGTGTTTGGTCGTGGACGTAATACTGGGGAGCCAGGCGGAGCAATCCGCCTGGCTCTTTCCGTTTCGCGCGGAAGCTTCCTTGCCGGATGGAGTCGGGCATCGATGCGTGGGGGCGGCTTCGCGGAGGGAATCCCGCTCCCGCAAGATGGGGCCGGAGCGTGATTCCCCTCGCCATCGTCTCCAGAATGGTCCACCCTGCGATCCATGAAGCGCTCGAAATGGGTCCGTGTCCTCGTTATCCTTTCCCTCGCCGCGATTTACGGCATCCTCTGCCGCCTCCTCTTCGCCCATGACCTGACCCAGGGATGGCTCCAGATCGTCTCCCTCGCCTTCATCTACACGATGCCCGTCAGCCTCGGGGCGCTCGTCTGCTGGCTGGGCTACCGGCTCGATGCGCCGGGCCCATTCTGGGCTCTCGTTGCTCCGCCGCTGACGATGGCCCTCCTCCTCGCCGGCTCCCTCTTCGCCAAGATCGAGGCGGCGATCTGCGTGGTTGTGGCGGCTCCGGTCGTTCTGCCCTTTTCGCTTCTCGGGGGGGGATCATGAGCTTGTTGCTCGACCGGAAGGGGCGCCGCGGCAGCGGAAATCTGCCGGTCGCGGCATTTCTGTTGCTGCCGTTTGTGGTCGCCCCGCTGGAACAGCAGTGGGAAGAGCCGCATCAGACGAGGGTGATGCGCAATTCCATGGAAATCGGGTCCGCTCCCGCCGTCGTTTGGGACCAGATCCACGAGGTCGCGGCGATCCGTCGGATGGAAATTCCGTCCCAGTGGATTTACCGACTCGGATTTCCACGCCCGGTCGCGGCGACGCTCGACCGCGAAGGGGTCGGGGGCAAGCGTCATGCCACCTTCGAGGGCGGGGTCTCGTTCTACGAGGTGGTGACGCATTGGGAGCCCTCCGTGAAACTCGCCTTCAGTATCCAGGCGGATCCGGAATTCATCCCGCACACCGCCTTCGACGAGCACATCATCGTGGGCGGGCGCTTTTACGATGTCCTCGACGGCACCTACGAGATCGAGGAGATGGGTCCGGGCCGATGCCGGCTCCATCTTTCGAGCACCCACCGTCTTTCCACCCGCTTCAACGCCTACGCCGGATGGTGGAGCGAATGGGTCATGGACCAGATCCAGGGTTCGATCCTCGAGGTGATCCGGAAACGCTGCGAGTCCGGGCCGGGTCCGGCCTGAACAGGGCACCGTCCGGTGGGGACCCCGTTGGCCGACCGTTTTCCGTCGAAGGCGGTTCGCGCCGCCGGATCGTGGACCGATCCGGGCTCAACCGACGAAGGTCGGCAACGAATCCGGCTCCCAGCCCGAGGCGTCGAGGCCGCATTCTCCGGCGAGGTGGACGAAGCCTTTTATTTCGGCCTCGGTGAAGAGGAGCCCGTTGGCCTTCTCGCTGAGTTTCGCGCTGTTGGCCTCGATCGTCCCGGGCAGCATGCACTTCTCGTTGCCGTGACCGAAGACATCCTTCAGCACCGCGGTGATGTTCTCGTCTTGGGTTCTCCCGTTCGAGAAGTCCCCGCCCGCAATGGCCTCGGGATGCACGACCTGGAAAAAGAAGGCACAGGTCGTCTTTTCCCCGGTGTCGGCGGCCTTGGCGGCGCGTCCGCGCAGGGTCGGGAGCGATCCACCGATCGCGGCACCGTAGAGTTCGTTGAGGAGCCCGAGCCCGTAGCCCTTGTGCCGGCCGAAGGGAAGGAGGGCGACGACGGCGAAGGGGTCGTCGGTGGGATTGCCGTCCTTGTCGACGCCGAAGGGGGATTCGAGCTTCCGGTTCTCGCGCTTGTATTGCTCGACCTTCCCCATCGCGATCTCGGAAGTGGCCCAGTCGATCACGACGGGGTAGCCGAGCGCGTCCATCGTTGGAAAGCCCCAGCTGTGCGGGTTGGTCCCGAGCGTGGGAAATTTCCCGCCGAAGGGTACGACTTCGGCGAGGGTCGAGGTGCAGTTCGTGTAGGCGATGTAGCCGCGCTTGGCCGCGTCCATGACGTAGCCTCCGCCCCAGAGGTAGTGGAAGGCGTTGTCGATCGCGACGGTGCCGGAGCCGTATTGGTCGGCGAGGCGGATGCAGGTCTCGATCGCCTCGCACGCGACGGCCTGGCCCAGCTTGCGGTGGGCGTTCCAGCTCTGCACCGCGGGGAAACGGGTCTCGTGCACCTCGATGCGGGCTCCGGGGACGCATCCGCCGCTGCCGCTGCCGAAGAGCTCGTCGAGGTGGAGCGCCTTCAGCGCGTTGTGGGTGCGGATGCCGTGCCACGAGGCCTCGCTGCACATGCGCGCCGCCGCAGCCGATTCGTCGGCCTCGTAGCCCCGGTGCCGGTAGGCGGCGGTGACGAGGTCTTCGTGCTGCTCGCGGGAAACGACAAAGTAGGAGGGGGTGGACATGGCGGAAGCGATGACACGGATTGAGGTGGCGCGCCAGTGGAAAAGTATCCGTGATCCCCTCAGCCGACCCGTTGGCCGGGCAGGGCCCCCTCGTCGGGGGAGAGGAGGAAAATGTCCTCTCCCCCGGGGCCCGCGGCGACGATCATGCCCTCGCTGACACCGAACTTCATCTGGCGTGGGGCGAGGTTCGCGACGACGACGACGAGCCGGCCAACGAGATCCGCCGGAGCGTAGGCCGCCTTGATCCCCGCGAAGACCTGGCGGGTCGTCCCGCCGCCGAGACCGAGGGTCAGGCGAACGAGCTTTTTCGCCTCGGGCACCTCGTCGGCGGCGACGATGCGGGCGACGCGGAGGTCGACCTTGAGGAAGTCGTCGATCGTGATCTGCGGGGCGATGGGATGCGCGGCGAGAGCGTCGCCGGGGTCGGACGCAACGGGCGGAGCCACCGGCGCGATCGTTTCCGAGGCTGGTGGACCCGGCGGAGTTCCCTCCTCGCGCGACTCCGTGATCATCGCCTCGATCCTGGCGGGATCGACCCGTTGCATCATGTGGGCGAACGGGGCGATGGGGCGACCGGTCAGCGGCTTCTCCGCCTGATCCCAGCGGGTGATGGCGTCGTCGAATAGTTCGCCCGTCTTCCGGGCCAGTTCCGGCAGGACAGGGGCGAGGTAGATGACGAGGGTGCGGAAGAGATTGAGGGCGACGGTGCAGACGTCCTGCAGTTCGCGCGACCTTGAAGGATCCTTCCGGAGTTCCCAGGGAGCCTTTTCCTCGACGTAGGGATTGGCCTGGTCGGCGAGTTCCATGATCATGCGCATGGCCTTGCCGTAGTCGCCGTTCTCGTAGGCTTCGGCGATTTCAGAGCCGCGGGCCGCGAATTGACCGAAAAGACCGCCGTCTTCCGGATAGTCGGCCGATAGCCCGGTTCCGGCGATGAACTTCGCGGTGCGGCTCGCTAGGTTGACGACCTTGCCGACGAGATCACTGTTCACACGGGCGACAAACTCGGCGAGGTTGAGATCGATGTCCTCGACTTTCGAGGAGAGCTTCGCCGCGTAGTAGTAGCGCAGATACTCGGGATCGAGATGTTCCAGATACTTCGAGGCGCGGATGAAGGTGCCGCGCGACTTCGACATCTTTTCCCCGTCGACGGTGAGGAAACCGTGGATGTGCACGCGGGTGGGCAGGCTGAACCCCGCCGTTTTCAATTCGGCGGGCCAGAAGAGGGTGTGGAAATACTGGATGTCCTTGCCGATGAAATGGTGGATCTCGGTTTTTCCACTTCTCCACCAATCGTCGAGATTCTCTCCCTCGCGCTGGCACCACTCGGCAGTCGCGCCGATGTAGCCGATCGGGGCGTCGAACCAGACATACCAGTAATTCCCGGGCGAGTCGGGAATCTCGAAGCCGAAATACGGTGCCGGACGAGAAACGTCCCAGTCGCGGAGCGGCTCGTTCAGGAAGAAATTCTTCAGGTAGTTCGCGCTCTCGGGCGGCAGCGTGCCCGACTGGGTCCATTGCGCGAGGAAGTCGTGCATCTTCTCGATGCGGACGAAGAGGTGGGCCGCCCCGCGGATCTCGGGTCGGGTCCCGGAGAGGGTGCTGACGGGATCGACGAGGTCGACGGGACCGTAGGTCGCGCCGCAACTGCCGCAATTGTCGCCGGGCTGGTCCTTCGAACCGCATTTCGGGCAGGTGCCGCGGACGAAGCGGTCGGCGAGGAAGGTGCCCTGCGCCGTGTCGAAGAGTTGGTCGATTTCCTCCTCGACGATCATGTCGGCCTTCCGCAAGGCCGCCCAGATCTCATGGCAGAGGTTGCGGTTCGCCTCGCTGTGGGTGCTGCCATAATGGTCGAATTCGATCCCGAAACCCGCGAAGTCGCGCTGGTGCGCCTCGCTCATTTCAGCGATGAGGGCCTCCTCGCTGCGGCCTTCGGCGCGGGCCCGGATCATGATGGCGGTGCCATGGGTGTCGTCGGCGCAGAGGTAGACGGCCCGGTTCCCCCGCATCTTCTGGAACCGCACCCAGATGTCGGTCTGGAGGTATTCGACGAGGTGTCCGATGTGGATGTGCCCGTTCGCGTAGGGAAGGGCGGAGGTGATGAGGAGCTGGCGCATTTGGGAAGTCCGGGAACAGGAATGTGAACGGAAAGCGGCGGGATGTCCAACAGGGAAGGTGCCTTCCGTTCCTGTCGCCCGCGAGTTGAACTGCCGGGATCGGGACGGTGGTCGATTCGCGTCCGAACGGGGCGCCGGGCCACCCGGTGCGGGCGGGGGAACACCGGGGCGCCCGTTCGCTTCCCCCGTGGCACCGATCACCACCACGCCACGGCGCAGACCACGAGGATGGCACCGTAGACGACCCCGGCGACGGCGCCGCCTTGGTAACGTCTCGGTTTGGCGAGGACCCAGTTGACCTGATCGCGCAGCAGGTAGGGCATGCCGACCCAGAACATCCCCATCACGGCGATCGCGTAGGCGAACGCAACGAGGAGAAGCCGGCTCTGGGGGTCCTTGAGAAAAGCGGACTCGAGCATGGGGGCGGCCGCGAGGATCATGAGGAAGCCCAGCGCACGCACCGCGAGGAACTCGCGGACATAGAGGATGACTCCGATGCCGACGCCGATGATGACCATCTGCACGGGACGCTCGATCTTGTAGAACTCGCCGAGGTCCATGCAACTCCAGATGACGAGGGACCAGGCGAAGCAAACGGCCACGATGACCGCACCGAGCTTGTCGTTTCTGGCGAAACGCGCAAGCCAAGGCTTGACGAGGCCGGGTTTGAGCAGGGCGAAGAGATGCGAGGCGACGAGCCAGAGGCCGACGAGGACGCCCATGAGTTTGAGGGAAAGGCCGGGCTCGTAGAGCTGTTGGTAGATCGCCTGCATGAGGGGGGAAAGGCCGCTCAGGGTCCAACGGATTCCGCCTTTTGCAAGGCCGAAGGAGGCGCTGCGGCAGACGCGTCTCCGGACGGGAGGACAGCATCCCCGTAAAGGGTGAAGCCCGAACTCTCGGTGATGTGGACGTCGAACAGCTGGCCGGCCATGCGGCGGGGATCGCCGTCGAAGATGACGATCCGGTTCGTCCGGGTGCGTCCACTGAGCCGGGCGGCGTTGTAGCGGCTGGGACCCTCGCAAAGCACCTCCTGGGTCGTGCCGACCTGGGCGAGGTTCTTCCGCTCGACGATGGAGTCGACGAGGGCGAGGAGATCCTGGTTGCGCTCTTCCTTGACGCGCTCGGGGACCTGGTCGGGCATTTCGGCGGCGGGGGTGTCCTTCCGGGGCGAATAGCGGAAGACGAAGGCCTGGTCGAACTGGACGGCCTCGACCGCCTTCCTCGTCTCGAGATAGTCCTCCACGGTCTCGCCGGGAAACCCGACGATGATGTCGGTGGTGATGGCGATTCCGGGCCGGGCCTCCTTCATGCGCTCGCAGATCTCGAGGAATTTGGCGGCTTTGTAGGGGCGGTGCATCGCGCGCAGGATGCGGTCGGACCCGGACTGCATCGGGAAATGGACATGATCGACGAGCTTCGGCAGGTAGGTGAAGGCCTCGATGAGGTCCTCCTTGTATCCGATGGGGTGGGGGGAAGTGAAGCGGATCCGCCGGATTCCGTCGATCTCGTGGACGGCCTCGAGGAGCTGCACGAAGGGGCTCTTTCCCCCGACCTTGGGGAACTCGTGGCGGCCGTAGAGGTTCACGATCTGTCCGAGCAGGGTCACCTCGCGCACGCCCCGGTCGGCGAGACGGCGGCATTCGGCGACGATCTCGGCGATGGGCCGGCCGCGCTCGGGGCCGCGGGTGAAGGGAACGATGCAGAAGGTGCACTTCATGTTGCAGCCCTGCATGATGCTGACGAACTCGCTGACGCCGTGTTCCTTGGCGACGTGGTCGCGGATCGTGTTCTGCGAGCCCTCCTCCTCGCCGACGTCGACGATGGGGCGGCGGAGGTCGTCCATCTCGGACTCTTCCCTGGCGCGCATCAGTTCGACGCAATGATCGACGACGCGATGGTATTTCTGGGTGCCGGCGACGAGGTCGAGGTGGGGCACTTCCTTGAGAAGCTGTTCGCCGCGGCTCTGGGCCATGCATCCCATCATCCCGAAGACGAGGCGGGGATTGTGCTTCCGCAATTTCCCGAGATGGCGCATGTTTCCGAGGGCCTTCTGCTCGGCCTGATCACGCACCGAGCACGTGTTCATCAGGACGACGTCGGCATCGTCGGGTTGCGGGGTGACCGTGAAGCCGCGTTCCACGAACATTTGCGCGACCTGTTCGGAGTCGCGCTCGTTCATCTGGCAACCAAAGGTTCTGAAGTAGACTTTCGGCATCGAAAAACAACGTCGAGGGCGTCGAAGGTAAGCCCGTTTGCCCCGGGAAACAAGAGCGGAGCGGATGCGATGGGCGCCTTGCCCGAGCCTCTAAGGTGCGAAGGGGGGGGAACCTCCCCGAGGGGCGATTGACCGGTCCCTCACCCGTGAATTGGAGCCCGGTCGAACCGGAAAACAAAAAAGCGAAGCCCTTCGGACTTCGCTCCTTCGGTTAAGGGGAGGGAGACGATTACCAGCTCGATTTCGTCACTCCGGGAATGAGACCGCTCGAAGCCATCTCGCGGAAAGTGATCCGGGACATGCGGAAACGGCGGAAATAACCGCGGCGGCGACCGCTCACTTCGCAACGGTTGACGAGACGAGTCGGACTGGCGTCGCGGGGGAGCATGGTGAGGCCCTCGTAGTCTTTTTCGGCCTTGAGCTTCGCGCGAAGCTTGGCGTATTTGGCGACGGTGCGCTTCTTGCGCTGGTTACGGGTGATCCAACTTTCTTTTGCCATGGTGGGGAGCGGGAATTTACGCCATTTGGCGTGGATTCAAGCGGAAAATGAACAATTTGGCACCCTGATGCCTTCCCAGGAGCACAGCTCCTTGGGAAGGAAACCCTCCGAAAGTCGGCGGACAGATTGCTTTGCAGTCAACTCATTAAGAATATCAATTCTAAAAAATTATTAAAAATTAAGAATAAAATTTGGGAAATTTGAAAATTCCGCCTTTCGGTAGGGCCATGCGGTGGTATTTTCCCGAATGTTCATCAGACTCCAATTCATCGGAGCGGGGGCTGCTTTCGTGATGGCGCTTCTCTCCGCCGGATGCTTCGGCAACAAAAACCAGGACGTGGCGGTCAATGCGCCTCCTCCTCCTCCCTCGGCCTATCCAGACACTTCCGCGGCGATGGGGGCGGCCACTGGCGGGACGGCTCCGGTGTCATCGGTTCCCTCGAACCCGACGATGGCCGCGACGAATCGCCCTTCCACGGCTCCGGCCATGGCCCCTTTTTCGCTTCGGGAAGGGGAGCAACTCATCCCGCATCAGATCCAGCCGGGTGAAAATCTTTCCGCCATCGCGACCCGCTACAACACCACGGTCGGGCGCATCCAGTCGGCCAACGGGATGACGGATACGAAGATTTACGCGGGCAAAACCCTCCAAATACCCACCTCGGCCCCGCCGAGCGCCGGAACCCCGGGGGCTGCGGCACCTGTCGTCGGCCGTTACGGATCAACCGTTCCGACCGCTCCCGCCCCGGCTCCGGTGGCTCCGACCTACTCTTCGGCCATGGCCGGCTCCTATCCTGGGACCACCTCCGCACCCGCGCCGGCCTATCCGTCGGCAGCGGCCCCGGCTCCGGCGGCCCCGGCCTATCCTTCGATCTCCTCCTCGAGCGGGGCGATTTCGGCGCCTCCGGTGCCCTCTTCAGGAACAACGGGTGCGGTCCCACCGGGGTTTCCCGCGACGACCTCTTATCCCCGTCCAGCGCCCGTGCCGACCGCACCGGCCTATCCCACGCCGAGTTTCCAAGGCAGCCGGGTCCAGTTCTCGAACTGAGGCTACCCCGCCGAACGATGAGCGCCAGGATCGCCGTTGGCATCGTCACGGTCTCGGACCGCGCCTCCGCGGGTGAATACGAGGACCACGGAGGCCCCGCCCTGCGCGCGGCGTGTCAGCAGCGGTCCTGGGAAGTTCTGGCCGAGGCGATCGTCCCGGACGAGATCGAGGCGATCCGGAAAACGATCCGCGCCTTTTCGGCCCAGGGATGCGGACTGGTCCTCACCACCGGCGGCACCGGCATCGCCCCTCGTGATGTCACTCCCGAGGCGATCCGCGGCATCCTCCGTGTCGAGATTCCCGGCTTCGGCGAGGCGATGCGGATGCAGTCGCTCGCGATCACGCCGAATGCGATCCTTTCCCGCAGCCTCGCCGCGATCGTCGACCGGTCGCTCGTCGTCGCCCTTCCGGGCAAGCCGAGCGGTGCGGTTGAGTGCCTCGGATTCGTCGAGGGGGCCATTCCCCACGCCGTGAAGCTGGCGCAGGGCGTGCCGACGTCCTGTTGATCGGTCAGGATCCCGCGGACTCCGGCCGCAGCAGCGCCGCGTAGGCGCCGTCGTGTCCGTCGCGCCATGGCAGGGAGACCACCGTCTTTTCCACGGCAAATGCGGAGCCGGCGATGACGCCCTCGTTTTCCTCGCGGTCGATCGAGCAGGTGCTGTAGACAATCCTTCCGCCCGGCTTGAGGCAGGTCGCGACGGAGCGGAGCAGGGCGAGCTGCTGCTTGGCCTGGCGATCGAAGTCGCGCTCCTGGATCCGCCAGCGCACGTCGACGCGGCGCCGCATCACCCCCGAGTTCGAGCAGGGCGCGTCGAGGAGAATCGCGTCGAAGCGGGGAAGCTCGCCGGTTGAAGCCGGGTCGTTCCAATCGACGCGGCGGGTGTCGGCGATCGAAACGGAGAGGCGTTCGAGATTTTCCCGCATCTGGGTGAGGCGGGCTTCGGAGGAGTCGGTGGCAACGATCGATCCCGCATTGCCCATGAGGGCGGCGAGCAGTGCGGTCTTGCCTCCGGGGGCGGCACAGGCGTCGAGGATGGTTTCTCCCGGCCGGGGATCGAGGAGCCGGCAGGCGAGCGAGGTGCTCGGATCCTGAACGTAGATGAGCCCGTCGCGGAGCCATTCGGCGCTGGGGGCGCCCTCGATCCGGAAAAAATCCGGGAACTCCGGTCCGAGCAGGGAGGGTTCGATCTCCGAACGAACCCTTTCCAGTGCCTCCCGGTCCCGGGCTAGCGAATTGAGACGGGCATAGACGGGCGGGGCCTCGTTGTTCCAGCGACAGAGTGACTCGGTCGCCTCGGGGCCGTATTGTTCTGTCCAGCGGCGGATGAGGAACTCCGGATGCGAGCACCGGTCCTCGAGCGGCCAGGTTTCGATCTCGGCGAGCAACTCCGGCTTCTGTCGCTGCGCGCCACGGAGGATCGCGTTGACGAGTGACCGTTCGTGCGGCCGGGCGAGGGAGACGGTCTCGTTGACGGCGGCGTGTTCGGCGATGCCGGTGCGGAAGAGTTGGTAAAGGCCGAGCCGGAGGAGGTTCTGCGTCTGCGCCTTGATCGAACCACGCCGGAATCGCTCGATCAGTTCATCGAGGAGATAGAGGTTGCGGATGACGCCGAAGAGAAGGTCCTGGGCGAGGCCGCGGTCGGGCGGGGAAAGGCGCTGGCGGCGGGCCAAGTCATCGAGCAGGTCGGCGGCGTAGCGGGAGGTGTCCTCCCATTCGGTGAGGGCGTCGAGGGCGCAGCGGCGCGCGGGGGAGATGGACATGGTGTGGAATAAGTGTTCGCCAGATCCGGGTCCGGCACAACTTCAAAGGGGCGCGTGGAAGGCGGAAGGCGGAAGGTACCGTCGCACGATCACGTCCCGCCTGATCGCGTTTGACTTGGCGTTTGGTGGCCCGGCTTGGGTGGACTATTTTCCCCAATGATGACTCTTTCCGGACCGGAGTCCGCCCGCTCCCGATTCTGCGACGGACGCTCCCGTCGCGACTTCCTCCGGATCGGAGGACTCGGAATGGGCGGTCTCGCCCTGCCGGATCTCCTCCGCGCCGAGAAGACTTCCGGAATCCGCAATTCCAAGAAGGCTGTCATCATGATCTACATGGCCGGGGCGCCCCCGCACCAGGACATGTATGACCTGAAGATGGACGCGCCTTCGCAAATCCGCGGCGAGTTCCGGCCCATCGCGACGAATGTGGACGGGATCGAAGTTTGCGAACTGCTTCCGAATCTCGCGAAGATCATGGACAAGTGCGTCCCGATCCGGTCCCTCTACGGAGCCCCGAACGGGAGCCACGACTCCTTCATGTGCTACACCGGCAAGGTGGGATCGACCCTCGACCTCTCCGGTCAGCCCGCCGGCGGCTGGCCCTCGATCGGGGCGGTGATGTCGAAACTGATGGGCCCCGCGCGGCCCCATGTGCCGCCCTTTGTCGGTCTCGCGCCGAGAGCCGGGCATCCGCCCTATGGATCATCTGGCAAGCCGGGGTATCTAGGTTTCGCCCACGGTCCCTTCAAGCCCTCGGGGCCGAGCCGGGAGGATCTCGTGCTCGACCAACTCACCGCGGCGAGACTCGATGAACGTCGCGGGCTGCTCGGCTCATTCGACCAGTTCCGCCGCGACGCCGACGCGAGCGGAATGATGGAGGGGCTGGACGAATTCCACGAGCAGGCCTTCGGCATGCTCACCTCGAGCGAATTGGCCGTGGCCCTCGATCTTGAACGGGAAAGCCCGAAGGTCCGCGAACGTTACGGAAAGGGCGATCCGAAGAATTTCGGGGATGGCGCGCCCCGCAATCTCGAACACTTCCTCCTGGCCCGGCGCCTCGTCGAGGCGGGGGTGCGCTGCGTCACCCTGAACTTCGGGCGCTGGGACTTCCACAGCGAGAACTTCTCCGGGATGCGTTCGCACGCGCCGCTCTTCGACCAAGGACTCAGCGCGCTGATCGAGGACCTCCACGAACGGGGCATGGCCGACGACGTCCTCGTCGTCGCCTGGGGGGAATTCGGGCGCACCCCGATGATCAACAAGGACGCCGGTCGCGACCACTGGCCCCGGGTCGGCGGTGCCCTCCTCGCCGGTGGCGGACTCCGCACCGGGCAGGTCATCGGGGCGACCGACCGTCTCGGCGGCGAAGTCTCCGAGCGGGGTGTTCACTTCGGCGAGGTCTTCGCCACGATCTACCATCAACTCGGCATCAATGCGAACGAGGTCACCCTCGAGGATCTCTCGGGACGCCCGCATTTCCTCGTCGACGGCCACAAGCCGATGCCGGAACTGATCTGATCTGATCTGATCTGATCTGATCTGATCTGATCCGGGAAACCGTCCGGGGGAATCGCGGGTCGCCGCCTATTCGGCTCCGCCGGCCGCCAGTTTCGCCCGGAGCGCGGCTGCGGCTTCTCCTTCGAGGACGAGGGTGTTGGCGAGGCCGTTGCCGAATGTGGTGAAATCCTGGAAGGTCCAGACGACCTTCTTGTCCTTCGTGATCTCGATGATCTGCGGATGGTCGGGGCCGGCGTGGCAGTTGCCGAAGCGGAGGTTGCCGTTGGCGAGTTCCTCGACGGTGGTGACCCAGGCGAGGGTGATGCCGGGCAGGTCGTTCTGTTCCAGTTTCCACACGATCTCCTTCCCCGGAGTCACTTCGAGAAGGCTGTGCCCGTTGCCGGTCGCGACGAGGGTATTGCCGTTTTTCAGGCGGATCGCGGCGAAGCATTTGCCGCCGAAGGCTTCGGGACCGTGTCCGCCCGCGGGAGCTTTTCCGAAGAGGGGAACGGGGAACTCCCAGACGATCGTCCCGTCCGCGGCATACTCCTTCACGATCTGGTCGGCTTCGTGGGCGACGAGGAAATGTCCGTTCTCGAGCCGGCGGACGAGCCGGGTGTCGGAATGGGCATTGGGCTTGGAAACGACGAGGGGCAGTTGCCCGACGATGGTTTTGTCAGGCGCGACCTCAAGGATGCGGCCGGGGCCGGACTCGACGATCATGGTGTTGCCGTTGGCGAGCCGTTGATATGCGTGGATCTCGACCTTGCCGTCGTTTTCGCCGCGGTTGGTTTTGGTGGCGTCGTATTCCCAGACGATCTCCTTGGCGAGGTTCACCTCGATGACCCGGGGCCAGCCATCCTGTGTGAGGAAGTTGCCGTTCGGGAGGAGGTGCAGGTCGTGGACCGCGCCGAGGGGACGGTGCCAGAGGAGCTTGTTGCCGTCGCCGGGATCGACGATGGCGAGACCCTTTCCGGCCTCGGCTCCGATGACGAGCCGGTCGGTCGGTGCGGCTTCCGCGGAGGTCACGAGGAGGGCGAGGAAAACAACGAGGGGGCGCGGGAGTTTCATGGGGGAAGAAGCAATGACGAAGGAGTCGGGTGGAGATGATCGTTCATGGAGCGACGGGTGGTCGCTCGATGGGCCAGACCGGGGCGATCGAGTCGCTCCGAACCCAGCCCCGGAGATCCCCGGGGATTTCCACGTAGCTCCACTTGTCGGATCGCTGGAGCAGCCGGACTTCCGATCCCGGCGGCAGGTCGATGACCTTTTTCGCGTCGGGGGTCGGCGAGGTGAGGGCGTCGGTTTCCGCCGAGACAACGGTGGCGAAGTTTTCGACCGCGAGGGTGGTCGCACGATAGCGCGAAACGAGATAGGCGGCGACCGCGGTCACGAGGAGCACGGCCGCGAGCGCGAGGAAGGCGGGAAGGCTCGGGCGGAGGCGTGGCAGGAAGAATCCCGCGGCTGCGGAGAGGCAGGCGATCCAGACGCAGAGAGAGATCGACCAGGCCGCGAATCCCGGGGGAAGTGCGGCGATGAAGCGGGCCGGCCCGGATTCCGAGAACTCGAGGCAGCCGAGGTGGGATCGGAGGAAAGCGAGACTCTGGCGCGCCTCGGTCATGCCGGGATCGAGGACGAGGGCGCGTCGCATCCAGAGGACCCCGGCGCCGCTCTGGCCGGCGCGATGGTGGGCGGCACCGAGATTGTAAAACAGTTCCGGGGAGAGGTGATCCGCGCCAACGAGCGTTTCGTAGGCGGACTTGGCCCCGTCGAAATCCCCATTTTCAAAGAAACGGTTCGCCCGGGCGAAGTCTTCACCCGGGGCGGCGAAGGCGAAGCCGGAGGCACCGAGAAAAATCGCGAGGATTGAAAGACGCAAATGCATGGCGGAGTGCCGGTATTTTCAGCGCCTCGGGAGCCGGTTGAGCAGTGAGACGAGCTCCTCGGCCTCGGACGGGGAGACGGGAGCGTCGGTCTCGCCCCGCCCACTGTAAAGGACCGCATCGCAGCGTTCCGAAACCTTCGCGAGGATCTCAAGAACCTGCGGCGGGGCGTCCTCGTGTTCGCGCCTCCACGACGCGAGGGCCTCGGAGACGGCACGGAAAAACTCCCTCCGCGGGGCGCCGGCGCGGGGGATCCGCTTGATGGCCTTCGCGAAGGGAAGCGAGGTCACGGGTTCGATCGCGCGATCCCTTCGTGCGGCGATCCAACGGGCCGCGCCGAACCCGGTGAGGGTGCAGAAAACGATCGAGAACACCGCCTGCACGATCCAGAAAAGCAGACCCGCACGTCCCGAGGGTGCTTCGGCAAGCCAGCGCGGGGCCGTCGTGCGGATGTGGAGGATGTCGTCGAAACCCGGTTCGGGGCGCTTCGAGGGGGCCGCAGCCGATCCCACCGCGGGTAGTTCCGTCGTCGGAGGATCGGACGGACGGGCTTCGGCGATGATGATCGGGAAGGGGCCCGCCGTCAGGGTGGTGTATTGCTCCTTCGACGGATCGAAGAAACTCAGTTGGAACTCGGGAATGGACTCGGTGCGGACTTCGGGGATGAGGACCTGGGAGAAACGGACTTTCCCGGTGCGGAATCCGTCCGAATCCTCCTCCTCGTTTAGAGTTTTGTTAGGTTCATAGGTTTTCCAGATTCCGTTTTGGGGAACCGTGAAGACCGGCGCGCCCATCGTGCGCAGATTGCCGACGCCGGTGACCTCGAAGTCCATCGTGAGCGGGTCTCCCACCCCGAGCGTGGTGAGGGAGGGAGTCGCGGTCATTTCGAACGACCCGATTCCACCCGTGAAGCTGGCGGGGGCTCCGTTTGGCAACGGTTTCACGGTGACCTGGAGCGTGTTGGTCACCATTTCCCGGGTCACGGTGCGCTGGAAGAAGGAAGACAGGCCGAAGCCGGAGGAGGATTCCGAGTCGAGGACGCGCACGACGATTTCGCCCGGGCCGAGCCGATGGGTGCCGGGCTTGAGGGCGAAGAGATGCGAGGGGATGACCGCGGAGGCGTAATACGAATTCCCCACGTCGGCGCCCTCGGTGCGGACTTCCCGGAATCCCTTGAAAATGAAACTCTCGTGTTTCAGCTCGGCGGAGACGACGTCGTTGATCGCGTTCCGCCCGCGCACGTAGGCGGTGAGTGTGAAGGGCACGATCTCGTTCACGTAGAACGTGTCGCGGGTCAGCTCAAGCCTTCCGAAGAAGGGCTTGGTGGCGTCGAGGCCAGGGTCGCTCCCGTCGTTCTCGACCACGGTGATGACGATGGGCCGGGTTTTCGCGATCCGGTCGCCGATGCGGATTTCGAACTCTGGAATGGTGAAGGTCCCGGGATTGTCTCCGCGGAATCGGTAAAAGTAGGTCGTCTCGACCGTGCTCGTTCCGCCGACGATGTTGATCGAGGATTGTTGGCCGGAAAAGATCATCTCGAGTCCCGACGCCTCGATCCGCTCGGGCATGGCCGCCTCGCCGTTGCGCACCTTGATGAAGAGCTGGCCGATCTCACCGATCGCGATCCGGTCGCGGAGAACGTTGACGGTCAGGGTGTCGTTCGACGGCTCGCTCGCCGCGGGCGGCTGCATCTGGGCCGCGAGCGGAACCGCCGCTGGAACGAGGAGGCAAGGGAGCAGGAGTAGCAGGGAGCGGAACCGCATGGGATCGGGGGCAACTTACCAGTTTTTGAATTTTTCGCCTCGGGCCGGCGGCAGGACCGGACGAACTTCGGTCTCGTCGGCGAGGGCGTCGAGGAGCTGCCTCGCATCCGTGGGAGAGTAGCCGGTCAGGGGATCGGGACGGGACTCGCTCGCCCCGGTCTGCCCGGGACGTCCCTCCGGACCGCGATCGGGCTGGGATTGATTCGGATTGGCCTCGAGCCTGCCCTCCTGGGGCTGCTCCGGCTCCTGGGGCGGCGTTTCGCCCGGCTCCTTCGGAGATCCGGGCTTTCCGTCGTCCTCCGGTTTGCCGGATTCGCCGGGTTCATCCTTGGGTGGCTTGTCAGGATTCCCTTCTTCCGGGCCGGATTGCGGATCCTTCGATCCGGGGGATTGGGAGTCGTTCGGGTCCTTCGGCTCGTTCCCTTCCTGCGGCCGGGAGGAGTCCTTCGCTTGATCTTCCTTCGGATCCTGCTTTCCCTCCTGTGGCTGGTCTTTCCCGTCCTGTGGCTTCTGCTCTTCCTTCTTCTTCTCGTCGCCCGGGGAATCCTGCGGTTGCTTTTCTTGATCCTCCTGTTGCTGCTGCTGCTCTTCCTGCTGTTTCAGTTCCTCGAGGCGTTTCTTCACATAATCGAGGTTGTGCCGGATTCTGGCATTGTCAGGATCGAGGGCGAGGGAGGATTCGAAATGCTCGACCGCTCCGCTCCAATCGGCCTTGGCGCGCTCGATCGCGTCGGCCGGGGTTGAGGGGGGCTGGGGCTGGTCGGGATCGCGAGGCGAATGCGGCGCGGGCATCAGGGCCGCTTCACCCTTCCGGAAGAGGGTGTTGCCGAGGTTGTAATGGGCCTCCCCGCGAAGGCGTTCGTCTCCGTCCGCGAGGACGGCTCCGTAGGCCTCGGCGGCGCGCTCGAAGTTGCCGAGACGATAGGCCGTGGCTCCCAGTCCCAGTTGGACGCGGTTTCGCGCCCGGTTCGACAGCGATTCCCCGAGGGCGCTTTCGTAGGCGGAGAGGGCACCGGCGTAATCCTGCCGCGCGTAGGCCCTCAGTCCGGGCTGGAGCGGGTCGGCGGCGGTGAGGCCGCTGGGAAGGGCCAGGAAAACGGCGAGGGCGGCGGCGGCGCGCCGGGGGCGGGCGGCGGCCTGCCGGGCGGGGAGGGGCTTCAGCCAAAACAGGGGAACGAGATGGGAGAAGACGAACAGCAGGAAGGAGGCGGAAAGCGGCCAGATGAACTGCTCGATGGGTTTGCGGGCCTTCTCTCCCTCCTCGCGCGAACTGGCGAGGCTCTCCCGGACCTGCTCGACCACCCGCGTGAGGGAGGCGGCACCGCCGAGGTGGAGATAGGATCCGTTTCTCGTGGCCAGAGCCTGGAGCGGCTCCGGGGTGAGCCGGGTGCGCACGACCTGTCCGTTTTCGTCCTTCACGAAGACTCCGGGGATTGGTTTGCCGGCCTCATCGACTTCGGGGATGATGGAACCTTCGGGAGTGCCGACTCCGACGGAGAGGATCGTGAGGCCGGCCTCCGCCGCCTCGTTGCGGACACGCTCCACCTCTCCGACCCCCTCGAGGGCTTCTCCGTCGGAGAAGAGGACGAGGGCGCTGGGCCCGATCTTGGCCTCCTTCACCGTCTCGAGGGCGAGGGTGACGGCGGCGCTGAGGTTGGTGCCGCCGCGCGGAATGACCTCGGTATCGAGTTGATCGATCGACTCGATCACGGCCTCATGGTCGACGGTGAGAGGTGCCTGCAGGAAGGCTTTCCCGGCGAAGGCGATCAGGCCGATGCGGTCGTCGGGCAGCGAGAGGATGATGTCTTTCGCCGCGAGTTTGGCGCGCTCGAGGCGGTTCGGGGGCAGGTCGTCCGACATCATGCTGCGCGAGGTGTCGATGGCGAGGAGGAGGTTGCGCGCGTCGATCTCGACCGCGACCTCCTCGAAGCCCCGTTGCGGGCGGGCGAGGGCGGTGACGAGGCCGAGGAGGGCGAGGCATTGCAGGAGAAAAACGGCCCAGCGACGGCCCTGGTGGGCACCGTTGATGAGACGGCGGGACAGGCGCGGGGAAACGAGGCCCGGCAGTTGCCGCGCGGAGCGGAAATGGGCGTAGAGGCGCAGCGCGAGAAGGGGGAGGAGGACGAGTCCGCCCCAGAACCAGACCGGTTGTGCGAAGGTGAGTCCGCTCATGGAAACCGTCTCCAGAAGGTTTCGTCGCCCACCATTGTCAGCAGCCCGAAACCGAGTCCGGCGAGGGCGAACCAGTGATACCACTCCTTGCTTTCGACGTGGGTGCGGCGCTTGATCTCGGTTTTCTCCATTTCATCGATGAGGCTGAAAATACGCTCCAGCCCCGAGGTGTCCTGTGCCCGAAAATACTCCCCGCCGGCGATCCGGGCAATCTCCTTGAGGGTTTCCTCGTCGAATTCCTGATGGAGTCGCTGCGGTCCCACCGGAGTCTGGACGACATAGTCGCCGTAGGTTCCGACGGCGATGGTGTGGACGCGAATGCCGAGCGTTTTCGCCAGTTTCGCCGCCTCGATCGGGGAAAGGCGACCGGCATTGTTGACCCCGTCGGTGAGGAGCACGATGATCTTGCTCCTCGAGGGGCGCTTGTCGAGCCGCTTCGAGGCCGCGGCGATCGCGGAGCCGATCGCGGTGCCGTCCTCGACCAGGCCGATCTGGACCCGCCCGAGGCCCATCGGTCCCTCGAGCCAGGACTTCGACAGGGTGAGGGGGCTGGCCAGATAGGGTCTTCCCGCGAAGGCGAGGATCCCGATCCGGTCGGTGGTGCGTCCCTGGATGAAGTCGCGGGTGACCTTCTTCGCGGCTTGGAGGCGGTTGGCCCGGCTCCCCTCGATCATGAAATCCTCCACCTGCATCGAGCGCGAGACGTCGATGGCGAGGATGAGCTCGACCCCGCTCTCGGAGACCTCCTCGGTCCGGTCGATCCATTGTGGTCGTGTCAGGGCGAGGATGAGGCAGGTCAGGGCGAGGAAGAGGCTCGCGAGGCGGAATCCCCCGGCGCGGCCGCGCGCGACCGGGCCGAGGCGGTTGAGGATGTGGAGGGAGGAAAAGACCACCGCTCCCTCGTTGCCCGAGCGGGCCTTCAGCATTGCGAGGAGGGGCAGGAGCAGCAGGAGCAGCAGCGCCCAGGGTTGGGCGAGGCGGAAACTGGTCTCGGCTAGCAGGCTCATCGCGCGACAGGGACTTTGACAGCGGCAGCCCTCCCGACGCTCGAGGGATTTACCACTCGATCACGGCACTGGCCCAGGTCAGGCCGGCCCCGAAGGCAACAAGGAGGATGCGGTCGCCCCGCTTCACCCGTCCCTGGCGATGGGCTTCGTCGAGGGCGATGGCGACGGCGGCGGCCGAGGTGTTGCCGTATTTGTCGAGGTTGATGAAGACGTTCTCGCGCTGGAAGTCGAGCCGCTCGACGATCGCGTCGATGATGCGCAGGTTCGCCTGGTGGGGGATGATGAGGTCGATGTCGGCGATCGTCAGTCCCGCCGCCTCGATGCCGTCGATCGCGGCCTGGCGCATCGCGTTGACGGCGTGCTTGAAGACCTCGCGCCCCTGCATCGCGAGGACGGCCGGCCTGACCGGCGAGGCGCCGGGAAGGGCGGGGCAGGCCGAACCGCCACCGGGGATATTGAGCAACTCGGCCTGGGCTCCGTCGGTGCCGAGGCGGGAGGAAAGGATGCGTCCGCCTCCGTTGGTCGAGGGCAGGAGGACCGCGGCCCCGGCTCCGTCGCCGAAAAGGACGCAGGTGTTGCGGTCGCTCCAGTCGACGAAGGCGCTCAGTTTCTCCGCCCCGATGATCAGAGCGTTGCGGAAGGCGCCGGCCCCCACCGCGTGGCGGGCGAACTCCATCGCGTAAAGGAAACCCGAGCAGGCCGCGGAGACGTCGAAGGCGACCGCCTTGAGGGAACCGATCTGCTGCTGGACGTAGCAGGCGGTCGCGGGGGTGAGGGTGTCGGGAGTAATCGTGGCGACGATGATCAGCTCGATGTCGGCCGCGGCGACCCCGGCCTGCTCGAGCGCGCGTTTCGCGGCTTCGCTGGCCAGGTGGCTCGTGAATTCGCCTTCCGCGGCGATGCGGCGCTCGCGGATGCCGGTTCGGGAGGTGATCCACTCGTCGGACGTGTCGACGGTCTCCTCCAGCTCGCGGTTCGTCATGATGCGCCCGGGCAGATAGCTGCCGGTCCCGGCGACGCGGACGGGGTAGGGAAGGGCGTGACTGGAACCAGGCTGGCTCATGAATCGGAGGAAGGGGTATCAGTAGATCAGATCGGAGTACCGGTCCATCTCTTCCTCGATATGGGGATTGACTTGATGCTTCACCGATTCGAGGGCGACGCGGATCGCGTTGCGCACGGCGAGGGGGGAACTCGAGCCATGTCCGATGATGCAAACGCCGTTGACCCCGAGGAGCGGGCTGCCGCCGTAGGTCTCGTAGTTGCCGCGCTCCTTCACCGCCTTGAAGGCATCCTTCGCGATGAGGGCGCCGACCTTGCGGATGGGATTGGCGTTGATCTCCTGCTTGAGCCACTTGAACATGGCTTTGGCAGTGGCTTCACAGGACTTGAGGATGACGTTGCCGACGAACCCGTCGCAGACGACGACGTCGATCTGGCTCTCGAAGAGGTCGTGGCCCTCGACGTTGCCGCGGAAATTGAGGTCGGTGGACCGGAGCAGTTCGAAGACTTCGCGGGTGAAGTCGGTGCCCTTCGAGTCCTCCTCGCCCACGGACATGAGACCGACGACGGGCTTTTCCTTGGCCTGCACGTGCCGCGCGTAGACGCTCCCCATGATGGCGTAGCCGAGGAGGTGGGAGGGCTTGGCATCGACGTTGGCACCGGCGTCCATGATGTTGCAGGGGCCGAATTCGTTCGGCAGGGGCGAGGCGATGCCGGCCCGCTCCACCCCGGGGATGTTGCGCCACTTGATCGTCGCGGCGGCCACGGCCGCCCCGGTGTTGCCCGCGCTGACGACGGCGTCGGCGTCGCCACGCTTCACGAGGTCGACCGAGACGCTGATCGAGGAATCCTTCTTCTGCCGGACCGACTTCACGGCCGAGTCGTGCATCGTCACCACTTCCGACGAGTGGACGATCTCAACCTTTTGGTGGGAGAATGAATGACGATCGAGTTCCCGCTTCACCGCGGTTTCGTCACCGACAAGATAGAGCCTCTGGAGGTCGCGGTCGTAGGCATGGAGCGCCTCGACCGCGCCCGCCACGATGGCTTCGGGAGCCTTGTCGCCCCCCATCACATCCAGAGCGATTCTCATGTGCTGAGTCAGGGCGCTATTGACGGACAAGGCATGCCAACATGCAACCCCGAAAAACGAAAGTCACCCCGGCGTGGGGTGACTTCGGAAATCGATGACTGATGGAGGACCGGGCCGGAGCTCACAGTTCTTCCACCTTGAGGACCTGGCGTCCCTTGTAGTAGCCGCAGCTCGGGCAGGCGATGTGCGAGGGGGCGGCGCTGCCACACTCGGAGCACACGTTGAGTTTGCGGGCCCGCCACCGTTGACCGGAACGGCGGAGGCGCTTTTTCATCTTGGAGGTCTTGCGTTTGGGGACGGCCATGACGGGCAGAAATTGGGGTGAAGTCGCAGTTAAGCCGAGATTCCCGGGTTGTCAACGGGTATTGGCCCGGAATTCGGTGGGTTTGGTGACGGGGGTGGTCGATGATCACGGGAAATAAAGAGGGGGCCGCGGCCCCCCTTCACTGCCGCACCCACCGCCGCGACTTGAACTCATACCTCGGCAGCGCCCCGGGCTCGACCATTTTCACCGGGATCCGCAGGGTGAAGGCGTCGGCCAGCTCGCGTTGCACCCGTTCCGCCAGATCGGGGCCGGCCTTGGCGTCGGCCTCGATCATGACCTCGAGCTCGGCCATGGATTGGCGGGTCGTCTGGACGACCTGGAACTCGACGACCTCGGGAAATCCGCGGATGATTTTCTCGACGGCGGTCGGGTAGACGTTGACGCCGCGGATCACGACCATCTCATCGACGCGGCCGAGAATGCCGCCCTCGAGGCAGAGGACCGTTTCGCCCGTGGCGGCGGGAGTGAAATACGCCTTTTCGACGAGGTCGCCGGTGCGGTAGCGCAGGAGCGGACAAGCCGTCCGCGTTAGGGTGGTGAGGACGAGTTCGCCTTTTTGTCCCGGCGCGACTTCGGTCTGGGTCTCGCGGTCGATGATCTCGGCGAAATACGCTCCCTCGATGACACAGAGTGCGAGCGGTTTGTCAGGGTGCTCGTAGGTGACCGGGCCGGTCTCGGTCATGCCGTGGTGGTCGAAGACGCGGGCCCCTTTCCAGAGTTCTGAGAGGCGGCGGCGCACCTCGGGGAGGCTGCCACCCGGCTCGCCCGCGACGATGATCGTTTTCAGGCGGTAACCGGCCGTCTCGTCGTTCGCATGCGAGGCGAAGAGCTCGCCGAGGCGCATCGCGTAGGTCGGGGTGCAGCAGAGCACCTCGACCTCGTGCGTCACCATGGCCTGGAGCCGCGCCTTGCTGCTGAGGCCGCCGCCGGGGAGGGAAAGATTGCCGCGGCGGGTCGCCGACTCGAAGGCGGTCCAAAAGCCGAGGAAGGGACCAAAGGAGAAGGCGAAGAAGATCTTGTCGCCCGGACCGACTCCCGCGGCTTCGTAGACCCGGTCCCAGCAGTCAAGCATGGCCGACCAGCTCTCGGCGGTGTCGAGGGTCGGGAGCGGCCCGCGCGTCGTGCCGCTGCTCTGACAAAAGCGCGAATAACGCTCGATCGGGTAGGTCAGATTCGATCCGTAGGGCGGGAATTCCTCGCGGTCCCAGACCAGGTCCATCTTCGTGGTGAAGGGCATCTTCGCCACGAATTCGGAGAGGGAAGGGCCGACACCGAGGCCGGTCTTGGCGAGGCGATCGCGGTAGAATCCGTTGCCCGCGCGAAGTTCCCGGAGGAGGGCGTGGAGGAGCTCCGTTTGCCGGGATTCGATGGAGGCGCGATCGGGCATGGCGGACGAACGGCGCCGGAACCCGGACGGATCAGTTGGGCTGCGATCCGCCGTCCTTTGGTGCGACGGGCGTGGCGACCACCTTCTCCGCGGGTTTGGCGGGGGCGGCGTGGACCGGCTTGAACTTGGTCACGAGATACCCACCGGCCGCGGCCATGAGAAGGCCGAGGATGAAGGGCCAGCGGATCTTGCCCCAGTCATGGGCCATCGAGATCGAGACGACCGCGTTCACGATGGGGGCGCCGGCGAAGATAATCGACATCACGACGCCGGGCGCATTCTGCACTTTGGCACCAATCGCGGCACCGAGCGCGAGGAGGACGAAGAAGGCGCCGATCGCGCCGAGGATGCCGGCGAAGAGCGAGAGCCAAAGCCCCTTGGCCGGGAAATTCCAATCGGCTCCGCGCATCACGAGGAGGATGAGCGGCGCGAGGACCGCGGTGAGGAAGTAGGCCACGCCGACGAAGAGGAAGGCCTTGTAGCGTCCGTTCACGGGATCGACCATGCCCATCTGACCCATGTGGAGGAAGATGCCGTAAAGTCCCCAGGTGAGGACGGTGCCGAGGGCGAAGACAAGCCAGGAATAACTGCTCATGGGATCCATTGGGAGGAGGTGAAAGGGATTACGTAAGGGGGGCGCGAGGGGATTCAGGAAGGGATCGAGCCTTCCGGCGCGACTTCGAGTGTTTCGCGCCATTCATCGGGGATGGCAACCGCTTTCATGCGGCGCGTTTCGGCATCGAAGGAGACGCAGACGACGGTGAATCGGCCTGTCGCGGCGAGGACTCGCTCTTCGGGTGAGTCGGGGTGTTTCCAGAACTGGAAGTAGTAATGGATCGTCTTGTTGCGCAGGTCCTCGACGAGCAATTCGACCTCGACCTCCTCCTCGAAGTGCAGCGGTAGGCGGAAGTCGGCCGAGGCATGGACCCGCGGCCAGCCCACGTTCGGTCCGCCGGTGTCGGAGCCGTGGCGGAAGGGATGCACGGAAAAACCGAGGGATCGGTAGAAGGCATGCTCCGCCACCTCCATGAAGCGGTAGAAATTCGAGAAATGCATGATCCCGGCCACGTCGGTGTCGGCGAACTCGACGCGGCGGCGGTGGAGGAAGCGGTGGGGCATGCGGGAACTTGGGGGAGACCCGGGGAATTGCAACCGGGGGAAATCCAGCCGTGACCGTGAGGCGCGTCCAACCGCCGCTTGGGAAAGCGGCGTTCCCTGACGAGGGAAGTGGGGGGGAGGAGAGACGATCTCACGAATTTCTTCAGGCTCACGCCCACGCTTCGCGCAGGAGCCTGAGGAAATTCCCGTGGAAGATCGCGGCGATGTCCGCTTCGGAATAGCCGCGTCCCCGGAGAATGCCCTCAAGCGTCTGCAGGTCGGCGATCGTGTCGAGATCGAGCGGGCTCTGCTCCTTGCCGAAGCCGCCGTCGAGGTCGCTGCCGATGCCGACGTGGTTCGCGTTGCCGGCGAGCTGGCAGATGTGGTCGATGTGGTCGCCGATGTGCGCGATCGTGACGCCGGTCGATTCGGGAGTGGTCTTTCCCTTGATCCAGCCCGGGATCATCATCCAGGTGTCGTAGACCGAGCCGAGGACCGCGCCGCGCTCGATGAGGAGCTTGATCTGTTCGTCGCTGAACTGGCGAGGATCATCGACGAGGGCGCGGCAGTTCGAGTGGCTCGCCCAGACCGTGCCCTGATAGATCCCGAGCGCCTCGAAAAAGCAGTCGTCGCTGAGGTGGGTGACGTCGAGGATGATGCCGAGTTCATCCATCTTGCGGATCAAATCGGCCCCGCCGGGGCGCAGCCCGCCGACCTGGTCATGGCCCATCGCGTAGCGTCCGGCCCCGTAGTGAGCCGGACCGATCGCGCGGAGCCCGTATCCCCAAGCCGTCTCGAGATAGTCGATCGTGACCATCGAATCGGCCCCCTCGAGACTGAGGACGTAGCCGATCGGAGCCTTCGCCGCGGCCGCGGCGACCGGGTCGGCCCAGAGCGCGAGGTGGGCGTCGAGTTGCTCGAGATTGCGGATCTGGACCATTTCCCCGAGGTCGCAGAGCGCCTCGTAGTAGTGTCGCTGGCCCTGGGTCATGCCCCAGGCCTGGGCGGGGGATTCCCAGCAGGCGACCGGGCCGCGGGGTTTCATGCAGCCGCCGATCTGGGTGGCGACGCAGAGACCGATGCCGCCCTTGCGCATTTCCTCGAGGCAGACCGTGCCCGTGCCGCGGCCCTTCAGGTCCGTCTTGCCGACTTCGAGAGCGCGGATCTGGTCGATCGGAAGAGTGAGGTCACGGTTCCATTCGAGGGCGTTGAGACTCAGGTCGAGGTGGACGTCGAAGATCAAATTCATGCTCTGGGGGCTGGTAATCGGGTGAAAAAGGGGCCAAACTCCCCGCAAACAGACACGGACGGTATGAACGAGCGACTTTGGCCGATCCTGGCCCTATCATGTTTCGCCACACTTGGCAACGGACAGGATGGCGCTTTGCCGCCGACTCCCGTGAACGGCTGGGGGGTGCAGGGGAACCCGGCTTGGACGAGAGCCCAGAATGAGGCCGAACTCGAGAAGGCCGCCCTCGCCGCCCGTCAGAAAAAGGCCCTCATGAACTCGATGGCCACCGTCGCGCACAAGCCGCCGACGATCACGACCGCCGAGCAATACCTGCAAGTCCACAAGCCCGCGGCGCCGCGTTCGCCCGAGGGGACGGCAGCGCCCGCTCCGATCACGCGGAGCAATCCCTACGTGCCCCAGTTTGAAAACGCCTCGCCCCGGGGTGGCGCGGGTGGGTCGAGCGCCGCAACTCCTCCCGCGTCGGCCACGATGACCGTTCCGGAAAAGAAGAGCGGCCTCTTCGGCCTCTTCAAGACGAAGGAAAAAGAACCTGAGTTTTCAAGCGGCTCCTCCGGCATGCCGCTCCCGCCCGCGGCCGCTTATCCCGAACCCGCTCCCGGCGCGATCGGCTCGGCGACGACAGCAGCGGCACCGGCGGCACCCGCATCCGACATGGCCACGGTCGATCCCGCCGCGCGCGAGGAGGCGATCGAAACCGCGACCACCGGAACTCCGGAAGAAAAGAAACCGTCCCTCTTCGGCCGTTTCTTTTCCAAGGACAAGGAACCCGCGTCGGCTCCTGCACCGGTCGCGCCGACCCCGTATCCCGCGCCTGGAGGATCTCCGGCTCCGGCTCCGACCGAGGTCGCGGGCGGCATTCCGACTCCGCCTTCCTTTGACGACCCGGCTCCGGCCAAGCCCACTCCGATGCCACCCGCTCCCGCCGCCGCACCGGCTCCCGCGGAGGCCACGGGTTCCGGTGCCGCCCCCGCGTCCATCTTCGTCGATCGATCGCGTCCCGCGGCTCCGGCCCCGTCCGCCAGCGTCCTCACGACGACCCAGGCCACCGTCAGCGGCGTCCTCGTGAGGCTTTACGAAGGCACCGAGGTCTCCGTGCTCGAGCGCAACGGCAGCATGGCGAGGGTGCGCCTGCCCGACGGACGCGAGGGGACGATCGCGGCGAGCGCCCTTTCCCGTTGAGGCGATCTCACCGTTTCCAACCCACCGGCTGGATCCAGGCCTGTTCGGTCTGGCCCCCGAAGGACGGGTTCGGGTGTTTCCGCGAGGACGTCACCGTGGCGCGCAGGTAGAGCGCATCCTCCGGCATCGTGAAGGAGGGATTCAGACCCTCGACCGTCGCAAAGACCTCGCCGATCCCCGTCCGGTCCGCAGTGGCGTCGTATCCCTTCCGCGTGCCGATGAAGGTCGTCGAGAAGGTCACGCCCTCGACCGGCGCGATCGCGAGGGAAAGGGTGCGTTGGTCGGGATCATGCCGGATCGCGTCGAGGATCACGCCCGAGCTCGCGTAGAATTTTCCCACCAGCATCGCCTTCACGATCGCGTCGCCGTCGAGTTTCTCCGCCCCCACCACGACCCAGCCGCGTCCGGGCGAGACATCCTCGCCGTGGTAGGTGTGCGAGTCATCCGTGGCCACGCCCATGAGCGGCGGGTATCCGAGTTCGGCGATCCGGATCGTGTTGGCGATGTCCCAGATCTTCTCGTCGCCCGGACGGGTCGCGTCGCCGAGGTGGTTGACCCCGGGATGCCCGTTGTAGATTTCGAAGTAGGCCCCCTCGGCCACGTTCGCGAGATCCTCGGCCGTGAGCGCCCATTGGAAGTTCGGGTGATTGAGATGCGCGAGGATGGGGCGGCCCGAGCGTTTCCGGTAGTCGTCGATCGCGACCAGGCTGCGGCGAAGGACATCGCGCGGAGTCGAGGCATCATCCTTCACCGGCGCGATCACCTCGTCGAGATTGATCACGTTGATGTGGACCGGCCTTTTCCCGCCCGAGTTCGACATCTCCTCCGCGGTCAGGAGGTAGAATTCGCCCGGCTTCTCCAGCGCTCCGCGGCATTCCGCGAGCGTCTTGAGGACGACGCCCTCCTTGCCATTGCGCGTCTCGCGCTTCAGCCAGTCCTTGCCGAAGCGGGCCTCCGCCTTCGTCACCGCGTCGCGGCCGACCGCCTTCTGGCGTGTGCGGATCGACTCGAGGTCCATCCACTTCTCGCCCTCCTGGAGCACGTTGTGGTCGCTCAGACCGACGAAGTCGTAGCCCTTCGAACGGTACCAATCGAAGATCATCTCCGGAAAGTCGTTCCCGTCGCTCCAGAGCGAGTGGGTGTGCGTGTTGCCCTTGAACCAGCCGTGCGTGTCCCAATCCTGGGCGGCGAGAGGGGAGGTCAGGGCGAGGAGGAGAGTGAGAAAACGATGCATCGCCGGAGGATAGGACCGGGGGCAGGGGATTGGCGATGGCGTGATGATGGGGAGGCGAACAAGGAGGGCCGACATTCCTGTCGGCCGGCTGGCCCGAACCCGGCTTGCCGGGCGACAGGAACAAGGTCTCACGCCAGCATCCCCGCGATGGGATCGGCGAGGGCCTTGCCTTCCCGGGTCAGGACGACGCGCCCGTCCACGACTTCGACCCAGCCCTGTTCGATGAGGGACCCGAGAGGGTCGGGTGAGGGGAGCAAGTCGAGCGGCGCGCCTTCGCGGGTGCGGAGTTGCATGGCGAGGGCCTCGAGCCGCCGGTCGGCGTCGGAAAGCCGCTCGATCTCGACGCGGGTGTCGATGCCGGCCTGGGCGGCGCGGACGTAGGCGGCGGTGTCGGGCAGGGTTTTCGAGCGTTCCCCGGCCATCGTCGAGACGGCGCCGGGTCCGAGGCCGAGGTAGTCGGCACCGGACCAGTAGGCCCGGTTGTGCCGCGATTCGAAGCCGGGCCGGGCGTAGTTCGAGATCTCGTAGTGGGCGTAGCCGCTTTCCGCGAGGAAGTCGATCGCCTGGTGGAAGAGCGAGGCGTCGCGGTCCTCGTCGGCGTCGAGTTCGCCGCGCTGGTGTCTTGTCAGGAACTCGGTGTCGTCCTCGTAGGTGAGATTGTAGGCGGAGAAATGCTCGGGAGCGAGGGTGACGGCCTGCTCGAGGTCCGACTGCCAGAGGGCGGCGTCCTGGCCGGGGATGGAGAACATGAGGTCGAGGCTGAGGTTCGTGAATCCGGCGCGGCGCAGGGTCTCGAAGGCCTCGATGGCGTCCTCGGTCGTGTGATCGCGCCCGAGGGTGGTGAGGATGTCAGGATGAAAGGACTGCACCCCGAGGCTGATGCGGTCGGCCCCGAGTCCGCGCATGAGCTGCGCCTTCTCGAGGTCGAAGGTGGCGGGATTCGCCTCGATCGTCCACTCGGCGACGCGGGAGAGGTCGAGGCGCTCGGCGAGGCCGCGCAGGAGCCGCTCCAACAGGGTCGGGCTGAGGAGGGTGGGAGTGCCGCCGCCGAAATAGACCGTCTCCGGCGCGAATCCCTCGGGGGCGCGGCGCGAGGCCTCGTCGAGGAGGGCCTCGACGAAGGCGCGGTTGGCCAGATTGCCCGGCGTGTGCTTGTAGAAGCCGCAGTAGGGGCAGAGGTGGTGGCAGAAGGGGATGTGGAGGTAGAGGTGCAAGTGGGGAGGAGTCGCAGTGAATGGCGGGCGCAGCAATCCCGGTAGGGACGCACCGGCCGGGGCGACCCTACCATACACCGGACATGGGCAGGCTGGGGCGAAGTTCGCGAGCCTGACCAACGCCTCAACTTCCGAGCTTCCACTCTCCGCGATAGGGCAGGGCCATCAACTGCTTCTGAGCGTCCTCGTTGCCGACGACGCTTTCGGTCTTCGGATCCCACTTCACGGGGCCGCCGATGGCGTGCGAGATGTAGGAAAGGTGTCCGGGGGTGATGGAGCGGTGCGCGGTCTCGGCATTGGCGATGGTGTCGCCGCGCGAGAGGACGCAGTCGACGAAGTTGCGCTGGTGGCCGGGCGTCTTGTAGGTCTTCCATTCACCGGCGACGAAGCCGGGCTTGGCCCAGGCTTCGTTGGAAGCGGTGAGCTTGCCGCGGGTGACGTGGACCCAGCCGTTCTCGCCGATCCACTTCGTGCCCATCGGGTTGCGGGAGGACATGAGGACCTCGACTCCGTTCTCGTATTTCGAGAGGACGTCGTAACTCATCGGGGCGTCGTAGAGTTTGGTGGTGGGGTAGACCCAGTTCTTCGCTTCGACGGAGATCGGCCCGCTCTTGTCCATGTCAAGTCCCCAATGGGCGATGTCGTTGTGGTGGCCGATCCAGTCCATGAGCTGGCCGCCGCCGAAGGTCTTGGTCCAGCGCCAGGACCAGTGGTGGCAGCACTCGCGGTAGGGGAGCAGCGCGGCCGGGCCGCACCAGAGGTCGTAATCGAGGTCGGAGGGCGGCGTCTTTTCCGTGGCATCGCCCTCGGGCTGGTCGTGTCCGGTGGGGAGGCCGACCTCGACGTTCGTGACCTTGCCGATGAGCCCGTTGCGGACGATCTCGACGGCCTGCTGGAAGAGGGCGTCGGAGCGCTGCTGCGATCCGACCTGGAAGACGGCCTTCCGCTTCGCGACCTCGCGGTGGATGGCGTGGCCTTCGGCGTATTTGTGGGTGACGGGTTTCTCGCAGTAGACATCCTTGCCGCTCTGGAGCGCGGCCATGCAGATGACGCCGTGCCAGTGATCGGGGGTGGCGATCATGACGGCGTCGATGTCGTCGCGGGCGATCAATTCGCGGAAGTCCACGTAGGCTTCGCAACCTTTCCACGATCCGGACTCGGCGCGCTTCGCGTAGATTTTCTCCACGGCCTGTTTGCCGGGGGTGCGGCCGTAGTCGCGGCTCTTCTTGTCGCCCTGTTGGCGGAAGTGCAGGTCATCGACGTCGCAGACGGCGACGCCCTGGACGTCGGCGTGGTTGAGGAAGGCCTCCATCACGCCGATGCCGCGGTTGCCCATGCCGATGAAACCCATCGTGATGCGTTTGCTGGGAGCGTTCTGGCCGAGGAGGCCGGAGGGGATGATGGTGGGGGCGGCGACCGCGGCGGCGGCCTGGCCGAGGAAACGACGGCGGGAGGTCATGGGATTTTGGATTGGGGATTTCGGATTTCGGATTGGTTGCTGCTGCGAGGGAAGATGGTTCTGACTTCTGATCTCTGATCTCTGCAATCACACATCACAAACCTGCGCGGCCTGGCGCAGCGCGAGGACGGGATCGTCCCAGGTCGGGATGAATTCCTGGGCGACGTAGCCGGTGTAGCCGGTCTCGAGGATGGCCTTGAGAATGGGCGGGTAATTGATCTCCTGGGTGTCGTCGAGTTCGGCGCGGCCGGGGTTGCCGGCGGTGTGGTAGTGGCCGATGACGTCCTTGTATTGCCGGATGCGCCGGATGATGTCCCCGTTCATGATGGAGACGTGGTAGATGTCGAAGAGCAGCTTGAAGTTCGGCGAGCCGACGCGGTTGATGAGCTCGACGCAGAAATCGACGTCATCCCCGAAGTAGCCGGGGTGGCCCTTCATCGGGTGGGTGTTGTCGCGGGAGTTGAGGTGCTCGAGGACGAGGGTGACGCCGGCCTTCTCGGCGTCGGGGAGAACGGTTTTCCAGACCTCGATGCAGTCGTTCGCGGCCTTCTCGTCGTCCATGCCGTCGAATCGCATCCCGGTGAAGGTGATGACGTTCTTGCAACCGACGCCGGCGGCGACGGCGATGCTTTCCCTCAGGTTGGTGATGACTTCGTCGCGGAATTTCGGATCGCAGGGCCCCTTGGCGAATCCGTGGGAGCTGACGAGGGAGATCCCGAGCCCCATCTTCTTGACCTCGGGATAGGCCTCGCGCGGGATGCCCTCCATCGCGACGAGACCGATGGACTTGCAGATGCCGGCGAGTTCGACCGCCTTGAAATGGGAGTTGAAACACCAGCCCATGATGGACTGGCGGATGCGGCCGTTCTTCACGACAAACTCCGGGTCGACGTCGGCGCGCTTGAGCTGGGCGCGGAGGTCGGAAGGGAGGCTGGCCCAGCCTCCGGCGAGGAGGGCGGCGGTGGAAAGGAGACGGCGACGGGAGGTCATGGGGGAGAGATTACGCAGGCCGGTCGCTGCCTGACAAGTCCGGTGATCGGCGCAGACAGGGGAGGGGAGGCAGTGATCGGTAATCGGTATTCAGTGATCGGTGGCAAGGAGCGTGGTCGCCCTCGGCCCCGGTTCGGCGTCCTTTGTCCTTCGTCATTCGTCATTCGTCATTCGTCATTCGTCATTCGTCATTCGTCATTCGTCATTCGTCATTCGTCATTCGTCATTCGTCATTCGTCATTCGTCATTCGTCCTTCGTCCTTCGTCCTTCGTCATTCGTCATTCGTCATTCGTCCTTCGTCCTTCGTCCTTCGTCAGTGGCCGATGTCGGGTCAGCCTTCAACGGGGATCGGGCCCCATCGATAGATGCCGTCGACCCAGCCCGGACCGGTGAGGCGGGAGGCGTCGATGGCCTCGACCTGGAGGAAACGGCCGGTCTTGCGGAGGCGGATCCGGGCCTGGGGCGATCCGGCGGGAGCCTCGGGATCCGGGTGGAGGTATTCGGCGGTCCAGTCCTCGCTCCCGCGCTCGCGTTTCACCGCGGCCGCGGGGAGATCGAAACTGAAGTCGCTGCCCATGGCCTCAAGATCGCCGCGCTGCCAGCCGAAGCCGACCCGGAAAGATCCATCGGACCGGGACCGCAGGGTTGCGCCGCCGCCGAAACCGTCGTCGTAATTCCCGCTGCCGTCGGGAGGGATGGGACCGGCGGGCGGTTCCTGGTTGAAAAAGCCGATCGCCTGCCCGGTCGTCGCGACGAGGAGGTAGGCCGCATCGGAATCCTTCGGCGGGGCGGCCGGATCGATCGCGGCATTGAGCTGGTTTCGTGTGGTCCATTGCGCCCGCAGGGTGGGCCAGCGGCGGTTCCATTCGAGAAGGGCGGGATCCTTTGCCTTGCCCCATTTTCGTTGCGCGGTTTCGAGGGCCTCGTTCGCGGCCTTCAGTTCCTTCATCGCGAGGGAGAACCGTTTGTCCTCGGAAAGGCGGCGGTGTTCGCCGAGAAAGCCCTCGTCGACCGGCGAGAGTTGGTCCGGTGCGAAGACGATCTCGAGCCGGGATCCGGTTTTGGCCTCGAAGCGGGATCCGGGAGGCTCCTCTTCCCCGACGACGCGCGAAAAGACGATACGGTTGTCCTCGCGGGTGCCTTTTCCCAACCAGACGAACGGGTAGCCCGGGTCGGAAGGAAAGCGGATCTCGACCGTCACCGCGGGTGGTTCGGCCTCCCGGATCGTCACCATCCTTCCCGATTCCTCGTCCAGATAATGGACCGCGGGAACGGCGGTGACCTCTTCCGCACGGAGCAGGAAAATTCCAAAAAGGCCGAAATCGATTCCGATCAGGAGAAGGCGGGCAACGTGACGGGGGAGCATGGTCATCGGGACTTAAGCGGTTCCGGGCGAAATTCCAAGACGGAATCGCCCGGTCTCCCGACCTCATCGTCAACCCACGTCGTTGATGATTTCGTCGGCGTAGAGGTTGATCCTGGCCATGATCTCATGCCGGTCCGGTTCGCCGATGGCGACCTCCTCGAGCGTCGCGAGAAGGTGCCCGGTGAACCGTTGGAATTCGCGTCGGCTGATCGCGAGGGGGCGATGCACCTGCGAGAGGGGGCGTCCGCTGTAGGTCACCGGTCCCCCCGTCGCCATGGCGAGGAACTCGCGCTGCATGTGCTTGACCTTTTCGACGGGAACGTGGGCGAAATAGTGGCCGATCTCGCCGTCGTGGATGACGCGGTGGTAGAAGTGGTCGATGAGCCGACCGAGTGCCGCCTCGCCGCCGATGCGGTCGTAGAGGGAACGGTCGTTTTCGGGAGAATCCATGGATGAGAAGCGGGGATGAAAGTCAGAGCGGGGCGAGCCTGAGATTGCGGTAGTCGATGGCCATGTCACGGTTTCCGTGGAGCTGGAGCCCGATCGGCCCCTTCGCCTTGCCGGTCTCGCTTTTGTAGGTCATGACTTTTTTGCCGTTGAGGGAGACGGCGTATTCCATGCCGCGCACCTCGATGCGCATGTGGTTCCAGTCGTCCATTTTCAGCAGTTCCTTGACTCCCTCGGCTTCGACCGGATATCCCTTCCCGGGGATGTAGGGCGAGGCGGTCATGTCGCGCTTGAGCGAGCCGGAGATCCCGATCTGGATCTGGTCCTCGCTCTTGACATGCACGCCGGAATCGATCGTGCCGGAGATGAACTTGAACTCGAGCTCCATCACGAAATTTTCGTGTTCTTCCTCCGTCCACAGGATCGAGCCTTTCTGGTCGGGGCTGCTGCGGATCTGGAGGATGCCGTCCTTCACGAGATACCAGACGTTGTTTTCCGGGGCTTTCCACCCGGCGAGGTCCTTCCCGTTGAAAATGGGCTCGAGTTTTTCATCGGCGCGGGCCGGGACGAGGAAGAGGACGGCGGCGAGGGCGGCAAGCGGCAGGTGGGTCGGTTTCATGGGATGAACGGAATTGTTGCAGACGGCGAACGGTCGCGGCAAGCCCCGATGTGCGTGAACGACCCCGAAAATGCGGGCTTCGGCATGGTCATCAAACTCGAGCGGACCACCCTTTGAGGAACTTCAGGATTGTCCCTTGGCCTTCGCCCAAGCGTCCTTCAAACCGACGGTGCGGTTGAAGACCGGTTTTCCCGGGGTGCTCTCGGGATCGGCGCAGAAATAGCCGAGCCGCTCGAATTGCACGGTTTCGCCCACGCCGACCGAGGCCAGGTTGCGCTCGAGTTTCGCGTTCGCCAGCACCTTGAGGGAGTCGGGATTGAGGTGATCGAGGAAGGAGCCCTCGCCGCGGTCCGGAAACTCGGCCGCGAAGAGCCGGTCGTAGAGCCGCACCTCGGCGTCGAGGGCGTGGCGGGCGCTGACCCAGTGGATCGTCGCCTTCACCTTACGGCCATCGGGCGGATTCGAGCCGCTGCGGGTCTCTGGGTCATAGGTGCAGCGCAGCTCGAGGATTTCTCCGGCGGCGTCTTTGACGACCTCCTCGCAGCGGATGAAGTATCCCGAGCGCAGGCGGACCTCGGTGCCTGGGGAGAGTCGGAAGTATTTTGGCGGCGGCACCTCCATGAAGTCCTCGCGGTCGATGTAGAGTTCGCGCGAGAAGGGGACCTTGCGCGAACCCGCGGCGGGATCCTCGGGATTGTTCATCGCCTCCATCTCCTCGACGAGATCCTCCGGGTAGTTGGTGAGGACGACCTTGATCGGATCGAGCACCGCCATGTAGCGGGGCGCGGTGCGGTTTAGCACCTCGCGGACGGCCGCCTCGAGGAGGGCGAAGTCGTTCGTGCTCTCGTATTTCGTGATCCCGATGGTCTTGCAGAAATTGCGGATCGCCTCGGGCGGGTAACCCCGGCGACGAATTCCGGAGATCGTGGGCATGCGGGGATCATCCCAGCCGCTCACGCGGCCTTCGGTGACGAGCTGGAGAAGCTTGCGCTTGCTCATCACCGTGTAGTTCAGGTTGAGCCGCGAGAATTCGATCTGGCGGGGGCGCGAAGGCACGGGGAGGTTCTCCAGAAACCAGTCGTAAAGGGCGCGGTGGTTCTCGAACTCGAGGGTGCAGAGCGAATGGGTGACGTGCTCGAGCGCGTCGCTCTGCCCGTGGGTGTAATCGTACATCGGGTAGAGGCACCACGCGTCGCCGGTGCGGTGGTGCTCGGCGTGGAGGATTCGGTAGAGAACCGGGTCGCGCAGGTTCAGGTTCGGATGCGCCATGTCGATTTTCGCGCGCAGCACCTTTTCACCATCCTTGAACTCTCCCGCCCGCATCCGGGTGAAGAGGCCGAGGTTCTCCTCCACCGTGCGACCACGCCAGGGGCTTTCGACACCGGGCGTCTGCAGGTCGCCGCGGGTCTTGCGGATCTCCTCGGCGGTCTGGTCGTCGACGTAGGCCTTTCCCTCCTTGATCAGGTGGACGGCCCACTCGTAGAGCTGCTCGAAATAGTCCGAGGCGAAATAGAGGTGTTCGCCCCAGTCAAAGCCGAGCCAGCGGATGTCGGTCTTGATGGATTCGACGTATTCGACTTCCTCCTTCGTCGGGTTCGTGTCATCGAAACGAAGGTGGCAGCGGCCGCCGTATTCCCGGGCGATGCCGAAGTTCAGGCAGATCGATTTGGCGTGACCGAGGTGGAGGTAGCCGTTCGGTTCCGGCGGGAAACGCGTCACCGTGCCCTGGTGTTTCCCCGAGGCGAGATCCTCGTCGATGATTTCGCGGATGAAGTCTTTCGAGGCGGGCGCGGCGGGTTCGGTCATGCGGACGGGGATGAAGGGGAGCATGGAAGGTAAGCGGGATTCGCCCGCATGCAACGCCCTCACTGCTTCCACTCGTCGAGTGCTCCCCAGACGTTGGGACGGGCCTCGTCCGGATCCGCTTCGGAGGTTTCTTCGGAAAACTCCTCGACGAGAGCGGCCTTGGGACAAACCCGCCCATCGACATACTCGTCGCAGCGGGGATGCGAGGGCAGATTGAGGAGGAAATCCTCGCGCACGACGGTCTTGAGATCGAAGCTCTCCTGATTCGGTTCCCGGTCGATCTCCGAAGACCAGTCCGTAAAGTCGGCCTCGTAGGGGAAATACTCGAGGCAGGCGCCGCACTGCAGCTCGAACGGGCCGGAAAGCCGACCGTGGACCGTGATCACCTCCTCGAAGGCGTAAAGAGTCGCCTCATAGTGCACCGGACCGGATGGCCGGATCAGGTCATCGGTCGGAAGATCGAAAATCGAGGCGGGAAACTCGCCCTCGAGCTGCAATCCCTCTTCGGGGATGTCGGAAAGAAAGACTTCCATGGTGACGCGAATGAACCTGCAAGGCGCGATCGGCGCAACCGCTTTGCTCCGAAGCCGGGGCGAATCGCGGGTTGAATCCGCGGGGGGATGCCCTTATACACTCCGCCCATGAGTCGCTATGCCATCGGTCTCGATTACGGGACCAATTCCTGCCGGTCTCTCCTCGTCGATCTCGACACGGGCGAGGAACTGGGATCGGTCGTCTTTCCCTATCCCTCCGGAGAACTCGGCATCCTCACCGATCCGTCCGACCCCAATGTCGCCCGCCAGAATCCGCAGGATTATCTCGACGGCATGGTCGCGATCATCACGGGAGCACTCGCTCAGGCGAAAGACGCCCGTCCCGGCTTCGATCCCGCCGAGGTCATCGGGATCGGCGTTGACACCACCGGCAGCACCCCCATTCCGGTCGATGCCGAGGGCACGCCGCTCGCGCTGAAACCCGAGTTTTCCGGAAATCTCAACGCCCACGTATGGCTCTGGAAAGATCACACCGCCCACGCCGAGGCCGCCGCCATCACCGAAATCGCCGCGCGGATGCGACCCCCGTATCTCGCAAAGTGCGGTGGCATCTACTCGAGCGAATGGTGGTGGAGCAAGATCTGGCGATGCCTCAAGGTCGATCCCGCCGTCTTCGCCGCCGCCCACTCGTGGGTCGAGCACTGCGACTGGCTCCCCGCCGTCCTCACCGGCAACACGCGTCCCGACCTCGTGAAGCGCGGCGTGTGTTCCGCCGGACACAAAGCCATGTATGCCCGCGAATGGGGAGGGTTGCCCGACGCGGAGTTTCTTGCCGCCCTCGACCCGGCCCTCGCCGATCTGCGCGGCCGGCTCTACGACGAGGCATTTCCCTCCGACACCCCGGCCGGAACCCTCACGGAGGAGTGGGCAGCGAAGCTCGGATTGAAAGCCGGCATCCCCGTCGCCGTGGGAGCCTTCGACGCCCACATGGGCGCGGTGGGGGCCGGTGTGCAGCCCGGCACCCTCGTGAAAATCCTCGGCACGAGCACCTGCGACATCACCGTGTTGCCGAACTCCGCGACGCTTGGCGACGTCCCCGGCGTCTGTGGCGTCGTCGATGGCTCCGTCCTGCCCGGTCACTTCGGGATCGAGGCGGGCCAGTCGGCCGTGGGGGACATCTTCCTCTGGTTCGTCCATCACCTCGTGCCCGATTCCTACGGGGCCACCGTCGGGGAAAAGTTCGCCGAGATGGAGCGGCGCCTTTCCCAGCTGAAGCCCGGCGAGACCGGCTTGCTCGCCCTCGACTGGAACAACGGCAACCGCACCATCCTCGTCGACGTCCGCCTCACCGGCCTCATTCTCGGCCAGACCCTGCACACCGAGGCCCACGAAATCTACCGCGCCCTGATCGAGGCGACCGCCTTCGGAGCCCTCACCATCATCCGTCGGATGGAGGAACACGGGATCCAAATCGACCGCGTCGTCAACACGGGAGGGCTTTCCCTGAAGAATGCCTCCCTCATGCAAATCTACGCCGACATCCTCGGGCGTCCCCTCCGGGTCGCGGCGAGCGAGCAGACCTGCGCCCTCGGGGCCGCGCTCTTCGGAGCCGTCTGCGGCGGATCGGTCAGCCTCGGGGAAGTGCAGCGCAACTGTTGCCGGATGCGGGACCTCGAATATCGCCCGATTCCTGAAAATGAGGTGGTTTACCGGGAAATTTACGCCCTTTATCGAACGCTCCACGACGCCTTCGGGGTCGCCGACTGGCAGGGCCGCCTGAGCCACGTGATGAAGGATCTCATCGCGATCCGACAACGCCAGCGGGCCTGAAACCCATACCGGCGGCGGGACTCGAACCCGCACTTCGTTAGAAACTCGATTTTGAATCGAGCGCGTCTACCGTTCCGCCACACCGGCCTTGGTCTAGGGAACCGCGAGTCTAAAAGCCGCGCCGGGGAAATCAAGAAGGACTTTCCGAGCTGCGCGCGGGGCAAGAGGGGCGCTGAGCGGAAACTGGGCACCCCGATTCCGACCTGCGAAGGATCTGATTTCCGTTGATTTCACTCACTTCAGCCATTTTCCTCTTTTTTCCCTTGAAAACAGAACCCTGAAAAGCCACATTCGCGGTCCCTCGCCTCCGGCAACGGTTTCCTGAGGGTTTTCTTCCAATTCCTCTGTAGCTCAGCGGTAGAGCGGGTGGCTGTTAACCACTAGGTCGTTGGTTCGATCCCAACCGGAGGAGCTCCTTAAAATCAAGGAGTTACGCCAATTCCAGAGAGCGGAAAATGGCGAGTGACAACACCCGGTGACAACACGGTTTTTTTCCTCGTGTTTAGCTTGCGGACTTTTGGCAGACCGGCTAGTTCTACTTAGTTAAATTTCTGGCGATGCTGGTTTTGTGTCTCTTTCTGCGGTCGATGTCTCGCTGTCGTTGTTTGTGCCGATCTCGAATTCGAGCCAGCACCTCATCTTCCGTTG
>JBILDO010000016.1:0-84888 GCA_044352585.1 Verrucomicrobiales bacterium
ACCGGGATCTTGTGCTTGGCCGTCTTTGGAGGAAATCCGCGGTCAGACCGGAATGGCACGAACACAAGGCCGGTCTTCAGATTGGACGGGCATCATGGATGGTAGGGACGCCTCGACGAGGCGTCCGCCGAATCAAGGTAGAACGCCCCATGCGGACGCCCCGGCGGTGCGTCCCTACCGGGATGTCGCGCTTATCCCAGTGCCATTCCGTCACCCCGTGAGGCGCATCTTTCCATTGCCCACGGCGCGATCCCTTCGCTAAGGTAGGAACGATGACCTCCCGGGAACCAGCCCCGCGCCCCACCACGACCGGTCTCGTCGCGACCACCGTCACCGCCCTGACCGTGGCGGCGGGGCTGCTCCTGCTCTCGGGGCCGCTCCTCGCCGCCGGACTCGCCGCGGGGCTCTTCCTCCTCGTCTGCCGCGGGCTCGCGGGACGCCACCTCGCGGGATTTGCGGTGACGCGCGACCTGCCGCGACGGGCGCGGGCGGGGGAAAGTTTTTCCATGGCGCTCCGGATCGAGGCCGGGCCCGCCTTTCCCGCCGGAGCCGTCTTCCGCTTCACCGATCCCCTCGCCCCTGCCGTGCGCGACCGGTCCGTCACCGCCCCCGGCGACGGACCCGCGTCGCTGCGTTGCACCGGACTCGCCCACAGGCGCGGTCCCCTCCCCGTCCGTCCCTGGACGATCACCTCGACCTGGCCGCTTGGCTTGTTTGTCAGTGAGACCTCCGGCCCCTTCCGCGACGACCACGCCACCCTCGTCCTGCCAAAGCCCTGGCTGCCCGCGCAACTCCACGACCGCCTCGAGCGCCTCTCGATCGAGTCCGCCGACCGCCCCCTCGAGCCCGCCGATCCGCTCTCCGAATTCCGCCTCCTCCGCGAGTTCCGCAATGGCGACCCCGTCCGCGGCATCCACTGGCCCTCGAGCCTGCGGTCCGGCCGCCTCCAGTTCGCCGAGACCGAGCCGCCCCGGCCGAAGCCGCTGCGCTACGGCATCTTCCTCCATTCCCACGAACCCGCCGGATCCGTCATGCTGCCGGAAAATTACGAGACCATCCTGCGCATCGTCGCGGGCCTGCTTTCCCGGTTCCAGCGCGAGGAGATCCCGGTGGTGTTTTGTCAGGCCCCGGAGCGGCCCGTCGTCCTGCGCGAGCGCGACGCCTTCGCCGCGCGGCTCGACCTCCTCGCCCTCTCGCGGCGTCACCCCCTCGCCTCCGCCGAGCGGATCTTCGCCGCCGCCGGATCCGGCCCCGATCCCTTCCGCGATTGCGACGAGGTCTTCGTCCTCGGCGACGGAGCCCTCGCCCACTGGGAGGACGCCGCGAGGGCGCGCTTCCCGCGGTGCACCTGCCTCGACACCACCACCCTCACCACCGGCCGCCGTCCCGGTCTCCTCACCCGCTCGCGGCGCACCTGACGACCTTCCGTGAATCCGAAAGCCGACACCCTCTTCTTCGCCCCCGTCGCCGCCGCGCTCGCGGGCTGGATGCTTTCCGGCTCGCCCGTGCCGATGGCCCTCACCGTGCTCGTCCTCCTCGTCGCCCTGACCGGCGGCCTCGTCATGGCGAAGCGGCGTCCCGGTCCCATCGCCGCCTCGCTCCCCGCCCTGCTCCTGTGCGCCGCCGCCTGCGCATTCGAGGCCTGGCTCTTCCGCGAGGGACGCGCCCTCGTCATGCGGGCCGACATGCCCGCGGCCTATCATGCCGGACTCGGCCTGCTCTGGTGGGCCTCCGCCGACCGATTCCTCAGACCCGCCGCCGCGGGAAATGCCGGCGACCTCGCCGCGATCGTACGCGCCTTCGCCGGAGTCGGCGGCGGCCTCATCCTCCTCGCCACCTCCGCCGGCACCGTGCTCTATGATTTCGGCCCGTGGGAGGCGCATCCCGTCGCCGCCCTGCCTCTCGCCCTCTGGGGCACCCACCTCGTCCTGCCCTCGTGGCCCCTGCCGAGGCGGCTCCCCTTCGCCACCCTGCCCGCCAGCCTCCTCCTCACCGCCCTCGTCCTCGGCTCGATCGCCGCGACCGACACCCTGCGACCCTGGTTCACCGACCGCGACGACACGCGGCTCGACGCCCTCGCCCCGCGCGCCCCCGAGCTCGATGGGAACGGTCCCCTCGGCGACGGCGCCTCGCGGAAAATCCCGCGCGATGTCGACGTCCGGTTCCGGCGCGAGATCCTCGTCCGGGTGAAGGCCCATTCCCCCGCCCTCTACCGGACCTGGGCCGGCACCCCGCTCTACCTGCGCAGCTCCACCCTCGCCCTGTTCGAAAGCGACGAAGTCCTCTCCCCCATCCGCAGCGGGCGCTGGCTCTACGACCAGGACGACGGCGAGGAGGACCGCCTCATCACCCTCGATCCCGCGCACGATCCCGCCAGCCAGTCCGACCCCGCGCGGCTCCACACCTACTTCATCGACCGGAAATCCATCAGCCACCTCCCCCTCGCCGGGAATGCCACCGGCCTCTTCAGCGAATCCGTCTACGAGTTCGCCGACGACTGGTATCAGTTCTCCCCCGCCGACGAGATCCAGCGCATCCGCTACACCGCCTCCACCGGATCGCCCGCCCCCCTCGAGGTCCGCCCCGGCGAACTCCGCGCCGCCCGCACCGCCGAGATCCCCGCGATCTACCTGCAGTTGCCCCCGTCCCCCCTCGCCGCCCGCGTCCGCGCCCTCTGCGCCACCTTTTCCGGCGACGACCCGCTCGCCTCCATCCGCGCCTACCTCGCCGGACAGGCCCATTACTCCCTCCACTTCACCACCCCCGATGACAGCAGCCCCCTCGCCGAGTTCCTCTTTGGAAACGGGCACGGCCATTGCGAGCACTACGCCGCCGCCACCGTCCTGATGCTGCGCGGCCTCGGCATCCCCTCGCGCGTCGCCTACGGATACGCCGGAGGCATCACCGACGCCGGGCAACGCCTCTTCGCCTTCCGCGACAGCGACTTCCACGCCTGGGCCGAGGTCCTCACCCCCGACCAGCAGTGGAAAATCTTCGACACCACCCCCGTCGTCCCGAATGCCGCGCCGCGCCTCCCCTCCGCCTCCGCCCTGCCCGCCATGGTCGAGACCGAGTTCCACGACTTCTCCGAGTTCGATCCCACGACCGTGCGGCGGCGGAATGAATTCGCCGTCTTCGTCGCCGATCTCGTCGCCTGGTTTTCCACCCACTTCTTCCTCGCCACCGCCGCCGGGCTCGGCCTCCTCGGCGGCCTCTGGCGACTCCTCGTCCGCCGGCGCGAGTCCGGAGGGCCCGGCCGTCACTCCGGCGGACTCGATCCCTCCGGCGGCACCCGTCCGCCCGATTTCCTCCTCGAACTCGCCCGCATCGCCGAATCGCTCGGGTGGCGCCGCCGCCCCGGCCAGACCTGGCGAGAACTCCTCGCCCGACTCGACGAGTGCCAGGGCCTCCCCCCCGCCGCCGGCGAAGCCGTCGCCTATCACTACCACATCACCTACGCCGGCGGACCGCGCGATCCCGCCGCCGAGGCGAGATTCCTCGAGGCCCTCCGCGGCTGGTCTGCCGGGACGCGCCCCGATTGACAAAGTCCCCCGCGGACGCGTCATTTCTGGCCTGTCCCATTCCATGACCGAACCCTATTGGCTCGACCGCGCCCGCGGTTACCTCGACCTCGCCATGTACGAGGAAGCCTGGCAGGAGATCGACCTCCTTCCCCCCGACAAGCGCGACCATCCCGACGCCCGCGAGTTCCGCATCGTCATCCGCCTCGACGAGGGCCGCACCGAGGAGGCCCTCGCCCTCTGCGGCATTCTCTGCAGCCTTCATCCCGAGAACCACGCCGGCTTCATCCAGGGCGCCTTTTGTCTCCACGCCCTCGGCCGCACCGAGGACGCCATCGAGCTCCTCCAGTCCGGGCCCGAGACCCTCCGCGACGAGCCCGTCTATTTCTACAACCTCGCCTGCTACGAACTCGCCCTCGGCAAGGACCAGGCCGCCCTCACCTGGCTGCGGCTTTCCATCGAGATGGACCGCACCTTCCGCGACCGCGCCCTCGCCGATCCCGACCTCTCCCCCCTCGCCGAGTCCCTGTGAGGTCGGGAATCGGAGGAAAGTGAGGGGAACCGGATTCCGGGGAAAGCGGCCCACGGAACACACGGAATTCACGGAACCAAAGCCATCCATGAAACTCCGTCCTCCCATCCTTCAAGACTCAGGCGTGATTCATGCCACCCCAAACTTTTCCGTGAATTCCGTGTATTCCGTGGGCCTCCCCTTCTTCACTCCAAGCGCAAGCCGCCGTCCCCTCCTGTAAATCCGCCCTCCACCTCTCCGCCCCCGAGCCCATGAACCCCGCCGCCGTCGAGGAAGCCTTCCACCGCAACTTCTCCGAGCGTGGCGAGCTCGGCGCTTCCCTCTCCGTGTGGCACGACGGCGTCGAGATCCTCTCCCTCGCCCACGGGTGGCGCGATCCACGCCGCACCGAGCCCTGGACCCCCGACACCCTCGCCCCCGTCTGGTCCGCCACCAAGGGACCCGCCGCCATCGCCTTCCTCCTCGCCCTCGAGACCGCCGGCCTCTCCCCCCACGATCCCGTCGCCAAAGTCTGGCCCGCCCTCCTCGCCGCCCACGGCGGCAAACTCAGCTTCGTCCAGCTCCTCTCCCACCAGGCCGGACTCCCCGGCCTCTCCCCCGACAACCGCCCCCCCCTCCTCTCCCACGCCGAGGTCGCCGCCGCCCTCGAGCGACAGCGGCCCTACTGGACCCCCGGCGACGGGCACGGCTACCACCCCCGCACCCTCGGCTACCTCCTCGACGAGATCGTCCGCCGCGTCGCCGGCGTGCCCCTCGGCCACTTCTGGAAAACCCGCCTCGCCGAGCCCCTCGGGCTCGATTTCTGGATCGGCGACTTTCCCGCCCGCGTCCTCGACCGCCTCGCCACCATGGTGCCGCCGAAAGTCCAGCGCCCCTCCGAGGAGGAGACCGCCTTCTACCGCGAGATCGTCAATCCCGACTCCCTCGCCCACGCCGCCTTCGCCTCACCCGCCGGCATGCGCTCCCTCGGCGAGATCAACCGGCTCGAGCACCTTCAGGCCGGGCTCCCCGCCTTCGGCGGCATCGGCACCGCCCGCGCCCTCGCCAAATTCTACCAGATCCTCGCCCGCGACGGCGAACTCGACGGCGTCCCCCTCCTCCCCGGCCGCGTCGTCCGCACCGCCCGCCAGCTCCAGGTCAGCGGACCCGACCGCACCCTCCTCCTCCCCACCGCCTTCACCGGCGGCTTCAAGGCCGACCCGCTCGATGCCCGCGGCCGGAAACACCGCGCCCTCTTCGGCCCCTCCCTCACCGCCTTCGGCCAACCCGGCGCCGGCGGCAGCCACGCCTTCGCCGATCCCGAAAACGGGATCTCGTTCGCGTATGTGATGAATCAGATGGAGCTTGGGATTCTGCCGAACCGCAAGGCGATGGAGCTGGTCGAGGGGGTTTATGGGTGAGGGTGATGCCCACGATGAGACGCGGGCCGGCGAGGCCTTGCCATCCTCATCGCTCAACGCTTCGCGTGGGCCCGGAGCAGGCCCGCGATCGACAGATCCTCGTCGAGATCGGGCCAGTGGATCCCGAGAGGAGACAGTTCGATCTTCGAACGCTCCACCGGCGAGGCCCCTGCCAGACGCGGGTAGTCGGAACACGGGAACGAAAACTCGAATCCGCTGTTCATCGTCACCAGGATCTGTCCATCCACGTGACGGGCGGAGCTTGGGGTGTCAATCAAAGTGTTCATGCCAGGTTTGAATGATAAGCTCCCGGTGCTCGCTTGCCAAGTCCTCTGCCTTGGACAGCTCCTTGGTCTTGAGACCGACCGATTCACGAAGGACCACCTCCCCCTCCACCTCGAAGACCGCTTCCCCGCCCGCATACTGCACATGGACATGAATCGGGGTGTGATCGTTGCTGTAAAAGAAGAAACGGTATCCGTCCTTGGTGAAGACTGTCGGCATGGGTTCTGGTTTTCTTGCTGACCGGACTCGCTCGTAGGCCCGCCCGCAGCGATCTCTGCCGGGCGGTCAGACCTGACCATGCCGAAAAACCCGCGGTGCGACAAGCCGTTTCCCAAAGACAGTCCGCCATTCCGGTCGTCCCCGGCCGCGTCGTCCGCACCGCCCGCCAGCTCCAGGTCAGCGTCCCCGACCGCACCCTCCTCCTCCCCACCGCCTTCACCGGCGGCTTCAAGGCCGCCCCCCTCGATGCCCACGGCCGGAAACACCGCGCCCTCTTCGGCCCCTCCCTCACCGCCTTCGGCCAACCCGGCGCCGGCGGCAGCCACGCCTTCGCCGATCCCGAAAACGGCCTCTCCTTCGCCTACGTCATGAACCAGATGGAGCTCGGGATTCTGCCGAACCGCAAGGCGATGGAGCTGGTTGAGGGGGTTTATGGGTGAAGGGGGATGGGAGTTCGGGTGAACGTAGGGAGGTGACCGGCGAATCTTCTCCACCCTTGCCGAGCCGGGCTTCTTTGATCTTTCGGGGGGTAATCGTCGCGCGCTCTCCCCCGTCGTTGCGGGAGTTCCATTCACGGAATCAAAAGATCGCATCGAGTCCGCTGGCATGGCCTCACCTTCTCGGCCCATCTACGGTCTTCCGGCCACCTCTTCCACCTCCCATCGGTGATAGGCATCGACATACCCGGGGCATTTCGCAACCAGTTCCTCGTGGGTCCCATCGCCGGTGAGCCGACCGTCCTCCAAAAACAAAATCCGTGGTGCCTGGCGCAGCAGATCGATGCGATGGGTGACGAGCAGGGTCGTGCCGACTCCCTCGCGGGTCCGTTTCAGGATGGAATCGTGGATGAGGGACTCGCTCTCCGGCTCGACGCTGGCGGTCGGTTCATCGAGGAGGAGGATGACGGGCTCGGTGAGAAAGGCGCGGGCGAGGCTGAGACGCTGTCGCTGGCCGCCGGAGAGCTTCACGCCATTCTGTCCGACACGGGTCTCGTAGCCATCGGGCAGGGCGAGGATGAAATCGTGGGCATTCGCCGAGCGCGCCGCGGCGATGATATCCTCTTCGCTGGCGTCGGGACAGCCATAGCGCAGGTTCTCGCCGACGGTGCCGTCGAAGAGATAGTTGTCCTGCCCGACGTAGCCGATGCCTCCACGAAGGTCCGCAAAGGAAAGATCGCCTACATCGGTCCCATCGAGCTCAACGGATCCTGACACGACATCATAAAAGCGCGGAATGAGGTTGAGGATGGTGCTCTTGCCCGAACCGCTGCCTCCGGCGAGGGCGACGAATTCACCGGCACCGATCGTGAAGTCGAGTTCGCGGAGGATGGGCTTCGCGGGCAGGTAGTGGAAATGGACCTTGCGGAATTCGATCTTTCCCCGAGGGGTGGTCCACGGCCGGGTTTCGGCTTTCTCCGCGACGGCGACGGGGGCCTCGAGCAGCTCGAGGACACGCTGGGCGGCGGCGCGGGCGCGCTGGAGGATGTCGCTGGTCTGGGCGATGGTGCGGATCGGGCTCTGCAAGCGCCACCAGAATCCGCGATAGGCGAGCAAGGCCCCGAGGGTGAAGAGATCGCTGCCTTTCAGGATGAGCCAGGATCCCACCCCGAGCATGACGAGGTTGTTGATGAAGCCGAAGATCGAGACGATGGGGAAGTAGGTGTTGCGGAGGCGGCTCGCTTTGACGCTCGCCTCGTAAAAGAGTCCGGCGCGCTCGTTGAAGTCGGCCTTCTCGGCCTCCTCGCGGGCGAAGGACTGCGTCACCTGAACGCCGGCGAGACGGTCCTGCACGAAGGAGCCGATTCGCCCGAGTTTTTTCCGAACGCCCTCGTAAATGGACTTCACACGGAGGTTGTATTTGCGGATGAAGATGAAGGCGAAAGCGAGCGGCAGGATCGATGCGGCTCCAACGACCGGGCTGATCCAGAGCACCATCCCCGCGACAACGATGAAGGTGACGATCTCCTCGAGCAGGCTGGTGAGTCCCTGCAGGACGGAGGCCTCCATCGCGTCCACATCACTGGTGACGCGGGTGACGAGTTCGCCGGTGCTGGTGTCGCGGTGGTAGGCGATCGACTGGGTCTCGAACTTCGCAAAGAGTTCGCAGCGCAGATCCCGCACGACGGCCTGTCCCGTCTTTTCCATGAGGTAGGCATGCACCGCTGAGGCTCCGATGCCGACGAGATAGGCGACGAACATCACCACGAGCCAGACGCCGAGCGTCGCGGGAGTCAGCGTCTTCCGGACAAGGCCATCGGCGACGTAGCCCCACACGAGCGGGTGGAAGTTCAAGAAGGGCACGGAGAAGACGAGCAACCCGAGCGAAAGGAAGAGACGCCCGCGGTACGGCCGCAGCCGCGTCCAGATGCGGGCGCAGAGTTCGCGATTGGTGAGTGTCGGGGTGACGGGCACGGGGAGAATACGTTTGGAATGGTCGCCAGAGACAGGCCCGCAAACGGTTCGGTCAAGTCGATTTCACGAGGGTGCCAATCCCGGGCAAGGACCGCGGACAACCTGATTGCGCCGGTCCCGAATCGATTTACCCTATCGATGCCCATGAACCCATTGCCGCGGATCGCCTCGTTCCTCACCGTCCTGCTCTGCTGTGCCCCCCTCCTCACGGGGGGGGCGAACTTGTTCCAGCGTGACGGGAACGCGGAGATTTACCGCAAGGCGAAGCGCTACCATCTCGTCCCGATCGAGGAGGCGGTGCCGGAGGCCTTCATCGACCTCCGCTACAAAATCAACTCGGCGGCGGACAAGCCTCTTTACCTGCCGGAGATGCCGGCCCTGATCCACAAGGCGACCGCCCAGAAGCTGCGACGAGTCGCGAAGGAGCTGAAGACGCACGGCTATTACCTGAAGATCTGGGATGCGTGGCGTCCGCCGGAGGCGCACCGGGCCCTGTGGGATGCGGTGCGCGACGAGCGCTACGTGGTGCCGCCGAGCAAGGGGTTGTCATGGCACTGCTATGGGATTTCGGTGGACCTGACCCTCGCCGGCCCCAACGGACGGGAGGTGCCGATGCCGTCGAAATTCGACGAGTTCTCCGCTCGGGCCGCCTCGCGCTACCGAGGCGGCGATCCGGAGATCGCGCGACGTGTCACTCTGCTTCAAACCGCGATGAAGAATGCGGGATTCCGCGTCATCGAGTCGGAATGGTGGCATTTCGACGACATGCAGGCCGAGGGCGGGATCCGCAACGTCACCGCCGCCGATCTCGGGATCCGAATGCCCTGATCCAAACCAGCCATGGGTTCCGACATTCAAGACGCCGCGGCGATGAGGGCCGGGGCGACTTCCATCGTGAGCGAATTGAGGGCCGCCGGTCACGAGGCCTTTTTCGCGGGTGGTTGTGTCCGAGACCTGCTCCGCGGGGTCGTTCCGAAGGACTATGATATCGCCACGAGCGCCCGCCCGGAAGAAATCCAGAAACGGTATCCGAAAGCTGACGCGATCGGTGCCCATTTCGGCGTCATGCTGGTGAGGCGCGGCGGTCACCATTTCGAGATCGCCACCTTTCGCGAGGACGGCGATTACCTCGACGGACGCCGTCCCGCCTCGGTCACCTTTTCCGACGCGGCCTCCGACGCGCGGCGGCGCGATTTCACGATCAACGGCATGTTTTTCGATCCGATCGGGGAACAGGTCATTGATTTCGTCGGTGGGTGGGAGGACCTCGCCGCGGGCCGCCTCCGCGCCATCGGTCATGCCGAGGACCGTTTCCGCGAGGATTACCTGCGCCTCCTCCGGGCGGTGCGGTTCGCGACGTTGCTTGGCTTCGAGATCGAGGAGCACACCTGGGAGGCGGTCCGCGCGGTCGCGGGTCACATCACGTCGATCAGCCCCGAGCGCATCCGCGACGAACTCGACAAGATCTGGCTGAGCCCGGACCGGGTCCGCGGATTCGACCTGCTCGTTGCGAGCGGTCTGATGGAGTCGATCCTGCCCGAGATCCCCGCCCTGCGCGGCTGCGAACAACCGCCCCAATTCCATCCCGAGGGCGATGTCTTCGTGCACACCCGTCTCATGCTCTCCCACCTGCCTCCGGAGTCGAGCCTGCCACTCGTGCTTTCGGTGCTCTTCCACGACATCGCGAAACCGGCGACGTCTTCCCTCGATCCGGCGGAAGGGCGGATCCGCTTCAACGGCCATGAGAAAGTCGGCGCGGAGATGACGGGGGAAATCCTGAAGCGGCTCCGCTACCCGAACGCCGTCATCGACGCGGTCGTGTCGGCGGTGGCGCACCACATGCAGTTCAAGGACGTCACGAAGATGCGCACGGCGACGCTGAAGCGCTTCATGGCCCGCGATCATTTCGCGGACGAACTCGAGTTGCACCGGGTCGACTGCCTCGGCAGCAACGGCCTGCTCGGCAATCACGAATACCTCCTCGGGAAGCAGCGGGAATTCGCCGACGCGCCGCTCCTGCCGAAATGGTTCGTCAACGGGGGGGACCTCATCGCCCGCGGCTGGTCGCCGGGACCCGGGGTCGGGGAAATCCTCACCGAGGCACACGACCTGCAACTCGACGGCACGCACTCGAGCCGCGAGGAGGCGCTCGCATGGCTCGACGCTCGGATCGCCCGCCCCTGAAAGAAGCCCCGGATCCCTTGAATGGGGCGTTGACGCGGATTGACCTTCCTGCCTACATTGGCGCATGACGGAAAACGAAAACTCCCCTCTCAGCTCCCGCCGTTCCGCAATCAAGACGGTGGCGGGTGCATCGGTCCTCGCCGGTATCGCCATCCCCCACGTCCACGCGCAGGAGAACTCGGAAATCAAGCTCTCCCTCGTCGGCTGCGGCGGCCGGGGCACCGGTGCGGTGAAAAACGCCCTCAGCGTCTCCGGCTCGCTCGGACCGCTCAAGCTCCACGCCATGGCCGATGTCTTCGAGGAGAACCTCAAGCGCAGTCACGAGACCCTCTCGAAGGATCCCCAGATCGGGGACAAGATCGACGTGTCGCCGGAGCGCCGCTTCATCGGCTTCGACGGCTACCGCAACGCGATGGACTCGATGAAGGCGGGCGACATCGTCATCCTCACGACTCCCGTCGCCTTCCGCTGGCCGATGTTCGAATACGCGGTCGAGAAGGGACTCCACGTCTTCATGGAGAAGCCGCTCACGACGGACGGCTTCACCGCCCGCAAGCTGCTTGAGATCAACAAAAAGGCCGTCGAGAAGAATCTCAAGGTCGGCGTCGGCCTGATGTGCCGCCACTGCAAGTCCCGCAACGAGCTCAAGAAGCGCATCGACGACGGTGCCATCGGCGACATCACCTTCCTCCGCAGCTACCGTGCCCAGGGCGCGATCGGTTCCTGCTTCACCCCGAAGAACGAGACCGGGATGAGCGAACTGATGTATCAGATCAAGAACTTCCACAGCTTCCTCTGGCTCAGCGGCGGTTCCTTCAGCGACTTCTTCATCCACGGCATCGACGAGATGTGCATGATCAAGAATGACTTCCCCATTTCCGCGAAGGCCTTCGGCGGACGCCACTACAAGACGATCGAGCGCAACGGCAAGGTCCTCGAAGCCGTCGACCAGAACTTCGACAGCTACAGCGTGGAATACACCTTCAAGGACGGCGCGATCGCCCTCTACGAAGGTCGCAACATGCCGGGCTGCCACCAGGAGTTCGCCGCCTACGCCCACGGCACGAAGGGCTCCGCGGTGATCTCGTCCGCCGGCCATGTCCCGGCCCGCTCTCGTCTCTACAAGGACCAGAACATCGACCTGAACTGGCGGGGCACCCCCTCCAACCTGCTCTGGTCCTTCCCGACCGGCGACCGCGGTGCCAGTCTCGAGGGCAACCCCTACGACATCGAATGGGAGGAACTCATCGACGCGATCCGCGAGGACAAGCCCTACAACGAGGTCGAGCGCGGCGTCGCCGCGAGCATGGTCACCTCGATGGGCCGGATGGCCGCCCATACCGGCCAGGTCATCACCTACGACCAGGCGCTCAACAGCGAATTCGTCATGGCGGCCAACGTGAAGGAACTGACGATGGATTCCGACTCTCCCCTCATGCCCGATGCCAACGGGAAATACGCGATCCCCGAGCCGGGCATCAAAAAGGACCGGGAATACTGATTCCTGAATCCCTTTGAACGAATCACGGTCGCCGTTCTCCCATCCACCCCGGGGAACGGCGATTTTCGTTTGGCACCTCCCCTTCCCCGTCTCAGTCGTAATCTTGTCATGTCCTCCATGAGATTCCCGCCCCTATTCCTCGCTCTTCTCCTCGCCCTTCCTATCGTGGCCGAGGAGTCCAAGTCCGGCGACGCTCCGAATCCCGAACGGACCGCGAAACGCCTCCGTCTCGCCGACGAACTCGAGACACAGGGCGACAGCGAAGGAGCCCTGCAGATCCTCGAGGAGATCGCGAAGAAGGATCCGAAAAACGTCGAACTCCTCCAGCGCATCATCGCCCTGCAACTGCGCGCCGACCGCGTTCCCGATGCCGTCGCGACGCTCCGCAAGCTGCTCGAGATCGAGGGTGGATCGCCCGATCAGTATGCTTCGCTCGCCCGCGCCCTGATCGAGTCGGAACAGCACGAGGCGGCGGTGCCCTTCCTCGAGGATGCGGTCAAGCAATTCCCCGATCTTCCGGATTTTCCCTTCCTCCTCACCTTCGCCCTCGCGCGACTCGAACGCTGGGCCGATGCGGTGGCCCAGTTCGAAAAGACGCTCACGATCGCCAAGAATGACCCAGGCATCGTCAACGAGTCCTTCCACTTCCGCTACGGGGCGGCCCTTGAGCAGTCGGGAAATCACGAGAAGGGCGTCGCCCAGATCCGCAAGGCGCTCTCGCTAATCCGTTCGGGCAAGCCGGAGGAAACCGATCCGGAGTTCACCGCCACCGTCCTCAACTATCTCGCCTATCTCTGGACCGATCGCGATGAAAACCTCGACGAAGCCGGCGAGATGGCCCGCGAGGCGATCACCCTCAGTCCTGACAATGGAGCCATCGCCGACACTCTCGGTTGGTGGCATTTCCGCAAGGGCGACTACCCCCGTGCCCTCGCCGACCTGAAGAAAGCGGAGCGACTCATCGAGGAGCCCGACCCGGTGATCTACGATCACATCGGCCAGACCCTGATGAAGCTGGACGAAAAGGAAATCGCCGCCGACTACTTCCGGAAAGCCCTCGACCTCGAGCCGGAGAACGCGGAGTTTGAGAAGCGGCTCGGGGAAGCGGAGAAATGAGGAGCGGTTTACCGGATGATCGTTGTCGCCGAAGGACTCTGAGCCCCATTCCTCGGTGAGGGAGTTGGAATCGTGAAAGCCCATGAAACGGTTCTCCCACCGTTTCATGGCGGAACGTCGGCTCGGAGCACTTCTGCCCCCTTCAGTCCGACCGGATCCGGAAAAGCGAAGGGGCGACGGAAGACGGAGCAGCGGTTTTCAGACCGCCGCCGTTCCGGAACCGGTCCCATCGCGCCACGAAGACCGGTTCGTCACGAGCGCTTCAATCAAAACGGCCACCACGCCTTCAACCTGCCGCGAAGCTCCCCGGCCACCGCCGCCATCCCCGCCTCGCCGATCCGGTTCTGCTCTTCTCCCGGATCCTCCGCCACGTTGTAGAGGGCCTCGCCGTCGAGAAACCCTTCCCAGGGAGCCTCGCCTTGGGGCACGATCAGCTTGTAGTCCCCCTTCCTCACCCACCGATAGGCGATCTCCTTCTCCGGGCGACCGAGGACTGCGGCATCACCCGGATAGATCTCGCCGAAGACGGCGCGGTCACGGTCTCGGTCGCCTAACAAATCCACACCCGGCATGCCCTCCCGTGCCGTCCCCCCAAAACCCGCCGCCCTGAGCAGGGTCGGGACGATGTCGATGCTGCTGACGAGTTCGGGATGGGTCGCGGGCACGACCTTGCCGTCCCATCGGATCAAAATGGGACTGCGCACTCCCTCGTCGAAGGGGGCGCGCTTGCTCGTCCTGGTGTGGGCGAATTCCTCGGGGCGCGATTTCTCGGGCTTCTTCGACGGACTCCAGCCATTGTCGGCGACAAAGACGAAGATCGTGTTTGCCGGATCGCTGTTCGTCTCCACGAAATTGATCAACCGACCCACCGTCTCGTCGAACTGGACGATCGAGGCGTAGTAGGGCAGTTCGTGCGGCTCGACACCGGGCCGTTGTTTCGCGATGTCGTAGTAACGCTCCGGCGAATCGTGCGGCTGGTGCGGCAGGTAGGGCGCATACCAGACGAGCCAGGGCGTTTTCTCCGCCTCGCAGTCGAGGATGAACGTCTCGATCGGCTCCATCGTTTCGCGTCCGATCGCGAGGCCGTGGTCGCCGTTGCCATGCGCGACGATCTCGCCGCCTGGAAGCCTGCGACCTCCCCCATAGGTTTGCGAGGCGGGAGGCCCCGTGAAGGTGGTCATGCCCTCGGTGAAACCGCCGTTGCGCCAATGCCCCTCCCAGAACTTGCCGGTCTGGAGGCAACGGTATCCCGCCTCGGCGAGGAGGCGTGGCAGGGTCGGGACGCGCCGGATCAGTTCGAACTCGGGACTGCGCGTCTCGACGTATTCCTCCGCCGTGGCGATGCGGTTGAAGTCCGCGTTCCCGGGAGGACCGTGGTTGAAATGGACAAGGTGCTGGTGCGGATACAGGCCCGTCATCAGGGTGACGAGGGAAGGGCGACAGACGCTCGTGGTGAGGTAACCGTTCGGAAAACGGGCCGATTGCGCGGCGAGGCGGTCGAGATTCGGCGTGTGCACGGACTCGTTGCCCATGAATCCATAGTCGGACCAGGTTTGGTCGTCGGAAATGATGTAGACGATGTTGGGACGCTCGGCGGATCGGCCTGACAATGCCATCATCAACAGCATCAACACGGCCCAAAACGGCGGACAGGAATGTCCGCCCTCCTTGAGGTTGACCCTTGTCGCCACGGAGGGGCGACATTCCTGTCGCCCGTCAAGCCCCGCCTTCATTCCGGAATCCGGTTGAGCGTGTACCACGCCTTGGGATGATCGAGCGAACGGCCCGAGACCGATTTCACCCCCGTCGTGCGCAGCTCATGGACGTAAAGAGGCTTCAATCCACCGACGACGAGCCTGACAATCATCTCATCCTCCGAAACCGTCGCCGACTTCACCTCCAGTTCCGTCGTCTCGATCTCCTCGCCACCATAGGCCGACGAATACTGATAGGTGAACGAACTCATCGCGAAGGCGTCCTTCAGCGAAGCCGGATCCACCGCTTCGGTGAAGACCAGCTCGAATCCGTCGGGCTTCGCCCGCATTTCCAGGATCGCAAAGGGAACCTTCTCCAGTCGAACCCGCGAAAGCCCGTAGGACCGGTTCCCCAGCGAGGACCAGCCGCGATTGGTCATGCCGACAAAGAGCGATCCATCGGGCGCGAAACAAAGCCGCACCACCGCCGCCGGAAAGCCCCCGAGGAAGGGAAAACACGCCCCCTGGTATTCTCCGCCGACCTTCTCGAGAAAGACGCGGTTTACCGCGGCATTCGTGAACTCTCCGACAAGCAACTGTCCGTCGAAGGGACCGAACTTCCCGCCTTGGTCGATCACCTGGATGTCGGTCGCGCTGCGTCCCATCTTGTTGTAGGGCAGCCAGACGACCGGCGCGACGAATTGCGGCGCTTCCGCGAGCGCCTTGGGATACGGTTGGTTCGGCTTCGGAATCACCGCCATGCGGAAGGGGGGCTCGGGCGACTTCAGCGACTCGATCGATTCCTGGTTGCCGTAGAACACCCCCGGCCGCAAATGGTGGATCGGGGTCGCGGGGATCCAGGTGCCCTGCTGGTCGGAAAAAAACATCTCGCCCTCGAGATTCGCCCCTAGGCCCGAGGGAGAGCGCATCCCGAGTGACTTCGGTTGGAAACGTCCGTCCTTCCCGATGATGCCTCCCCAGCCTTTCCAACCTTTCGTGTTATCGGAAAGGTCGCCCATGCCGAGGTTGAGGGTCACCCAGCGGTTCCCCTTCCCGTCCTCCTCGGGACCGTAGACATACTCGTGGTAGTTCCCCGTGACGCCCCACCCATCGGCTTCAGTGAGGTAATCGTCGGCGATATCGTCGCCATTCGTGTCGCGCAGCCGCGTGATCTCGGCGCGCTGGGCGACGAGGAGATCCCTGCCATCGCGCAGCAGACCGAGCGGCTCGTGGAGACCGGTCGCGAAACGCGTGTAGCGGATCTCCGCGGGCTTCTTCGCAAGAACGCCGTCGAGAAACCAGACCTCGCCCTTCCGGATCGAGACGGCGAGACGGTCGGGACCGATCCACTCCATCCCGCTGACCTCGAGGCTGATCCAGTCGCCGGGCTTCCATTCCTTCGAACGCGAGTCGCTCGGCGAACTGGCCGTGAGGATCTCGATGACCTCGTAGTTCTCCCCGGCGAATCCCGGCACCGCCATCAACAGAGAGAGCAACAGGAAAAATCGGCTCATTTCCAGGAATAGATGAAGGTTAGGGTGGTTCCCTCCGCTTTGGTTTCCAAGGCGACATTGTCCGGATGCGTCACCGCCGGAGCCGATCCGTCGGTCCAAGACAAACTCCGCACGAGCTTGCCATCGGAAACCGTGAACACCTCGTTCACCTCGCGTTCCCCGTCCTTATAGAGAAAGACGGGATTGCCCGCCGCATCAAGGCGGTAACCAAGAAAACGACGACCCGTCTCGGCCCCGGTTTCCGGAAGCGCGGTCACGGCCTCGCCGAGAGGTTTCTCAAAAGGCGCGTGACGCGAATACCAAGTCTGGTAGGCGTCAAAGAAGGCGCCGCGCCAGACCACTGCGGGACGCGCACCGCTGCCGTCGTAGGCGAGATTGATGCCCCCCGGGAATCCGACGAGGATGGCCTTCGTTCCGCTACCCTCGAAGAAGGTGCGCTGTAGGATGGGGCGATCGGTCGGGACGAGTTCGTAGAGACCCGAAGTGCGGTCGGGGAAGCCCTCGGGGAGCCCTTCGCCTTTGCCGATGAAGGACCAGATCGCGGCGATCTGCCTCTCGGCATCGCCTCCCAGCACATCCCTCACCGTCGCCTGGCCTCCCGGCCACAAGGGCGGCATGAGCGTGCCGGGGCGGTATCCGGCCGGATTGAGCAAGTAACTGCGGAACCATTCCGGGCGCAGACGCTGATCCAACGAACTCAGGTCGAGCGCCTGAATCCCGAGCGAACGTTGCTCGCCCCAGGTGTGGCAAGTGATGCAGTTCGTGCCGCCGACGATGCCGAGGAGTTTGCGTCCCGCCTCGAGATCCCCGGGATGTTCGACGAGCGGCTTCGCGTCCGGTTCGGCATCGATCTTCGCCAACCACGCGGCGAGCGTCTTGGCATGGGCCGGGTAATTCGGCATCCGGGTTTTCACGTAGCTGCGCACACGGCTGCCCCCGGCTCCGGCAAAAACCCCTTCGAGCCACGATTGCTGCAATTTGTGACCGATCCCGGTCAGCGGAGGAGCCAACCTCCCCGAGTCGCCGAGGGCTTCGTCGCCCACAAAGAAGGGATTCGTCTCCGGCGTCGGTCCTCCGATCCCGTCGCGATCGTGACAGGCGTAGCAGTTCATCGCCGCGAGAGTGAGTTTTCCATCCGTGTCGTCCGATGGACGTGGGCCGGCGAGGAATGCACGCAACGACTCGTGCTGTCCCTGGGTGAGTTCATAATGCGGAAGTCCGGCGACGGGATCCGCGGAGAGACATCCACGGGCCGGATTCGCCCCCGTCGCGAGCGGACGGATCCCGGCCGCTTTTTCGCCCGGGATCGTGTGGCATGCGGCGCAGTTCAATCTTGTGACGAGTTCCTTGCCTTTCGCGACCGATTCCGGCTTCGCCTTCGGCCACGGCTTGAGCGTTTTGGCATTGCCAGGGTCCGAATCCTGGAAGTCGAGGAGATGCGCCGCGAGATCGGCGGAGTCTTGTCCTTCGAGAACGACATGCGGCATGCGACCGTCGGGGCGCCAGGCCGAGGGCGAATCGAGAAAGGCCATCAAGGCCGCGAAGCTCGTCTTCCTGCCGAGATCGGGATGCGCGATCGCGAGTGGCGAGACCTTCAGGTCGGCCGGTGCATGCGGCGGATGGAAATCCGGCGTCGGCGCGTGACAGGCGACGCAGCCCTTCTCGTGATAGAGCGCGCTGCCCCGCTCCGCGTTGGCGTGCTTGGGCACCTTGAGATTGCCGTTCTTCCCGAGGGTGCCGAGGTAGGAGAGAATGGCGTCAATGTCAGGATCGGCGAGCCCATGGACCATCGCAGGCATGTTCGATCCCTGACGGCCCGATTCCGGATCGCGCAGAAACGCGGCGAGCCAATCGCGATCGACGCGTTTGGCGAGATCGACCAGATTCGGCCCTTTCCGCGGCACAACAACAGCGGAGCCGCCGTGGCAACTCGCGCAGCCAAGTTCGGAGAAGAGGATGGCGCCGCCTTCGACCGTTGGCTTTCCGGAGTGGAAACGCTCGTAGCCGACGACGTGAGGCGCGGCTTGCGCGGAAAAGAGCGGCAGAAAGAAAAGCACCAAACAGGGTAGAATCACAGACATGCCCCTGTAGCCGGCCTCAGTGAGGCCGGGTTGGGCGCGGATTCCGGGGTCAATGACCCCGGCTACAGCGGTCTCCGTGAATTGCGGGCCCCTCATGCGTTCGCGAGACACTTTCCGATGTATTGCCTCGACTCGTTTATCTTCGCCGTGATCTCGCCAGCGGTCGGCAACACCGGGATGCCCCGCGGGGTCGGATGCATGAAAATCTCGGCGAGGCCGTCGAAACCGATTTCCTTGAGCGCCGCCACGATCGGCACGTAGTCGAGCGAACCGAAACCGGGGAGCTGCTTCAATTCCTCCTCCTTCGGCATCTGCTGCTTCGAGGAAGGGTGGTGTTCCTGGAAGTAGATGAAGGGCAGGTTCGCCTTGCCGCAATGGCGGATCAAGGCGGGGATCTGGTCGACGGCGTCGTGCAAATGATGCGGTGCAAAGGCGATGCCGACAGCCTTCGAGGGATTCAGGTCGGCAAAGTAGCGGATCGAATCCGGCGAGGACAACATCGAACTCTTGTGGTTCTCGATCGCCATCGTCACGCCGAGTTCCTCGGCGAGTTCGTAATGCGGCTTCAGCTTTTCAAAGAAGGCCGTGACCTGCGCCTTGGCCTCCGCGCCCGAGACATCGGCGTCGCCCATTTTCCCCGAGCCGCAGACCGTCATGGCGCCGCCGTTCTTCTTCACCCAGCGGAGTTCGTCGTCCTGCTTGAAGGGTCCGAGCGGGTAACAGGTCGAGACCGACATCGGCACGCCGTGCTTTTTCAGCAGCGCCTGGAACGCCTCGTCGCCCATCTCCATGATCTGCTCGCGCTGGGTCGCATGGACCTTCCGCCAGATGTCGACGGATTCGGCACCCCCCTTCTTCACCTCGCCGAGCACCGTGTCGACGGGCATGTCGCCATACATCGCCGAAGAGAGCACGTAACGGATTTTGAAATCCCCGGCCTCCGCCGCGCGGATCGCGGAGGGAACGAGCAGGGTTGAGCCGATCATCCGGCAGGCGTCGCGTCGGTTCATGGAATCGGGGGTTGGACTTTGGGTGGTTTGTCAGGACCGCTTCGCGGCTTCCTCCTCGAGCATCTCGATCCACGGACCCACGTAGTGGCCGTTGTCATGGAAGGTGCGGCCGGAGACGAGATTGCCGTCGATGACGCAGGGCTCGTTCACATAAATGCCGCCGCAGATCTCGAGGTCGAACTTGCACTTCGCCACCGTGGCCATGCGCCGCCCGCGGACCCGGTCGGCGCGCGCCGGGATCTCGACACCGTGGCAGACGCTGGCGCAGGGTTTGTTCCGGTCGAAGAACCACTGGGTCATGCGGATGAGGTCCTCGTCCTCGCGGATGTATTCGGGAGCGCGGCCGCCGGAGAAAAGAATGCCCAGATACTCCTCGGGATTGACTTCGGAGAAAGCGAGGTCGGCCTTGATCTGGTAGCCCTCCCATTCGCGGGTAATCGTCCATCCGGGACGAACCTCGTGCATCACCATCTGGTAGATCCGTTTCTCCGGCGCGATCACGACGGGTTGGATCTTCGCCTCCTGGAGACGGTAGAAGGGGTAGAGGGTATCGACGGTCTCGGTGGCGTCACCAACGACGATGAGGGCTTTTCCAATGAAGTCTGACATGGACCGACGATAGCGGATTTGACAGGAATGTCACTCCCCTTATCCTTCAGAAATACTCAGGTTTTTCGTCACCTTGAAATTCCCATCCAAAACTCCGTTGAAACGGGTCGCGATCCTCGTCGAGACGACCCGGAGCTACACCCGCGACTTGCTCTCCGGCGTCTCGCGCTACCTCCAGAGTCACGGAACCTGGTCGACCTTCCTCGAGTTGCGGGCCTTCGAATCCTCGGTGCCGCCATGGCTTGCCGGATGGGATGGAGACGGTATCCTTACGAGAACCCAAAGCAGCGAAATGGCCAAGGCGATCCTGAAGGCGGGCGTGCCGACGGTGGAACTGCGCTCCACCAAACACACGCCAGGCCTCCCCTTCATCGGGATGGACAACGCCCTCATTGGTCAGACGGTGGCCGAGCACTTCCTGAACCGTGGCTACCGCCGCTTCGCCGCCTACACCCTCGATACGGAGGCGTTTTTCCGGGAACGGGTCAGCAAATTCGTCTCCCGAGTGAAGGAGGCCGGATCGGACTGCACCCTCCTCCCGGCGCAGGGCGAGTCGACGCCGCGCGACTGGGAATCCCACCAGAAGCGGCTCATGCGTTGGCTCGAATCGCTCGAAAAGCCGGTCGGCATCTTCGCGGCGAACGACCAGCTCGCCGTCCGCCTCCTCGACGCCTGCCGCCGCGCCGCCATCGCCGTCCCGGAAGAGGTGGCCGTGGTCGGGTGTGAGAACGAGGAAACCCTTTGCGAATTCGCCTCCCCCGCCCTGACGAGCGTTCGTTTCGACGGTCTCACCGTCGGCTGGAAGGCGGCGGAACGGCTCGACCGGCTCATGCGCGGGGAAAAGGACGACGGTCGCCCCATTCTCGTGCCGCCGAAGGGCATCGAAGTGCGCGCGTCGTCGGACGAATTCGTGATCGAGGATCCCGTGGTGCTGCGGGCCGCGCGTTTGATCCGGGAACGGGCCCTCACCGGGCTGAGCGTCGCCGATCTCTGCGACGAACTCGGCGTCTCCCGCAGCACCCTCGAACGGCGCATGAAAGCCGCCCTCGGCCGGACTCCGAAGGACGAGCTGCTCCGCGTCCGGTTCCGCGAGGTGAACCGCCTTCTCCGGGCCACGGATCTGACCATCGACCTCATCGCCGAGCAGACCGGATTCACCCACGCGCACTACCTGCAAACGGCCTACCGGGAGCGATTCGGGATGACGCCGGGGGAGTTCCGGCGAAAGTGCGAGGGACGCTGAACCGCATTGCCACTCAACCGAACAAGGAGTATAATCGCAGTGATGATTCCCTCTCCGGTTCCCCCGTCTGCCCCGTCGCTACGGCGGAGGGATGATTTGGGTGCGATACTCCGGGATGCTCTGGTCCAATCGCAGCCAACCGCCATGAATGAGGAAGCGCTTCTCGCCCAGACGGAACGTCTCATCCATGCCCTTACCGATGATGGATTTCCTCACGTTCTCGTCGGCGGACTCGCCCTGCTTCAATACGTGGATGGAAGAAACACACGGGACATCGATTTGATCATCGCGGTGCAGGATCTGCCGCGCCTCCCGGACTTCACCCTGCGCGAGAAGAACGAGTGGTTTGGAACGGGCGATTGCGGTCCTCTCCGCGTCGATTTGCTCTTCACGACCAATCCACTCTTCGCCGAGGTTGCGAAACGGCACGCGGCACCCCGGCCGTTCCTGCATACCACCCTGCAATGCGCGACTCCGGAAGGAATCATCCTCTTGAAACTCTTTGCCCTCCCCTCCCTTTACCGTCAGGGACAGATCGAGCGGGCTGACCTCTATGAAACAGACATCCTGCAGCTCCTCAGGTTGGTCTCGGTCACCGATGAACAGCTTCTCCTGCAATTGAAGCCGCACTTGACGGCGACGGATCTGAAGGCCCTTGGAGAAGTCTTGCTCGACCTTCGGGAACGTCTCAAAAGCGCCGGGCGTTTTCAGAATCCGGAGGCGTGAGACCGGTTCTGAACGCAATCACGGGCTGTTCCGCACCCAGTCCTTCGCTATCCTGAGGGAATGACCCGGCTCCTTCTCCCCGCCCTTTTCCTCGGTCTGACCCACCTCCATCTGCTCTCGCAGGAAGCCAAACCCGCCGGTCTTCGTGCGGGCGCGGCCGAGATCGACATTTCCCCGACGGTGTTTCCCATCACCCTGCGATCGGGATCGTCGACCTACGTTCACGACCCGCTCCACGTCCGCGCGGTGGCCCTGGAAAACGGGACGGGCCGCGCCGTCATTGCCCTGATCGATGACATCGGCGTCTCACGCGAGACGACCGACTCGGCCAAGGCCGAGGTCGCGGCGAAGACCGGATGGAAGGTCGGGGAAATGCTCATCAGCGGCACCCACACCCACACGGCGCCAAAGGGTGGCGACACGAACGAGGGCCGCATCGCCTATGAGAAGCGGCGTCGCGACGGAATGGTCGAGGCTCTGATCAAGGCGATCGAAGCCCTCGAACCGGCCGAGGTCGGTTATGCCTCCGATGAGGAACCCGACGAGGTCCACAACCGTCGCTGGCACCTCAAGCCCGGGACGATGGAGCCCAATCCCTTCGGAAAAATCGACCAGGTCGCGACGAACCCGGGGCGCGACCGTCTTCTCAAGCCGGCCGGCCCGACCGATCCCGAAGTCTGCATCGTCGATGTGCGGACCCGGAAACGCCGCCCGCTCGGGCTCATCGCGAATTATTCGCTCCACTACGTCGGCGGCATCCCCACGGTCCGCGATGAAAAGGGCAAGGAGATCGGGATGGCTTCGGCGGACTACTACGGCGAATTCGCCCGCATCATGCCCCACCGCATCGGCGGTTCGAATCCGCCCGCGAACTTCGTGGCCTTCATGACGAACGGAACGAGCGGCGACATCAACAACATCGACTTCGAGGGCAAACGTCCGCCGCGCGCGCCCTTCGAGCAGGTCCGCATCGTCGCCGCGAAGACCGCCGACGCGGCGTGGCGGGCGGTGCGCAAGATCGGGACCTACGACGGGAATCCGCTCATCGCGATGCGGCAGCGCGAGGTCGAGTTGAAGTATCGCAACATGAGCGTCGAGGAAGTCGAGCACGCCCTGCGCCTCCTCAAGCTGCCCAAGGCGGACCGCGCCACGCTCCACGACAAGGCGATCCAGTATGCCAACGCCACGGTTGAATACTCCGAGCCTGACAAAACCGAAAAAGTCCTCCTCCAGGCGATCCGCATCGGCGAGCAGGCGATCGTATCCCTCCCCTTCGAGGTGCTCGTCGAGATCGGACTCGAGATCAAGGAGAAGAGTCCCTTTCCCCACACCTTCACGATCTCGCTGGCCAACGGCGGCTACGGTTATCTGCCACCGCCACACCAGCACGAACTCGGCGGCTACGAAACCTGGATCGGGACCTCGAAGTTCGAGAAGGACTCCTCGGTGGTCCTGACGAAACAACTCCTCGAGATGCTCGCGGAACTGCGGGCCTTGTAGGGAAAGACCGGGGTCCGGACAAGATCGGAGTCCAACCTCGACTTTCTTGCATTTTACTTGAAATCCTCCATCTTAATTGGAGTATTTCAACTATTATTGCCCGCGAAGTTTATCTACAACTCATTCGTGTCGCCTTGATGAGGAATCCTGCCGTCGCATTGATCGGGCCACGCCAATGCGGAAAAACGACCCTCGCCAGGCAATTGGCGACTCCTTACACTTCCGGCTATTTCGACCTGGAGGACCCCACCACCGCCTTCCTCCTCGAGCAACCCATGAGTGTCCTGTCGCGTCTCGAGGGGCTCGTCGTGATCGATGAGGCCCAGCGGGTTCCGAACCTGTTTCCGGTGCTCCGGGTTTTGGCCGACCGCGAAGGACAGCCCGCCACCTTCCTGATTCTGGGAAGCGCATCACCCGAATTGTCGCACCAAGCTTCCGAGTCGCTCCCCGGACGGGTCGAGATCATCGAAATGGGCGGGTTCCAACTGTCCGAGTTGGAAGAAGGTTCGCGCGAGCGCCTTTGGCTACGGGGAGGGTTCCCTCGTTCTTATCTCGCCGCATCCGGGAAGGACAGTTTCGCCTGGCGGAGAAACTTCATCCGGACCTTTCTCGAACGGGATCTGGCGGCGCTGGGGTTTCGCATGTCCCCCGCCGCGATGGGACGCTTTTGGACAATGCTGGCCCACTATCACGGCCAGCTCTGGAACGGAAACGAGATCGCCGCAGCCATGGGGATATCCCCCACGACGGCCCGCCATTATCTCGACGCCCTTGAGCAGACGTTCATGATCCGACGCCTCCTCCCATGGCATGCCAATGTCGGTAAACGACTCGTCAAAACTCCCAAGATCTACTTCCGTGACAGTGGCGTCTTCCACGCGCTCCAGGGAATCGAGTCCCATGCCAACCTGCTCACCCACCCGAAACTCGGAGCGTCGTGGGAAGGTTTTGCCCTGGAGCAAATCCTGCGTTCCCACCCGGGTGAGGAGGCCTATTTTTATGCCATTCACAGCGGTTCGGAACTCGACCTGTTTTTTCCCAACCGCCGTCTGGGTGTCGAGATCAAGTTTCAAGATGCTCCGCGCCTGACGCGATCCATGCGCATCGCGATGGAGGATCTCGCTCTCAACGAACTCATCGTGGTCTATCCCGGTGAACGCGAATACGCTCTCGTCGACCGGGCCCGTGCCGTCCCCCTTTCGCACGCCATGCGGCTGTTCGACTAAATCCACCTCCTCATTCTTTACAATTTTCTGACTTCGTTCCTCCGGTTCGCCCGTTTAAGGTGGTGCATGAGCCTGTCCCGTCTCGCCCCCGTCCGCCTCGCCCTGGTTTTGATGCTTTTCCCCATGATCTCCTCCGCCGCTCCCCGCGACGCCGAATGGAAGCAGGTGGAGGATCATCTCGCCGGGGCCCTGCCCCAGTCGGCCATCGAAGTGCTCGCCACCATCGAAGCGGCCGCGAAGGCCGGGAAGGCGTGGCCCGAAGTCGCCAAGGCGGTCGCCTACCGCATTTTCGCGGAGACGCAGATCCAGGGGAACCAGCCCGAAGAACGCATCACCCGCTACCAGAGCGCGCTCGCCGATGCTCCGGGCGAAATCAAGCCGATCCTGCAGACCCTCCTCGCCGACGCCTACTGGAGTTACTTCGAGCAAAACCGCTGGCGCATCCTCCAACGCACCACCACGACCGAAGCGCCGGGCGAGGATTTCCAGACCTGGGACCTTCCGCGCCTCTTCACCGAGATCGATGCCCGCTACCGGTCGGCCCTCGAAAGCACGGAAGTGCTGCGGAAAATCCCGATCGCCGACTACGATGCCTTGCTGGAAAAGGGCAACGTGCCGGACCGTTTCCGACCGACCCTCTACGATTTCCTCGCCCATGAGGCGCTCGCTTTTTACACCGCCGCCGAGCAAGCCGGGGCGGCGCCGCAGGATGCCTTTGTCTTCGACGCGGACTCGCCCGCCCTCGGCACGATGACCGAATTCCTCGCTTGGAAACCGGCGACCTCCGACTCGGGTTCGCCGAAGCTGCGGGCGATCCTCCTGTATCAGGATCTGCTGCGTTTCCACCTCGACGACGCCGATGCTTCGGCCCGCGTTCTCGTGGATCTCGATCGCATTGAATGGGCCGCAAGCGAAGCGACCGGTGACAAGACCGACGCACGGGCCCGCGGGCAGTTGACCGCCCTTCTCGCCACCCACGAGGCGAACGAGGCCGGAGTGCCCGTCGCCGCGGCCCTCGCCTCGCGTCTCCACCGAGCGGAGGAGTTCGTGGAAGCCCGTCGCCTCGCCCTGGCCGCGGCGGAGCGTCATCCCGATTCGGTTTTTTCGGTCGCCTGCCGCAATCTCGTGAAGCAGATCGAATCCCGCGAACTCCAGATCGGCACCGAGCAGGTGTGGAACGCTGCCGGACCGGAGATCGAGCTCACCTACCGCAACCTCGGGGCCGTCCACTTCCGCCTCGTGCCGCGCGAGTGGACCCTCTCCGGGCAACGTTGGGAAACACCGGAAAACGTCAGCCGCGAGGCGATTCTGGCGGCCCTCAAAGAGGAACCGGCCGCCTCATGGAAGAACGAGCTGGAGAAAACAGAGGACTACCGACAGCGCACCGTCCGGGTTCCCGCTCCGGCCAATCAAACGCCGGGCTTTTACCTGCTCCTCGTCAGCGCCGGGGCAGGCTTCGCGACCGAGGACAACCTGCTCTCGGCGACGACGGTCTGGGTGTCGCCCCTCGCTCTCGTCACCCGCCAGTCACCGGACGGGGCGGAGGGCTTCGTGCTCGATGCCCTGAGCGGCGAACCCGTCGCCGGAGCCACCATCGAAGTCTGGTTCCTCGACAACGACGGTCGCTGGGGCCGGGAGTCGATCAACCAGAAGACCGATGCGATGGGCTTCTTCGAGGAGAAGGCGAAGGACCGTCCCGTGCTGTTTCTCGCGAAACACGGCGACGCGGCAATCGCGAGCACCCAGATGCACCTCTGGCGCGAGCGGGGCGGAATCGATCCCGTGCGCACGCAACTCTTTACCGACCGCTCGATCTACCGCCCCGGACAGACGATCCGCTTCAAGGGGATCCACTTTCACGCCGACACGAAGGAGAACGACTACCGAACCCTGCCTGACAAAAGCCTCACGATCCGGCTCCGCGACGTCAACGGCGAAGAAGTCGGGGCGGTCGAGGTGATGACCAACGCCCGTGGCGGGTTCAGCGGGTCCTTCACCGCGCCGAAGGGCCGCGTCACCGGGCGCATGACGATCGAGGAAGGGAATCATGGCTCGACCTCGATCTCGATGGAGGAATACAAGCGTCCCAAATTCGAGGTCGCCATCGAGGCGCCGGCGCAGTCCCCCAAACTCGGCGAGGCCGTCGTCCTGAAAGGACGCGCCGATTCCTACGCCGGCGCCCCCATCGACGGGGCCGAAGTGCGCTGGCGTGTCACGCGCGAGGCCCGCTGGCCCGGCTGGTTGCGCTGGTGCGGGTGGTTCTTTCCTCCGGCCAACGAGGGCGCGAAGGAAATCGCGAATGGCGTCGCGAAAACGGCCGCGGACGGCAGCTTCGAGATCCCCTTCAACGCCGAGCCCGACCTGACCGTGGAGGAAAAAGCGGAGCCTTCCTTCGAATTCTCGATCCATGCCGATGTCACCGACACCGCCGGCGAAACGCGTTCCGGATCGCGGAGCGTCACGGTCGGCTACACCGCGCTCAAGGCCGACCTCGCGGCGGCCGATTGGCAGACGGCGGCACGTCCGGTCGAGATCGCGGTGCACACCACCAGCCTCGGCGGCGAGGGCCTCGCCGCGTCCGGGAACGTCACCGTCTACCGGCTTCAGGCCCCCGACCGGGTCCATCGTCCGCGTCTCTCATCCGTTCACTGGCCGCCGCGCCAAGCGAAGGATGACGATTCCGATCTTTCCGACCCGAACCAGTGGCCGCTGGGCGAGGTCGTGCAGCGCGACGGGTTCCAAACCGACGCCAAGGGCACGGCGAAATTCGAAGTCAAGCTCGCTGCCGGGGAATACCGCGCCGTTCTCGAAACCAAGGATCGCAACGGACGCGCCGTCACCGCCCTGCTCCCGATCCGTGTCATCGATCCGGCTTCAACGACTTTTCCGATCCGCGTGCCCCATCATTTCGACGCGGCGGATTGGACGCTTGAGCCCGGGGAATCCCTCGAGGCGGTCTGGGGCACGGGATACGAGGCGGGCCGCGCCTTCGTCGAAATCGAACATCGCGAACGCATCGTGAAGCGGTTCTGGACCGAAGCCGGCCGCACCCAGCAATCCATCACTTTTCCCGTGACCGAGAACGAGCGCGGCGGATTCACCCTGCGGGTCACCCAGATCCGCGAGAACCGCGCCCATCTCACGAGCCGGAGCGTCTCGGTGCCTTGGACCACCAAGGTATATTCGATGCGCTGGGAACGCATGCGCGACAAGCTCGAACCCGGGGCAAAGGAAACCTGGACCCTCGTCGTCGAGGGCAAGGCGAAAGAAGAGCCCGTCGAAATGGTCGCGGCGATGTACGACGCCTCGCTTGATGCGTTCCTCCCGCATGGCTGGCCGGGCGGGTTCGGCGCGTTCCATTCCGATTACTCGCGCCGCTACGGACAGTTCCACAACGCGTGGAACATGCAGTTCCAGACCGTGGCTTATTGGCCCATCCAAGCCGAAGGGGGAGGACCCGTTTGGCACCGCTTTCTCCCTCTCGTGTCGGACTTCGGCTACGGACATGCCCCCATGAGCAAGAGCGTCCGCGGCCGCAATTTGATGGCCCGTTCCGCTCCTGGGACGGCTGCCGATGCCATCGCGGGCGAGGCTCCCGCCGCCCCGATGGCGATGGCGGCGGTCGCCGAGGCCGGCCCCGTGGGAGGTGGCGTCGCCGCGGAGTCCAAAGAAGCTTCCGAGGGGGCGGCCAGCTCTCCCTCTGGCGCGGCATCGGCGATCGACTGGACCCAGGTCGGTGCAAGAAAGAATCTCGACGAGACCGCGTTCTTCTTCCCCCACCTCCTCGCCGATGAAAAAGGCACGGTTCGGCTGGAATTCACCATGCCCGAGGCGCTCACGAGGTGGAAATTCCTCGGCTTCGCCCACGACCGCCACCTCCGCGCCGGACTGCTCACGGGAGAGACCGTCACCGCGAAGGATCTCATGGTGCAGCCGAATCCCCCGCGTTTCCTCCGCGAAGGCGATGTCGTCGAATTCACCGTGAAGGTGACGAACAAGGCCAGCGCCCCCGTGAAAGGCAAGGTGCGCCTCGAGTTCACCGACGCCGCCTCCCTGGCCGACGCGAACGGGGCTCTCGGGAATCAAACACCGGAGCAGGATCTCGCCCTGGCTGCGAACGAATCCCGCACTTGCTCGTGGCGAATCACCGTGCCCGATGGACAAGGCTTCCTCCGGTATCGCGCCGTGGCTTCGACCGGCACCGTCTCCGATGGGGAGGAAGGCTGGTTGCCGGTGCTGTCGCGCCGCATCCTCCTGACCGAATCGATCACCCTCCCGATCCGGGACGAGGGGGAAAAGACCTTCACCCTCCCCAAACTGCTCGAGAGCGCGAAGTCCGGCACGCTCCAGCATCGGTCGCTCACCGCGCAGGTCGTGTCGCAACCGGCCTGGTATGCGGTGCAGTCGCTGCCCTACCTGATGGAGTATCCGCACGAGTGCGCCGAGCAGGTCTTCAACCGGCTTTACGCCAATGCCCTCGCTCGCCACATCGCCAATTCGAATCCGAAGATCCGCCGCGTCTTCGATCTCTGGAAGGAAGCCCAGCCCGAGGCGCTCGACAGCCCGCTCTTGAAAAACGAAGAGCTCAAGAGCCTCCTCATCGAGGAAACGCCCTGGCTGCGCGACGCGAAGGACGAGACCGAGGCGAGGAAGAATGTCGGGATTCTTTTCGACGCCAACCGCCTCGATGCCGAGACGGCCGCCTCCCTCGCGAAACTCGAATCCATGCAGATCGACAACGGAGCGTGGCCCTGGTTCCCCGGCGGACGCGAGAACGAGTTCATCACCCTCTACCTCGTGAGCGGGTTCGGCCGGCTTGTTCATCTCGGGGTCGATCTCGACGACCGTCTTGCCGTGCGCGCCCTCGACCGAATCGACGCGTGGATCAAGGAACGACATGAGCAGTATCTCCATCTCAAGATCGAGCACATCGGCACGACCGAGGCGCTCTACCTCTACGCCCGCAGCTTCTTCCTCGAGCGGCGGCCCGTGGCGCCGGAACACGAATCGGCGGTCGATTTCTTCCGCACCCTCGCGGGGAAGGACTGGCCCGATCTCCCGCGCCTTTCCCAGGCCCACATCGCTCTCGGCCTGAAACGCTTCGGCGACAAGGAAACCCCCGCCGCCATCGTCGCCTCGCTCCTCGAGCGCTCGGTCAACGACGAGGAACTCGGCCGCTACTGGCGCGACACCGAGCAACACTGGTGGTGGTATCGCGCCCCGATCGAAACCCAGGCGATGATGATCGAGGCCTTCCGCGAAATCGCACAGGACGGGAAGGCGGCCGACGACTGCCGCGTCTGGCTTCTCAAGCAGCGCCAGACCCAGGCCTGGCCCAGCACCAAGTCGACCGCCGACGCGGTCTACGCGTTGCTCCTCGGCGGCGACGATCTCCTCGGATCCGATGCCCTGGTCACCCTTTCGCTCGGCGGCACCGGGGTGAAGCCCGAAAACGTCGAGGCAGGCACCGGCTTCTACGAAAAACGGTTCACCGCGACCGAGGTCCGTCCGGAGATGGGCACCGTGACCCTGACAAAACCAGACAAGGGCGTCTCGTGGGGCAGTCTCCACTGGCAGTATCTCGAGGACATCGCCAAGGTGACGCCGCACGGGGACAATCCCCTCACCCTGAAGAAGAGCCTCTTCATCAAGAGCAACGGCAAGGCCGGCCCCGAATTGAAACCGCTCGCCGCCGGCGACGCGCTCAAGCCAGGCGACGAGCTCGTCACCCGCGTCGAGCTGCGCACCGACCGCGATCTCGAATACGTGCACCTCAAGGATCAGCGCGGCAGCGGGACCGAGCCGGTCAACGTCCTGAGCGGCTGGCGTTTCCAAGATGGCCTCGCCTACTACGAATCGACCCGCGACACCGCGAGCCACTTCTTCATCGAGTATCTTCCGAAAGGCACCTACGTCTTCGAGACGGGCGCGAGGGTGCAGTTGCGCGGGCAATACCAGAGCGGCATCGCCGAGATCCAGTGCCTCTATGCCCCCGAGTTCAACAGCCACAGCGGCAGCGTGGGGTTGAAGGTGGAGTGAGGCGGAACGCCACTTCGCCCCTGCAAGGGCGACTGGTCGGAATGGATACCAATTCTGAAAACGATTCGAGGATTGGTGTTTTTCCGCCGAGTCGAAGCGTCAGGGAGCCGGACCTGTTCAGGGCAGCCGACCTCGGCCCCGAACGATCGCCCCTTGCGCATCTGACGGCGGCGGGGGCGGACCCGCTTCTTGGTGGCACCGCATCGCAATCCTCTCAATCGTTTCCAATTCAGGATGACTCCGAGAAATCCCCTCGTTCCCATGACATTCACGGCAACTCTCGTCGGCCCGCCGGTCTCTCCGGGGTCGGGGAGTCGTTCCGGGCCGCCGGATCAATAAACGGCGCGTCCGCCGCTGAGGTCAAAGGTGAAGGCGGTGCAGAAGGAGGCCTCCGGGGAGACGATCCAGCAGCTCAGGGCCGACACTTCGTCGAGAGTGCCGCAACGCTTCATCGGGATCTTGTCGGTCATGTATTTGACCTGATCGGGGTGGATGCCATCGACCATGGGAGTGCGGATCACGGCCGGGGCGATCGCATTGACGGTGATGCCGGTTTCGGCGAATTCCTTCCCGGCGGACTTCACCAATCCGATCACGCCCGCCTTGGTGGCGGAATAGGGGCTCATTCCGGCGTTGCCTTCCTTGCCGGCGATGGAGGCGAAGTTGAGGACCCGGCCGTAGTTCCGCGGCGCCATCGCGAGGAGGGCGTGTTTCGTCATGAGAAAGGTGCCGCGCAGGTTGATCGCGGTCTCGAGATCGAATTCCGCGGTCGTGACCTCGGTGATGCGGCGGTTGGTGGGGCCGACGATGGCCGCGCAGTTGATCATGATATCGAGGCGCCCGCCGCCGCTGCGGGCCGCCACCGCGGCGAAGCCCGCCGCGACCTCCGATTCCTCGGCGATGTTCACGGTTTCGGCATGCACGCGGAGTCCTTCCCCGGCCAAGGCGGTCACCGCCTCGGAGGCCTTGGCCGCGCTCACGTCGAAGAGGGTCACGTCCGCGCCCTCGGCGGCGAGGCGTTGGACGATGGCTTTGCCGATCCCGTCGGCACCTCCGGTGACGATGGCGGTCTGATGTTCGAATCTGCGATGGTTCATGAGCCGGCACTGTGCGCGAGTCCGGGCGAAATGGGCAGGGAAAAATATGGCGAAATCGAGTCCTCGCCCCGCCGCCGGAAACTCGCTAGAATCCCGACCATGCCCTCCCGTCGATCCGCCCTTCGATCCGCCGCGGCCCTGCCGTTCGCCTGGCAGGCGATCTCCGCCCCGCTCGCCTCCGCGGCAAAACCGCGACCGTTGCGTTACCTCCAGATCGGAACGGGGCATGCCCATGCCGGCAAGCTGGAAGTTTACGCGGAGAGCGGGGAATGGGAGATCGTCGGAGTCGTCGAGGAAGACCCCGAATTGCGCAAGGCCGCGGCGAAGAGCCCGCTTTACCGTCGTTTTCCGATGCTGGAACTCGGGGAGGCCCTGCAGACGCCGGATCTGCGGGTGGTCGGGGTCGAGTCGCGCGTCCGCGACCTTCTGCGGTATGCGCGCGCCGCGGTCGAGGCCGGTTGCCATGTCCACCTCGACAAACCCGCCGGCGCCTCGATGGCGGAGTATCGGGACTTGATGCGGGTGGCGCACGCGAAGGGGCTCGTCGTCCAGATGGGGTTCATGTATCGCTTCAATCCCGCGGTGGAGTTGCTGCGCCGCATGCTCGCGGCCGGGTGGCTGGGTGAGATTTTCGAGACCCATGCGGTGATGTCGAAAGTGATTCCGCCAAAGGACCGGCAGGAACTCGACGAGTTTCCGGGCGGAACCATGTTCGAACTCGGCTGCCACATCATCGATCTCACCGTGTCCGTGCTCGGAAAGCCGCAGCGGGTCGTGCCCTTTCCGCGGCGCACGCTGGAAGCGCCGGATGACTCCCTCGTCGACAACATGCTCGCCGTCCTCGAATACCCGAAGGCCACTGCCACGGTCCGCACCACCGGTCTCGAGGTCGAGGGCAATTCACGGAGGCATTTCACCGTCTGCGGCACCGCGGGCACGTTCCATATCCAACCCCTCGACAAACCCTCCGTGACCCTCTCGCTCTCCGAGGAGAGGTCGTTCGGGGAGGGGCAGCGCGTCTTTCCGAAGGGAAGCAGCGAGATCACTTTCGATGTTCCCTATCGGCGCTACGTCGGAGATGCCGCCGAACTCGCCGCCCTCGTCCGCGGGGAAAGAACCAATCCCTGGCCGTCTTCCCACGATCTCGCGGTTCAGGAGACCGTGCTCGCCGCATCGGGCATGGCCGGTTGAATGGAAAATTGGCGAGACCCTTTCGGGCCGGTGGGGTTCAACCGGGACTCAATCCATGAAACTCCCTCGTCTTGCCGCCCTCGCCGCCCTCGTCTTCGGAGCCTCCTTCGCCTTGGCCGGAGAGCCGGTCCTCAAGTCCGATTTTTCAACGCCCGGCCTGCCCGAAGGTTGGTCCTCCCTCAAGGGAGAGTGGAAGGTCGTCGATGGCGCCCTGGTGGGGGCCGAACTCGCCGCCGACAAGCATGCCGCGGTATTTTCGATCCCGGACCGACATATGGATTCCGTCCTTCGCTTCCGTTTCCGCATCGATGGAGCGAAAGGGTTCCATCTCAGTTACAATCACCCCAAGGGTCATCTCTTCCGGATCCGTTATGCCGACGGCACCGCCTCCCTCGCCACGGACAAGGACAAGAAGGATCCCGCGTCCAAGGCCGAGACCCTGGCGACGGCGGCTGTTTCGGGGAAGCCGGGTGACTGGATCGAGGTGACCTGCGAGGCGCAGGGCAACCAGGTGAAGGTGAGATTCGGTGGTGCCGTCCTCGAGGGCACCCATGAAAGCCTTGCCAAGGAAAAGACCGGCTACCGCTTCGTCGTGCAGGGGGCTTCGGTGGCTTTCGACGACGTGGCCTTCACGAGCTCGAAGTGACCGACCGATCCGCTGATTTGCCTGGTGGGGAATTCCGGTCGTTTCCGGATGACGAGGCCTCGCATCCCGGAACTTCGTTGAAGGGTCCGGGACGCGAGCCGGCTGCCCGGCGACCGGTCTTCAAATGAAAAAGCAGCCTCCCTTTGCGGGGAAGGCTGCTCCTCGGTTGAAATCAAAGGGGGACGATCAGTAACGGCGTTCGCGGCCGCCACGATCGCCACGGTCTCCGCCGCGACCACCGCCACCGCCACCGTATCCGCCCTGGCCGCGACCACCGCCGCCGCCACCGCCGCCGTAACCACCACCACCACCACCGTAACCGCCGCCGCCGCGTTCTTCACGGGGCTGGGCTTCGTTCACCTTGATGGCGCGGCCATCGACGTTCTTGCCGTCGAGTTCCTTGATCGCCGACTCCATCGCGGAGCGGGAATCCATCGTCACGAAAGCGAATCCGCGGGGACGGCCCGTGTCACGATCGGTGGGCAGGTGGATGTCAGTAACGGCACCGTGGGCGCCGAACAACGTTTCGAGGGTTTGTTTGGTCGTGCCAAACGCGAGATTGCCTACGTACATTTTCATCTTCTAACAGTGGGTTCCCTCGAGGCGCCGTCTCCGTAGACTGCTCCCAATCGTGGGTTTCAGATCACCACCGAATCAAAGACTCACCTGGCAACACTTCAGACCTGGATGTTGCCAAGACGTGAACCGACCCTTCCAATTACGATCCTTTCCGGAAAAATGCCAGCGAAGTTTTTCCCAATCGGTCCCGGACCCTCATAGGCGCCTTTCCCGGTAAAGGGCCGGATCAATGCAGGCGCGCATCGCATCGAGGGTGTCCGGAGCGCAGAGAAACGCGGCGAGCCGGGGCAGAATCGCCTCCGGACGGGTCACGAGAGTCTCGTAGGAAACCGACATGGCGTGTACATTCGGGTCGTCGCACCAGGTTCGGGCGTGACGAATCTGCTGGAGATAGGCCCGGGCCACGTCGCCGCCCTCCGCGGGCGCGGTCTGTCCGAGACGGCCGATGAAGGCGGATTGGCTCGCGAGCACTTCCTCCATGTTCCGCTCCATGAAGAGGACCCGGTAGGTAACCGGAGCCGTCCCGCGGTCTTCCTTTCCGGGCAAATGCCGGGGGAGGGAGGCAAGGAGCGGGGCCACCACCTTGACGGCATGGCCCCTCGCCTCGGCCAGCCATTCGTGGTCGCGCGAGGTGAGGAGGGAGGCGATCCGCCGGTGTTCGTGGTAACCGCGACGGTTCGATTCGTCGGCGCCGCGTTCACCGTCCGTGAAGAGCGGAATTCCCGCGGCTTCGATCAACTGCATCATCAGCGAGGTGCCCGAGCGGGGCAGTCCGGTGACGACGGTGATGATCGCGTCACCGGGAAGGGCGGCCAACACGGCGGGATCGGCACGAAGTTCGGGCGTTTCCTCCCGGAGACGATACTCCGCCGCCTCGATCTCCACGGCGGCGGCCGTTGGTTTCGACCGCAGGGCGCGCCGCCGGGCGAGGACTTCCTTGAAATGCGCCCGCAGCGAGGCCGATAGCGCCGGATCCCGGCGATGACGGCGGGCGATTTCGGCAATGATGCGATGGGCCGCGGCGAAGAGGGGGGCCTGCGAGACGCAAATCCGGAAGGCGTGTTCGGCTTCCTCCCATTGCCCCGAGCGGTAGAGGGCGAGTCCATGGAGGTAATGGGCCCGCGGTTGGAAGAAGAGCAGGCCGAGCGAGCGGCGGGCATGTTCCGCGGCCTCGGCGAAGCGGTGCTCGGCGAGATCGGTGCGGGCAAGGCCGATGAGCGCGGCCGGGGTTTCGGGGTCGATTCCGAGAGCCTCGGTGAAGGCCGCCCGCGATTCCTCCCACCGCTGGAGCCGCTGCAGGATCTCGCCGCGCAGAATGACCCAATGCAACCGCGCCCCATGGTCGCTGTCGAGTTGCCGGAGCCGGCCCAGGGCGTCCTCGTAGCGCTTTTCGGCAAAGTCGGCGAAGGCCTCGAGGTAACGGAGGGTGAACAGGTTCGGCCGGGCTTTCGCGAGGAGGAGCCGATAGGTCCCGGCCCGTTCCGCGCTCTCCTGTTCGGTGAGGCGAGGCGCTGCTTCGGAGGTCTTGTCGCGGGCCTCCTCTTCCTCGAGGAACTTCGCGAGTTCCCCGGAGGCCTCGCGCGCCTCCTCGAGGCGGCATTCGATGATCGTGTTCACGAGGCGGCGCAGGTCGCCCGTCCTCCCGGTGCGCTGGTATCCCACGGCGAGATGGAAGCCAAAGCGGTGTTCCATCGGCCAGGCCTCGTAAAGCCGCTCCAGTCCGGCGATCGCTTCGCGGTAAACCCCGCCGTCGAGACGTGCCAGCGCGAGATTGTAATCGAGTTCGCGAACGGTTTTCGCGAGAGCGAGGGCTTGGTTTTCGCCGGGCGGATCGATGTAGCCGAGGGCGACGAGCTGGTCGAGAGCCGCCTTGGAATCGGCCGCGGAAATCCGGCGGTCCGGTGGATGCATGCCGTGATCTCCCGGCACCTCATCCCAGCTCGGAACCCGCTCGACGTCGGCGGGCTCGTCCTCGTAAAGGTCGAGCAGCACCTTCCCGTCCATGTCCGCGCCTACAGGGAGGCCGAAGAGATGGAGGATCGTCGGGCAGAGATCCAGGACACCGGCTCCGTGGATCCGCTCGTCACGCCGCAGCCCCGGACCGCGCGCCGCGAAGATACCGAATTGCCGGTGCTCGACCGCGGGCCCGGCGGGCTCCCTCGGAATGACGCGGGGTCGGAGGTGGTCCGGGTGGAATCCGTGGTCCGACATCAGGATCACCGTCGCGCCGGGACCGGCGAGCCCGAGCAGCTCGCCCAGCATGTGGTCGTGAAGAAGATAGCCCGCTTCGAGGCAATGGTGGAAGACCTTGTAATCCCAGTCGTCGATATGATCCCGCTTCGGCGGATGATACTTCATGAAGGCGTGGCCGAAGTGATCGATGGCATCGTGGTAGACCCCCATGAAATCCCACGGCGCATGCACGAGGAGAGTCGCCGCCGCATGGATCGTGAGGCAGTCGGCCAGGATCTTCAGGAGGGACTGCACCCGCGGGTCCCTCTCCGCGCGGTCGAGTTCCTCGCGCGACATCCCGTCGAGGCCGGGGAGAAAGGCGCGGATTTGTGCCTCGGTGAGGGTGGCGGGATGGACCCGGCGTTCCGCGAGCACGGCCTCGAGTTTCTTCGGATGGACCGTACCGGGTTCCATCGGCCACCGCAGAGGGTCGTTCCCCGGGGCGCGTTGAAAATGGTTCGAGACCATCACTCCGCGCGAGAGTTCCTCGGCCGGATGGGAGGGCCACCATCCGATCGTGACCGTCCTCAGATCGTTCTGGTTCAGTATGTTCCAGAGCGCCTTGGTCTTGCGCGAGAGGTTCGTCACGGGACGGATGCCGCCGGTGACCGGGTCGGGTTCGGAAAACCCGTGGATGCCGTGCTTGTAGGCACGCTTGCCCGTGGCGATCGAAGTCCACAGCATCGGGCTTAGGACCGGTTGGAGGGTGGCGAGATTGCCACAGACGCCCGCATCGAGGAGCGAGGCCAGATTTGGCATTTTTCCCGCATCGACCAGCGGGGTGATCGTCTTCCAATCGGCGGCATCCCATCCGATAAGGAGCACCCGTCGTTTGGATCCTGCGCTTTCCATTTCGCGGAGGGTCGCGGCCCCGGAGCCGGGTCGGAAAGATCAAAGACGCCGCAACCTCCGTTCCAAGGCGAAGAGGCGGCGTTGCAGGTCGGAGAGTTGTTGGAGCGCCGCCCGGTTCATGATGGCCGAGGGCTTGAAGGGGGGTGTGCGCCGCGTCTTCGCCCTCAGGGCGGCGATCACGGACTTGAGCGATGCGATCTGGCGGGTCAGCCGAAGTCGCGCGGCACGGCCATCGGATGCGGGTGGAAGATTCCAGGCCGACTGATCCACCCATTGCGGAAACACCGAGCCCGGGGAGGGCTTTCCGGGGGCCGCGCGACTGGCTTCATCGAAGACGAGACGGACGAGGCGGATCTCGTGCCCGCTTCCGCCGAGATTGGATGCCAAAACCTCGACGAACCCAGGGGTCGGAGCGCCTCCGTGGATCCGCCCATCCGAGAATGTGACGGGGATGAAGTCGCGCACGGAACCCGGGGCCGCCCCAGAGATCTGGTTGGGTCCGACGCCGGCGACGAAGCTTTCAAGGATCGAGGAAGTGGAAATCGTCGAGAAGGCCGTCACCTTGACCCCGGCGACAAGGCCGACGATCCCGGGTCCGCCCTTGTTGACGAAAAAGGAGAGGTCACCGGTTCCGGCGAGATCATCGATCCCATCCCCGGTCAGGTCGCGTTGGCTCCGGTTGTCGAGCGTGAAGACCGAGGTGCTGGCGACGTTTCCGATCAGATCGATCTGAACCAAGGCGGCGGAGACCGTTCCCGCCACGGAGGCACCGGCGAGAGCAGCTCCCCCGGCGATCCATCGTCCCAGCGGGAGGGCGGGCGGGAAGTCCCGGCGCAAGAATCGAAGTGGGCGGTTGACGGTCGGATTCCTCATCGGCGGGAAGTCGGGCGAAGTGAGGGAGTGGGGATCGTTCCGGAAGGCTAACGGTTCGGAGGACGCCGCTGAACCCTGGACCGCGCCCCCCCGTTTCCGCAAAGTGAGGTTCGGTCCCGGGAAGCGAAGCTCAAACCGGCCGAAGCCGCTGTTTCAGAGTCCGGATCTGTTTGCGCAGCCCCTCCAACTTGCGGGAAAGGCCCCGGATCTCCCCGCGGACATCGTGTTGCTTTGCGGGAAAAAGGCGGACCATGCGCGGAACCCGCTTGGTCCGGGCCGGGAGACGTTTGAGCGTGGCGAGACGATGCGCGACGGTCGCCGCTTGTCGCTCCAGCCCGCTGATCCGGGACTGGAGCCGCCTCCTCTCCAGGCTCGTGAGCCTCTGCGACGGGGTGAACGCCACATTTCGCTGCATCAATCCACGGGCGAAAAAGGCATCGACCAGATAGGGGCCGCCGTCGCCATCGTAAACGGTCACGACGTCACCTCCGTCGGTCCATCCATCCCCACCGAAGAGTTCGGGGGCCTCGGTCGAGGCATCGTCATAGATCAGCTTGACCAGATCGATCGAATGATCGTCCACACCCGTGCTGGCCACGCGGACCTGGACCCAGCCGTTGCTTTCCGCGCCGCCGTTGATGGCCGCGTCGGCGAACTTCACCGGGATGAAACCGGTCAACTCCCGTGGCTCGGAGGAGAGAAACGAGGAATTACCGACCTTGAGGGCGAATCCCGTGAAGGTGCTGCGGTAGGGTTCGATTTTTCCAGAACTGGTCGATTGGCTCCAGGAGAAGACCCGTTTGCCGTGGAACGCACGCGCCTCGAGTCCGGCGATCTGGAGTGAGATCCCCTGTCCGACGGGCGGATTGATGGAGCTACCGAAAAGGCTCGCGCTCGCAAAGTCATCGGTACCGTCACCCGTCAGGTCGAGGTTGAGCGAGGAGGCAAAGGTGCCGTTCGTCATCGACACCCCATTGCCGGAGAGATCAGTCTCGACAGTGGCGGCTTGGGAAGGCCCGGATCCTGCGGCACCCACGAGAGCGGAACCCCCGAGAGCCCAGTTTCGGAGCGAACGGAGCGGGGAGTGGCCGCTGGGAATCAAGCAGCGGTCAACGGGCGTGACTTCTTGAAGCGAGGAGGGATTTTTCATGACACGGGGAGGAGGCCCAAGCTGATGGGATGGACCTGGAGTCACGCTGTCGGATGATCGAACAGGTCGAGGCTAATACGTTCCCCCGGGATTGTCCAGTCCCGCAGGGATGTGACAGGGATTTTCCGGAGAAGCGCTGAAGTGTGGAGATGATCAAGGGGCGGTCAAAAGGCTTTCCCAGGCGAAACCGGCGTGGTAAACAAGACGAGTCTCTCGCGTTTTCTCCGCATGAAGCCTTCCGCGATCCTTTCCTTGTGGTTCTTTTGGGTGGGTGCCGCAGGTGCCCAGCAGACCGTGCCGGGGCTCCCCCTTCCCGGACCGGGAAATCTTCCGGCAACAACGGGCGCTCCCTCCCAGCCCGTTCCGGCTCCCGGCTCCCCGGCAAACCCGCCCGCGCAACCAACTCCGCCGCCTCCGGTCGCCGGGAATCCCGTGGTGGCTTCACCAGTCGTCCCCTCGACCTACACGGTGCGGGCGGGAGACAATCCATGGGCCATCGCCAGGAAGCACGGGGTCAAGCTCGAAGACCTCCTCGAGGCCAACGCGATCAAGGACCCGAAGAACCTGAAGATCGGCGACGTCCTCCAGTTGCCCTCGGGAGCCATCTCGAAACCAGAGGGAACGGCCCCTCCCGCCACTCCGGCCCCTCTCCCCGCCGCGACGGGTTCGGCGAACGCTCCGAACCTTCCGGCCGTTCCGGCGGGGGCCGACTGGGAATTCTACACCATCCAAAAAGGCGACAACCCCTGGAAAATCGCCAAGGCCCTGAAGGTCGAACATCGAAAGATCGTCAGCCTGAACGAAGGAGTCGATTTCACCCGCCTGAAGATCGGGCAGGCGATCAAGGTGCCGAGGAAACCGTAGGTGTTTTTTCTGGACTTCGTCCAATTCTTTCCTAAAATAGCAATATCGCTATGCGGAAATATATAAAGCCCATCGCTCTCACGGAATCGGAATTCGGTCCGGGTTCTCGTTCCGGCGGAAATTCCACGCCGGATTCCGGGTGGAGGCGGTGGCCCTGGCTCCTCGGTTTGCTCTTTGCGGGCTATGCCGGATGCGGACGTGACGAAGTGGCGCCGGCCGCGTCCGAACCCCGGGCTTCCGTATCGGTGGTCACGGAAACGGCGGAGAAACGGGAGATTCCCGTCTTCGAAGAAGTCGTCGGAACGGTGCGGCCGCGCAAGGAGGCCCAGGTCACCGCGAAAGTCACCGGCAGGCTCCTCGAGATGAAGGCCGTTCCAGGGATGAAGGTGAAAACGGGCGATCTCCTCGCGAGGTTGGACGTCGGCGAACTCGATGCCGCCCTCGAGAGGGCCCGGGCGGCGCTCGAGCAGGCCGACCGGGATCTCGCCCGTTTCCGATCGTTGCGGGATTCCGGGGCCGTCGCCCTCGCCGAGTTCGAGCAGGCCGGTGCCCGCCAGCGCATGGCCGCTGCCACCGTCGCGGAGACAAAGACGATGGTGCAGAACGCGAGCGTCACCGCGCCCTTCGACGGCACCGTCACCCGCAAGTATCTCGAGCCGGGGGATCTCGGCTCGCCCGAGCGCGCCATCTTTGCGATGGAGGACTCTTCGCTCCTGCGCTTGGAGATCGACGTGGCCGAGGGCATGGTTGGCTCTCTCGCGATCGGATCGAAATCCCGTGTCGAGGTCGGCGGAGCCGGAGCCGGGTTCGAAGGTGTCGTCAGCGAACTATCGCCCTCCGCCGACGTGGGGAGCCGTACCTTTCTCGTGAAGCTCGACCTGCCGTCGCACGAATTCCTCCGGGCGGGACAATTCGGGCGCGCCTACCTGCCTCGGGGGCATCGGTCCGCGGTCCTCGTGCCGTCCGACGCCCTGATCTCGCGGGGCCAGATGGATTATCTCTTTGTCGTCGCCGAAAGCACCGCCCGGCTCCGCATCGTCAGCACGGGGGAATCCCGCGAGAACCACACCGAGATCCTCGCCGGCCTCGATGGCGGAGAAACGATCGTGCTTTCCCCGGCCGCGATGCTGCGGGACGGCCAGCCTGTCACCGCTCCCTGATGCGACAGGGTTGCCTGCCCGACCTTACCTTCTTTGCTCCGCGATCCTGACATGAGTCGAATTCCCAAGGACGGCGAAACCGCGGCCCACGGCATCGCCGGGCGCATGGCCCTGGCCTTCGTCGATTCGAAACTGACGCCGCTCGTCATCATCGCATCGGTCCTCCTCGGACTCTTCGCGCTCATCCTTCTTCCGCGCGAAGAGGAGCCGCAGATCCAGGTCCCCATGATCGACGTCATGGTCGCGATGCCGGGAGCTTCCGCGAAGGAGATCGAGGAACGTGTCACCGCTCCGATGGAGAAACTCCTTTGGGAGATCTCCGGGGTCGAATCCATCTACTCCACCTCGCGACCGGGCGAGAGTCTCGTCGTCGTGCGTTTCGAAGTGGGCTCGGATGTCGAGACGTCGCTGGTGCGGCTCAATCAGAAACTCCAGTCGAATTTCGACCGGATTCCTCCAGGCGTCACCGCGCCGCTGATCAAGGCCAGGTCGATCGACGACGTTCCCATCCTCGCGCTGACGCTGCACGGCGATCGTTACGATCCGGTGACGCTGCGCCGCCTCGCCGCCGAGGTGGAGGATGCGGTGAAACAGGTGCCCGATGTCGCCGAGACGACCCTGATCGGCGGACAACGTCGCGTCATTCTCGCGGAGATCGATCCCGCGCGGCTCGCGGCCCGGAATCTAAGCCTCGGCGGGATCATTCCCGTGCTGCAGCAGGCGAACCGGCAGCATCGCGCCGGCGAGGTGGGGTCGGGCAACACGCGCGTCCTCATCGAGAGCGGGGCTTTTCTCCACACCGCCGAAGAGGCGGGCGAGGTGGTCCTGGGGGCTTTCGGGGGACGTCCCGTCTACCTGCGCGACGTCGCCGGGATCCGTGATGGTTCGGACGATCCGACGAACTATGTGTTTCACGGTCACGGTGCCGCGTCCGGCGGGGGTGCCGCTGCACGCCGGATCGGAGAGGAGGAGAACGCGGTGACGCTGACGGTCGCGAAGCGTCCGGGAACCAACGCGATCTCCCTCGCCGAGGCAGTCCTCGCCAAGGTCGAAGCCTTGAAGGGCCGCGTCATTCCCTCGGACATCGGCGTTTCCATCACGCGCCATTACGGCGAGACCGCGGCGGAGAAATCGAACGAGCTCCTCTACCACATGGGCATCGCCGTGGTCAGCGTCTCGCTCCTGATTCTGTTCATGCTGGGATGGCGCGAGTCGCTCGTCGTCGCCGTGGCCATCCCCGCGACGCTCGCCCTGACCCTGCTGGTTTTTTACCTCCACGGATTCACCCTGAACCGCATCACGCTCTTCGCGCTGATCTTTTCCATCGGCATCCTCGTCGACGACGCCATCGTCGTGGTCGAGAACATCGTGCGGCATTACCGGTTGCCGGAGAATCGTGGCAAACCGGCCCATGCCGTCGCGGTCGGGGCCGTCAGCGAGGTCGGCAATTCGACCGTGCTCGCAACCTGGGCGGTGATCGCGGCGATTCTGCCGCTCGCCTTTGTCGGCGGGCTCATGGGACCCTACATGCGGCCCATCCCGATCGGAGCGGGCGCGGCGATGATCTTCTCGCTCCTCATCGCTTTCATCGTCACGCCGTGGGCGGCGGTGCGGATCCTGAAACGCCGCGATGGTCCCGTGGGGGAACCGGAAGGATCCAATGACAATCACGGGCATGATGGCGAAGGCTGGATCACGCGCGTGTATCGCCGCTACATGGCCTACCTTCTCCACGACCGGCTCCACCGCTGGGGTTTCCTCGTGATCATCGCGCTGTTGTTGCTCGGCAGCATGGCCCTCGTCGGCATCGGATTCGTGAAGGTGAAGATGCTGCCCTTCGACAACAAGCGCGAGTTCCAGGTGATCGTTGATCTCCCCGAGGGCGCGACGCTCGAGCAGACCCTGCGCGCCACCCGCGAGATGGCCGCGGTGATCGCGCGCGAGCCCGAGGTGACCGACTACCAGGTCTATGCCGGCGCCGCCTCACCTCATAATTTCAACGGTCTGGTCCGGCACTATTTCCTCCGACGTGGCGCGAACGTCGCCGACATCCAGGTGAACCTGCTCCCGAAACACGATCGCGCCGCCGACAGCCATACCATCGCGAAACGCGTCCGCGAAATGATCCTGCCCATCGCGAGGCGATACAGAGCCGCCCTCGCCGTCGCCGAGGTGCCGCCCGGTCCGCCGGTGCTGCAAACCCTCGTCGCCGAAGTCTACGGTCAGGACCGCCCCTCGCGCGAGGCGCTCGCCCGCGAGGTGAAACGCATCTTCGAGGAAACGCCCGGCGTCGTCGATGTCGACTGGTATGGCGAGGACGATCAGCCGCGGTTCCTCTTCAACATCGACAAGGAGAAGGCCGCCCTCAACGGCATCACCGCGGAGACCATTTCGCAGACGCTGAAGATCGGCGTCGAGGGCATCGATGTCGATCTCGCCCATTTCCCCCGCGAGCGTGAGCCCGTCACGATGCGGGTGCGGCTGCCGCGCGAACTTCGCGCCGATGCGCGCCAGCTCCTCGGGCTTCGGGTGCGCTCCGGCGATGCCAATGCCCTGCCCGAACCCGGCGCGGCGACCACGGCACCTGCGCTGGTGCCGCTCGGTGAACTCGTCACGATCGAGGAGGACGTGATCGACAAGAGCCTCTACCGCAAGAACCTCCAGCCCGTCACCTACGTCACCGGCGATGTCGCGGGGGTGAAAGAGAGCCCGGTCTACGCGATCCTCGAGATGAACCGAAAACTCGCCGCGCTGGATGCGAGGAAATTCGGGGCGGGCGATGCGAAGCTGAAAGTCCTCAACGCGAGCCAGCCCTTCCTCGACGCCGAGCCCTCGATGAAGTGGGATGGGGAATGGCACATCACGATCGAGGTCTTCCGCGATCTCGGCATTGCCTTCGGGGTCGTGCTCGTCCTCATCTACATCCTCATGGTGGGCTGGTTCAAGTCCTTCGTCACCCCGCTCATCGTCATGGTCGCAATTCCGTTCTCATTGATCGGAGTGCTTCCCGCGCACGGGCTGATGGGAGCGTTTTTCTCCGCGACTTCGATGATCGGCTTCATGGCCGGTGGGGGAATCGTGGTGCGGAATTCCATCATCCTCGTCGACTTCATCCAACTGCGAATGAAGCAGGGCATGCCGCTCCGCGAGGCGGTGATCGACGCCGGCGCGGTGCGTTTCCGTCCCATGCTCCTGACCGCTCTCGCCGTCGTCTTGGGAGCGGGCGTCATCCTGATGGATCCGATCTTCCAGGGCCTCGCCATCGCCCTGATGGCCGGCGAGATCGCCTCGCTCCTCGTCAGCCGCATCGCCGTGCCGGTCATCTATTTCATGGTGAACGCGAAGTCGCATCCGGAATCATGAATTGGACTCCCTATCTTGTCTTTGGACTCGCCATCGTGCTCGTGGTGGTGGCCTGGTATGCCTTTGAAAAAAGTTGGGACCGCCGACTGTTCCGTACGGAAGCCGGTAAGGTCTGTGCGAATTTGAATGCTCGTGAAGCGGCCCGCTATTGCCGCGAGCATCCCGAAACGCAGGTGCTGGACGTGCGTTCCGACGAGGAATTCGGCGGCGGCGCGCTGCCGGGCGCGGTGAATGTCCCGCTCGGTGATGCCGCCTTCAACGGGAAGGCCGGAGCACTCGACCGCAGCCGTCCCGTCCTCGTCTACTGCGCCGGCGGGTTCCGCAGCCGCAAGGCGGTGGAACGGCTCAAGGCGATGGGTTTCGAGAACATCCAACACCTGCACCGAGGTTATCTGTCGTGGAAGCCTGACCAGTCCCGAACGGCAGGGAGATAAGCGGAATTCGACAGCGCTCGCCCTACCCAAATTCTCGGTGACCGAAGGGTTGCGGCGCATCCCGACCGGACACGTGCCCTGAAACTAAATTGGGAAAAGATTCAGACGATTGCGATGAGGTGCGACCAATCCAGGCCCGTAGATTGCGCAAGGAACGGTCTTTCGGGGCCGAAGGCGGCTGCTCCGTAGTGGCCCCGCTCCTTGACGTTCCGACTCGGCGTGAAAATCACCAATCGTCCGAATCTATTCCAGAATCGGGATTATTTGCGACCTTCGCGGCCCTCCGTTAGGGACGGTTCGATGAACCGTCTGCGGAGAGACCGGACCCGCCCAACGCGGACGCCCCGCCGGGGTGGCGTTCCACCGGTGAGTCCCTGGCAAAACCCAATTCGCCAACCCTCTGGAACACGCAATCGGTGTCGAATTTCGCGGATGCCCCCGCCATCGGGCGCGTCCATCAACCGACGAACCTTAGCCACGGAGGCAATCGAACTTCCGGAAGAGCAGAATGGATCCTGCGCGACGAAACCGGGGTTCCGGACACGATCCCGGCCTCAGAAGGTCGCCGTCGCTCCAACCTGCCAACGCCCGGATTCCCCGTCACTGAAGCCTTCCTCGGTGACCTGGAACCCGTAATCGACCCGGAGCGAGAACCAGTTGTCCCGATTGTAGCGGAAGCCGAGACCAAACGCCCCCAATTGGGCATCCTGCTCGCCCGGCAGCGGCGTGTGCGAGGACACCGTCCCGTAATCATAGAAGATGAGCCCATAAGCACCGTCCTCCACGTTGCGGAAGCCCATGAAGGTCGAGGGGTAGAAGATGGGGGTGCGCAACTCAGCCGTGGCGATGAGGCCGCTGTCTCCGTTCACGACCCGCTCCTCCCAGCCGCGGACGGTGTCCCAACCACCGGCACCGAGGGTTTCGCTGGCCAGCAGGTTGGCATTCGAGGCCTGCCCCCGGATTCGCCCGTAGGCCGACCATCCCTCGACGAGACGCTGGTCGCGCTCAAGCGTGACCTGTCCATAGGTATAATTGGCGGTCGCACCGGCCCGCTGGGTCGCGAAGACCGCGTCGGTGTTTTTGTTGGTGTTGTCGCCAGGGCTGCTCACGATCTCGGAATCGAGACGCCACACTCCGGTATTGTCGCGCGCCACGATGTTGTAACCGAGATTGTATTGAACGATCTCCGACGTCGTGTCGAAGACCTGCACCTGGTTGAAGGCGAGACCATTGTTGCTCGATTTGAAGTCCATCCCGAGCTCGAACTCGTGGGAGAAGCGCCCGAATCCGGGCAAGGGAATCCCGTAACGTCCGCTGATCTGCTTGTTCTCGCCCCCGTTGTCAAAAACCACCCCGTTCTGAGAGATGTTCGCCCGGGATTCCACATACGCTCCGAGGATGGTGACCTGGTGGCGCCAGGGAAGATAGGAGGAGAAGACGCCGCTGTGCCCGAAGAGCGAGGCGTCGCCGTCCATGTTCGTGGTGAACTGGTAGCTCAGGATGGAATCCATCCCGAGGAAGAGCGGTCCGGTCCAGGACAAGCCCAGAATGGCGCGCTCCTCTCCCAGCACCTCGTTGCCCGAGTTCTCGAGCGAAAGATAACCGAGGAGGTCCTTCGAACTCTGGTTGCGGAGAATGATGTCGGTTTCCCCATAGCCGCCGCCGGGGCTGAAGACGAGATCCACCTGGCGGTTCGGATGCTTGTTGATCCAATTGAGATCGTCGGTGAGATCGCTCTCGCGGATGACTTCCCCGCGTCCGGTCCGGATCTGGCGGGCGAGGGAACGGCTCTCCGCATCGCTGGCCCCCTCGACGATGACGTCACCGAGGCGACCCTCGATGATGACCAACTGGAGGATGCCCGAGGTGATTTCCTGCTCCGGCACAAGGACGTCGACCACGGGGAGATCACTCTTCCGGTAGGCGAGCACGGCCTCGCGGACCATCTGGTTCAGTCCACCGAGGGTGAGCGGCTGGCCGACCTTGGACGCGAGCACGTTGTAGACCTTCGGCGGCAACTCGACTCCCTCGGTCACGACACCGGAAAAGGACCCGGGCGACTTGACCACCTCGCGCGTCGTGGGAACGACACGAATCCCGCGGAGGTCGGAAGCGAGCGGAGTCGGATCGGAGGTCGCGGAGGGAGAGGCGGAGTGACTTCCCCGACCGTCGGCGTGGGCGAACGAAACCGGCTGGATGTCATCGTTGGCCTCGAAGAAGGGATTGCGCCAGCTCCATTTCGGCTGGGCCTCGGTGGGGCCACCCTGCTCGTTCGTTCCCCTCTTCCACCAGAGCTCGGCCTTGGTATCGGTCTTGCGACCCTGATAGACTTTCTGGTTGTCCTTGTAATAGGTCGACCCTTCGTTGAAGGGCTTGAGGGTCCCCTGATCAAAGGTCGAGGGCGCTTCCTGATTGCCGACGAACGAGGCACCGCCCATGGACTGGGACTCCACCTGCACCAAGGCAGTCGAGGGATCGGCGACGGGACGGTTGACCACGGCCCGCTCACGCATTTCCTTCTCGGCCCGCTTCGACTCAAGTTCGGCCTTGCGCTCCTCGAACTTGGCAACGCGCAGGTCGCGGATCCGCTCACGCCGCGTGATCTGATCGGGGGTGCGCAGGTCGGGCATCGGCGGAAGGTCGATGAGCGATTCCTCCGGAGTGGGAGGGGGAAGATCGCCCCAGTAATCCTCGTCTCCGAACGGCTGAAGCCGCGATCCACTCGCCGTGATCCCCTCCTCGCCCCCGGGCAGGGAATTGGCCACGGTGATCTGGGTGGAAACCGGTTTCTTTTTCGGCTGGCTCGCCATCGTCGAGAGCCGCTGGCCCACGGTGGCCCGACCAGCATCGTCCCCCGAGCGGGTGTAGCTGTTCTCTTCGTAGCGCTCTTCGTTCGCACGCTTGCTCATCTCCCGCTTTTCGCGCCAGGAGAGCTTTCGCTGGGGATCGCCCAGATCCAGATCCGGAAGCGGCGGAAGACCACCGAGTTCCGCATCTTGCCCCACCGATACCGGAACCCCCGACAGGGCGAGCGGCAACAGGAGGAGGATGGCGAAGAACTGCTTCATTCAGAACGCTTCAAACGAGAAGATGGGGAGATTTCGAGACATCTTCCCAACCTCGATCTTGAAATCTCCGGGGAATTTTCGCAAGAGGAAACTTCAGATTTTTAACCCGGGGATCTTCTTGGAATTGCTGATTGTTCACTCAGTCGGAATAAAGGTCCCGACCTGATAGCCGAAGACGCGGTAACTGGAGTAGCGGTTCGTTCCAGGCTCGAAGACGTAGAAACTCATCCCGACCGGACCGCCGGCCTGGCCGCGAGCGATGCGGCTGGCCCGCTCCTCGTCCTGCTCCTCCTCGGAATTCGAGTCGCGGCGATCGCCGAAAAGATTGTCGAGGGCATCCTCGGCGCGCCATTCGTCGCTCTCCTCGACGAGGGTCTCGTCGCGTTCGAAGAGACCGAGGAGCGGATAGAGCCCGGATCCCTCGCCTCCCACGCCATTGAACAAGTCGTCCTCGCGGAAGAAGGCATCGTAGGTTTCCTCAAAGGCGAGCCCGAAGAAATCGAAGACGATCGGCGGCGGCGTCACGGCCGGCACGACCGGGGGCACCACCGGCACGACCGGGGGCAGGAGCGCTGCCTCGATCGCATCGTAGTAAAGGGTGTAGAGTCCCGTGCCACTGACGCCGTTGCTGTCGCGGTAGGTCGTGGCCGAGGAACCCAGTGTCCCGGGAGCAAGGGCCGCCAAACCGGGGAGACCTCCGGGGCTGTTGACCGTGGCGATCGCCCCGCCGTGACTTCCCGAGGCATCCGAGGGAAACACTCCGCCGCCGGAGACTCCGAGCGCCGCGCCTTGGCCCGCCTGATCCCACCAGAGATCGGGAGCCAGGTAGACTTCGTCGGCACGACCGGCGAGAGCGCCGTTGGCCTTGACGAAGGGCGCCTCGAAATCACGGGGCGCGGTGGAAAAGGTGGCCGTCGTCTCATTGATGCGCGTGTTCGCGCTCATGAAGTTCATCGAGCGGGACGGCATGAAGAACTGCATGCGTTCGCGCCCCACGCCGCCGCTGGAAAAAATCGTCCCGTCGACCGCGAAGAGACCTCCGCGACCGCCATAGAACGGGTTGAGGCGGCTCACCGCGATGCGCGTGACGCCTTCGGTTTCGGTGGGGTCGAGGCCAGAGACGCGAGGATCGGCGTGACCAATGAGCGCTCCGTCGAATCTGGCACTGCCGCCCGTCGCGATGTTGATGTCCCCGAAGCGGTTGCCGGTGGCTGAACTATTGAAAACATAGGAGGCGTTCGCATTGGTGTCGCGGAGGTAATCGCCGTTCCCGATCATCGCGTAATTGTTGATGTCGCGAACCGTGATCGCCCCGGTGGCACGCTCCGTGCCCGCGGTCACCGCCAGATCGCCCCCGGCGAGGACGGTGATGTCGCCGTCGAGATCTCCCTGGATCGCGGGACCACCGTGACCGATCTGCGCGAACGAACCGAAAATGGTCTGAGTATCCACATTCGGCGTGGTCCCGCCGAGCACGGAAATGTTGCGATTGGCCACGACCGTGATGCTACCATCCATCCGCGCTCCGGTGACGGCGTCGGCGACCGTGGTGAGGCGGTCGCCGTTCTCGACCGCGAAGTGGCCGATTTTGGCGAAATTGAAGGCTCCGGCAACCGCATCGCTGCCGATGCTGAGGTTGATGATGGAGTAAGTGCCGCCCGGAAAGGGAGTCGTGGTCCCGGGATCGGTGCGTTGCTGGGCGATCACGTTGAGGTCGCGCCCCACATAGACACTGATGTTTCCGGAGGACGGGGCGTCGAGCTGGTAGCCCCCGTGGCCGATCGCCCCGAACGCCCCGAGCACGCTGATCCCGAGGTTGTCCTGACCTCCCGGTGCCTCGGACCACGCGTTGTCATTGCCCTTCACGAGGGCATCTCCCCCGACCCGGACCCCGATGTCCCCCGCGAAACCCGTGCTGACGCCGAGCCGCCGCGAGGTATCGCCGCCCTGGGCGGAGGCGAAGCCGTGACCGATCTGACCGAAGGAGGCCTCCGTGCCCTTGCCGCCCAGAACGGTGAGATTTCCAGCCGCATCGATCGTGATATTGGAGGAGGACGGGATCCCCCCGATCAGCTCACCCTTGCCGAGCACGACCACGTCGCCGTTGTTGACGATCGCACCATGCCCGATCGCCACGGGGTTCCAACGAGAGGGATTGGCCGAACCGAAGAGCGCATCGGTGTTCTCGATCCGCTCGTTCTCATTCGCGAAGTCCGCGTTCACATCGATGTTGCCCGAGGCGGTGACGGAGATGTCGCCCGCCAATTCGATCGCCCGGGAGGCCCCGATGTTTCCGTTGTCGATCACCCGATCGTTCACGCCGACCCCGTGCCCGATCCGGGTCCAGCGTTGCTGGCCGGTGCCATTCTGCAGGGTGACATTGCCGCCCTGCGCCGTCACGGAGACGTCCCCGATCTTGCCGGGGTAATTGTAGGCGGTGTTGTTGGAGAAGGTCGTGAGGTAGGTGGTCAGATTGAGGCCGCCGTGCCCGATCTGGGCGTAGGAGTCGCGGGTGAGAACCCCGGCGTCCTGGGAATCGGGATCGCCGAACGTGCCGGGGCGACCCACGGGCTGGCGAAAGCCCTCCTGCAGGTGCGTCAGGAGAACGCCGCCTCCGGCGTTGACAGAAACGTCCGCGGTGTTCCGGGCGGCCCCGACCAGGGTCCCCGCTCCGGTGGCGGTGAAGTTGCGTGTGAGATTAAGCCCCCCGGTCACTGAGGAGTAGACGACGCTGGCTGTGGTCGCGTTCAGATTGCTGGCGATCGTGGTCTGCGCGAGATCGGCAATGAAATGCTCCTCGCGGACAAAACTGCCGCCGGACTGACCGAGATCCTCGACCCCCTGGTGGCCGATTTTGGCATAGTTCCAGGTGTGCGCCCCGTTGGTGAGCTGAACGTTGCCGCCCGTCCGCACGTCGATGTCGCCGAGGAACCCGAGGAAACCGGTCCGTCGACCACCATGGCCGAGCTGGGCCCAGGCCCGCATCGCGAAATTCCCTCCCCGGGTCACGTTGGTGACAGACCCACCCCCGGTGAGGGTCAGGTCGCGTCCGGTGCGGACGCGGATATCGCCGAGGATGAAGGAGGAGGTCTCGTAGTCGGCGAGGGTCCCTCCGTCGGGACCGGCACCGCCGTGTCCGAGGCGGGTGTGATCCTGGACATCGTTGCCCGCGGTCATGATGAGATCCCGGCCGGCTTCGGCATCGATGTCCCCGGTGATGCTCATGAAGACGAAGCCCCGGTTCACGGCGCTGCCGACGCCCCCGATTTCGCTCCGCGAGCCCGATCCGCCGACCTGGTTGCCCACCGTGTTGATCCGTAGATCGACGATTTCGCGACCTTCCACGTTGCCGGTGACCACCCCGGCGCTGTTCATTCCCGGCACGGTGGGACTGCCCTGCGAGAGGTTCTGGTAACCGGAACCGAGCCCCGCGATGTTGTTCGCATTGGTGCCGCCGTGCCCGATCGCCGCAAACCGACTGTCGCGACCGAGGTCTCCGGTGACGCCGTTGGTGGAGTAACCAGTGAGGGTGATGTCGCCGTTGCGGGCCGCCACCCGGATATCGCCGTGGAGACCCGTCGGCACCGACCCATGGAGCCCGGGCACCACCTCCGGACCCACCGGAGCGAGGGTCAGGGGAGCGACGGAGCCACGGCCCTGCGAATTCGCCGCCGTGCCGAAGGCACCCCCAGCCGCCAACCCCTGCGAATACAGGAGCGGGTTCATGTTGATGAACTCGGTCGGCTGATTGAGGTTTTGAAAGCGTCCGGTGAGGTTTCCGGTGACCACCTCGGGGATGAAGTTCCCGGTGTTTCCGGGGGTGACCACCACCGCGTAGGTTCCGGGTGCCCCGGTCAGGGTGTAGTTGGCGAGGGTGTAGCGGACGGTGCGGGCCGGATCAATCAGGGGATCGTAGCCGGTCGTGACCCGGCCCGAGAAGAGCTCGCCACGGCGCAGGTTCGTGTTGTCGTAATCACCCGCCGTCGCGAAGAAGCGGATCTGCTGGTCCGCCACGCTCGTGGGATTCCAATAGCTGTGGGCATAAAAGGTGTGCCCGATCACCGCCGCCGACCGCGTCGCCTCACCGGCCTGGAGCGTCACGCTGCCACCGGTCTCGACCCGGATGTCTCCGAAAAACTCGCCGGACTGGCCGATCCCGCCATGGCCGATCTGGGCGGGTGAGTTGCTGGAGGGGCCGGTCGTCTTGAAGGTCTGGTTCGCCCGCAGGACCACGTTTCCGGTCGGACCGAAACTCGCGAGCACGCTTCCCTCGGCCCGGTTCACCGCGATGAGGGATGAAGTGTTCACGCCGCCGAGGACGTTGATATTTCCGTAAACCGGGGCGAGCCGGGCAATCGAGGTCGCGTTGATATCCGCGATCGATCCGTTGATCGACCAACGACGCTCAAGCTGGTTGCCCTGGATCGCGGCGTTCGAAAATGCCGCGACGCTCGGATCCTCGCTGCCGACTTCACGGATCGAGGTCCCCGAACCCGTCACGTTGGAACGGTTCGGTCCGCCATGCCCGATCATGGCCACGTTTTGCTCCAGTCCGGCCCCGGCGGTGAGGGTGACGCTGTTCCGGGCGAGCACGTTGATGTCCGCGCGATCCGCGGCACGTCCGGCTCCGTTTTCGGGACGGAGACCGCCGAGCCCGAGGGGATCCTTCGTTCCCGGATTTCCGGTCGCCTCGATCTGCTGCCACCACCAGTTCCCGGAATCGACGCTGTTGAAATGGTTCGCGTAGGGGATGAAGCTTTCCGTGACCCGACCGGTGCTGTTGATTCCATTCACCCCGTCCACGATCCCGTCGCTGTTGACATCGACCTCATAGCGTCCCGCGACCCCGACGATCGGATCACCGGTGCCGGCCGCGGCCATGTTGGCGGAATTCTTGCCGTCGCTCAGCAGCCAATTCCCCGTGCCGGTGGGTGCGCCGACCCTCATGTCGAGACGGAAATTGCCGCCCTTGTCCAATACCGGGGCGAAAACCTGGCCGGAGTCGCGGAAGCCGATCATGGCGTGGCGGTTCGAAGCGGCCGTCCCGCTCGCGCTGACGCGGACGTCGTAACCGGCCACGTTCGTGTCCCCGAACCGGCTCCCCACCTCGACGTGGCGGTCCATGCTCGACGAACCCACGATGACACTGCCGCCGTTCACCCCGAACCGCCCCTGCCCGATGTAGACGTCCCAGGCCCCCTGAGGGTCGTAGGCGCTCAAGGTCGCATCACTCTCCAGTCCACCCCACCCCGCTATGAGGTTGACCGATCCGCCACCGGACGTGCGGATGTGATTGTTGACGTAAATGCTTCCCGAGGCGAAGGCGGCAAAACTCGATTCCGAGTTCGTCCATTGGATCGCGGTATGGCGGTTGTTGGCATTGGCGATGGCGGTGGCATCCGTCAGCGCCGCAGTGGAACCTCCCCCGCCGAGGGAATTGAAGGTAATATCACCGCTTTCGGTCACTATGAAAACGTGCGCCCCGCTCTGGAGCGTGTCGTTGATGGAAGAAACCGTGACGGTGGATCCCGCACCGCCGACGGTGACATTGCCGGGATCGAAAAGCACCGAACCGACCCGGCCTCCCACCGAACCGACGCGGGCGGTTCCGTCGAAGCGGAGATCCCGTTTCCCGGAAACCTCGACGAGCCCGCCGTCGCCGACGGCTCCGGCCGCGCTCGCGGAAACGTCGCCGAAAAATTCCATCGCTCCGTTCGACCAGGCGATGACCCGACCCGCATCGCCCGCGGCGGAATCGGCCGTGAGCGAGGCCCCGCCCAGAACGCGCACGGAATCCGCCTCGCGAAGCCCGGTGTCCTGTCCCTGGAAATCGCCCCCCACGCGGATCCGACCTCCGGAGGAAAGTCCATCCGCGCTCACGTCGGCGGAATCATTGATCCGGATCGAGGTGCCGGTAAGATCGATCCGCCCGCCGGTTCCGAACGCGGCCGAGGTCGAGACCTCCCCGGCGAGAAAAAGGGAATCGGTCGCATCGATCGCGACGGTGCCGCCAGCGGAATCGCCACGGGCTTCCACGGCGGATTCCGCCGTCTGCTGAACGGACCGTCCCACCACGGAGACGGTGCCGCCGGAGCGGCCCCCGTTCGCGTCGACCCGACCGGCCACGGTCACGGTGCCGCCCACCGACTCGACGCCTACAGTCCCTCCGTCGCCCGCCGCCGCGGTCTCCACCGAGGAACGCGATCCGAGGTTGATGTTCGAACTTCCGCCGGAAGCCCTCAGGAGGACCCGACCATTGCGGCGATCCGCCCCACTCGCCCGGATTGTGCCGCCGTTGTTGATCGCCAGGGCATAGACGTTGCCGTGGGCCTTCAATTCCGCGGAAGCCCCGCGGATCGTTCCGCTGTTGTTGATGCCGGTCCCCTCGTAGTCGGAAGCGCCCCGAACCGAGATTTTCGCGCCCGCGGCTCCTTCCTGGAGCAGGATGTCGCCACCCGCACCGATCGCGACCGTTCCGTTGAGGGCACCGATCTGGCCCTGGTTGTCCACGAAGCCCCCCATGAGAACCACGTCCCCGTCCGCGGAAGTGATAGTTCCGAAATTGGTCACGCCGGTCCGGGAGTCTCCGTAGAATCGATTGGAACCTCCGTTGAGGAAGTCCTTGTTCGAGATATCGAGGGTCGAGAGCGTCAGCATGCCCGCCACATCGACCGACCCGCCCTGGTGGACGACGATCCCGTTCGGGTTCACGACCATCACGCCTCCCTGCGCCGCCTTCAACTGACCATAGATCGCGGTGGGATCACCGGACACGACCCGGTTCAGGGTGAAGGCGTTCGCGCCCTGGTTGATGCTCGTGACCTCGCCGCGATCAATCGAGAAGGACTGCCAGTTGATGATCGCACGGTTCAACTGCGGATTGATGTTGATGTCCAGGCGGGCCGAATTGAGCCCTTGGAAATTCACGTGTCCGGCACCGACGACCACGTTCGGCCCCTGGGGATTGGCTCCGGCGGGCGCGCCGGTGAAGGCGAAGGCCGGGAGGAGAAGCGACAAGGTCCATTGCTGGAATCGTTTGCCGGACAGAGGGGCTTTCATGGGAAATGAGGGAAGAGGGCGCGTCGGGAAGGTCCTGCAAAGGGTTTTGTCTCCGGATCTCAGCGCGTGACCGAGAGCCTCGTCTGCTCGACGCCGAAGACGCGGTAGCTGGAGTAACGGTTGGTGCCGGGATTGTAAACGTAATAGGTGAGCGAGCCCTTTCCAACCGGGCGGGAGGAACGGAGCTGGCGGCGGCGAAGTTCCTCGTCATTCTCGTCCTCGATGACATCGCTTCCCGGCTCGATCTCGCTGTAACGGCGGTCACCCACGCTGGAGTCGAGCACTTCCTCGAGAAAGGTTCCGCCGGTGGCGACCGGGGATTCGTCCTCCATCGCATCTTCATAGGCGATCGACGCGAGCACTTCATCGTAGCCGTCGTAGAAGAACAATTCGTCGTCGCGGAAGAAGGCATCGAAGGTGTCTGCGGCGAAGAACCCGAGGAAATCATAGGGGGGCGCGGGCGTCACCGGGGGCACTGGGGGAACCGGGGGAATCGGCGGGACCGGCTCGACGGTGGTCACACCGCTGTAATAGAGATTGTAGAGACCGAATCCGTGGGTCGGATAGGCACCAACCGGGGTGAAACCGGGATCCGGCTCGGGCTCCCCGAAGGCTCCGGTCGTCAATCCGTGCTCGAGCGCGATCGTTTCGTCGGGGCGGGTTCCATCGGGTGTCGGAACGCGGGTGTAGGTCGCGTTGTTGAGGAAGGTCCCCTCGGCAATCTGGTTGGCGGCAGGATTCGACAGGTAGAGCCTGAGTTGGCTGGACGCTCCCTCCGTGGCGCTGGCGATGATCGTGTCCGCGTTCGTGATGAGCTGCCCGGTTCCGGTCGCCCCGGGATTGTTGCGTCCCACGGCGATGAAGGTATTTCCGTTGAGCGCACGGAAAGGATCCGAGAAACTGACCCGGGAGTCGATGTGACCAATCAAGACACTGTCGGCGCGGGCCCGGGTATAGGCGGCCGCGGCGTAGGGGCGGTTCGCGGTCTGGCCCAGGCTGGCGGAGTTCCCGATACTGATGAGGATGTCGCCGTTGCGGGTTCCGAAGCTCTCGTTGCGCTGCTGGTAATACTGGTCGCCGTGGCCGATCTTGGTGTAGTTGTTGAAGAGCTGCGCTCCGGCCCGGTTCGTCGTCCCGGCCGCGCTGGTGTCGGTGTCGGCCCCGCGGTTCATGACGAGATTGTTCCCCGTGACGACGGTGATCTCGCCGGAGAGGTTGCCGTTGATCTCGAGACCTCCGTGGCCGATCATCGTGAAGCTGTCCCGTCCGCCCGCCGCTCCGGCGAGGGTGAGGTTGTTGCCCGCGACGACCTTCACCGCCCCACCGTGGTCTCCATCGGTGAAGTTCCCTCCGTGACCGATCTGGGCGGTGAGGGAGCGGAAGAAGGTGTCGTCATTCCGGGTCAGGGTCGGATCCCCTCCCCCCCGGACATTGACGTTCCCGCTGACCGAGATCACCTCGATATCGCCAGTGAAGCCGCCGAGCCCGGCGGCGAGATCGAGGGTCGTGCCCTGGGGATCGGCATCGAAGCCCCCGTGGCCGATCTGGGCGTAGTTGAAGCTCGCGTGGGAGATCTGGCCGAGGCTCGAGGGGACATTGAGGTTGTTGATGAGCACACCGGTGTCGCGGAACGGTGAACCGGCCTGAACATTGAGGTCGTTCGCGGCACGGACGGTGACGGTGCCGCTGTGGGCCGCCCCCCGGGCTTGGAAGCCGCCATGACCGATCTGGGCGTAGTTGTAACGGACACTGCGCCCCCCCGCGACGGTGAGCCCGCCGCCGGTGCTCACGACCGAGACGTTGCCGGTGTGGCTGCCTCCGTTAAGGGCCCCGCCGTTACCGATCTGAGCGTAGCTATATTGCGAGTCTGCGTTGTCCACCAGCAAGCCCGAAGCATTGTAGCCCGCGCCCGCCGCCGGTGCGGTCGCGGTGGTGTCGGTGGTCGTGCCCGTGCGGCCCACCACCTTGGTGTTCACGCCCCCGCCCTGCACGATGACGTTTCCGGTCGTGGTGATGGAGATGGTTCCGGAGGACCCGTCGTCGTTGAGGCGGTTGTTGTCGTTGTTGAGCGCGCCGAGCGGGTCGTAGCCGTCCGAGTCAAACCCGCCGCTGCCGATCTGGGCGAACTCCTCCCGACCTTCGCCCGCCTGGAGAAGGAGCCCGACCCCGGTGGTGTTGCGGCCCGATGTGATCGAGATATTGCTCCGGTGATCCCCGCGCGCGGTCCACCCGCCGCTGCCGATCATGCCGTAGTTGTAGAGGCGGAAGGAAGGATTCAATTGCGAGCGGGTATCGGTTCCCGACGTGCCAAAATTGGTGCCGACCATGGTGCTGAGGGCGGGTGCAGTGCCGTTCGGCGCTCCAGGTCCAACGAGGATGTCGATGTGCGGCACGCCCGCGGAATCGAGAAGGGTGGTGCGGTTGTAGGCGATGCGGCGGATCGCCATGCTCTGGCCGGTGGCGACGGCCGGATCGAATGTCCCCGCCTTCATCGAAACCACTCCTCCCGCGTTGATGGTGATGTCGCCACGATGGCCAAGGCCATCGCTCGCTCCGCGGAGATTTCCGCCCCCGAGGTAGTTCGTGCTGCGCCCCCCGTTCCCGATCTGGGCGAAGCTGTCCTGAGCCGCCGCGACCGGTTCCGGAGCGGCCCAACCGTGCCAGGTCTGGTTCAGCGCGATCGGTCCGGCGGGCCGCAGCCCCACCGTGACGGCGGCGCCGAGCTGGCCGTTCGTTCCGATGGTACGGAGCTGGAAGTCCGCTTCATTGACGCGGACGTTGAAAACCTGATACGGTTGGGTCGTGCTGAGCCCGAGTTCGGTCACGCCGATGCCGGTGAGGTAGACGATTTCTCCGCCAGCTATGGCGGGATTGGTGCCAAACCCGCTCCCTTGGCTCATGATGAAGCGGTTCTGGTTTGCGGCGGTCGTGTCCGTGGAAAGGCGGTAATCGGTCACCCCGATATTGAGTCGGCCCATCGATTCCCCGCCGGGACCGCGGGTCGTATCGGTGGCTGGAAGGAGGTTCGGCTGGACGCGGTTGACGATGTCGGGATACCAGGACACCGGACTGACCGTGGCGTCGAGCGCCACCGGATTGCCAAAGACGTCGTAGTAGACGATCCGGTTGGTGGTGGAGTTCTTGCTCAAAATCGCCCGGGTGGGGAGGCGGGCCCCCACCTTCGCGATCTGGGCCGCTTCGAACTCGACGTTGCCACCGGCATTGATCGTGATCGGAGAAGGTCCGGCCGTTCCGATTCCCGCCCCCATCGCGCCGCTGTGGTCACGGGTGTTGTTCACGAGGTTGGCGACCAGATCCACAGCGGTCCCACCCGCGGTCGTGGAGACCTGGAAGGTGTTGGCGGTCGAATTGATCACGAAGTAGACCGTGTTGTTCGCGGCGAGGCCGGTGGAGCCGGTGACGGACTGGAAGGTCACGGTGTCCCCGTTCACAAATCCGTGGGGGACTCCGGTCTTGAGGATGTCATCGGAGGTGAGCCCCGCCACCTGCAGCAATGGACCGACCGCGGTGTCGCCGTTCGTGCTTGTCTTGACCACAGTTGACTGGAGCCGGTGATTGGCGTCCCACCCTCCGTTCCCGATCATTGCGAAATTGCGGATCCCGGTGGCTCCGTCGTCCTCCTCGATGCTGTAGCGCGGCGTGCCGCGGAGATCGGCGGTAAGCGCCGCGCCGGTGGTGCCGGTGACCATGTTGTAGGGTCCCTCGTTGGTCCCTTCGTAGGTGATCGCATTCCATCCCCCCCTCGCTTCGAACTGGATGTTGCGGCCGGCTGTGACATTGATCGCCCCCCAGTGATCGCCCCAGGAAGTCCGCCCGCCGTTGCCGATCATGGTGAAATTGTCGGTGCGGTTCATCTCCACGCCGAAGTCCTGTCCCTCGTAGGCCTCGGTTTGCCCGGCGATGAAGCTGATGTCGCGGGACGCCGTCACCGTGATGGTGCCGTTGTGCCCCTGCTGATCGGCGGAGGGTGCCCCGCCGCCGACGAGCGAACCACTGACCAAGCCACCCGGATCGACGACGTCGGCATGTTGGAGGAATCCCCCGTGGCCGATCATCGAATACGCGGTGCCGCCCGTTCCGAAACCGCTCCGGAAGCGGATGTCGCCCACCGTGCTGGCAGTGCCCGCGGTGACGGTGATATTGCCCGAATGCGTGCCGCTCGCGCGGGTCGCGCCGCGTTGCGCGTGGGTGATCGTGGTAGTGGTGTCATCTCCACGCCCTCCGTGGCCGATCTGCGCGTAGGCCTCGGACCGGCCCGCATAAAATTCGATGTTACCGGTGGCGCTCACGAGGATGTCGCCGGTCCCCCCGCCCGAGGAGCGACGGCCCTGGTGACCGATCTGGACGAAGGCGTTCGCCCCGACGTTGCGGCGGTCGAGACCGTTCACATCCACTTGGATGGCAATGCGATTAAAAACGATGGAGCCGTTCTGCGCGACGACACTGAGGTTGCCCCGGTGATCGCCGTGGCTGGTTTCCCCGCCGTGGCCGATCATGGCGAAACCGGAGTTGCCCGTGGCGGTGAAATTGATGCCGCGCGCCGAGGTCACGCTGATATTGCCGTTGTGACCATAAGGACGGAGGGTCAACGGATTGATCCGGATCCCGTCGCCCGCGGCACTGGAGAGCAAGGCGGGAGTCGAAAAATCGACGCCGTTCTGGGTCACGAAGGCGACCCCGCTCCGAGCCGGGAGGGCGCTGTTGTGGAAGGAACTCGAACCGCCGTGGCCGATCATGACGTAGGAACGGTCGCGATTGTTGAACCAGCGTCCCTCGGTCACGTTCGAGGCGGGGCCAGCCGCGCCGAGATTCTGGGCGGCTTTCCCCCGGATCGAACCGGTCGTCGTCGTCACGGTGATGTTGCCGGACAGTTCGCCGCGAACGTTCAAACCGCCGTGTCCGATCTGGACCGGCGCGTCGCTGTAGAGACCGGCCTCCATGTCGATGAACCCGGCCGTGACCCGGATGTCACCGCCCTGGTCCCCGATGATCGCCGCGCCCAGTCCAGCACGGGCAAAGTTGGTGCCGGGAGTCTCCGCCGCTCCGGCCGCCGCACTCCCGTTGGGAGCCGCCCCCCCGTGGCCCCCGTGGCCGATCATCGTGGGGGAATTGACCCGGCCGCCATCCATGAGGAGGCTCTGGCCGGCATAGACGACAATGGCGCCGGTGTTTCGACCGTCGTCGACCCCCACGTAGCCGGCATCATAGCCGAATCCGCTTGTGGCCGCCGCGTTCAGGAAATCGATCGCGTTGTCGGCGCGCCGGGTTCCGCCATGACCGATCAGGTTGTAGGTGTGGCTGCGGACATACTCAAGGTCGCTGGCATCGAACTCCTCCGACTGCCGCTGGATCACCGAGGTCCGGGCCGATAGGTTGATGGCGCCATCAACGATCTGGTCTGCTCCTCCAAAATACCCCCCGAAACCACCCAGGGCAATGGTGTCGCGGTTGTCCGCAACTCGGCGGTAACCGACTTGCACGAACCGGCCGTCGGCGCGGCCGGTGCGCATCTGGATGGTGTCGCCGAAGAGGTTGGTCTGCCCGCGGGCGCTGCCCACCTCGACCGCTTCCGCGCCGGTCTCGTTCAGGAAAATACTGTTGCCGAGGGAACCCCAGTTCCCGAACTGGCCGGGCGTGGCGCGGGGCGTCCCGTCCGGATTGATGAAATCCGCCGCGGAAACGTTCATGTTCAACGGTCCGGCGGGAAGCGTTCCGTCCCAGCCGGCGACGAGGGTGATGTGACCGGTGTTGGTGGTATCGGTGGAACCGATGTTCTTGATATCGCCGTCGACAAAAATGTCTCCGTTGGCGAGGAACGTGAGCGAGTTCGGGCTGTCGTAGATGACCTTGGACCCCGAGAGTATGGAGATATCCCCCGTGGCCGCGCCCACTCCGCCGGTGTGGAGGATGACGTTGTTCGCCGCAACCATGCCGCGCAGCGTCGCATCGGTCATCGTGCCGCCGACGGGAGCGATCGTGATGTTGATCGGATCGACGAGGAAGGTTCCGTTGCGCCCATTCGCCGATGCGGTACTGACCTCCCCGTCGATGCGGAGGTTTTCGCGCCCCGACACTTCCACGAAGCCGCCGTTGCCGACCGAGCCGCGGGCCTGGGCGGAGATCTCTCCCTCGAAGAGCGTTCCCCCATCCGACCACACCACGACCTGGCCGCCGTTGCCGGCGGCTCCGTCGGCGATGACGAGGGAGCCCCGCTCGAGCGCGGTGCGGCGCGAATTGGCGATGTCCGACTCCGCTCCCTGAAGTCCTCCCCCGATGCGGACCTGCCCTCCGGAAGTCGCCCCGGAGGCGCCAAGGCTGGCCCTCGCCCCCACCGTGACCGAGGAAGCGGTGGTGTCGATCCGGCCACCGGACCCGACCGTCCCGGCGGCATCGACCAACCCATCGATGGCGACGGATTCGGTTCCGACCAATTTCGCGGTTCCGCCGGAGGATCCTCCGACGCGCACCTCGGCTCCGGCCGCCACGGAAACGGCACGACCGCTGACATCGACCGATCCCCCGACCTTGCCCGCATCGCCCGCCGCATCGACGGTTCCGGCGGCAATCTGGACCCGGCCGCCTGAGACCCGGACCTGTCCACCCGACCCATCGGCGTTGCGGGCGGTGAGGTTGCCGGTGTTCACGATGCGTCCCTGGGAACCGGCACTGAGGGTGAGACGCCCTCCCCGGAAGTTGTAGCCGCTCGCGCGCACCACCCCATCGTTCTTGATGGCAAGGGCGTAAACGTTGCCGTGAGCCTTCAGCTCGGCGGCCGCGGCGTTGACCGTCCCGGTGTTGTCGATCCCGACCTCCCCGCCGCCGCCCCCGGCCTGGACGGAGATGCGGGACTCGCCCGCCTGGTCCACGACGATGTCGCCGCCGGCTCCGAAGGCCACGACCCCGCGCGGCGCGTTCACCGAGCCGGCGTTCTGAAGGAAGTTCCCGAGGAGGACGACATCTCCTCCGTCGCTGGTGATGGCACCGTAGTTCCTCACCCCTGCGGCGGTCGTGCCGCGGAAACGATCCGTTCCGCCATTGAGGAAGTCCTTGTTCGAGATATCGAGGGTCGAGAGCGTCAGCATGCCCGCCACATCGACCGACCCGCCCTGGTGGACGACGATCCCGTTCGGGTTCACGACCATCACGCCTCCCTGCGCCGCCTTCAACTGACCATAGATCGCGGTGGGATCACCGGACACGACCCGGTTCAGGGTGAAGGCGTTCGCGCCCTGGTTGATGCTCGTGACCTCGCCGCGATCAATCGAGAAGGACTGCCAGTTGATGATCGCACGGTTCAACTGCGGATTGATGTTGATGTCCAGGCGGGCCGAATTGAGCCCTTGGAAATTCACGTGTCCGGCACCGACGACCACGTTCGGCCCCTGGGGATTGGCTCGAACCGGCGCGGGAGCGAGGATCAATCCCGGGGTGAGCGTCACCAAGACCAGTGCCTGCAGCGTCAGGTTCCGGCGAAGGGAGGGGGCGATGGCTTTCATGTCGATAAACAAATGAGGGCGGAGGAAGGAGAAATCTCGTTCCGTCGCCGTCATCCTGAATGGTCTAAACCCAATGGGATGACAGCATCGTGGTCGCTTGTAAATCCAAATTTCACGATTTTTAACGTCGATTTCCTAATCTCTTGTCGCCGCGACGGATGGCGTGACGGATCCTCGACCCTTCCCGCCTCCTCCCGCGGCGATCGTGCTGCCCGGGTCGAACCGCACGGGATCTCCACCGGGTGTGGAAAATCCCACCAATCAGGCCCGGGTCGCGGAGTAGACGCTGCTGATCCCTCCACACTGGGGTTCCCAGCGTCCCCCGGAAAATCCGTTGCCCTCGATCAGACCGAGCATGGCGGGCCCGGAAGGAAACCGCTCGATCGAATCCCCGAGATAGGCGTAGGCCTCGCTGTTGCCGGTGAGGGCTCCGGCGATCCGCGGGAGGATGCGGTGGAGATAGAAGCGGTAGGGGCCGCGCAGGAAAGGCGAACGAGGCAGGGAAAAGTCGAGGATGACGAGTTGACCGCCGGGTTTGAGAACGCGGCGGAATTCGCGCAACGCGCCGGCCCAATCCGCCATGTTGCGGAGACCGTAGCCGATCGTGAGCGCGTCGAAAGTCTCATCCGGAAACGGCAGGCGGAGCCCGTCGCAGACGATCAAATCATCGAGACCGCGTTTTCTCGCCTCCTCCAGCATCGGGGCACAGAAGTCCGCCCCCGTCACGCGGACCCCGGGAACGCGGTCGCGCACCGTTCGGGCGAGATCCCCGCTCCCCGTCGCCACATCGAGGACGCGGCGGGCCCCGGAATCACGGACGATCCGGGCGACGCGGCGGCGCCAGAGGATGTCGATGCCCAGGCTGAGGACATGGTTCGTCAGGACATACCGGCTCGCGATCGAGGAAAACGCGCGATGCACAAAAACCGGATTCTGATCCTGGGCGGATGCGGCCATCACCGGAAATACGAAAGATGCTCACGAGAGGACTCGAACCTCCACGGGTCGCCCCACTAGATCCTGAATCTAGCGCGTCTACCAATTCCGCCACGTGAGCCACTGGCCGAAGCGAACGGTTAAGAAACACGGTCCTCGCACGATGACAAACGCTTTTATTTGCCCGCGCCGAGTTTCGCGGCAGGGTTCCCCATCGTCCGCCGGAACCCCTGCCCGTGAAACTCCCCACCCTCCATTGCTGGCGCGACCCCGAATTCCGTTCGGCGGCGGAGAACATGGCCCTCGACGAGGCTCTCTTCCTCTGGTCTTGCCGCACCGGAAATCCCGTGGCGCGGTTCTACCACTGGGATCACTCCGCCGTGACGATCGGTTACTTCGGTTCGATCGCCGGGCCACGCTCCGCAGCGGCCGTCCGACGCTACACCGGGGGCGGTCTCGTCGAGCATGGGGAAGACCTCACCTTCCTCCTCGCGCTGCCCGCGGAGAGTCCGCCGGTTCTCGCCCCGGCGATGGAGCGCTACCGGTGGATCCACGAGTCCCTCGCCCGGGCCCTCGCCGTCACCGGCGTTTCGGTGGCCCTTGCCAACCCCGGCCCTTCGGCCTCGACGGGTCCGTGCTTTGCCAATCCGGTGCCCTGGGACCTTCTCGATCCGACCAGCGGGGCCAAGATCGGCGGTGGCGCGCAGCGCCGCACGAAAGGGGCCGTGATTCATCAGGGCAGCCTCCGGCTTCCTCCCAACCTGCGGAATCCCATGGCTCCGTGGCTCGATCGCTTCCTCGAACCGCTGGCCGATTCGACCGAAATCCTCGACTCCGGGGTCCGGGAGGAGTTGCTCGGGGAGGCTACCCGGCTGAAGCGCTGCCGCTACGACGATCCCGGATGGAACCGGTCGGGATCGGCCGCCGGATCGTGCAAAGAAAGCTTCCCTCGACCGCGGGACTCCGGATAGACCGTTTCCCAAAAGTCCGTTCGCAAATCGGGTTTTTCTTCGGGCTTTGATTCTTGCCCGCCTCGCCCGGATTTCCCATCAAACCGACTTGAATTCGAGCCGCCGGCGTTGCTCCCGGGGCACCGGTCCGATCGTCCATGAAGCGCGCTCCACTTCCTCTTCGCACCGTGGCGCCACGAAATCCCACCCGGCCGATTCACGAGAGGAACTTTGGCAAAGCGTCGAACCCCGGCTGGTCCACCGGAACCCATACCGGCAACAGGCCCACTGCGATTCCGAAAACGTCATTCCCCAAATCAACGGGGAACAGCGGAGCGGGCGGACGAGGGAGCGGTTCGAAAACTTCGTCGTAGGCCCCTCGGGACGCCACCCTCCTCACTCGGACTTCTTCGCGTCGTCCTTTGGAGCAGTTCCTTGTTTCGCGGGATCCTGCTTCGCGGCGGCTTCCGCGGATCCCCCTTCCTTTTCGTCCCCGAAAGGAACGAACTTCAGGACGGTGCCGTTGATGCAATACCGCTTGTCCGTCGGCGTCGAGAATCCCTCGCCCTCGAAGACGTGCCCGAGATGGCCGTCACAGACCTTGCAGCGCACCTCGGTGCGCGCGTAGCCGAGATGGTAATCGACGTTGTATTTGATGTTCTTCGCCTTCGACGGGTCGTAGAACGAGGGCCAGCCGCAGTGGGAATCGAACTTCTCCTTCGATGTGAACAGCTCGGCGTTGCAGCCCGCGCAGTAATACGTGCCTCCCCCCTGGGCCTTGAATTCGCTGTAGACCTGGCCGTTGGCGCGCTCCGTGCCCGCCTTGCGGAGGATCTCATACTGCTCCGGGGTGAGGATCTTCTTCCATTCCTCGTCCGTTTTCTGGACCGTTCCGGCCGGCTGGGCGGGAGCCTTCGGGAGAACCTCGATGATTTTCTTTCCGGCACCGGCCGTCTCTCCGGGTTCCTTGTCTTCGGCTTCGGAGCAGGAGACGGCGGCGACCATGGCGACAACGAGGGACAGGGACGGTTTCATGGAGTGAGAGTGTAGGATTCTTTGGCAAAGAGTCAAAGGCGCGATCACAGACGAACCCGCCTCCTTTCCTGATCCGAACGAGCCGCCCCGGTTTCGTTCGAAATCCGTTCGACAGGCCCGCGTCCATTCCTATCTTCGGCCATGCCCGCCCCTGTGCCGCTCGACTGGTATGATACCCCGCTCTACTACGACATCATCTTCGACGCGGACACCCCCACCGAAGCCGCCTTCCTCGAGACCGTCTTCGCCCGTCACGCGAAATCGAAGGGGGAGTCGGTCCTCGAGCTCGCCTGCGGCAGTGGACGGCTCCTCAAGGCCCTCGGCGAACGCGGTTGGAAGACCTCCGGCTTCGACCTGAATCCCGCCATGCTCGCCTTCGCCAGGGATCGCCTCGACGCCGCCGGTCTCGACGCGAGGGTCTGGCAGGACCGCATGGAGTCCTTCCGTGTCCCGGGAAACCGGCGCTTCGACCTCGTCCACTGCCTCGTCAGCACCTTCAAGTATCTCCTTACCGAAGCCGACGCCCTCGCCTGCCTAGGGCGGGTCGCCGCCGCGCTGAAGCCGGGCGGTCTCTTCGTCCTCGGCGTGCATCTCAGCGATCCCGGGCAGACCCGTCCGAGCCACGAACGCTGGGTCGCCTCCCGCGACGGCGTCGAGGTCGTCTGCAACACCCGGACCTGGCCCGCGCGCCCGGGCACGCGGCTCGAGCCGATGCGCTCGCGGCTGCGCGTCACCCTGACAAACGGAGAAATCCACGAGCAGGAGACGCACTGGGAGGTGCGCTCCTACACCGCCGCACGGTTGAAAGGGCTCCTCCGGAAATGCGGTGCCTTCGAGGTCCTCGCCTGCCACGACTTCCGCCACGATCCGGAGGAAACGCGCCGGTTCGACGACGAATACAGCGACCTCGTCCTCGTCCTCGGAAAGCGCTGAGGGCCGGAGTCGCCCGCCCCCTCCGCCGTAGCGACGAGCGTGAGCGAATCGACCTGCCCGAGTCCAGCCGATCCGCTCACTCACGTTCGCGGCCACGTTCCCATCGTAGCGACGAGCGTGAGCGAGTCGATCCGCCCGAGTCCGCCGATCCGCTCACTCACGTTCGCGGCCACGTCCCCAGCGTAGCGACGAGCGTGAGCGAGTCGACCTGCCCGAGTCCAGCCGATCCGCTCACTCACGTTCGCGGCTACGTTCCCGGCGTAGCGACGAGCGTGAGCGAGTCGACCTGCCCGAGTCCAGCCAATCCGCTCACTCACGTTCGCGGCTACGTTCCCAGCGTAGCGAGTCGACCTGCCCGAGTCCAGCCGATCCGCTCACTCACGTTCGCGGCCACGTTCGCGGCCACGTTCCCGGCGTAGCGACGAGCGTGAGCGAGCCGATCCGCCCAAGCCCGCGATCCGCTCCCTCCGAACCGCTCACGAACCGACAAATGTCGTCCCCGTCCCCGTCTGCTCCTGTTCGATCAACGCGCCGGCCTCGTAGCTCACCGTGCAATTCGTCGCCGGATGGGCGAAACCGCGGAAATGCCCGCCACTTTTCACCCGGTAACTGTTTCCACTGCCCGAGTGCGCCACGACCGATCCACCGCTCTCGATGATAAAAACGCAATCCGTCCCCCCCGCCCCGATGATCTGCGCACCGGCCGGAACGCGGTAGGTCATCCCCTTCTCATCCGGATAGAACATCGTCCCCGCCACCGTCACCGAGCCCGAGCTGCCCGCCATTCCCGAATCGATCGTCTCGCACTGGGAAAGAAACAGGGCGAAGAGCGCCAGGCAGAATCCATGGAGGACGGCTTTCATCTCAGGGTCGCGTTTTCCCGATCGGATTTCGGATTGAAGCGTCACCTTCTTGCGCTTAGGGGTTCGCTTCAAGTCCCAATTTCCACGCCCATGAAAGCCCTCACCCTCACCGCTTACAACCAGTTCGAATACGGCGACGCCCCCGAGCCCGAAATCGCGGAGAACGAAGTCCTCGTGTCGGTGAAAGCCTGCGGCATCTGCGGATCGGACATCCACGGCATGGATGGCAGTTCGGGCCGCCGCATCCCGCCCATCATCATGGGCCACGAGGCCTCCGGCGAAATCGCCAAGGTCGGCCCCGCGGTGCGGAAATGGAAGGTCGGCGACCGGGTCACCTTCGACTCCACCGTCTATTGCGGAAAATGCCCCTCCTGCCTCGCCGGCCAGGTCAATCTCTGCCCCAACCGCAACGTCCTCGGCGTGTCCTGCGGCGACTACCGCCGCCACGGGGCCTTCGCCGAGTTCGTCCGCGTTCCCGAACACATCCTCTACCCGATCCCCGGAGATCTGCCCTACGAGCACGCCGCCTTCGCCGAACCCGTCTCCATCGCCCTTCACGGCGTCAACCGGCTCCCCCTGAAACCCGGTGATTCCGCCGTCGTCGTCGGAGCCGGCCTCATCGGACTCCTCGTCATCCAGGCCCTCAAGCTCAAGGGCGCGGGGTTCGTCGTCGCCGTCGACATCGATGAAAAGCGCCTCGCCCTCGCCAGGGAACTCGGTGCCGACGCGTCCCTCATGTCCGGCGACGAGGTCCCCGCGAAGGTGCGCGAACTCGTCGGCAATCCCGACGGCGCCGATCATGCCATCGAGGTCGTCGGCTTCGGCCCGACCATCAAGCTCGCGGTCGAATCCGTGCGCAAGGGCGGCAGCATCAGCTGCGTCGGCAACCTCAAGGCCGAAGTCCCCTTCCCCCTCCAGGCCCTCGTCACCCGCGAGCTGAGCGTCTTCGGCAGTTGCGCCTCCGCCGGCGAATACGGCGAGGCGGTCGAGGCCGTCGCCTCCGGCAAGATCCGGGTCGAACCGCTCCTTTCCGCCGTCGCCAAACTCGAGGACGGCGGCGACTGGTTCCATCGGCTCCACAAGAACACCGAGGGATTGCTGAAGGTGGTTCTGCGCCCTTGAGGCTTGACCGCCCTTCCGCGTTCCGGCATAGGAGGGTATGGTCCGCCGCCCCACCCTTTTCTTTTTCCTCCTCTCCCTCGCCGCAGGTCTCCGCGCCGAGACGATCGATCACGGCGGGGCGAGTTTCTGGATCTACCGCGTTGATCCGAAGGCGGTGAAGATCCAGCTGTTCCTCCCCGACAAGGCGGGCGAGCCCAACACCTTTCCGAAACTGGAGGCGCAACTCGCCGCGAAGGGGCGCCGTCTCGTCTTCGCGATGAACTCGGGCATCTACGAGGGCAATTTCCGGCCCACCGGACTGCACGTGTCCGACGGCGTCGAGATCACCCCGCTCAACCTCAAGGATTTCGTGAAACGAACCCCGGAGGAGCCGGTCCACAATTTCTTCCTCAAGCCGAACGGGGTCTTCTTCCTCCGCCGCGACGGCTCCGCGGCCGTGGTCGAGTCGGCCCGCTACGCCGCCCTCGGGGAAACGCCGCTTCTCGCAACCCAGTCCGGCCCGCTTCTCGTGGAGGGTGGACGCATTCATCCCGTGCTCCAGCCCGCCTCGACGAGCAAACGCTCTCGCAACGGCGTCGGCGTGACGAAGGAAGGCGAGGTCGTCTTCGCCTGCTCCGTCCTCGAGCCGGACAAGGGCATGAGCAACCTCTATCGCTTCGCCGAACTCTTCCGCGACCGGCTCGCCTGCCCCGACGCGCTCTACCTCGACGGCGCCATCTCCTACATCCACCTCCGCGGACTCACCGGCCCGGTGAAGGAAACAAACTGGTTCGCGGGGATCCTCGCGGTCACGGAGAAGGCGAAGTGACCTTCCATCATCCCGCGGCCGGGATCAACGGGGAACCCCGTGAGGAACCGACCCTGTTCCGGCTATCGTTTCATCGTCGCGGCGAGGCGGGAGTGTCGAAGGCTCCGAGGATCACCACGGGCAGTGCGAGCAAAAGAGCGGCCTCCCGCGGTGCCTGCACCAGCAGGGGGCGCTTCGAGGCATCGAGCCATTCGATCAACTCGCGCACACGGCGTTTCTCCATCGCGGTGCAACCGATCGTTGAATTCCCCGGAGCCGACCACGCGTGGAGAAAAATCGCGCTTCCCCGGCCCTTCACGACCGGACCACGGTTGTGACCGACGACGATCGCGAAATCGTAGAGTCCGTCCTCCCGGCGCAGCACTTCCGCCGATTTCCAATCGCGGCGCAGCGGCGCGTCGACGGACCGCACCCATTCGTTGTAATGTGAGGATTCCGGGTCGTCGACCCAGAGATCGGCCCCGTCCGTGCGGCGCCAGGGAAATCCGCGCGGCTCGAACGCCTTCGTCCCGAAGGCCGATTCCAGGACGAAGATCCCGGCCGGGGCGCGGCGGTCGCCTTCGCGTTTTTCGGGACCGGCCAACCCCGCGGGATGGAGGCCGATCCCCCACCCGAGCCCGCGATGCCCGAGCGTGACCGGCCAAGAGTCGATCGCGGACCATCCCCGCGCGGTGCGTTCGAAGCGCGTCAGGGTCGCCGTCGTGCTTTCCCAGGACGCCGCCACCACCACCACGATCTGGGCGGTCCCGGCAAAGCGGTCGTCCTCCGCCCCCATCCGGGTGACCGCCATCAAGAGGGCGGCGAAGACGACAAAAAGACGGTTCGACATGGCTCGAACCGCAGAAGATCCGACCCCGCTCGGTCAAAGTCAACGACTCGTCGCAGAAGCCCCCTTTCGTCAAAATTCCAGACTTTCGGAAAGTATCGCGATTTCACGTTCCACTGCGTCCACTCTCCGAAGTTCAGTCACCAGACAGAATCCCCTGGGTTTCACCCCGATCCGAGGGCAAATCCAACATCTTGTGGTCGTTTTCGGATTGACACCCCAATATCTTGTTGCAACTCTTACCCATGAGTCGCAATCCTGCCACTCCCCGCCCCGCCCGCGCCCATGCGTTGCATCAAATGTAACAGCCTCGAGGACAAAGTCATCGATTCCCGCATTTCCAAGGACGGGTTTTCGATCCGACGGCGTCGCGAATGCCTCGACTGCGGGCACCGTTTCACCACCTATGAGCAGGTCGAACGGCGCGATGTCCTCGTCGTCAAGCGCGACGGCACCCGCGAACCGTTCAAACGCGAAAAGCTCCTCGGCGGCATGATCAAGGCCTGCGAGAAGCGGCGCGTTTCCCTCGAGGTCCTTGAGAACGCGGTCGAGGATATCATCAACGAACTCACCGCGGACAACCTGCGCGAGATCCCCACCCGCATCATCGGTCCGAAGGTGATGGCCCACCTCCAGCACATTGATCCCGTGGCCTTCGTCCGCTACGCCTCCGTCTACCGCGAGTTCCAGGATGTCGGCGAGTTCAACGAGGTGATCGAGTCGCTCGAGAGCTCGCCCATGTCCAACCTCCTTCAGCCCGACCTTTTCGAGTCCCGCTCCTGACCGAGCCACCTATCTCGTTTCCCCGCACCAAGACAGACACGAACCCCAAACCCGTTCCCGAGAATACCGCCATGATCTCCCTGCCGCACGCCATGCCCTACATCCGCATCGGCCGGTCCAGTCTCGCCCTCTGCGAATCCGACTGGCTCAACGAGACCCTCACCAACGCCGCCATCGGCACCGACGTGCCCGAATGGATGGCGCTCGACATCTCCCGCGGTGTCGAGCGTTTCCTCGCCAACCACTACAAGGGCAGCGTGATCGATTCGGACGACCTTTTCGCGCGCATCGAGAAAACCCTGCAATCACTGGGGCTCGACCACGTCGCCGCCAAGATCGACAAGACCCCGCCGCCCGTGCGCATCTCCCTCAGCGAACTCGCCCGCCGCGCCGGCGCCGGTTACGAACTCGCCTTCTTCAACCTCCTTGAGGACCAGCTCCGCTCCGCCGCGAGCGGGGGGGCCTCCGTCGTCGAGGTGCACGGACTTCGCAACGGCGTTCGCCGCCTCGTCGCGACCAAGAAGTGGACGCCCCGGTGCGAGCACCTCATGGGCGAGATCACCGCCTTCGTCGGCGGCGTGAAGGAGCGCTTCGACCGCGTCAGCCCCGGACTCCACCTCGTCATCGCCCAATGACCCTCTTCGAGAAGATCATCGCCCGCGAGATCCCCGCCGACATCGTCCACGAGGACGATCTCGCCGTTGCCTTCCGCGACATCCATCCCCAGGCGCCGACCCACATCCTCGTCATCCCCCGCAAGCCGATTCCCCGAATCGGCGAAGCCGCGCCGGAGGACGGACCGCTCCTCGGTCACCTCCTCCTCGTTGCGCAGAAAGTCGCCACCGACCTCGGTTTCAACGATCCCTCGAAAGGTTTCCGCCTTGTCATCAACAACGGTCGCTACGGCGGCGAAGCCGTCCCGCATCTCCACGTGCACCTGCTCTCGGGGCGGGAACTGGGCTGGCCTCCGGGCTAGGGTAGTCAGTCAAGCAGAATGGGCATGATGGGTCGTGCCATCTTCTGCAGAATCAAGGCGCGAGGGTGGATCTGAGCGATCCCAGGGACCGACGAGCAACGCGGAAGTTGCGGGAAATCGCGCGTCCTTCCAAGAACCACCGGGAAACGGCTGGAAAACACTACGGACACAACAAAAACCCCCAGGTGCAGCCTGTTGGACGAACGACACCTGGATGCGTTGGTCTGTCAGGCAGGGGCAACGCGGCCGCTTCCGCTTTCGTTCGATCCCCCCCCTCGCATCCTCGCCCCCAAGGTGGCCGCGGAACCGCCGCTCACACGGACTCGAGCCCCGTCAGCGTCCCCTCACCGCTGGAGAAGGATTCCGCCTCCACGCCCATCCGCTGGAGCATCGACACATAAAGGCGGCAAAGCGGGGTGTTGCGGACGCCGTCGAAGGCAAGGTGCCGCCCGTGTTTGAAACCGCCCCCGGCGAGGAGCACGGGCAGGTTCGTCGTGTTGTGCACGTTCGCGTCGCCCAGGTTGCTGCCGTAGAGGACGAGGGTCCGGTCGAGGAGGCGGGCGTCGCCCTCGCGCTTACCCGCGAGCGCCCCGAGCAATCCTGACAAAACCTCCATCTGGCGGCGGTCGACCCGCTCGAGCTGGGCGATCTTCTCCTTCGCCTGGCCGTGGTGGCTGAGATTGTGATAGCCGTTGAGGGACTTCTCCGATCCGCTGATCTCGAAGACAGGCGTGGCGAAGCCATCGACCATCAGGGTGACGATGCGGGTCGCGTCGCTTTCGAGGGCGAGCCGCGCCATCGCCAGCATCAGCTCGAACTTCTGGAAGAACTTGCCGGGATCGGCGATGTCGGCGGGCTCGGACGCCTCGGTCGCGGGTTTGGGGCGCCGCTCCCATTCGCCGGCGAGGTGGAGCCGCTCCTCGAGTTCGCGGACGGAAGTGAAATACTGGTCGAGCCGGTTCCGGTCGGCGGACCCGAGCCCCTTCTGGAATCCCTTCATGTCCTCGCGCACCGCGTCGAGGATGCTGGCGCGCTCCTCGAGGCGCCGGAGGCGGCGCGCGACCTCACCGGCATCTCCTTGAAGGAAAAGTTTCCGGAAGAGCAGGGAGGGCTTGTCCTCCGCCGGGAGGAGGACTCCGTCGCGCGTCCAAGAGAGGCTTCGGTTGGCCCGGTCGATGTTCACGCCCAGGTTGAGCGTGGGAAAGCGGGTGCGCTGCCCGAGCGCCTCGACCGCGAACTGGTCGAGCGAGATCGTGTTGCGGAAACCGCTTCCGGTGGGGTCCTTCGCTCCCGTCAGGAAGCAGTTTTCCGTCGAGTGACCGCCCGAGACATTCGGATGCGAGAGCCCGCTGAAAACGGTGAAGTCGCGCCGGTGCGGGGCGAGGACCTCAAGATAGGAAGAGGCCTTGTAGTCCGGTCCCGCGTCCTTCGGAAAGAAGTGCCAGGGCAGCACCCCAAGATTGTTCGAGATGAGGAGCATACGGCGCGGCGCGTCCCCCGGATCCGCCGCCGCGAAGGTCCGGCGCGCGCCCTCGAGCCATGGCAGGGCGAGGACAACGCCTGCGCCGCGGAGGAAACGGCGGCGGTCGGGGCGGCGGAGGTCGGTCTGCTTTGTGCTCATGTCAGGGTCTGGCCAAGGCCACAGGGTTTGGTCGGGGACCGGAAAGGGTCGGGTCACCGGAAAAAATCCCGCTCGCGGCGAGTTCGCGGATCAGATCGCCGGTGCGATGGCCGCCGGGGGCGGTGCGGTCGAGGATGGCTTCGATTTCAACCCGCTCCGAGAAGCGCACCGGCGTGCCCGTGGCGTAGAGGACGAGGTGACCGAGGAGGTTCCGGGCGAGGACGCGGGGCTGCTTTGTGAGGATCGCCTTCAGTTCGCGCACGTCCTTGAAGCTCTCGCCGGACCTGAGTTTGCCCGCGGCATCGACGGCGGGCCCGACGTGATAGACGAAGGGATGTCCGGCCCGGTCGATTCCGGTGACCTTCTCCCCCTTTTCCATGCCGCGGTAGCGGTCGCGCCAGGCCCCCATCACGTCGAAGTTCTCGAGCGCGAATCCGAGCGGATCAAAGTGGGTGTGGCAGGCGGCGCAGGACTTCACCGCGGTGTGCCTGGCGAGGATCTCCCGGATCGTGGCGGCCCCGCGGATGTCGGGCTCGATCGCGGGCACCGACTTCGGCGGCGGCGGCGGCGTTCCACCAAGAATGCGCTCCAGCACCCAGACGCCGCGCGTCACCGGCGAGGTCGTGGTGCCGTTGGCGGTCACCTTCAACACCGAAGCCTGGGTGAGGATTCCGCCGTAGGGACTCCAGCCCGGCAAGGGCACGCGACGCACCCCGGAGCCCGCCACGCGAGGCAGATCATAGTGACGGGCGAGGCGATCGTTGACGAAGGCAAAGTCGGTCGAGACCAGGGCGGCGGCGGGCAGGTTGTCGCGGACCATCGCGGCGAAAAAGGCCCGGGTCTCCCGCTCCATCGAGGCGACGAGATATTCATCGACGCGGTATTCGGGATAGAGCCGGTCATCGGCCTGGTCGCGGCGGAGCTGCCTCAGGTTCAGCCACTGGTCGGTGAAGTCGGCCACGAAACGGTCGAAACGCGGATCGGCGACGAGGCGGTCGACTTCGCGCAGCAACGTCCCCCGGTCCCGCAGCCGACCGTCGCGGGCGAGCTCGCGGAGCCCTGCATCGGGCGCGGTGCTCCAGAGGAAATGCGAGAGACGCGCGGCGGCCGCCTCATCACCGGATCCGTCGCGTTGGGGTTCTGTCAGGAAGAGGAAATGCCCCGAGCAGAGGATCGCCTCGTAGGCCTTCAGCATCGCCCCGGAGAAGGAATCGCCCGCCGCGATCCGCTTGCGGAAGAGCCCGTGGTAGAGTCCCGCCGACCCGGCGCTGACGGGAGCGCAGGCGGCCCGTTCGAGAAAAGATTGGAGGAGGCGTTTCGCCTCTTTGTCAGGATCCGCCGCGACCACCTCGACGGCGGGGAAAGCTCCCGCCGCGGCCGGAGCGAGGGGCAGGTCGCCGAACAGGGCGCGGTGCGAGGCGGGCGGCCACTCCGCCGGCGCGAGCGGCCCCTCCACCTCCATCCACCGGATCGCGATCCCGGGATGGCCCTCGGGCGGCATCGGGGGGAAGTCGTAGAAAAATCCCCCGTCGGTGCGGATGAAAGGAACGGGCAATCCGAGCGGGCTGTATTCGAAGGTCTCGCCTTTTTTCAGCCGGATCGTCGTCTCGAACTCGCGCGGCTCGGGCATGAGGTCGATCCAGCCGCCCGTCTCGCGCACGTCTCCCGAGACATCGGGACCGGATGGCTGGCGCGCGCGGAAACTCATCGCCTGCGGCTGGTGTGCCGGAACGAGGCGGAAATCCCCGACCTGTCGCACGGCGCGACCGGAGAATCGCACGCGGTATTCGCCGTCATGCTCGGCCCGGAACCCCCGCGGATAACCGTAGTAGGGCCAGGTCGCGGAGCGGAAAAGGGCCATTTCGAGGGTTGGATCGATGCGCTGCTCCGGAGTCATCGCCTGGTAGGCGGCCCCGTCGACGGGCACCAGTTTCCCGTCCCGCGCGAAAAACATCGCCTCCCGCTCCCCGAAGGTCTCGAGCGAGGGGAAGAGGTCCATGCCCGTGAAGCGCCACTTCCGGGCGGGCACGGGCGCAATTCCCGGAGCGACCGCGGCGCGCAGAGCCGCCTCGGCCGCGTCGAGCCAGCCTTCGAGCTGCACCCGCGAGACGTCGAGCTGCTTCGAGACCCTTGTGAATCCGTGCGAATCGCGGTCTTCGGGCAGTTTGTCGCGAATGTCGAGAACGGGCAGCGCGAGGAGGTCGCGGACCCGGTGCTCGTATTCGACCCGGGTGAGGCGACGCACCGGTCCCCTCCCCTCGGCGAGGATCGCGGCGCGGTCGGCTTCGGAAAGCGACCGTCCTAACAACGCAACAAAACCGGCGCGCGCCTCCTCGGAGAGATCGTGCCTTTTCTCCGGCGGAGGCATCTCGCCGGAGGCGACGCGGTCGTGGAGCCGCACCCATCGGGCCCGGTTCGGGGCGTCTTCCGGAGCAAAGGCCAGGTCGAGGAGATTCAGCCCGCCCTCGGCCTTGGCATCGTCGTGGCACGCGGTGCAGTGCTGGTCGAGAAAGCCGGTCACGGCACCCGAGGCGACCGCCGCGACCGGAACCGGCGCGGCCGTGTCCGCGACGGAAACGTTGGTGACGCGCATTTCCTCCAAACCGCTCTTCCGGTCGATCACGCCTTCGATCTGATCGACCAGCTGGTCCCGCGTCAGCTTCCAGACGACCTTGCCGGTCTGGTCGACCTCGGCGAGCAGGTCGCGTCCTTCCTCCGGCGTTTGCAGGTGATAATCGCCGCAGGCGACGAGCAGGTTTCCGTTTGCGAGGCGAGCCATGCCGAGGAGGTAGCGGCATTGCAGGCCGAGGTCCTCGATCGTCCAACAGCCGAGTTTCCGGCCCTCCGCGTCGACGTGGAGCAGTTGGCATCCCGTGGAGGTGGTCACCCAGAGCGATCCATCCCCTTCCTGCAGGGTTGCAAAGGCTTTTTTCACCGCGGGTGACGGTTTCAGCAGCGGATCGAGCGGAATGCCTTGCAGCACGCGCCCCGTGTCCTTCTCGACCTTCAGCACCGTCTTGCGTCCGTATTGGCCGACCCAGAACGCGTTCGCGCCCGGCACCTCGCGGATCATGCGGTAGCGGAAGTGGAGCGGGTCGTCCTCGAGATCGGGCAGCGGAGTCCTGCCCATCAACACGCCGCCGCGATCGACGATGCGGATCTCATTCACCCCGCTGTCCATCAGCGCGAACCGCTCCCCGCCTTCCAGAACCGCGACGCTGTTGGCCTCCGCTCCCTTGGAGCCCGCAACGGCCTTGTGCTCCATGACGAGTTTCTTCGACGCGTCAAACAACGCCAGGCCGCCCCGGTGCGCATAGACGATGCCGCCATCGGGCAGGCGCGACGCATCGTAGATCCCCCCGTGCCCCGGATGTTTGAGCACCTCGGTGACTGTTCCGGCCCGATCCACCTCGATGACCTGGTGATCCGCCGCGAGGAGGAAGCGCTCTCCCGCATCGAGAGGCGCCCCCGGAAGCAGGATCGCGAGGGTTGCCTTGAGGAAACAAGGGCGAAGCCTCCATCGCCGAGCCCTTCCCCGCCGTGCCTTTTTTGTCATCAGGCCAGAATCTCCTTCACGAGCTTGCCATGCACATCGGTGAGGCGGAAATCGCGCCCCGAGTAGCGGTAGGTGAGGCGCTCGTGGTCGATGCCGAGGAGGTGAAGCACGGTGGCGTGGAGGTCGTGGATGTCGACGGCACCCTCGACCGGGAAATAGCCGAAGTCGTCGAGCCGGCCGTGGCTGATGCCAGGGCGAAGTCCGGCGCCGGCCATCCAGATGGTGAAGCCCCAGGGATGATGGTCGCGGCCCGGTTTGTCGCCGCCGCCCTCGGTGTTCGGCGTGCGTCCGAACTCGGTCGCGAAGACGACGAGCGTGTCCTCCATGAGGCCGCGGCTTTTCAGGTCCTTCAAGAAACCGGCGATGGGTCGGTCGATGGCACGGGCGTTTTTGGCGTGCAGATTGTGGAGATCCCCGTGCTGGTCCCATCCGTTGCTGACGATCTCGATGAAGCGGACACCCCGCTCGAGCAACCGCCGGGCGACGAGGCATTGCCGGCCGAAGCCATCGGTTTCCTTTTCTCCGCCACCCACACCGTAGAGCGCGAGGGTCGCGGCGGTTTCCCTGCCGAGGTCGGAGGCCTCGGGCACGGCATCCTGCATCACGTAGGCTTTTTCGTGGTTGGCGATGGCGGCCTCGATGAACTGGTTCCGCGCGGAGGATTGCAGAAAATCCCGGTCGAGCCGAGCCACCGCCTCCATCTTGTTTTGCTGGAGCGACTTGATCTTCTCCGCCATGACGAGGTCGGAGAGGGGCCGGGCGGGGTCCTGGAAAAAGGGCGAGCCCTGGTGGACCGGCGGCAGGAATCCATTCGTGCGATACATGCGCTTCCGCGAGCCCATCACGACGAACCCGGGCAGGTTCTGGTTTTCCGAACCGAGGCCGTAATGGGCCCAGGATCCCACGCTGGGGAACCCCTGCAGGAGGGATCCCCCATGGAGCATGCCGATGGCGCTCTCATGATCGGGAGACGGCCCGTGAACCGCATGGAGAAAGGTCAGGTCGTCCACACAGGAGCCGATGTGAGGGAAGAGATCGCTCACCATCTTTCCGCAGCGGCCGTAGCGCTGAAAGGCAAAGGGGCTGCCGAGGATCGCGTTGGTGGTGCGTCCGGTGATGTCCTCCTTTTTACCGGCGATCTGGAGCGGCTTGCCGTGATCCCGGTTGAGGCGCGGCTTGTGGTCGAAACTGTCGAGGTGCGAGAGTCCGCCGTCGAGGAAGAACCACACGACGCGTTTCGCCTTCGGCGCGTGATGGGGGCCGGACAACGGAAACGGCGAGCCGAAGGAGCGGTCCGCCCAGAGCGACTGGAGTGCGAGCCAGCCAAATCCCGAGGCACTGGTTTTCAGGAAGGAGCGGCGGCCGGGTGACGGAGGGTTCATGGACGGATCAGGGAATGTAGAGGAACTCCTTGGCATTGAAGAGGACGTGGCAAAGATCCGCCCAGAGCCGGGGATCCGAGCCACGAGCGGCCGGCGGGAGGTCGTAGGCTTCGGCCTGGTCATCGTGGAACTCGACCAGCGCCTGCACCTCTCCCGCCGAGGGTCGGCGGCCGAGCGCCGCGGCAAAGAGGTGCTCGATGCGCTGCTCGGTCGAGTGCCCCTTGCGAATCTTCAAGTCCTCCGCGGCCCAGGCGGCGGCCTGCTCGTGGACCAGGGCGTTGTTCAGCATGAGCAGCGACTGCCCGGGCACGCTGCTGGTCTCGCGGTCCCCCTCGGTGCGGGATGGCTCCGGCGCGTCGAACATGATCATCATGTGATCGAGCGCCTCGCGGCGGATGTATTGATAGACGCCACGCCTCCGCTTCGGATCGGCCACCGTGGCGCTCTCGCCGGGATTCGCCGGACCGGTGTAGCCGAACATGGTCTGGTCGAGAGTGCCGGAGACGGCGAGGATGGCATCGCGCACCGCCTCGGCCCGCAGGCGCTGCACCGGCATGTGCGAGAGGAGACGATTCGCCGGATCGACCTGCCGCGCCCTGGCGGAGGCGATGCTCTGCGCCTGAAAGGCCCGGCTCGTGACGAGATGACGGATCAGGGCTTTCACCGACCAGTCGTGCTCGACGAGATAGGTGGCGAGGTAATCGAGCAACTCGGGATGGCTCGGGGCTTCCCCCATCACGCCGAAGTTGTCCACGGTGGCCACGAGTCCCTGGCCGAAGACCCAGCGCCAGACACGGTTCGCGATGACGCGGGCGGTGAGTGGATTCTCCGGCGAGGTGAGGTCGCGGGCCAACTCCAGCCGCGCCTGGGATCCGGCGGGGTATCCTTCCGCACCGTGGATGACTTCGAGGAAGCGGCGCGGAGCCTTATCGCCCGGCGAATCGGGCGATCCGCGGCGATGCACGGGCGAGTCGAATCCCGGCCCCTCCGCGACGATGGCCGAGGCTCGCTGGAACCGCGGCACCGCCGATTCGTGCGCCCGATACTGCCCGGCGAGCGTTTGCAGATCGCCGGGGAGTTGATCCAATTGATTGCGCAAGGCACCGTGCTCGAGCAGCCAGTTGAGCAGGTCCACATCCTCCGCGGTGGCCGCGTCGCGTTCCCAGCGATCCAGCGCGGTGAGGCATTCGCGTCCCCAGTGCCCCGCGAGGGCCTCCCCGCTCCATTCGCCGCCCGCGGGCACGAGCCGCAGGCTGAGGCGCAGGTCGTTCTCCGGCACGCCCGGAGTCTGATGCTCCACGATCCGCTCGACACCGAACCAGGAACGGCCGGCGGTTTCCTTCATGACAATCTCCTTGAACGGCTTGCCGCCCGTTTCGGATCGGCGGAAATGGGCGACGTCATCCTTCGTGAGGATCTCCAGATAGGAACGGCGGCCCTGCCAGTTCGGTTGATGCCCCACCGGCACCGTGATCCACGTCGGAAACCGGGATTCGAAATGCGCCACCTTGTTCAGTTGCGCGATATTCTCCATCTGCTGGAAGTTGTTTTGAATGAGCCGGACGTGGGCCGCGGAACCGCCCGCGACACGCAGGCTGACGAACTGCGTCCCGAGCGAAAAGTCCGCGGAGCGCGCGATCGCTCCGTGCTTCCGGGTGAGGCGGTCGGAGTGGAGACCCGGAGCGACGACCCGGTCGACCAGTTCCTTGCCCTCCGGCATCAGCGTGAAATCGCTGCCACCGCTCCAGAGCGTGCCCGGCTGCACGCCGGAAAAATACCAGCCGGCATCGCCCTCGCGAAAATCCGCCGTGGTCCTGAACTTGCCCCGGTTCCGCGCCTCGCGGGCGTCGGATTCGCGCCGCTGCTCTCGGAGCCAGACGGCGGCCGCTTTTTCCCTCGGCTCGCCCGCGGGCGACTGGCCGATGCTTGTGAAAAAGTGCCCCGGGTCGCCGCGATCCACTGTTTCCCGCAGCAGGACGCGGCCCCAGAAGGTCGCCTTCTCCGGCACCGATCCGCCTTGCATCCACGTTTGCAGGGCGGCCGCCTCCTTCCCGACATCCTCCTTCCAGAGCGTGGACAAGAGGGCCTTGATCTGCCCTTTCGTTGAATTCATCGCGGTCGCTCCCGCATTTTTGACCTCCGGCGCGTCGATGATCACCTGGCTTTGCCGCGAGCTGGCGAGCACGCCGAATAGCGCGTAATAATCCGCCGTGGAGATGGCGTCGAATTTGTGATCATGACAGCGGGCGCATGAAACGGTGAGCCCCTGGAACGCCTTCGCCAGCGTGTCGATCTGGTTTTCGACAACCAGAGCCTCTTCCAGCCCCACGTCGGAGGCGGTGGAGGACACCTCCATCAATCGCAGGAAGCCCGTGCCGAGGGGAGCCTCGTTGATCTTCATCGTCTCGTTGATTCGCGGCGGCAACAGGTCGCCCGCGACGTGCTCCTGCACGAAGCGGTCGTAGGGCAGGTCGTCGTTGAAGGCGCGGATCACATAGTCGCGGTAGCGCCAGGCCTGCGGGATCGGGTAATCGCGCACATAGCCGCCCGTGTCACCGTAGCGCATCAAATCGAGCCAATGGGTGGCCCAGTGCTCTCCGAACCGCGGGCTCTCGAGGAGCCGGTCAATGAGCGCTTCGGTCGCAGCGGGTGAGACCCGGGAATCGGGAGAGGATGAGACGTTCGCCCTCTCCCCGTCGGATTTTCCGATTGTCTCGTGGTCCGATTGTCCCTCGGTCCCGGCAAACGCATCCATCTCCTCCACCGTCGGAGGCAGACCCACGAGAGCGAACTTCAGCCTCCGCAAGACCGCTGACGGGTCGGCCGGAGCCGCGGGCTCGAGTCCCTTTTCCCGCATCTTCGCCACGAGGAAGCGGTCCACCGGATGCGGGGATGCATCGCCATCAGACAGGGGCGGCAAAGCCGGCTTCCGCACCGGCTGCCAGGCCCAATGAGCGCGGCGCTTGGCCAGTTTGGCCTCCCATTCCTCGGTGGCGGCGGCTTGGGCGCTCGGCGGATTCTCGGAAAGCCCGGGCAAGCCCATCCGCACCCAGCGCGTGAGGTCGGCGATGACGCCGTCGGGCAGCTTTTCCGCTCCCTTCGGCATCTTCAGCTCGGCATGCTGATGGCGGATGACCTGTAGCAGCAGACTCTCGTCCGGCGCGCTTGCATTCACCAGGTCCCCCCGCGCGCCGCCCTTTTCAAAACCACCGCGGTAGTCGAGCCGCAAGCCTCCCTTGGCCTTGTCCGCGCTGTGGCATTCGTAACAGTTCATCACCAGCACCGGCCGGATACGGGATTCAAAGAAGGCCTCTTCATCGGTCTGCGCCGCGCCGACCGCCGGGGGAAGTCCGGCGGCGAGGAGGGACAGCGCGAACAGGGATTGGATCCGCGGTTTCATGCGTTTGCGTGGGCGGAGTTGAGCGCGCTCGTGGCCATCGCGCCCGCTTTTTTCACCACCGGGGCGAGCTGCGCGAGCCGCTCCTCCGTCAGCCGCTGGCTCGGCCCCGAGATCCAGAGGCTGGCGATGGCGCTTCCGCGGGCGTCGAGAATGGGAGCACCGAGGCAGTGATGCCCCTCCAGATGCTCGCCCACATCCACGGCCCAGCCTTTCCCGCGCACGTCCTCGAGGCACACGAGGAAGTCCTCGCGGTTCGAGATCGTCCAGGGCTGGAATCGCTCGAAGGTCATCGCCGCAATCACCGCGTCCCGCTCCGCCTCCGGCATGAAGGCCAGCATCACCTTGCCGGGACCGCTCGTGTGGATCGGAAAACGCGTCCCCCGCTCGACGTAAAACTTGATCGGTGCCGTCCCGATGACCCGCTCGAGGACAAGCCCCTCGTTTCCGACGAGGATCCCGAGGTGCGACGCCTCCCCCGTCTCCTCGCTGAGCCAACGCATCACCGGGAGGGCCGCCTCGGCTAGCGGCACATCGTCGAGGACCGGTTGGCCGAGCCGCAACAGCTTCGCGCTGAGCCGGAACCGCTTGTCCGCGTCGCGATGGAGGTAGCCGCGGGCGAGGAGCGACTGGGTCGTGCGGTAGACGAAATTCGCGGTCAGGCCGAGCTCGGCGGCCAACTCCGTCTGGGTCAGACCGCCCGTGCGCGAGGCGAGGCATTCAAGGACGGACAGGGCGCGGTCCAGCGACGGAGTGCTGAAATCGCCCTTGGCAACGGGAGCTCGGGAAGGCATATTCTACATTTGCGATTCGTCGCGTTGGTAGATAAATCAAATCCAGGCTGATTGGCAAGAATTTCATTTCTCCGGGATCGCGGGCCCCATCCCGGAGATCCGCGCGACGGGGGAGCGCCTTGAAAGTTTGAGATTGCACCCTCCGGTGCGCGAACTTATCCGGTTGTTTGTCGCCATCCGTCGAGGTCGGTCGTCCCAATGATCATGTCCGCCACCCCCGAGGTCCATCGCTCCGAAAACCGATCAAAACGATCCGGCGGAAAACGCCTCGTCGTGCGCGGTCTCCTCGCCGGTCTCCTCAAGGGCGATTGGCAGGGCGGTGCCCGCCTCACCGAGGCCGAGGCGGTCGCGAGATTCGGAGTCAGCCGCACCCCCGTGCGCGAGGCGCTCCTCGAACTGCAGGGCCTCGGGTTCGTCGAACTGCACCGCAATTGCGGGGCCGTGTTCCTGCCCTTCGGTCCGGAAGAGCTGCGCGAGATCTACGCGGTGCGATCGCTCCTCGAGGTGGAGGCGGCCCGCCTCGCCGCCGGCCGAATCTCCGGAGCGACCCTGGACGGGCTCCTTTCGATCTTCACGCAACTTCGCGAAAACGGTGGTTTCGATCCCGACTGGGAGCACGACCGCCGGCTTCACCGGGTCATCGCCGAGGCCTCGGGCAACCGCCGCCTCCTCGCCGAGATCTCCCGCTACGGCGACGTTGTCCAGGCCGTGCGCGAGATCGTCGGCGAGCAGGACTACGGGATTCACGAAACCACCGCCGACGAACACCTCTCCATCCTCGGAGCCCTCGCGAGCCATGATCCGGAACGGGCTGCGGCCGCGATGCGGGCCCATCTCGCGCAGGCTTCGGATTCCGCCGCCGACGCCGTTGGAAGAATGCGCGACCTCGTCGAAGGACGTTGATTTCCCGAACATTCCGGCGTTTCCTCCGTGACCGTGCCCCTCGATTTCTCCATCCCCCGTGTCGTCGCGACCGTGACCCGGTCCGAGGACCTCGCCCAACTCGCGCGACTCGACGAAGGCGGCGCGTCTCCATGTGACCTCCTCGAATTCCGGCTCGACAGCCTCCTCTCGGTAGAGGAGTCGGCGGGGACGGCCCTGGCTCACTCCCCCCGGCCCGTCCTCCTCACGATGCGCCGCGCGGACGAGGGAGGAGCAGGCGATCATTCCGACGAAGCGAGGCGCGCCCTCTACGAGCGGCATCTCGGCGGGGCAACGCTCGTCGATACCGAAATCGCCTCGCTCGAATCGCCCGATTTCGCCGATTTTCCCGCCACCGTTCGCGGCGCGGGAAAAATGCTCGTCGCCTCGTTCCACGATTTCTCCGGTTTTCCCGGACGCGACCTCATCGCCGATCGCATCGCGAGGGCCTATTCCCTCGGGTCCGATATCGCCAAGATCGCGGTGGTGATCGCTTCGATGAAGGAACTCTTCGAACTCGTCGAACTCGTCGAATACCACCGTGGAAAAGGTCGCCACCTCTCCGCGATGGGGATGGGGCCGCTCGGAAAACTCTCCCGCCTCGTCCTGGCGAAAGCGGGTTCGTGCCTGAATTACGGCTACCTGACCACTCCAAACGCGCCCGGCCAATGGCCGGCAGCCCGCTTGAAGGCCCTGCTGGAGGAAATTTGAGATCGACGCCCCCAACGCATTTCCGGACCGATTTCCCTCCGGCAAGCCGGAGCCGGCAGATGGGCGCGGTAGCTTCCCAGTCCTAAGCGATCGTCGAGGAAGCCGAGGCGGCGGAGAAGCGTGTCTCGGTATCCGAGGATGGCCTTTTCGAGTTCGGCCACGCTTTTGAAGACGCCACGACGGATGCACTTGTCAGTGATGTCTCGGAAAAACCTTTCGACCATGTTGAGCCACGAGGCACTCGTGGGTGCGAAGTGGATGCGGACTCTGGGGTGGCGTTTGAGCCATGCCTTGACCTTGGCATGCTTGTGCGTTGCATGGTTGTCGCAGATGATGTGGATCGCCTTTTCTTTTGTAACGCTCCGCTCGATGAGGCGC
>JBILDO010000113.1:0-8656 GCA_044352585.1 Verrucomicrobiales bacterium
ACCTTGTCGTGGAGATGCTCGACAACGCTCCAGGCGATGGAGAGCCCGTCGTAGGTCGCGGTGCCGCGTCCGATCTCGTCGAGGATGACGAGGCTTTGCTCGGTGGCGTGGTTCGCGATGAGGGCCGTCTCGGTCATCTCGACCATGAAGGTGGACTGGCCCTTGGCGAGGTCGTCGCTGGCGCCGACGCGGGTGAAGATGCGGTCGATCAACCCGACCTCGGCGCTCTCGGCGGGCACGAAACTGCCGGTCTGGGCCATCAGGGCGATGAGGGCGACCTGGCGGATGTAGGTCGACTTGCCCGCCATGTTCGGTCCGGTGATGAGCATGAAGCGGTTCGTCTCCGCGTTGAGGCCGGTGTCGTTGGGAACGAACTTCTCCTCCCCGATGTTCTGGTCGAGGACGGGATGGCGGCCGTTCCGGATGACGAGATTCCTCGTCTCGTTGAGGACGGGGCGGCAGTAGCCGAAGAGCCGCGCGGTCTCGGCAAAGGAGGCGAGGACATCGATCTCGGCGAGGGCCGCGGCGGTCTCCTGGATCGCGGGGAGGTGCTCGAGCACGGTCTCGCGCAGATTGAGGAACTCCTGTTGCTCGAGGACGCGGAGGCGTTCGTCGGCGCCGAGGATCTTGTTCTCGACCTCCTTCAGCCCGGGCGTGATGAAACGCTCGGCGTTCGCCATGGTCTGCTTGCGCGTGTATTCGGGCGGGGCCTTCTCGAGGTGCGTGTTGGTGATCTCGATGAAGTAGCCGAAGACGGCGTTGTATTTGATCTTCAACGAGGAAATCCCGGTGCGCTCCTGCTCGCGGGCCTGGAGTTCGGCGACCCATTGCTTCCCGTCGGTGGCGGCGCGGCGCAGTTCGTCGATGACGCTGCTGTAGCCGTCGGCGAAGATCCCGCCTTCCTTCAGCGTCGCGGGCGGCTCGGGGACGAGGGCGCGTCCGATCAGGTCGCAGAGTTCCGTGAATTCACCGAGGCGGGCGGCGAGGGAGTCGCCGAGAGCGCCGCCACCGAGGGAGGTGACGTGCTCGCGCACTTCGGGGACGCGGCGGAGGGACAATTCGAGCGACTTGAGATCGCGGGCGTTGCCGGATCCCTGGCTGAGACGGCTGAGGGTGCGCTCGATGTCGCGCACCTCGCTGAAATCCTCGCGCAGGGTGTTGAGCAGGAACGGTTCGCGAATGAGGGCGGCCACGAACTCCTGCCGCGCCACGAGGGCGTCGAGATCGCGCAGGGGATGGAGGAGCCAGCGGCGCAGCTTGCGGGCACCCATCGGCGTCTTCGTCCGGTCGAGGGCGCCGAGGAGCGACGCCTTGACCCCGCCGGAGCGGCTCGTGACGAGGTCGAGGTTGGACTGGCTGGCCGCGTCGATGAGGAGGTGGGTCTCGGTGCGGTAGGCCTGGAGGGTGCGGAGATGGCTGACGCTCCGGCGCAATTGGGTTTCGACATAGTGGAGGATCGCGCCGGCCGCGCCGACCGCGGGAAGCAGTCCGCCGCAGCCGTATCCGTCGAGGGACTGGACCTTGAAGTGTTTCTTCAGGGTGTATTCGGCCTGCTCGTGGAGGAAGGGATAGGCGTCGTAGCTCTGGGCCCGGGGGAGGAGGTCGAACTCGGCGGCCTGGTCCTCGGAAAAGAGCAATTCGCTCGGACGGAGCCGGGCGAGTTCATCCTCGAGCGAGTCGCGGTCGGAGAATTCGGTGAGGCGGAATTCCCCGGTGCTGTGCTCGACATAGGCGAGTCCGTAGCGGCCCTTGCCGCGGAGGACGGCGGCGAGATAATTCGGACGGGCCGAGTCGAGCAGGTTGAGGTCGTCGATCGTGCCCGCGCTGATGATCTGGGAGATCTCGCGCTCGACGATCTTGCCCGGCTGCGGGTCGGTGGTTTGCTCGGCGAGGGCGACCCGCTTGCCCGCGCGGATCAATTTGGCGAGGTAACCCTCGGCGGCGTGGTGCGGGACGCCGCACATGGGCATGCCGTTGCGTTTCGTGAGGGCGACGTTGAGGATCGGTGAGGCGATCTTCGCGTCCTCGAAGAACATCTCGTAGAAATCCCCGAGCCGGAAGAGCAGGAGGACGTCGTCGGGCAACTGCCGACGCATCGCCTGATACTGCTGCATCATCGGCGTCAGTTTGCCTTCGTCCTGGGATCCTCCTGCCATCGTTTCGGGCGCTTCGCGCCGAACCGCAACTTAGAGAAACGCGCCGGAAATGCGAGCCGCTTTCTCCGGGAAGCGGATGCGACCGGCGGAGCGATTTTCAGGAACCCGCGCCGAGAAAGGACTCGAGCTCCTCCCGGTCGGGCAGGTGTCCGCGTCCTCCGAGCGCGGTCGCGGAGAGGGCTGCGGCGGCAGCGGCAACGTGGGCGCAGGTCTCGAAATCCTCTCCGCGGAGGACCGAGGCGAGAAAGGCCCCATGAAAGACATCGCCGCAGCCCGTCGTGTCGACGACCGAGACGGGAAACGCGGGCTGGTGAACGACGGTTCCGCCCCGTTCGCAAAACCAACTGCCATGACCGCCTTCGGTGATTCCGGCGATCCGGGCTCCCCACTGTCCGAGCCGGACAAGCTGATTTTCGCGCGCTCCGGGACCGACGGCGCGGTCCGCGAACTCCGCCGCGACGATGAGGAGATCGACGAGTGGGAAGAGTTCCGCATACTTTTCATCAAATCGATGGGCCCCGCCGTCGAAGGAGACGAGGCCCCCCGCCGCCCGCACGATCCGGGCGGCCTCGACACAAGCCGGCCAGTGGCGGCCGTTGAGATGGAGGATGCGGCAGGATTCAAGCAGACCGCGCGGCAGTTCGTCGGATGAGAACGGGGTGAAGTCGCCCTCCTCGTAGAGAAGATGCCGTTCCCCGTCGCCCTTTCTCACGAGGACGTTGCCAAGGGTGCTGCGTTTGCCGGGCTCGATGGCGAGGAATCCCGTCGAAACGCCGAAGCGCCCGTAGTCTTCACGAATCAATTGCCCACGCCAGTCGTCGCCGATGCGGTCAAGGATCGCGGTGCGGGCTCCGAGGCAGGACGCGGCACACAAGGCGGTCGGGACTGGGCCGCCACCCATGATGCACGATTCAAGCACGCGGCTCACGCCGCCCTCGCGGGGAAATGAATCGACCACTTGGATGAGGTCGAGCACGGACATGCCCAGTCCGACGATCTCCGGAGCCGGGTCGCGGGCCATGGCCCGGTCAGTTGCTGTGGCCCTTCAGCCAGAAGACGACCGACTCGGTCATCTGCCCGAGACCGTCGCCGCTGAAGACGTGGTCGACGCCCGGCAGGATGACGAGTTCCTTCGGCTCGTAGGCGTTCGCGTAGATCTCCTGCCCTTCCTCGACCGGTACGACGTCATCGGCATCCCCGTGGACAATGAGCCAGGGCACCTCGATTTTCTCGGTCTTGGAAAGGACGTTGTCGATCTTGTTCATGTCATCGACGTAGGCTTGGGAAAGGGGGCAGTTCTTGTCGTCCCACATGCAGCCCTTGCCCGGCTTCTGGTCGCCGAACTCGCGCTCGACGAATTTCCTGGTGTGGACCATTCCGGCGAGGGAGACGAGCAGTTCGATCCGTTCGTCCTTGGCCGTCGCGAGCACGCCCACGGCGGCACCCATGCTGTGGCCGATGTAACAGATCCGGTGGTAACCCTCCTCCTCGGCGGCGTCGACGATGGCGCGGAGATCCTTGACCTCCTTCGTGATGGTCGAGTCCTCGAACTTTCCGCCCGACTTGCCGTTGCCGGAAAAGGAGAACCGCAGCGCGTTGAAGCCCGCCTTTTCGAGTGCCTCGGCGAGGCCGACGGCCCAGGGACGGTCCTTGTTGCCGGTGACCCCGTGACCGATGATCGCGAGAAGGGAAGTGTCCGAAGGATCACCGTGGAACTCGTAGTCGAGGGTTTCCTTCGAGGAATTGAGAATTTCGAGATGCATGCGGTTCAGGCGGGGCGGTTGTCGCGTTAATTTGCGGGGGCGATCCGAATTGTCTAAGCGAAAAAATCGAAAAAACGGATGTTCGGATTCGGCAGGCCGCCCCGGAGACTCAGAACTGGGTGTCGAAGACGCGGACTTCGCGGAACCAGGGGGAGAAATCCCTCACGAAGACATCGTGCTCGGGATGCACCTGGTAGGCGTCGTGTTTCGCGACCGAGTCGAACTCGAGGACGAGGGCGTAGTCGAAGGTGTTGTGCGTGACGGGGCGGACCGGAGTGGCCGCCGCCTTGCCGAAGGAACCCGCCGCGACCACGTCGATGCGGAAGAGAGCGCGGAGGCCGTCCTCGAAGGAGGCCTTTTGTTCGTCGGTGAGGGTCGGATCGAGCCAGAAATAAACGTTGTGTCGGACCATGGTGGCGGAGCCTAGGATAGGCCCGACGGCGAATCAACCGCCAATGTCGCGACGCGGTTCCGGAAAAACGGCGCTTGCGCAGGGCCGGGTCACAACACCGCGGTCGCTTCGATCTCGACGCGCGCGCCGAGGGGCAGGCCCGCGACCTGCACGGTGGAGCGGGCCGGCTTGTGATCGCCGAGGGCCTCGGCGTAAAGACGGTTGACCACGGGGAAGTCGGCCATGTCGGCGAGGAAGATCGTGGTCTTGACGATTGCCGGGTAGCCCGCCCCCTGCGAGGCGAGGACGGTGGCGAGATTGGCGAGAACTTGGCGGGTCTGCTCCTCGATGCCGCCCTCGACCAGCTTCATCGTCGCCGGATCGAGCGGGATCTGCCCCGAGCAGAAGAGCAGGTTACCGATCCGGGCGGCGTGGGAATAGGGTCCGATCGCGGCGGGCGCGGCGGGGGCGTGGATGAGTTCGATACGGGAGGACATTTCCGCCATTATGAAACGGGAACCGGCGGCGCGAAAGCCCTCATTGCGCGATTGTCAGCTGGCGCTTGAACCCCTTATGCTCCCGGACCGAACTATCTTCCATCCCGATGCGCCGAACCGTTCTCCCTCTTCTCACCCTGATCGCCCTCCTCGTGCCGGCCGCCCCGCTGCGGGCCGAGGATCCGCCGGAGCCGAACTACGTTTTCTGGGCCAAGCTCGTCCGCATCGTCGACGGCAACACCGTGGCGATGGATCTCGACCTTGGATTCGGCGTCTGGGTGCACAACCAGTCGCTCACCCTCCTCGAGGCCGGGGGCGCGGCGCTGGACGAGGACGCGAAGTCGAAAAACAACGACCGCATCAAGAAGCTGCGCGAACTTCTCAAGGATCCGACCGACCTGGTGGTGCGCACGGTGAGGGATCGCGACGCGAAACCCCCGCGTTACTTCGCGGAGATCTGGGTCGACGGCGAAAACCTGAACGAGGCGATGCGCCAGGCCTTTCCCTGAGCGCCTCCCGAGGAGTGCGAGGACGTCCGGGCGAGGGCTGTGAATTCACTTTTTCGCGGTGTAGTCGAAGACGTAGACCTTTTCGAGATGCGGCTTCAGGATCGCGACGAAGGCCTCATGGGCGGGGTGGGGCAGGTAGGCGGCGAGACCGGCCTTGTCCTTGAAGGTGACGAGGAAGGAATGGGTGAATCCGTTGGCGAGCGGCTCAATGTTCTCCGACGCACCCCATTCGAGATCAACGATGACGTCGATCTGGCCCTTGAGCCTGAGGAAGGCCTTGACCAGCTCATCCTGCTTTTCCGGGGTGGTTCCTTCCTTGAACTGGAAGGAGACGAAGTGGCGGAAGGGGGCGTCCTCCGACGAGGCCGGGGTGGCGAGAAGCGAGGCGAGCATGATCAGAAGCGGGAGGATGGCATGAGAGAGTTTCATGTGGAAACCCTTTGCGAAATGCGCCGGACTGTCGATCATAAAAATCAGCTATGAGCGATTGGGAAGCCTACCAGAAGTCTGTTCTCCGTTATCCCGAACTCGGGTTCACCCTGGATACCAGCCTCATGGGGGTGCCCGGGACTTGGCCGGAGGAACTGCAGGTGCGCATCGGGCGGGCTTTCGAAGACCGGGTCGCAATCGAGGCGGGGGAAATCATGAATCCCGACGAAGGTCGCGCGGTGGGCCACTACTGGCTGCGCAAGCCGGAGCTTGCCCCCGAGGCGGAGGGTCGCTGGATCCGCGAGGTCGGGGAGGCGGTTTCCGCGTTTGCCGAGAAGGTTCTCAAAGGCGAAGTCACCGCTCCGAACGGGAATGCCTTCCGCCATGTCCTCCTCATCGGGATCGGCGGATCGGCCCTGGGGCCGCAGCTCGTGACCAAGGCCCTTCTCCCCGCGGACGCTCCGGTGGGGATCCTCTTCCTCGACAACACCGATCCCGGCGGGATCGATGATGTCTTCATCTCCCTCGGCGACGGGGTGGCCGAGACGCTCTCGATCGTGATTTCGAAGTCTGGCGGCACGCCCGAAACCCGCAACGGCATGCTCGAGGCCGAAGCGGCCTACCGGGCACGCGGCCTCGACTTCGCCAAACATGCCGTCGCGGTGACCGGCGCGGGGAGTCTCCTCGACACGCACGCCGCGGCGCAGGGCTGGATCGCGCGTTTCCCGATGGCGGACTGGATCGGGGGCCGCACCTCGGTCATGAGCGCGGTGGGCCTGCTCCCGGCGGCCCTCCTCGGGCTCGACATCGACGCCTTCCTCGCGGGAGCGGCGGCGATGGATGAAAAGACCCGCGTCCCTGACGAAACCACCAACGCGGCGATGCGACTCGCCCTGATGTGGCACCACGCCGGGAATGGGCGCGGAGAAAAGGACATGGTCATCCTGCCCTATTGCGACCGACTCGACCTGATGAGCAAGTATCTGCAGCAGCTCGTGATGGAGTCGCTCGGGAAGGAGCTCGATCTCGACGGCAACCGGGTCAACCAGGGCATCGCGGTCTACGGAAACAAGGGATCGACCGACCAGCACGCCTACGTGCAGCAGTTGCGCGACGGCCTCCCGAACTTTTTCGCGACCTTCATCGAGGTGCGGCGCACCCGCACCGGAGATTCCATGGGCGTCGATGAATCGGGCGCGACGACGGGCGACTACCTGCAGGGTTTCCTGAGGGGGACACGGCGGGCCCTCGCCGGAAACGGGCGCCAGTCGATCACGATCTCGCTGGACGAACTGACGCCCTTTTCCCTCGGGACGCTCATCGCTCTGTATGAGAGGGCCGTGTCCTTCTACGCGAGCCTCGTGAACATCAACGCCTACCACCAGCCGGGGGTGGAGGCGGGGAAAAAGGCCGCGGGGGTCTTCCTCGCCCTCCTCAACTCGGTGCGCCGCCACCTCTCCGAGACGGGGTCGGCGGGCTACACCGCGGCGAAGATGGCCGCGACGGTGGGACATGCCGACGTCGAGGAGGTCTATCATTGCCTCAATCACCTTGCCGCGACGGGGCATTGTCTCCGCACGACTGCGGCGGGACCGGCGGAAGACGTCTTTTCCTGCTGAGCGGTGCGCTCTAAGCAGCGTGGCTTTCCCGGTCGAGGGTCTCCCGGACCATCTCGACCATGTCCTCGAACCGGTAGGGTTTCTGCACGAAACCGTCGGGGCACGCGCCGTAATCGCGGGTGAATTCGTCGAGATCGACGAGATAACCGCTGCAGATGAGCACGGGCAGGCCCGGATGCGACTCGCGGATCCGGCCGAAGGTTTCCTTGCCGGTGAGGTTGGGCATGGTGAGATCGAGGAGGACGAGCCGGATCTCGTCGCCGTGGGTGCGGCACATCTCCAGCGCCTCGAGTCCGTCTGCAGCCTCGAGGACGTGGTAGCCCAGCTTGGTGAGGAGGGTCCGGCCGATGCGGCGGACGAGCGCCTCGTCGTCGACGAGGAGGATGGTCTCGCCCGAGCGGGAGGGCGTGAGCCCGGGATCGCTGCCGGGACCGGCGACCACCGCGGCGGAGTCGCCGGACTCGGCCGCGGCGCTACGTGGCAGGTAGATGTCGAAGCGGGTGCCCTCGCCGAGTGCGGAGCGGAAATCGATCCATCCGCCGAGCTGCTTGACGATCCCGAAGCAGGTGGCGAGGCCGAGGCCGGTGCCCTTGCCCGGCTCCTTCGTCGTGAAGAACGGTTCGAAAATCTTCGCCTGGACCTCGGGCGACATGCCGCCACCCTCGTCCTCGACGCTGAGGCAGACGAACTCGCCCGGGGCGATCTCGGGGTGGGAGCGCAGGTCGGCCGCGGAGAGGACGCGGTTCCCCGAGATCAGCTTGAGGCGACCTCCCTTCGGCATGGCGTCCTTCGCGTTCACCGCCATGTTCATGATGACCTGTCCGAGCATGCCCACGTCCGCCATGACGCGCCAAGGTGCGGGCTCGAGATTCAGCTCGAGGTGGATGCGCCGGTCGATCGTGGCCGAAAGGATGTCGCGGACCTCGGAGAGGACGAAATTGGCATCGCAAGGTTTCAGGTCGAGGCGGCTGCGGCGGGAGAACCCGAGGAGTTGCTTGACGAGGTCCGCGGCCCGCTCGCCCGCCTTGATGGCGTGGGCGAGACTTTCGCGGGCCTCATCGCTCTGCGCCTCGCCCAGTTCCATTTTGACAAGGACGAGGTTTCCGAGAATCCCTGCGAGGAGATTGTTGAAATCGTGGGCGATGCCGCCCGCGAGCTGGCCGAGCGCCTCCATCTTCTGCGACTGGCGGAGCTCCTCCTCGAGCTGGCGCTGCTCGGTGAGATCGATCGCGGTCCAGACCCGGCCGACGACGTTGCCTCGCAGGTCCCGGATCGGCGAGGAGTAGACGTCG
>JBILDO010000066.1:0-27605 GCA_044352585.1 Verrucomicrobiales bacterium
CTTCGCGGAAGACCGCTGGAGGTCGTCGCGAGCGGGCGCGAGCGGAGCCCTGCCTCACGCGGTCCATTCGCTCACGCTCATGGCTACGGGCGAACTTCGCGGAAGGCCGCTGGAGGTCGTCGCGAGCGGGCGCGAGCGGAGCCCTGCCTCACGCGGTCCATTCGCTCACGCTCATGGCTACGGGCGAACTTCGCGGAAGGCCGCTGGAGGTCGTCGCCAGCGGGAGCGAGCGGATCCCTGCCTCGCGCGGTCCATTCGCTCACGCTCATGGCTACGGGCGAACTTCGCGGAAGGCCGCTGGAGGTCGTCGCCAGCGGGAGCGAGCGGATCCCTGCCTCGCGCGGTCCATTCGCTCACGCTCATGGCTACGGGCGAACTTCGCGGAAGGCCGCTGGAGGTCGTCGCCAGCGGGAGCGAGCGGATCCCTGCCTCGCGCGGTCCATTCGCTCACGCTCATGGCTACGGGCGAAGTTCGCCATGGTCACAGGAATCCGCCTCAGGCGAACAATTCCACGATCGGCCGACCTTTGTCCGCCACGGTGAAGGGACGCATGCTCGGCGAATAGAGGACCTGGTCGAGCGGGAGTCCCAGGGCATAAGCGATGGTGGCGTTGAAATCCTGCACTTTGACGGGCTTTTCGAGGATCCTCGCGCCGCGTTCGTCGGTCCGGCCGTGGACGGTGCCGCCCTTGACCCCGCCGCCGGCGAGGACGCAGGTGAAGGCTTGGGGATGGTGGTCGCGGCCCTCGTTCGTGTTGATCTCGGGAGTGCGTCCGAATTCGGTCGCGAGGACGACGAGGGTGTCGTCAAGAAGACCGCGCCGATCGAGGTCGTCGAGGAGGGTGGAGAAGGCCGCGTCGAGAATGCCGGCCCGCTCCGGCACGTTGACGAAATTCGAATTGTGGGTGTCCCATCCGCCCATCGCGACCTCGACAAAACCGACGCCGTGCTCGAGGAGGCGCCGGGCGAGGAGGCAGCCCTGACCGAATGGGTTCCTCCCGTAGCGTTCCTTGAGCGCGGCGGGCTCCCCCGCGAGGTCGAAGGCGGCAAGATCCTTGCTCCGCATCAGCCTGACCGCGTCGGAATACATGTCGGAGTAGGCGCGCACGTTTTTCTGGTTGTATTTCTCGACGAAGGGCGCGTCGAGCTTCGCGGCGACGGAACGGTTGAAGTCGAACCGCTCCTCGGTCATGCCCGGGGCCATCCCGCTGTTCTGGAGCCCGCCCTCCGGGTCGCCGATGAGGAGGGGCGAGAGGCTGGCCTCGAAAAAGCCCGCTCCGGGGTGCTGGGAGTTGTTTCCGATCATGACGTTCCCGGGTAGCGAGGGATTTCCGCGACCATTGAACTTGAGGAGCCAGGCCCCCATCGCGGGATGGCGGATGGAGCTGCGGATCTCGTAGCTCGTATGCATCTGATAGTTCCCCTGCTTGTGGGCGCCCTGGGTCGAGCTCATCGAATTGACGACGGCGAGACGTTCGGCGCGCTTGGCAAGGAGGGGCAGGTTGTCGGAGAGCTTGAGGTCGTCGACCTTGGTGTCGAGGCGACGAGTCGGCCCCATCACCCCGGCGTCGAGCTTGGGATCGAAGGTGTCGAGGTGGGACATGCCACCCTCCATGTAGAGATAGATGACCCGCTTCGCGGTCGCGATCTGGCGGGCGGTCGAGGCACCGGCACCGGCGGCGCGGGCGAATCCGGGCAGGGCACCGAGGGCGCTCACCCCGAGGAACGATTGGGCGGCCCGGGCCACGAAATGACGACGGGAGTGGTCGGCGTTTGTTTTCATGTCAGGAAAGGCGAAAGGCGGATCGGTTGGCGGATGTTGAGGTTGGCGGCGTTGCCAATCACTCAATGAAGAGAAACTGCCGGGTATTGAGCACGGTCCAGACGATGCCCGGGACCGTGCCGTTTCCGGGATCGGCGGCCCACGCTTCGCGGAAGATGTTCCGTTCCCCGTCGGTGGGGCGTCGGCTCAGCATGGTGAGGTAGACGGTCTCGAGACGGTCCTCGAAGTTCTCCCCTTTCATGTCGCGCATGAGGACGGAATAGCGGTTCGTCACCGCGGCAAGGGTGGGACCGTTGAGCATGGCAAGGGCCTGGGTGACGGAGGCATCGCGGCTCCCGTTGTCGATCAGCTCGCGGTCGCTCTGCCCGAACTCACGGAGAAAGTGCCCCGCGGGAGCGGGCTGATTCAATTCGGAGGCCCGATGCATGCGCTGTCGAATGATGCGGTCGAAGTTGCGGTAGGAGTTCTTTTCCTCCTTCGACCCGACCTTCCACTCGACCCGTTCCCGTTCGCTCCGGGCTTCGCGGGCCTCGCGCAGGGCGCCTTCACGATCGGCGAACATCGCCGAAATGAGTTCATCGATGATGCCGCCGGCCCCCTCCCCTTCGAGGGCCGCCATGCCTTCTTCGAAGCTTCGGTCTACGGCGAGAACGGTCGCGGCGAGTTCATCGACGAGGCGGTCGCCGGCGATGGAGGCGGGCTCCACCCCGCCATCGGCGGGTTCGACGGCGGGCTCGACGTGACCCGCGCCCTTGAGCGAGGCGAGCTTGCGGGCGAGGCCGTCCCGATAGACAACGTCCTCGATGCGGTCGTCGAGTTCCTTCTTGATCCTGCGGGCTTCCCCGCTGGCCTGCTGGATGAGGTCGGGGTCGCCCTTGGCGCGCGCCTCGGCGACCTTGGACTCGGCCGCGGCGATGCTCACGGAGAGCTCCTTCTGGATCGCGATGACCTTGCGCATGTTGGCGAGATACTGGCCGGGCTTCTGATCGTAAACGGATTCGGCGATCAATTGCACCCCGGCGAGGCGCTTGTCCGCGAAAAGCGCCCTCTCCGGATCGGGGAGATCGGGATCGGACACGGTCATGGCGACGAGGGAATCCCAGATCTGCTCGGCACTCATGCGGCGGAGGACGGGCCCCGGAAAATGCCAGGGTGCGCCCGGGACGGGTTCCTCCGGCGAGGCCTCGCGCTGATAGGCCTCGGTCTTGTAAAGGATGCGCTGGAACGCCTCGAGGTCGTAGTCGAGCGAGACGATTAGATCGCCGAGGCAGTCCATGAGCGGCGCGTTGGCCGCGAGGGTGTTGTCCTTGAGGTCGTCGACGGGTTCGATCAGCCCGAGGCCGAAGGCACGCTTCCAGAGCCGGTTCGCGACGACTTTCGCGAACCGTGGGTTCTCCGGCGAGGTGAGCCAGTCGGCGAAGGCATGGATGGGATGCGCGCTCCCGCTGATCACGGCGTCCTTGCCGAACAGGGTCGAAGGGGCCACGACGGACAAGGGTTTGGCGTCGTCATACTGGTAGTCATTGGGCAGCCTGAGGAGACGATCGGTGGCGTTCACGTTGTTGAAGCGCAGGGGAAACAGGATTTCCGAGGAGGCCTTGCGCAGGGCCGCGTCTTGAAGGGACCGGGGGCCTCCCTCTGGTTCTTTCTTCGCCTTGACGGCCATGCCCCCCTTCGCGCCGGGTAGGGCGGGCCGGGGGTTCCGGGCGAGTTCCAGGGCACGCTCCTGAACCGGATGGCTGTTCGTGCCGGTCATGCCGTAGGTGAAGGCGGAAAGATGGTAGTAGTCCATCTGCGTCCACGAATCGAAGGGATGGTTGTGGCACTGCGCGCAGACGATTTGGGTTCCGAGAAAGACCTGGGTGGTAATCGCGAGATTGTCGAGGGGCATGCCGAAGTCGCGCAGGTAGTAACCGATCGCGGGATTTTCCCAGCTGCTGCCGGAGGCGGTGACAAGATCGCGGACGACCTCGTCGTAGGGGCGGTTCGTGCGGATCGCGTCCTTGATCCACTGTTCGTAGGCGAGGCCTGCCCCGACGCTCTGGTTGTTGCCGGAGATCGAGGTGCGCATGCGGAGGAGGTCGGCATACCAGTTGTAAAAATGAGAGACGTGGCCTTCCGAAGCCAGGAGGGAATCGACCAGTTTGGCGCGCTTGTCAGGGTCCTTCGAATCGAGGAAGGCGACGGTCTCCGACTTCGTGGGGATGCGGCCGGCGAGGTCGAGGTGGACCCGGCGCACGAAGACCTCGTCGGAGGCCTTGGCGTTGGGCTTGAGGCCCTCCTTTTCCAGGCCCTCGAGGACGAGTTGATCGATGCGGGCGACGACCCCAGCCTCGTCGGCGCGGAGAGAAAAGACTGGAAAAACGAAGACCGTCGCCGCCAGAACGGCGGATGAAAAGAGGAGTCTCATGCAAGGGGTCAAGGACGAACGATGGGACACCGCGGGAGGGACCGGGTTCCTCGCGCGATCGCGCCATATCACTTCTTGATCTCGGCGAAAATGAGTCGGCCGGCGCTGGTCTGAACCGCCCCGGCCACGATGACCTGCTGCTGGGTGCCGAGGTGGCGCTTGCCGTGGTTCACCACGATCATCGTTCCATCGGGAAGATAGCCAACGGCCTGATGGTCGTCGCGGCCCTCTTTCACGAGTTCGAGGGCGAGTTCGTCGCCCGGCGAGACGATCGGTTTCAGGGCGAGGGAGAGTTCGTTGAGATTGATCACGGAGACGCCCTTCAGGCGCGCGACCTTGCCCAGGTTCGCGTCATTGGTGAGAATGCGCGCGTCCATCAGGTCGGCGAGGTGGACCATCTTCGCATCGAAGGTGAGGCCGGTTTCGAAGGTTTCGTCCCGCACCGTGACCTCGGTTTTTCCCGAGGCTTTCAGGGAATTGAGCGCGTCGAGTCCGCGCCGGCCGCGGCTGCGCCTCATCTCATCGGGGGAATCGGCCATCTTCTGGAGTTCCTCCAGGACGAAGCGGGGGACCACGAGCGAACCGCCGAGAAAGCCGGCTTCGCAGATTCCGGGAATGCGCCCGTCGATGATGATGTTGGTGTCGAGGAGGGTGGGCAGATCCTGGAGCGCGTCCTGTCGGAAACGCACATAGGGAATGATGAGGGAGAATTCCTCCCGCTTGCTGCGCAGTGCGAGCATCACCCCGATGAAACCGAATCCGAGGAACATGGCGAGATTGAAGATGCTGCCGGCCAACGGAAACTGTTGCACCCATCCCGCCTCGAAAATGCCGATCCGGGTAACGAGCCAGGCACAGAGAAATCCGATGAGAAGGCCGAAGGTGCCATGGGAGAAGGAGCGGAAGGTGAGCAACCGCAGCATGATGTCGAGAACGATCAAGATCGAGGCGAAACCAAGCCCGATGATCGCGCCGAACCACCAGATCTGGGGATCCTCCCCCATGGCGACAATGGCCCCGATGAATCCCGCGAGAAGCAGGAAAAACATGCGGATGACGTTGAGAAGGGCGGCAGTGCTCATGCGGTTGCGGTGGCTGGCGTGGCGCGAAGATAACACCTCCCGCGGCGATTTGCGAAACCCGGATTCAGGTGCGGCAGCGGGCCGCCATCCATTTCCCGCGCCGGACGAGGTCGCGGATGGGGAGGCCCGACTTCCCGGCGGCCTTCCCGATCCCCTCGGCCTGGGTCGCTAGGAATCCGGAGACGATCACTTCGCCTCCCCGTTCGAGATGCGCGGGAAAACGGGGAAACAGGGTCACGAGGAGATCGCTGAACAGGTTCGCGGCGATGAGATCCCAAGGCTCCGGCGGGCTTGAATCCATGAGACGCACGGCGTCATCCTCGACAAACTCGATGCGTCCGTCGACGCCATGCCGCCTCGCATTCTCGCGGGCATATTCGAGTGCCATGGGATCATTCTCCACCGCGAGAACGCGGCTCGCGCCCAGCGTGGCGGCGGCGATCGCGAGGATCCCGCTGCCACACCCCAGATCGAGCACCCGCCATTCCGGGCTGGTCCGGGCCCGGGAAAGATCGACGAGAAACCGCAGGCAACCGGCCGTAGTGGGGTGGCTACCGGTGCCGAAGGCGAGTTGGGAAGGGAACCCGAGGACGATGCGGCCGGGGTGGTCCCGCTCGATCCTGGCGATGGCATCGGCGTCCTCGGTATCGGTGATGATGAGGCGGTCGCGGATCCGGATCAGGTTCGGGCGGCCGGTTCGCGGTGCCGGCTGCCACTGGGCCGGGGCGAGGGACCCGACCGCGCCCCCGAAACGGGCCCGGAGGTGTTCGGCTTCGTCCTCCGTGGGAATATAGACGGAGAGCTGCCAACGCCGGCGTTTGACGGGTTTCTCGAGGACGTAGGAGACACCCTCGGCGAGAAACCGGGTTTCCCACTCCTCGAGCCGGTCATCCTCGACAAACTTCGACCAGCGAAACCACGTATCCAAAGCCTGCCCCTTGGCTGAGATGAAAAATGGAGCGGGTGATGAGATTCGAACTCACGACATCAACCTTGGCAAGGTTGCGCTCTACCCCTGAGCTACACCCGCATGACCGTCAAGTGACGGAGCGGACGGTAATTTGGCGGGAACCGGAAACTTTTCAAGGCGATTTTTTTAGAATTCATTGGCGGCGCGCCCCGGCACGGTTGAGGATGTCGGCCCGTTTTTTGCCATGAAGACCTTCGGGAACAAGCTCGACGAAATCCTCGCGGACAAGGCCGCCGAGGTCCGCCGGCTCGCGCCGGTGAAGGAAAAACTCCGTTATGCCGCCTCGGCCCGGGAGGATTTCCGGTCCTTTGAAGCCGCCCTCGGGGGCGGTCTGCGGGACCGGAGTGAAGGGGAAGGCTACGGATCGGGAGAACTCGCCGTCATCGCGGAAGTGAAGAAGGCCTCCCCCTCCGCGGGCACGATCGCCCATGACTTCGATCCGGTGACCATCGCCGAAGCCTATGCCGCCGCCGGAGCCGACGCGCTCTCCATCCTCACCGACGAGAAGTATTTCCAGGGCCACCTCACCTACCTCGCGAAAATCCGGGAGCGGGTCGATCTGCCCATCCTGAGAAAGGATTTCATTATCGACGAGGTCCAGATCCACGAGTCCGTCGTGGCCGGGGCCGACGCCATCCTCCTCATCGTCGCGGCCCTCGAGCAGGAGGAACTTCTCCACCTCCTCGACGTCGCCGCCAACTGCCAGCTCGATGTGCTCGTCGAGGTCCACGACCTCGGCGAAATGGAGCGGGCGATCGAGAGCGGAGCCCGCCTCATCGGGATCAACAACCGGAACCTGCGCACCTTCGAGGTCGATCTCGGCACGACCGAACGGCTCAGCGAGGAAGTCGGCCCGGACCACATCCTCGTGAGCGAGAGCGGCATCTACAGCGGAGCCGATACCGCGCGGATCCGGTCCTGGGGAGCCGACGCGATCCTCGTGGGCGAGGCGCTGATGCGGGCGCCCGACAAGCGTGCGAAGATGGACGAACTCAAGGGAAGCGCTCCGACAGCCTGACCGCCCCGCCGCGAAGCAAGGCCCTCCCCGCAAGGGTTCGGGAAGTGGGGCTTGACGGAGGCCGGACTTTTTGCGAAGTACGCGTCCGACGCCATGAAATCCCTTTCCCTGCTCCTCGCCCTCGCGGCGTTCGTCTCCTGTTTTGTCTCCTGCGCCCCGGCCCGCCGGTCCGGGTTCGGTTACCGCCCCTACGGCGCGGGCTCTTCGATCCCCTACGAGAACGCCCCGGGTGGCTGGGATGTCTACCGGGCCCGCGGCGGCCACACCCGTCTCAAATACACGGAGTGATTGCAACGGAACGAGCCTCCCGCACACCGGTGAATCCAGCGTCCTCCCATCCTTGACGCCCCGTGCCGCCTCGCTATAGGTAACTCCTTCCGCGGTCTCCGGTGCGGTTCCCGGGTCGATCGCTTTCTTGTTTTTTCGAAGAAGTCACATGTCTCAACCACTTGCCGGCAACGTTGCCTTCATTTCCGGTGGATCCCGGGGGATCGGTCGTGCCACGGCCCTGAAGCTGGCCTCGGCGGGTGCGGACGTGGCGATTCTCTACTACAACAGCCATGAGGAGGCCGAGACCGTCTGCGAACAGATCCGCGGGATGGGGCGCAAGTCCCTCGCGGTGCAGGCGGACGTGAGCAATCCGGACAGCGTGGCCGAGGCCTTCGCGGAGTTCAAAAAGCATTTCGAACGAGTCGATCTCGTCGTCAGCAACGCCGCCCTCGGCGTCCTCAAGCCGGCCTTGGAAATGACCCTGAAGCATTTCCGACGATGCATGGAGACCAACGCACTGGCGCTCAACACGTTGGCCCAAAACGCGGTGCCAATGATGGTCGCCGGGGGATCGATCATCGGCCTGACCAGCCTGGGTTCGGAGCGGGCCATCCCGAATTACACCTTCATCGGCGCCTCGAAGGCAGCCCTCGAAGCCCTCGCCCGCGGACTCGCCCAGGAACTCGGCCCCCGGGGAATCCGGGTCAATTGCGTCAGCGCCGGCGTCGTCGACACCGATGCCCTCAAGCATTTCCCGAACCGCGAGCACCTGCTCGAGGAATACAAAGTCCGCACCCCGCTCGGCCCGACCCTGACCCCCGGGCAGGTCGCCGATGCGATCTACCTTCTCTGCCTGCCCGAGGCCGCCATGATCACGGGCCACACCCTTTTTGTGGACGGCGGTTACGCCATTTCCGGATGAGCGCTCCTTCGTTTCAGATCGTGGACGGTCTCGCCGGCCGCTTCGCCCTCGTCACCGGCGGCAGCCGAGGGATCGGAAGGGCCATCGTGGAGCGCCTCGCCAAGGCGGGCATGGACGTGACCTTCACCTACCTCGGCAACGAGGCGGCGGCGAACGCGGTCGTGTCGGAAAATCCCGGTCTCGCCATCACCGCGGTGAAGGTCGATGGACGCGACAGCGCCGCGGTCAACGCGGCGATCGAGACCCTCGTCGAGCGGACCGGACGCATCGACGTGCTCGTCAACAATGCGGGCGTGATCCGCGACAATCTCCTCCCCATGCTCGAGGACGACGATCTCAAGACCGTCTTCGAGACGAACATCGAGGGCGTCTTCCATTTCTGCCGCGCCGTCGTCCCGCACATGATGTCGAAGCGCTACGGGCGCATCGTCAACCTCAGCTCCGTCTCCGCGACCAAGGGTGGCCGGGGCCAGACCAACTACGCGGCGAGCAAGGGCGCGATCAATTCCTTCACCCAGTCCCTCGCCGTCGAGGTGGGACGCCGCGGTCTCCGCGTCAACGCCGTCGCGCCCGGCGTGATCGAGACCGACATGTCGGCCGGGGTCCGCAGCCTCGGGGGCGACGAAATCCTTTCCAATATCGTCCTGAAGCGCTATGGTCAACCTGCCGAGATCGCCGAGGCGGTGTGGTTCCTCAGTTCCGACCTTTCCGGGTATATCACCGGCCAGATCCTGAGCGTGGACGGCGGATTCAAAATGTAAGAGACATGAGCAACGCAGACATCACCAAAGAGGAAATCATGGCCATCTATCCGAAGGTGGCGGAAATCATCGCGGACGCCCTCGGCTGCGATGAAGAGGACGTGAAGCCCGATTCCTCCCTCATCAACGACCTTGGTGCCGAGTCGATCGACTTCCTCGACATCGTTTTCCGCCTCGAGCGCGAATTCAAGGTGAAGATCCCCCGCGGCAAGGCCATGGAGGAAGCCCGCGGCGAGTTGAGCGAGGAAGAGTTCGAACAGGGCGGCATCGTCACCGACGCCGGCGTCGCGAAGATCCGCGCCTACCTCACCGAAGTGCCTGCCGACCGCATCAAGACCCCGCTCAAGGCCGCGGAGATTCCGAAACTCTTCACGACCGAGACCTTCTGCAAAATGGTCATCCGCGAACAGCAGGGCGCCTGAGGGATGCGTGAGGCGTCCCGGCGGTGGCCTTTTCAACCGGTTCGCGCGGACGGTTCGGCCACGCTCCTCCCCCGGCCCTGCCGCGTTCGCGGGTTGAGATGGCGGTCATTGGGTTTCCGAAGCCATCCTCCCTCCCCGGGCTTCTCCCGGCGGAGCGATCCCTCCCGTCCGAGCCCCCGATGACGACGTCCCCCCCCCCCACCGCCGCAACCACTACCTCGGACTCGGATTGGTCGCGCTGACGACCCTCGCGATCCAGATCCCGGATCGTCGTCCGTCTTTTCGTCTTCCGCGGTTTCCTCCTCCCCGTTCCAGTCGACCGTGGCCGCCGAGATCAGCGCGCTCGGAAAAAGATCGCGATCGGTGTAGGAAAACGGCTCGAAGGATTGGGAAAGACGGACGTCCCGCCGGAAAAGGCGAGGGCAGCGAGAAGGAGGCGGAACTTCATGGATAAAGAGGTCGCCGAAGATCCCCTGTCGGCAAGTCCCCATCCGGAAAGACGGCACGCGATTCCAAAGAATGACGGCGGCCCCGACCCATGACCGGGGCACGATCCTCCACACCGCCGGCAAGGTGTGACCAAGGGCACGCCGCGGAACCTCCCGGCGCGCCTTACCGATTCCTCCTTGCTCCCCCGCCCCGCTGTGCCAAAATGCCCGCTCCCTGCGATGTCCGAGCATTTTCGAGCCTTCTCCTTTGTCGACCGCATCCTGGCCGACGACCCCGGAAAATCCATTTCCGGGCGTTACTCCATTCCCCCGGGGATCGCGGATTTTCCGCTTTCCCTCGTCTCGGAAGCGATCGGGCAGCTCGCGGCCTGGTCCTCGATGGCGGCGACGGGATTCGAGGTCCGTCCGGTCGCGGGGATCGCGGGACGAGTCGAGTTTCCCGACACGGTGAAACCGGGCGATGTCCTCGAACTCGAGGCCACTCTCGTAAAGGCCGACCTCGAGGCGGTGGGCTATGACGGCCTCGCAAAGGTCAACGGCAAGACCGTGGTGCGTCTCCTCGACACCCTCGGACCGATGGTGCCGATGGTCGATTTCGATGATCCGGGAGCGATGCGGGCGCGCTACGACCTGCTCACCACGACCGGGGCCGAGCCTTTCGCCTTCGGCGGCGTCCCCGCGATGGGCGCCGGGAAAACCGGGGGCACACCCGGCGAGAGCGCCGAGGGCGTCCTCCGTGTGCCGGAACACGCGGCTTTTTTCGGCGACCATTTTCCCAGAAAACCGGTCTTCCCCGGGACCCTCCTGATGGACCTGAAACTAGGATTCGCCCTCGGGTTCGCGAAGGAAGTGGATTCCGACGCGTCATGGAAAGCTTCGGCGGCCTGCGACGTCAAACTTCGCAGCTTCATGCCCCCGGGCGAGGTCCTCGACCTGAAAGCCGAGGTGGAATCGCGTGACGAAGACCTCCTCCGTGTTATCGTGACGACCCGCAAGGGCAAGCGCCTCAACAGCAGCGCGAAGTTCGAGCTCGTGCGGAGCCTCTGATTTGCCATGGCCCATCCCTCCAAACGACGCATCGCCGTGACTGGTCTCGGTCTCGTTACTCCCGTCGGCAACGACGTGGACACGACCTGGTCGGCCCTGCTCGCCGGAAAAAGCGGAGCGGCACCGATCACGAATTTCGACGCGAGCGGCTTCTCCACGACCTTCGGAGCCGAGGTGAAGGGCTTCGATCCCGGGACCGCGATCCCGAACCGGAGGCTGCTGAAATACGCCTCGAAATCGCACCGCTTCGCCCTCGCCGCCGCCACACAGGCCCTCGCCGACGCCGGCATCGCCCCGACCGAGGCCGACTCGCACCGCTGGGGCCTCGCGGTCGGTGCGGGGATGCTCTCGGTCGATTACGAGGATCTCAAGGTGGTGCACCGCCACGCCGCGGCCGACGGAAACTTCAATGCCGACGGACTCATGGATCCCGGGTTCCCCGGAAATCCGCTCGCCTTCTGCCGCTGGCAGGCGAATGCGGGCCAGGCGCTCCTGACCAAACAATTCGGCATCCGCGGCTACGCGAGCTCGGTGCACACCGCCTGTGCCTCGGGCGGCCAGGCCATCGGCACGGCTCTGAAGGTGATGCGGCGCGGGCAGTGCGATTTCATGCTCGCGGGAGGGTTCGATTCGATGTTGAACCCTCTCGGCATCTCCGGATTCTGCCTACTCGGGGCGCTCTCGACGGACAACGACAATCCCGGTGGAGCGAGCCGTCCCTTCGACCTGACCCGCAATGGGTTTGTGTTAGGGGAAGGAGCGGGCTTCCTCGTGCTCGAGGACTGGAACCGGGCCGTCGCGCGCGGGGCGAGGATCTACGCGGAACTCGCCGGCGACGGCAACTCGCTCAGCGCCTATCGCATCACCGATTCGCCGCCCGACGGGAATGGCCCGATCCAGGCGATCCACCAGGCCCTCGGCGACGCGGGCATCACGATCGGCGAGGTCGACTACGTCAACGCCCACGGCACCTCGACGCAGATGAACGACCGCAGCGAATGCGCCGCCTTGAAAGCCGTTTTCGCCGATCGCATCGGCGAGGTGCGGGTGAGTTCGACGAAGAGTTCGATGGGGCATTTGATCGCCGCCGCCGGAGCGGTCGAGGCGGCGGTGTGTTGTCTCGCGATCCGCGACGGCATCGCCCCGGTCAACGCGAACTACGGCACGCCCGATCCCGATTGTGACGTGAATCTCATCACGGGTCACCCCGTGAAGATGAGGATCCGCGCGGCCCTTTCCAATTCCCTCGGCTTCGGCGGATCGAACAGTTCGCTGGTTTTCAGAAATCCCGGGGAGGTGGGATGACTGGAGTTTTCAACAACGCGCCAGCGCCGGTAGGGACGCCTCGCCGAGGCGTCCGCAATGGGCGTCGTTGGATCCGCGGCGGACGCCTCGGCGAGGCGGCCCTACCAAACCCCGAATTTGCGTAATTCATGAATCGTAGCCCCGACCCCATCGTGTTCACCGGCAGCGGCATCGTCTGCGGAGCGGGCGGCTCCGTCGCCGAGGTCTGGGAAAAACTGGCCTCGGGCGAGACCGCGGTCCGCCGCTTCACCCAGTTCGATCCCGCGAAATGGCCCGTGCAGGTCGCGTCGGAGGTCCTCCTCTCCGACCGCGAGCTCGTCAGCGACCGGAAGCTCCACAAGACGATCTCGCGCACCGACATGTTCGGAATCCACGCCGCCGAGCAGGCCCTCGCCGATTCCGGCTTGCCGGCCCATCGCGACGCCCTGCCCGAGGCCGACCAGGCGGCCTGGAACGACCGCACCGGCCTCGTCGTCGGCACCGGCGGCGGCAATTACAAGAGCAACTACGACTTCCTCCCCCTCATGACCGAGGCGGAGGCGTCGCCCGACGGGGCCTTGCACCATTTCGGAAAAGAATTGAGCAACCAGGTCACACCGATGTGGCTGCTCAAGAATCTGCCGAACAACGTCCTCTGCCACGTCGGCATCCGCGGACAATACAAGGGCACGAACGCCTGCATCACGAACCAGTGCTCCAGCGGCATCCTCGCCGTGGCCGAGGCCGCCTATCTGATCCAGAACGGCGAGGCCGAGCGCATCGCCGCGGCGGGTCACGATTCGCCGTTCGAGCCGGAGATGGTCTATTACTACCACAAGCTGGGGCTCATGTCCGGCGAGGCCCCGCGGCCCTTCGACGCCTCTCGCGACGGCACCGTCTTCGGCGAAGGCTCCGCCGCCCTCGTGCTTGAAAAAGAAAGCGAAGCCATCGCCCGCGGGGCGAAGGTGATCGGGGAATTTCTCGGATTCGGCTGCTGCAACGAGGCCACCGGGATCGTCGATCTCGCCGGCGACGGCAACGGCGTGAGCCGCGCCATCGAGGAGGCGCTCGCGAACGCCGGAATCACGAAGGACGAGGTCGGCCTGATCTGTGCCCACGGCAACGGCAACCAGGCCTCCGACCGGACCGAGGCGACGGGCATCCAGCGCGTCTTCGGCGAACGAATCCCGCCGGTGACCGCCTTCAAGTGGTGTTACGGCCATCTCATCGCCGCCTCCGGCATCGCCGACCTCGTCATGACCCTCGAGGCGCTGAGGCGGGGCCTCGCCCCCGGAATCGCGACCCTGGAAGAAGCCGACCCCGCGATCGGCTCATTCCCGATCTCGGCGGACCCTCAGGCTCCGACGAGCGATGTCGCCCTCGTGATCTGCCGGGGGTTCGGCGGGATGAACGTCGTCGTCGCCCTGCGGTCGCCCCGTGACCCGTGACCCGTGACCCGTGACCCGTGACCCGTGACCCGTGACCCGTGACGTCAGGAAGAACCGGCCCTTTATGGGGGATTTTTGCACGCCAACGCGCGATTGACCCGCCCCGAGCTTCGCGCGAACGTCGATCATGAGCAGTTTTGTCAAGCATCAAGCCCCCGCCAAGCCTCAGGTCAAATTTGCGATCCTCATCGGCATCGTCTGGGCGGGCCTTCTCGCGGCGATCTGGTTCGCCTATCGCGGCGGTGCGGAACCGGGCGGATTCCTTCACTTCATCGCGCGGTTCCACGTCCTCATCGTCCACCTCCCGATCGGATTGATCTTCCTCGCCCTGATCATGGAGTTTCTGGGCTATTTCACGGCCTTCTCCCATCTGCGGGCCTCGCTGCCCTTCGTCCTCTGGCTGAGTTTCCTCAGCGGTATCGGCGCCACCGTGGTCGGCTACCTCCTCATGACGCTCGAGGATTTCTCGGGCCGGGCCATGGACCTGCACCTTTATTTCGGACTCGCCACGGTCGTCTTCACCCTCGCCGGACTGGTCTTCGCGGTGACTGGCAAACGGATGCTCTCCGGCCTCGGGACGGCTCTGGCCGCCTTCGCCACCGCCGCGAGCGGCCACTTCGGCGGAGCGATGGTCCACGAGCCGGACTACCTCACCGAATTCGCCCCGCCCGCCCTGAAACCCGCGCTCCTCGTCGGCTTGGGAGGGGCGGAGGAAGCCGCTCCCCCCGCCGCGGAAGACGGCGCTGCCCTTCCCGAAAAACCCATCGCCGAGCGTCTCGTCTACGCGGACTTCGTCGTTCCCGTCCTCGACAAGACCTGCAACGAGTGCCACAACGAGAACAAGATCAAGGGCAAGCTCCGCATGGACACCCACGAGTTGCTGCTCGCCGGTGCCGAGGGGGCCGATTATCCGACGGTGGTTCCGGGGAAGGCGGACGATTCGGAAATGATCGTGCGGGTCCTGCTCGACAAGGACGACGACGAGTTCATGCCGCCGCAGGGCGAACCGCTCCAGCCGGCGGAGGTCGAATTGCTCAAGCTCTGGATCAATGCGGGAGCGAAGGTCGAGACCACGGTCGCCCAGCTCGGGAGCGATCCCGCGATCGCCGCGGTCGTGGCCGAAGTCGCCGCGATCCACTCCGGCAAGGCGACCGATTCCTCCGACACCGGCAAGGCTACCACCGCTTCGGTCTGGGATTCCCTGCCGGACGAGGAGAAGACCACCCGCCTCGCTGAGGTCGACGAGGCCGCCGAGAAATACCACTTCTCCGTGATGCCGGTCTCGGCCGAGGACGACCGGCTCCGCGTCAACGTCATCAACGCGGCGAAGGACTTCGGGGATGACCAGCTCAAGCTCCTTGAACCGGTCGCGGAACGCATCGTCTGGCTCGACCTCGCCCGGAGCCAGGTTACCGACGAGGGGATGAAAACGGTGCGCCTCATGCGCGACCTTGAGCGCCTCCATTTGGAAAACACCGCCGTGACCGACAAGGGCATCGCCGAGATCGCCTCCCTCGCCAAACTCGAATACATCAACCTTTACGGAACGAAGGTCGGAAACGGCATCTTCGAGACCTTTGCCAAGCTCCCCGCCCTGAAGAAGGCCTACCTGTGGCAGACGTCGGTCGATCCGGCCGAGGCCAAGGCCTTCGAGCGCAGCGTGAATCTCGAGATCAACACCGGCGTCGAACTCGCCGAACCAGCTCCGGCCGCGCCGACCGCGGAGACGAAGGCACCTTCGGCAAAGCCGGAAGCGCCCAAGAAGGCCGAAGAAAAGAAACCGGAGGCCCCAAAGCCCGCCGCGGCTCCGCAAACCCCGGCAACCAAGCCGGCTCCGCCCGCTCCCGCGAAACCAACGCCGGCGAAACCAACGCCGGCGAAACCAGCGGAAACGAAACCGGAACCCGCGAAACCGACGGCTCCCGCCGCCAAGGCCCCCCAACCGGCTCCGGCCAAGGCGGACGCCCCCAAGCCCGCCGCACCGAACCCGGCCGCCGCACCGGCGGACGCCCCGAAACCGGCGAATCCGGCTCCTGCAGCGAAACCGGAGCCACCCAAACCGGCGGCATCCGTGGGGGCACCGACCCCCAAAGCGCCCTGACCTTGTGGCACCCTCCGCCGTTTTCTCCGCCATCGTGGCGCATTTCGAGCGCTCCCGCCGCGTCAGCGGTCGTAATACATCATCGAACCCCTCTCCATGAGTTTCTCCCGCCCTCTGCTCCTGCTGCCGTTTCTTCTCGTCGCCTGCGGAGGCGAGGACACGCCGGGCCTCGTCGAGCGTCCCCTTTCTGATTCGGAAAAGGAATTTCGTCTCGTCGAGAGCAGCATGGAGCGGTTCCGTTACTCCTCCCAACCGCGCGCCGCCGACAGTGCCGGACAGGCGACGGGAGAAAGTTCCGCGAGCGGGCTCGCCTACGAGACCCCGGAGGGCTGGACCGGAAAACCCGCCTCGGCAATGCGCGATGTCAGCTTCGCGTTCGGACCAAACGGCGAAGGGGAATGCTACATCGCCCGCCTCCCCGGAGCCGGTGGCGGACTCGCCGCGAATGTGAACCGCTGGCGCGCCCAGATGGGGGCGGCCCCGCTCTCCGAGGAGGAAGTCGCCGCCTTGCCGACCCGTCCACTCTTCGGCCAGCCCGCCCGCTTCGTGTCGGTCGACGGAACCTTCTCCCCCGGCATGGGCGGCAACCAGACCTTTCCCGATTATCGCCTCGTGGGTCTCATCCTCTCCGGTGAGGCCGGCGCGGTCTTCGTGAAGATGACCGGACCCAAGGCCCTCGTCGAACAGAACGGTGCCGCCTTCGACCAATTCGTCTCGTCCCTGGGCGTGAACACCGGCGACGCCAACGCGAACTGAACTTCCCCCATGGACACTCCTTCCCCCCCATCGAACGACGGGTCCCCGCGAACCTGGCCGCTGCGCTTCTACCGGTTCTTCACCTCGTTCAAGCTCGCCACCGTCGTGCTCGTTTTCATGACCGTGGTGACCTTGCTGGGCACGCTCGGACAGGTCGAGCACGGGCTCCATGCCGCGAAACAGAAGTATTTCCACTCCTGGTTCTTCGTGGAAAAGATCGGCGGGGTGCCCCTGCTCTTCCCGGGCGGTCTCCTCCTCATGATCGTGCTCTTCCTGAACATGACCCTCGGGGCGATCGTGAAGGTGAAGAAGCGGTGGAAGGGCTTCGGCCTCCTCGTCTCCCACATCGGGATGCTCATGCTCCTCGCCGGAGGGTTCGTGACGTGGGCGTTCTCCACCGACGGCTACATGGCCCTCTACCCGGGCATGACGAGCAACCGTGTCGAGAGCTACCGCGAGTGGCAGCTCGAGATCGTCCCCCTTTCGAAGGACGGCAAGGCCGAGAAGGCGTGGATCTATCCCGCCGCACTCCTCGAAACGATGCAGCCCGACGAGCAGCGGGTCATCCACGCCGAATCCCTTCCCTTTGACGTGGTCCTCAACGGGTATTCGAAAAACGCGACCCCGATTCCGACCTCGGCCCCGATGGCCGCCAACGTCACGGGCAAGGAGATCGACGGATTCAAACTCTCTCCGCAGAAAGCCTCGAAGGAGGCCGAACAGAACCTGCCCGGGTGCTTCGTGGAATTCCGTCCGCGCGATGGCGGGCAGCCGGTCGAGGCGATGCTCTGGGCGGGCTCCTACAAGTTCGACCCGAGGGAGAACCCGATGCCCTTCCCCTTCACGATCGGCGACCAACTCTATGGTGCCCTGCTCGTGAAGAAGTCGTGGACCGTTCCCTTCTCGGTCAAGCTCGATGAGTTCATCTTCGAGCGCCACCCCGGCGTCATGACGGCTCGGAACTACGAGAGCCGCGTCACCCGCCTCGAGGAAGGCAGTCCCGGGAAAGCGCTCGAGATCAAGATGAACGAGCCGATGCGCCACGGCGGCTACACCTTCTTCCAGGAATCCTTCGGTCCCTCCGGTTCGCAACCCGGCGACGAGATGTTCTCCCAGTTCGCCGTGGCCAACAACCCCGCCGACCAGTGGCCGCTCTGGTCGCTCGTCGTCACCGGGACCGGTCTCGGAATCCACTTCGTGATCATGCTGATTTCATTCGTGACCCGCTCCTTCAAGAATTCCGCCAAACGTCCGGTCGCCTCGTGAAGATGAAGACTCCCGCCCTCCTCGCCGCCGTTTTCCTCGCCGCCTCCTCCGGACCGCTCGCCGCGCGCGAGTTGCCGAAGAGCGCCCTCCCGAACTACGTCCCGTGGCAGGACGAGACGGTCCACACCTTTGAAAACCTCCTCGTGCAGCAGGACGGACGGGTGAAGCCGCTCTACACCGTGGCGCGCTTCTCGCTCCTCCAGTTCCTCGGCAAGTCGAGCGTCTCCTTCCAGAGCCAGGACGGAGTCGATCACCGCATCCACTACGCCGCGTGGTTCCTCGACGTCCTCTTCCGCGGCGAGATCGCGAAGGACCTGCCCGTCTTCATCGTCGACAACTCCGAGACCGTCGTGCAGATCGGCGTCTCGCCGAAGGAGAAGCGCGACCGCTATTCCTACAACGAGCTGCTCCCCGGCCGCGCCAAGCTCGCCGAACTCAGCGCCCAGTATGCCGAGAAGAAAAAGCAATACGAGGACAGCGAGAAGGATCCCCAGTATGCGCTCGATCCGATCGAGGGGAAGATCCTCGAGCTCGGCCAGAACATCAGCACCTTCGAATTCCTCGTGGGACAGTTCGGGTTCGCACGCAAGGACGGACTCCTCGTCAACGGCAACATCCTCCCGCCCGAACTCGTCGAACTCTCCAAGCGCCTCGACACCGTCGAGATGCTCGACAAGATGCCCGAGATGACCCTCGACCAGCTCGTGCAGACGATCCGTTCGCAGCCCGGTTCGACCGAGGAGGAGCGCATGTTCTCCGGGGCCCTGCGCCTCTTCTTTTTCCATGCCAGCTCGGGACGCGGCCTCAGTTTCTTCCCGCCGCAATCTCCGGATGACGAGGTCTGGACCTCGGCCGGAGACCTCATGATCGCCGGACTGGAGTCGAAGGAAAAACGTCCCTGGGTCCGCGAACAACTCGGCGGCATCCAGGCCCTCGTGAAGGCCCAGGGCGAGGGCGAACCCGCCTTCCTCGCCGCCCTCAAGACCTACTCCGACGCCCAGCACAAGGCCGCCGAAGCCCGCGGCGAGGGCACCCATTCGGAACTCGAGATCAGCCTCTACCGCGGCAAGTGGTTCATGAATTCCCTCTATGCCTTCGTCTTCGCCTTCATCGTCCTCGCCTTCAGTTGGCTCGCTCCGGGCAGCAAGGCGGGACGGTTCCTCCTCCTTCTCTCCTGCCTCATCGCCTTCGCCGGGCTCGTCCTCGACGCCTATGGGATCACCCTGCGCTGCCTCATCCGCGAGCGGCCCCCGATCACGAACCTCTACGACACGATCCTCTTCATCACCGGCACGGCGGTCCTGCTCGGTCTCCTCATCGAGCTCTTCACCCGTATCGGCGTCGGGGCCATCGTCGCGGTCGTCTCGGGCGTCCTCGGGATGTTCCTCTCGATGAAATACGAGGCGAAGGAGGCGAGCGACACCATCGAGCAGCTCCAGGCCGTCCTCGACACGAACTTCTGGCTCGCCACCCACGTGACGATCATCAACATCGGCTACGCCGCCGGCATCGTCGCGGCCCTCCTCGGGATCATTTACCTGCTCGTCCGCTTCGTCGCGATGCTGATGGGCCGGAACCCGTCGGAATTCGGCCGCGTCCTCACGCGGATGAACTACGGGGTGATCTGCTTCTGCCTCTTCTTCTCCCTCGTCGGCACCGTCCTCGGCGGGATCTGGGCGAACTACAGCTGGGGCCGCTTCTGGGGCTGGGATCCGAAGGAAAACGGCGCCCTCATGATCTGCCTCTGGACCCTCGTCATCCTCCACGGACGCATGGCCGGATGGATCCGCGAGATCGGCATCCACATCAACAGCCTCGTTCTCGCCATCATCACCACTTTCAGCTGGTGGGGGGTGAACAACCTCGGCGTCGGCCTGCACAGCTACGGATTCACCGAAGGCGTCTGGAGAGCCCTCTTCCTTTCCTGGATGGTTCTCGGCCTCTTCATGGCGATGGGAGTGGTGCTGTGGTTCAAGGACCGGGCCGCCAAGAGCCTGCGCAAGCCCGCCGCCGCCTGAAGAGGACGGAGCCCCTGGCCCGGAGCGCCCCATCTTCTGATTTGGCAAACTCGGATTCCGTGCTAACTCTTTCCTCCATGGCCATCTTTCTAGGACTTGTCATCGCGATCATCTTCCTCCTCATGGGGGCCGTTTGCTTTCGTTATCTCGTGAAAGGCTGAGGCGCGGCCGCCCGGTGGCCTCGCCGAGTCCCGGTCCGTCATCCCGTGGCGGCGGACTTCCCGTTTGACCGGAGGACCGGGCGTGGCCTACCCTTTCGGAACAACCCACCCGGTGTTCCGATGAGACGTTCCCTTCCGCTTGCCTCCGTTCTCCTCTCGGTCGTCGTCCCCGTTTCGGGTGCCGGCATTTTCCGGGCTCCCTACCTGCAGCAGGCGACTCCCGACGGAATCACGATCGTCTGGCGCACCGACACGCCGCTGGCCGAACCGGAGGTCCGTTTCCACATCGCCCCGGAGGGTGCCGGACAGGTTTGCCGCGGGGCCTCGATTCGTTCGCGGACCGAAAAAAGTCCCGGATCGCCGCTCAAGGAGGCGCCGAAGGGCACCTTGCAATACGAGGCGACCCTCTCCGGTCTCACCCCGGACACCCTTTACTCCTACGCGATTCACGATGGCGCGACCCGGCTCGAGGTTCCCGCCGACCTCACCCTGACCTTCCGCACCGCTCCCGAACCGGGGAAGGCGAAACCGACCCGCATCTGGGTGGTGGGCGATTCGGGGACCGGGGCCGTCCACCAGGCCCTCGTCCACGAGGCGATGCGCCGCCACACCCGGGCCACTGGAAAGACGATGGACCTCTATCTCCACGTCGGCGACATGGCCTACAGCAAGGGCACCGACGACCAGTTCCAGAAGAACTTTTTCCTGCCCTACGAGACGACCCTTTCCCATCTCGTCTGTTGGGCTGCGATGGGCAACCACGAAGGCCATAGTTCCGATGGCAAGCGGGGCGTCGGTCCCTTCTTCGACGCCTACGTCTGCCCGACGAAGGGCGAGGCCGGCGGACTGCCCTCGGGCACGGAGTCCTATTACTCCTTCGACCACGGAGACATCCACTTCATCGCGCTCAACTCCCACGACCTCGACCGCTCCCCCGAAGGTGCCATGGCCCGGTGGCTCGAGGCGGATCTGCAGGAGACGCGGAAGCAGGGCCTCGCCCGGTGGCTCATCGCCTTCTGGCATCATCCTCCCTACAGCAAGGGCACCCACAACAGCGACTCGGAAAAGCCCCTCGTCGAGATGCGGGAACACCTCATGCCCATCCTCGAGCGGCACGGAGTCGATCTCGTCCTCTCGGGGCATTCGCACATCTACGAACGCTCCATGCTCATCCACGGCGCCTACCAGACGCCATCGACCGGCGCGGGCGTCATTCTCGACGACGGCAGCGGCGATCCGCGCGACGGAGGAAAACCCTACCGAAAGAGCGCCGGACTCGCTCCCGCGAACGGCACCGTCTCGATCACGACCGGCCACGGCGGCGCCCTCGGCCGGAAAAACATCGGGATTCACCCGCTGATGCGCAGCATCGTCATGGACCACGGCTCCACCGTCATCGAGATCGACGGAGACACCCTCACCGCCTTCATGCTCGACCTGCGCGGCGCCGAGCGCGATCGCTTTGCCATCGTGAAGGGCGGGAACATCACCCATTCCGTCATCGCGAATCCCTGGCAGCCCGATGAAACGACTCCGCAACGCACCGGCGAGGGGGTCGAAGGATCCCCCGGCGGGCCGGAGGTGACCACCCACGTCGCGCGGCCCGTGCCGAAGGAGGCCAGCCCGCTGCTCCCCCGTCACGCGGAGTGGGATTATCTCGCGGGCGGAGCCGAACCCGAGACGACCGCGTGGACCGACACCGGCTTCGACCCGGCCGGGGAAGAGGAGGCGTGGAAACGTGGTCAAGCCGGCTTCGGATTCGATGACGGCGACGACCGCACCCTCATCGGGGACATGGAGGGGAACTACACCACGATCTACATCCGCCGCGAGTTCACCATTCCCGAAGGCACCGACTTGTCGAAGATCGGTCTCGCGATCGACTATGACGACGGGTTTGTCCTGCACGTGAATGGAAAGCAGATCCTCGCCGGGAATGTGGAACGCGGCGGCGACGGCAGCGTCGAGGTTGACAACCACGGCGCCGGAAAACCGGAGTTTTTCCCACTCGGCAACCATGCGAACGTCCTCCGCCACGGACGCAACGTCATCGCCCTCGAAGGCCACAACACCAGCCTCGGCAGCAGCGATCTCACCCTCGATCCGTGGCTGCTCGTGGAACCGTGAACCGATCGGAACGGTTGCTGAGATCGGGAACCGGTTCTGACACCATCTGATCCGCCCCCCTTTGCCCCGCTTCTCTCCAAAGCCCCAAAAAATGACGCCCGACTCCCTTCCCCTTCGCAAAACCAAACTCATCGCCACGCTCGGTCCCGCGACGGAATCCGCGGCGACGATCCGATCCCTCATCGAGGGCGGTGTCTCGATCTTCCGTCTGAACATGAGCCACGCCCGGCACGACTGGGTGCGCGGGGTCGTGGCCACGATCCTCTCCGAGAGCGAATCGCTCGGCACTCCCGTCGCCACGCTCGTCGACCTGCAGGGCCCCTCGATCCGGACGGGCGACGTCGATGGCAAGCTGGCACTGGCGAAGGGCGACCTCGTCGAATTCCGCAACGCCGGTCTCGAACCGACCCGCCCGCTTTCCGTGACGACGAACTACGAAGGCCTCCACCGCGACGTCTCCGTCGGCGACACCATGCTCGTCGACAACGGGGAACTCCACTTCCGCGTCCTCGAGACCGGCGAGGGGCGCGTCCTCGGCGAACTCCTCACCGAGGGATCGATGGGATCCCGGCGGCACATCAACCTGCCCGGCGTCCGGGTGAACCTGCCCGTCCTCACGGAGAAGGACGAGGCCGACATCGCCCTCGCCGCCTCGGTCGGGGCCGACTTCGTCGCGATCAGCTTCGTCCGCGACGCGGAGCACGTCAGCTTGCTGCGGGAGAAACTCCGCGCCCTCGGCAGCCACGCCGCCGTCGTCGCGAAGATCGAGGACCAGGAGGCGGTCAAACACCTCGAGGGCATCGTGCGCGAGTCGGACGCCGTCATGGTCGCACGCGGCGACCTCGGCATCGAGGTCCACCTCGAGGAACTGCCCGTGGTGCAGCGGCGGATCGTGAGGGAATGCGCCCGCATCGGACGAAAGGTCATCGTGGCGACCCACATGCTGGAATCGATGGTCGAGAATCCGGTGCCGACCCGGGCCGAGGTCACCGACGTGGCCAACGCCGTCTACGAGCGGGCCGACGCGATCATGCTGAGCGGCGAGACCTCGGTCGGCCGCTATCCGCTGAAGTGCGTCGGTTACCTCGACCGCATCGCCCGCCGCATCGAACGGGAACCCGCCACGGGCGAAGCCGCGTCCCTCGTCGTGGCGTCGGAGAAGGAAAAACTGGTGCGTTCCGCGGTCGTCCTCGCCAACTCGCTGGAGCGGGCCAGCCTCGTCGTCTTCACCGCCCGCGGCGTCCTCGCGAACCACGCGGCGAATCTCCGCCCGACCCGGGCCCCCATCTTCGCCTTCTCCCCCGATCCTCACGTGGTGCGCGGGCTCGTCATGAACCGTGCGGTCCACCCCGTGCGATTCGACTTCGCGGAGAATCCCGACGAGACGACCCGGCGCGCGCTCGCCCTCCTCCGCGAAAGGGGGCTCGTCTCCGCCGGAGATCCCGTCGTCATCGTCAGCGACGTGCTCCTGCCCGGCTTCGACGACGGCGCCGTCCTCCTCCGCCACGCCTGAAGGCCATGAACCTCCGCCATTTTCGCACGATCCATCCGGACCTGATCCCGGGCCTCGTCAATACGGCCCTGCGGGACGACCACGAGGATCTCGATGACCTGTGCGCGACCCACGACCTCGATCGCGCGGAGGTCGAGGCGCGTCTGGAGGAACTCGGCTACCACTACGTCGCGGAGACGCACCAGTTCCGCCCGTGCGGGACGGGAGAGGGTTGAGCCGACGACCCGACCCTCTCCGGTCCGGAATTCTCACTGGGCGCCCTTGATGTCGAGCAGTTCGACTTCGAAGATGAGGGCGCTGTAGGGCTTGATGTCCGCCCCGGCCCCGCGTTCGCCGTAGGCGAGGTCGTAGGGGATGAAGAAGCGGTATTTCGCCCCCTTTGGCATGAGCTGGACGCCTTCGGTCCATCCGGGAATGACGCGGTTCAGGGGAAACTCGGCCGGCTCGCCGCGCTCGACGCTGCTGTCGAAGACCTTCCCATCGATGAGGGTGCCGTGGTAGTGGACCTTCACCTCGTCGGTGGCCTTCGGCTTCGGTCCCTCGCCTTCCTTGATCACTTCATACTGGAGTCCGCTCGCGGTGGTCTTGACCCCTTCCTTTTTCGCATTCGTTTCGAGGAAGGCGATGCCCTTGTCCATGTTCTCCTTGTCGGGACCAGTCGCGTTCTTGCGGTCGAGGATCTTCTGGTTCTCCGCAAAGGCCGAAGAGACCTCGTCCTCGTTCAGAAGCGGTTCCGCCTTATCGACGACGGACTGGAAGGCGCTCGAAAACTGCTTGAGGTCGATCTCGATTCCCCGCTCGGTGAGCTGGCGGGCGATCATGAGTCCGTAGGCGTAGCTGATCCGATCGGCGAGCGATTCGGGCTTCTTGGCCTCTTCGGAGCGGGCCGTCTGTGTCGTCATGGCGTGAAGGGAGCACGCCAAGGTCAGCGCGATCGTTCGGGTCGTGAAGGTTTGCATGGTGGGTTGTGGAAGTTGCCCGGCGAGTCTCCGCGGACAGTCGAAACTAAACCGTTAACCATCGCGGTCAAGAAGCGCAATTGCCCTAAGAAGGGCGACACTCGCCCGTTTTGAGAGGGATCCGCCGGGCGCCGGACGAATTCCGAGTTGATTTCCTTGCATCTAGAGAACTTTCAGGAGTCTATACCGTAAACAAACGAGAAAATTTTAAAATTCTTTCATTTAATTTGAAATTTTTGCCGAGGCCCTTATTTTTCCGATCCAAGACCGCATGAATCCGACGCGCCTTTTCCTACTCCTCCCGCTCTTTGCCGCCCTTCTCCTCGTCGGCGGGGGGTCCGCGATGGCCTTTTCCACCGTGGTGATCGATCCGGGTCACGGAGGTGCCGACCTGGGAGCAGCCGACTCCTACGTCTATGAGAAGCACATCAACCTTGATGTGGCCCGCCGCCTCGAACGCAGCCTGCAGGAAGCCGGCTTCAAGACGATCATGACCCGGTCGAAGGACGAGTTCATCGCCCTTTCCGAGCGTTCCACCATCGCGAACCGCCAGCGCAACGCCATCTTTGTGAGCGTTCATTTCAATTCCAGCTACCGCACCGCGGCCCTCGGGATCGAAACCTTCTACCGTTCCTCCAACTCGGAGGAACTCGCCGGGCTCGTGCAGAAAGAGCTGATCAAGAACTGCCGCGCCACCGATCGGGGCGTGAAGACCGCAAATTTCGCGGTGCTTCGCAACACCAAGCACCCCTCTGTCCTCGTGGAGGGCGGCTTCGTCAGCAACAAGGAGGAGCGCAGCGCCATGTGCGACCCGCTCTACCGTCAGATCGTTGCGGACAGCATCGCCCGGGCCGTGGTGGCCTACCGTCGCTGAATCCGGGGTCGAGTCCCCCCTCCGGACATGCTCGTGACCTGCTCAGGGATGTCCGAAGCCGAGCGTCGCTTCTTTGCCGTCCGGTCGCCCGAACCTTGGATGGAGGAAGCCGGCCGCCTCTGCGCCGCCGCCATTCTCGACTTTTTCCGTGAACCGGCCCGGGCCGTCGTCTTTTGCGGCAAGGGCAACAATGGCGGCGACGCCCTCGTCGTGGCCCGCTGGCTGAAACGCCACGGTTGGGAGACGGAACTCCGCTTCTCCGGTCCGGCCGAGGAATTGTCCCCGCTCGCCAAGCGCAAGCTCGCGGAATATGAAGGCGAACTCCTCCAGGCCGCGTCCAAACCCCTCGCCCCCCGCCCGCTCGTCCTCATCGACGGGCTCGTCGGGATCGGGGCGAAGGGCGACCTCCTCGGCTCCCTCCGCGAACTCGCCGCGGAAATGAACCGGCTCCGGGCCTCCGGTCCGGCGGTCACCTTTGCGATCGACCTTCCCTCCGGATTCGACGCAGACTCGGGCCGGCCCGGTCCCGACGCGGTCGTCGCGGACTTCACCCTCTCCATCAACGCCCCCAAAACGGGTTTTATCCGGGACGGCGCCGAACACCACCTCGGGCGGCTCGTCGAGATTCCCCTCTCCATTCCCCTTCCGGACGGAGACGAAAGCCGCAATTTCCTTTTTCCCTCGAACCTGCGGCCCCGGATCCCGCGGCGGGCCTTCGACACCCACAAGGGCGCGGCGGGCCGGGTCGTCCTCGTCGCCGGCTCCCGTGGCCTGACCGGGGCCGCGGTGCTGGCCGCCTTGGGTGCCTCTCATGGTGGTGCGGGACTGGTCACCGTGGCCGTGCCCGAGGAAATCCATTCGATCGTCGCGACGAAGGCTCCCGCGGAGGTGATGGTGCGGCCCTTCCGGACCTTCGCCGAGATCGCCGCCCTGCCCGCGGATGTCTTCGGCATCGGGCCCGGGTTGGGTGAATCCCCGGCTCCGGGCCTCCTCGAGTTCCTCACGACCCATCCGAAGCCGATCGTCCTCGATGCGGATGCCTTGAATCACCTCGCCCGCTTTCCCGAGCGGCTCTCCGCGCTGCCAACGAACCGGCTTCTCACCCCGCATCCCGGGGAAATGGCCCGCCTCGCGGGAGTGTCGCCCGGATTCGACCGCGCCTCCCTCGCCCGCCGTTTCGCCGATGATCGCGGTGTTTCCCTCCTCCTCAAGGGGTCGCGAACGATCGTGGCCTCGCCGGGACGGCCCTTGGAATTCAACACCACCGGCCATCCCGGCATGGCCTCGGGCGGCATGGGCGACGTCCTCACCGGACTCTGCGCCGCGCTCGCCGGACAAGGCCTCGCCCTGCACGACGCCGCCTGCGTGGGGAGCTGGCTGCTCGGCCGCGCCGCGGAACTGGCCGTCCGGGATACCCGGATCGCGCCCGAGTCCGTCACCGCCCCCCTCGTGGCGGAACATCTCGGGAGGGCGTGGCGTTCGCTGGCAACGCCGGGGACGCCCTGACCTTCGGGGGGTCCGGCGCGAGCCAGGTGAACGGTGCCCACGGGAGGTTGCGGAGGATCCAGAAGAGGATCAGGCCCCACACCGCGATGAGCGTGGCGGAATGCGGCCACTTCCAGCGGCGAGGCCGCGAGCGTCCCGGACAAACCCATTCCAGCCAGGTCCTCCACGCCGCCACGGCGAGGAACGGCAGGGCGATCAGGGTGTAGGCATTCTGCCGGAAGGCCTCAGCCACGTCCCCGTGGAGCAGGGCCTGGGCCGCCCGGGTATTCCCGCAACCGGGGCAATGGAGACCGGTCACTTCGTGAAACGGACAACGGGGAAACCAAAAGGGTGGATCGGCGAGATTCTTAGACCGCAACCAAAGGGCCGAAGAAAGCAGCGCCGAAGCCGCCAAGATCGAGGCGATCCAGCGCCCTTTTCTTATCATTGCCCAATCTGCCCGGACTGGATTTGATTGA
>JBILDO010000067.1:0-27483 GCA_044352585.1 Verrucomicrobiales bacterium
TCGGGAGGAAGTGGGGCGCATGGGCTGGGGGTGTTTTTACGGGAAGGTCGGGTATCCCGCGCGTTTCATGGCGTCAAAGTGTGTGCGAAATGCGACGCGACGGGCCGCGTCAGCGGAGCAGGCCGGATAGGGTCCCGGTGCTGTCGGCGAAGCGTTCCTGCCCGACGCCCATGGCCTGGGCCTGGGTGAGCCAGAGGTTGGCGAGCGGGGTGCGGTCGGGGCATTTCAGGTGGAAGCCGGTCTTGAAACGCCCGCCGCCGCTCCCCGCGACGAGGATGGGGAGACGATCATAGGTGTGCGCGGCACCCTGGCCGAGGCCGGACCCAAAGGTGAGGAGGGTGTTGTCGAGCAGCGTGCTGCCGTCCGCCTCACGGATGCCGTCCATTTTTTCAATGAGGAGGGCGAACTGCCGGACGTGGAACTCGTCGATCTTCCGCAACTCCTCGCTCCAGCCCCCGTGCGAGAGGCTGTGGTGACCGAGCGGCTTGTCGGAAATCTCCTCGAAGCGGTAGGGTGTCTCCCAACGTTCCGGCGCGATCATGAGGGTGGCGACGTGGGAGAGGCCGCTCTGGAGTGCGGCGACCATGAAGTCGCCCATGAGACGCAGATATTCGCCCCGCGGGAGGTGGGCGGCGGGTGGCTCGGGCAGGTTCATCTTCTCCAACTCGGCCCGCATGCCGCCGAGACGGTCCATCTGCACCTCGATCGAGCGGATCGACTCGACGTATTCGCCGAGTTTCTCACGGTCTTCCCGCCCAAGGCGACCGGCCATGGACTTCGCGTCGGCGAGCACGAGGTCGGTGACCCGTTGCGCGGGCGCGGCGGCACTCCGGTTGAAAAGGCGCCGGTAGATCTGCATCGGATCCCGCATCGCGATGGCGGGATACTCGGGACCATACCAGGAGATCGTGTCGAAGTGGATCGACTCCCGGTTGTCGCGGTGGGGATTGGCGTTGAACTCGAGGGTGCGGAAGGGCGTGTCACCGCCCAGCCGGGTGGCAATGACGTGGTCCAGGGTGCGTCCCTGGGGCATGCGGCTGCCGCCGCTCTCGGTCGGCGCGACGCCGGAGAGGAAGCAGCACCCGCACTGCTCATGCTGGTCGGCGGTGTTTTTCCAGGTGCGGTCGAGTCCGGTGATGAGCGTGACCTTGGCACCCATTCGGTCGAGGGGACGCAGCGTGCGCGTTGAGATATGCGGATGCGCGCCCTTGAAAGATTGCTCGGGTTTCTTCTGCTCGCCGGGGAAAAACTCCTCGCGGATCATTCCCATGGGTACGTAAATGAAGGCGACCCGTGTCGGCGGCTTCCGCGCGGAAGCGGCCCGGGCGTCGAGACTTTCGAGCCATGGAAGGGCAAGCGCCGCTCCGCAGGTGCCACGCAGGAAGGCGCGCCGCGGGAGCGTGGTGGGGGTCCGGGAAGATGCCATGGCTTCAGGGTGGTGACGGGGAGGGCGCGGCCGAGGTTTCGGATGGGTTGAACTTCATGCGGAAAGGCTCACTGAGGACGACCCCCCGCATCATTTGGCGCAGTCGCCACCCATCCGCCTCGCCCGTCCTTACGATCTCGTCGAGCGCGGGGCCGTCATGGACGGTGACCTCGCGTCCGAGGGCGTATTTGAGAAGATGTCCGCCGAGACCGCGGGCGAACCGTTTTTTCTCGGCGAGAAGCGCGTCCTTGAACTGACCGATCGTCTGGAACCGGAGCCGGTTGAAAAGCTTCCCGCTCGCGTCGATCCCGCGTCCGTTTTCGTCCTTGTCGCGCCAGCGGCCGACCGCGTCGTAGTTCTCCAGTGCGAAGCCGAAGGGATCGATCTTCGCGTGGCAGGCATTGCAACTCGTGTCCTTGCTGTGCAGCGCGAACTTCTCGCGCATCGTGATCCGCGTTTCCGCGGATTCGTCGGTCACGGCCTCGGCGAGGTCCGGCACCTTCCCCGGAGGCGGTGGCGGCGGGTCGTTGAAGAGGGTCTCGACGACCCATTTGCCTCGCGAGATCGGCTTCGGCGTTGTCGCGCCTGAGGTCATGGTCATGACCGCGTTGGTGGTGATCAGTCCGCCCTCGCGCCGGTCGACGACGGGCCGCCGGGTGAAAACGCACGTCTCCGACCAGTTCGTTCCATCCTTCGGCGGGGTGATCGTTTTTTCACGGGCGATGAATTGAGCGAGTTGCTCGCTGTGGTAGGTGAAGTCCGAGTGGATGAAGTCCGTGATGGGACGGTTTTCAACGAACACCGTCTCGAAGAGCAGGAGCGGTTCGAGCATCATGTGGACGCTGCCGTATTTGGCGTGCGAGACGATGCCGAAACGGTAAAAGTCTGGAAACAGCGCCGGGTCCGGCTCGCAGGCCACGAGACTTTCCATTTTTAGCCATTGGGGGCCGAAGGCGTCGCAGAAACGCTTCACGCGGCGGTCGTTCATGAGGCGGTCGGCCTGCGCGCCCAGCACGGCGGGATCGCGCAGGCTGCCGCGCGAGGCGAGATCGAGCAGTTCCGCGTCGGGCAGGCTGCTCCACAGGAAAAAGGAAAGCCGCGAGGCCAGTTCGAAGTCGTCGATGGGTTCCGCCCTCGGACCCGTCGTGGCTCCATCGTAAAGGTAGAGGAAGCGCGGCGATGCCAGCGCCGCGCCGGCCGCCGCTTTCATCGAAGCCGTGAAGGAATCCCCGGCCTCGAATCGTTCCCGGGCGAGCGAGGCGTAGCGCACCAGCGTCTCGTCATCCACGGGCCGGCGGAAGGCATGTGTCAGGAACTCGCGGAGCCGGGGAGCCAGGGCGTTCCCGGGGGAACCGGAGAGCGGGGGCGCTTCGAAATACTCCTTCCAGTTTCCACAGGTCTCCGGACCGAAATCACTGCTCTCGAAGATGGAGCGACTCAGTTCCAGGAACGACTCCATGAGAACGGGCGGAAGCGCCAGAAGGTCGGCCCGGTTGTCGAATCCGTTGGCCGCCCTTGGATCTTGCGGGAAGGGCGACACGCCGGTGAGGCGGGGGACTATCAACTGTCCCTTTCCGAGAATACGGTTGCCCACCTCGATGCGTTCCGGCATCCGGCCCGCCGCGGGCTCGAAGTAACCCGAGAGATCGCGCACGATGGCTTCCGGGAGGAGGAACGGCTCCACCTTCAAATCGAGCAGGTCCTTGACCGAGTTGGCGTATTGGAACCGGTTCATGCGCCGCACGGGGGTTCGCGGGGGAACCGCGTGGGTCCGCAGGCTCTCGTCGAGCATCCGCCTTGTCTCTTGGAGGAAGGCGGCCCGTATCGCCTCGGGAGGCTGGGTGGCCTTGTTCGGCGGCATTTCGCCGTCCCGGACCGCCTCGTCGATCCGCTCCAGCAGATCCGGCATCGACTTCAGGGCCTCCGGTCCATTGACGGTGCGGAGGTCGAAGTCCCCCTTTACCTTGCCGCCCCTTCCATGACAGTCGAGGCAATGCTCCGACAGGAACCCGTGAAGCCCGGACCTAAGAACGGGGGCGCTACCCACGTCCGCGGCGAGGAGTGGAATCCCGGTCAGCGCGGCGGCGGCGTGACCAATCCAGGGGTGGATTCCCCTGCGGAATCGGTCGCCCATGGGGTGGCGGGCACCTTTCGGAGCGCGAGCCGCGGACGTCGATGGGTGATGACTCATGATCTTTCCAACAAACTTGACCCGGGGCCGTTTCTCACTGGCGTGTTCACGGAGTACGACTTGACGCCGCTTCCAAGGCCCCTCTGAGTGGGCTCAATCGCAGGCTTACCGGAACTGGAGGCTGAACACATCCGCCTCCTGAAGGACGAAGCGGAGCCGGACGACTTTGCCGGCGAGCGGCGCGAGGTTCCGGTTCTTCTTCCACGAGACAACCCGGTCGAGGGTATCGCCCACGAGCGTGTCGTGTTCTTGCAGCGCGAAGCCGGGGATCGGACGGCCCTGCGCGTCGCGGATTTCCAGCCGCACGCTGCCGCCGGCGCTGGTCGCGTAGTTCAGGGACAATTCCGCGCCCGCGAAGGTGAAGGGTTTGGTCACCAGTTCCCCCGCATCGGCGCCGCCGTGGACCGAGGCGAACCCATCGAGGCGCAGGGTGAAGCGGCGGAAGGGCGTGGTGTAGATCGACATCTCCTCCGGCCCCGTCTGCACGACGTTGAGGGCGGCGTAGTTCGAGCGGTTTCCCCAGCGCGCCGGATCGAGTCCGGGCCGGATGAAGGCCTCGCGGAAGGTGCGGTCGTAGGGCCGGTCCCCGCGGGCGGTCATGAAGAGGATGTCCGTGCTGCTGCCCCGCTCCGGATGGAAGCGGGTCGGCAGGGCGATGTAGATCTGCGGTGCGCGGAAATACGGATGGGTCAGGGTGGTGTAGAGATGCTCGCCGGTGAAGTTCGGGTTCAGCGGCACCGGATCGGTCCAGTGGAGGAAATCCTCCGAGGTGGCGCGGGAGACACTGCGCAGTCCGTCCAAGCGCCACTCCGTGGCGGTGCTGACCCCGGCGGTGAAGGTGCGCACGTAGGCCACATACTTCTGCTCCGTTTCCGACCAGAAGGAGACGTTCTGCGAGTCGAATGCCCCTTCGCTCATCACCGGTTTGTCGCTCAGCTTGCGCCAGTGGATGCCGTCGCCGGAGGCGAAAGCGATAAGTCCGCCGCCGGGATTGCGCAAGATGGTGCCGGCGAGGGCCTTGAAGCGTTCCTCGGCGGGCACGCCGGGACGGGTGTCGAGAAAGGGTGAGAAATTGTGGCAGACGCTTTTCTCATGCAGGATCACGTTGTTCTCCTTGCTGCCGTCGATCTCGTGGAGGCCGAGCTTGGGCCGGGTCCAGTGGATGCCGTCCCGGCTCTCGCAGTAGCGGGTCACCTCGCGGCTGTCGCCATCGAATTTCGCCCCGCGGGCCTCGCGGGTGTAAAGACGGTAGACCTCGCCGTCCTTGATGACCGTGCCGTATTCCAGATTGTCCGCCGGTTCGGTCATCGGTGGGGCGGGCTGTGGCTCGTGCAGTTTCAGGGAGACCCCGGTCAGGGTGTCGATGAGAAACGAATCGACGAAGAGTTCGCGGCGCGAGCCGAGATCGAGGGGCTTGGTTGGATTCTCCGCGCGCGTGGCGCAGGGGACGAGGAGAAGCGCGGTCAGCAGGGGTAGGGCGGGTTTCATGGGGGTTTCGAGGAGCCCGAAGGTGCGTTTCATGGCTTGGTTTCCCTTTCGGGTGGCGGGGAGTTCCTGCCGGATGGCTTCGGGTCGGATCTTGGCGTCCTCGCCACGGTGGGCGCTGGCGGTGACGAGGGATGCGGGAAACGCCTCGTGGAAACAGAAACCCTTATGTCATCCGAGCAGTTCTGTTACGATCCGCGCACCCGTCACCTCCGGATCGGTGAGGCGTTCGGGGCGGCCGTTGTGGAGGTAGGTGAGGCGGGTGTGGTCGAGACCGAGTTGATTCAGGATCGTGGCGTGCAGATCGGGCACGCTGACGCGGTCTTGGACGGACTTGTAGCCGAAGTCGTCGGTGGCGCCGTGGAGGTGGCCGCCCTTGAACCCGCCGCCGGCCATGAGCAGGCTGAAGGCGTGGCGGTTGTGATCGCGCCCGTCCGCGCCCTCGGTGATCGGCAGGCGGCCGAACTCGCCGGTCCACATCACGATGACATCTTCGAGCAGGCCTCGCTGTTTGAGGTCCTGAATGAGCGCGGCGCTGGGCTGGTCCACCTGGCCGCAGATGGTTTTGAGGCCGTTCTTCAGATCGCTGTGGTTGTCCCAGGGCTGGAAGCTGGGCTTCAGCGGTGGGAAGACCTGCACGTAGCGCACCCCGGCCTCGATGAGCCGCCGCGCCATGAGGCACCGGGTGCCATACGCGACGGTCTCGGGCCGGTCGAGGCCGTAGAGCTGGCGCGTGGCGGCGGATTCGCCGCTGAGGTCGAGCAGGCTGGCGGCCTCCAGTTGCATGCGCGCGGCCAGTTCGTAGTTGGCGATTCGCGCCTCCAGCACGCTCTCGCCGGGATGCTCGCGGAGGTGCAGGGCGTTGAGCGATTGCAGGAAACCGCGCGCGTTTTCCCGCGCGGTCGCCGGGGAAGGCCGTGCAGGCTGGAGATGGGCCACCGGCGTGCCCGTGGCGCTGAACTCGGTGCCCTGATGCGCGGCGGGCAGCCAGCCGCTCGACCACACGAGCTTGCCGCTGGTGTTGTAACCCGCCGGATCGCGCAGGACGATGTAGGAGGGCAGGTTGCGGCACTCGCTGCCCAGCGCGTAGCTGATCCACGAGCCCATCGCGGGACGACCGTTGAAGACCTTGCCGGTCTGCATCGTGTTGAGGGCGAAGGGATGGTTGTTGTTGTCCGTGTGCATCGAGCGCACGAGGCAGACGTCATCCGCGCAACCGGCGAGGTGCGGGATCAGCTCGGACAGTTCCATGCCGCACTGCTCGTGGCGCGAAAACTGGAACGGCGAGGCGAGGAGGACGTTTTTGTTGCCGAGCTGGAAGGTCTCCACCTTCTCGGGATGCGGCTGGCCGTTGCGCCGGGTGAGTTCCGGCTTCGGATCGAAGAGATCCATCTGCGAGGGACCGCCGTTTTGGAACAACTGGATCACCGCACGGGCACGCGCTGGACGATGCGAGGCGGAGGCATCCTCGGAGAGCATGTCGTGGAGGGCGAGCGTGCCAAAGCCCCCGCCGATACCGGCGAGGAAGCGGCGGCGGGAGCGGGGTGGGGCGTGCATGGGATTCATGGGGCGGGGAGGAGCGCGGGGCTGGAAAGCACGGTCATGGCAGCGGCGGCAGCTTGGCGGAGTAATGCACCGCGCGGTGGCGGGCGTCGTCGTAGGCGAAGTGGAGCCACTGCTTGTCCCTGCTGACGAAGCCATCGGGATAGTTCAGCGCACGTCCGGGGCCGTCGCTGGAATGCTCGACGAGGACGCGCTGATACGGCCAGGTCTTCATGCCGTCGAAGCTGATCCACAGCGCCAGCGGGTGCCGGCCCTTTGGATTCGGATTGTGCAGCAGCGCCACGGCGTCGCCGCCCAGCGGATGGAGCGTGGCCTTGGAGCCCGGGTTGGGAAGGTCGGACTTCACGGCAAACTCCGGCCAGGTCCGGCCACCATCCTTGGACTCCGCGTGGTAGAGCACGCCGCCGAGGCGGTCGGCGCGGATGATCATGGCGATGCGGCCATTGCCCAGCTCGACGATGTTGTTCTCCGCCCAGCCGTGATAATTTTCGTCCTTTGAGAGGCGGATGTCGCCGTGCTCGCTCCAGGTCTTGCCCCCGTCGGCGCTCATCAGCACGCCGTTGCGCGGGTCGGTGGGCGCGGAAAAGCGGCGGTTGCCGTTGATGACCTTGGTCTCCGCAGTCCGCCGGTAATGCTGGAACGGCAGCAAGATGCTCCCGTCCTTGGTAAGAATGTGATTGCGGATGAAGGTGCGGTCGTGCAGCCGACCCGGCGCGGGCTCCGGTCGGCTCCAGGTGCGGCAGCCGTCCGCGCTGTGCACCAGCCATTCCTTCCAACCGGCGAAGGTGCCATCGTGCGTGGCAAAGAAGAGGGTGCAGCGGTCCGGCAGCACCATCAGCTCGCTCGGCACCATGGCGATGGTGTCGCCCTCGCGGGGAAAGCCGAAGTCGAGCGGCTGCATCGGGCTCCAGGTCTTGCCCCTGTCCCGGCTTCGCGTCAGCAGCACGTGATTCTCCGGCAGGGGCTCCGTGTCCCCGCCGCCCAGCATGACCATGACCCAGGAACCATCGGGCAGCTCGCGCAGCGTCGTGTCGCAGGCGAGCTTGTCAGGGCTCTTGCCATCAAAGGGGATGCTGGTGAAATCCCGCGCGGCGTCCTTGGCGGCCTGCGCGGTCCATTCGGCGCTCGGCCGGATCGAGGCGGGCAGCTCGGCGGGCGGTGGCTTGGGGGCATCGGCGGCGTGCAGCGTGGCCAGCGGCGTGAGCAGCAGGGTGGTGAGGAGCGTGACGTTGGGTTTCATCATCGGCGTGGTCATGGTGAGTCCCTGGCGAGCAATTGCAGGAAGGCCTCGGCGAACCGTTGCCCCAGCGCCTCCTGGCCGGCGGTGTCGTAGTGGACCTGGTCTTGGCCTTTGGTGAGGCCGTCGGTGCGGATGCAAAGGGCGAGCGGGTCTTGGGCCGGAATGGCACGCTGGGCGGCACGGACGTCATCCACAAAGGGAAAGGGCGAGACGGGGGTGACCTTGGCCGGGTTGATCTCGCCGATCACGACTTTCATTCGCGGCGCATCGAGATCGCGCCGGAGCGAGGCGATGAGGTGGGTGAGGTGCTGCGGGTAGTCTTTCGCCAGCTCCGGCACGCGGGCGTCGGACTCGCCCTGCATCCAGAGGAGGGCGGCCGGTCTGGCTCCACCCTCGGGAAAAGCTTTCCTCCATGCCGCGATGAGCTGCGCATAGGCATGTCCGGCGCGCTGGTCATGGCCGAGCTTGAGGCGGGCAATGCGATCCCGGTCGTGCTGAGGCTGCCAGGCGAGCTGGGAAGTGCCGCCGTGCGCGGCTTTGAAGAGCACGATCTGCCGGCCGGGCATCGCCCGCGCCAGCGCATGCGCCAGCGTGACCTCCGGGCCGATGCTGCCGGTGGCGAGCGCCTGCGTGCGGCCCCAGTGCATCAAGGTGACGTTCGGCGGCGGCGTGCGCCACTCGGCGGAAAGTTCCGCGGCCTTGCCATAGCCCGCCATGTTCGACTGGCCGGAGAGGATGAGCACGAGGGGCGGTTCCGCAGCGTGAAGAAGGCCGGCCACGAAGAAGCCGAGGAGCAAGGCTGGGAACGCCCGGGAGACGGGGCATCGAAGGGAAGATTTCATAACTGTGTCGAAGCGGAGTCTCGGGAAGGCGGCTCAATCGAGGTGGATGAAGCCATTGCTGGAGAGCAGAATGTGGCAGAGGTCGGCGAGGGCGCGGTGGGGGGCATCGCTGCCGGAGGCGGCGTGGATCGTTTGCTGGCTGGTGAGGAAGCTGAGCGCGAGTTTTTGCTCCTCCTCCGTGGGCGGGTGGGAGAGGGCGAGGGTGAAGGCGGTGCGGATGCGGGCCGCCGGGTCTGCGCCGGCAGAGCTGCCGTGGACGCGCTTTGCCATGCGGTCGGATTGATCGAGGAGGAACTCGCTGTGCAGCAGCGCGAGGGATTGCAGCACGGTGGCGGAGGAACTGCGCTGCGGGCTGTTCACGGCCATGAGCGGCGCGTCGAAGATCTCGAGGAACTTCAGCGGGTAGTTCCGCCGGGCGAAGAGATAGAGGCTGCGGCGGAATTCCTGGCCGGGACCGGTGGCGAGGACGATCTCCGATTTCGGGTCGATGAGGCGGCGCGCGCTGCCGGGAGCGGCATCGACCTCGGAGAGGCCGTGGCCCGGTTTGGTGATGGCAACGGGAGGGCCGCCAAGCTTGGGATTGAGGCAGCCCGAGGCGGCGAGAATGGCATCGCGCACCGTCTCGGCGTCCAGGGTGCGGAGGTTCATGCGCCAGAGGAGGTGATTCGAGGGATCGGCCCGCAGCGCCTCCGGCGAGGCCTGCCGGGCGGACTGGCGGTAGGCGCTGGAGAGCATGATGACGCGGTGCAGATGCTTGAGGCTCCAGCCCTGGCGGGTGAACTCGCAGGTGAGCCAGTCGAGCAGTTCCGGATGGGTGGGCGCGGTGCCGCCGAGGCCGAAATTGCCCACCGTCTCGACGATGCCGCGGCCGAAGTGATGATGCCAGACGCGGTTCACCATGACGCGGGCGGTGAGCGGGTGCGAGTGCCGCGTGAGCCACCGTGCCAGGGCGAGGCGGCGGCCGGTGGTGGGGCCGCGGGCATTGGACACCTCGGGGAAAACATCGCCGTGGCGCTGCAACACGGCGGGCGCCCCATGAGTCACCGCGCCGCCATGGCGTCCCACGATGCCGCGCACGAAGATCCGCGAGTCTGGAGCCCTGCCCTCGTCCCAAAGGGCCTGGATGACGCCATAGCGGAGGCGCTGCGATTTGAGCCCGTCGATCGTCGCGGCGAGTTCCTTTTCGCGGGCGGCGTCCTTGGCTTTTTTGGCGGCGGCCACCTGCTTGTCGAGTTCGGCGATTTCCTTGTCGAGCGGCGCGTTGTGGGCGTCGATCCGCTGGCGATCGCGCAAGGGGATGTCGGCGAGGAAGCGGTCCTTCGGCTTCTTCCAGGCATGCACGTTGAGCGCGGGCTCGAAGCAGGCCATGAGGCTGTAGTAATCCCGCTGGGTGAGCGGGTCATATTTGTGATCGTGGCAGCGGGTGCACTCCATCGTGAGGGCGAGCACGCTGGTGGAAAACTGGTCCATCGTCTCGAAGAGCACGTCGTAGCGCTTTTCGATGCCGTATTGGTCCGCATCGGTGTGATCATCCACCGCGCGGAGGAAGCCGGTGGCGGTGAGCAGCCGCAAGGTCTCCGGCGTGAAGGTCTCCGCCTTGCGCCAGTCCACCAATTCATCGCCGGCGATCTGCTCGGTCAGGAAGCGATCGAAGGGCAGGTCGTCGTTGAAGGCCTGCACCACGTAGTCGCGGTAGCGCCAGCCGCCGTCGTGGGGGATCACGGTGCCGAGGTCGTTGTCGATCTTGCCATCGACATAGCCGGCCGCATCGAGCCAGTGGCGCCCCCAGCGCTCGCCATAGTGCGGCGAGGCCAGCAGGTCGTCGATGAGCCGTTCGCAGGCATCGGGGCGCGTGTCATTCAGAAAGGCCGCGACCGCCTCCGGCGTCGGTGGCAGGCCGGTGAGATCGAGCGTGGCGCGACGGAGGAAGGTGGCGCGGTCCGCGTCCGGCGAAAAGGTGAGTCCGGCCTTCTCCAAGCGTGCCAACAGGAAGGCATCGACCGGCGTGCGCACGCGGTCCGCGTCCCGCACCACCGGTACGGGCGGATTCACCGGCGGCTGAAAGGCCCAGTGCTTGCTGCCATCGGGTTTCGAGTGCTCGGACTTCGCCTTGGCGGTGGCAAGGACCGGTGTCTCCCGCGGGTCCGGCGCACCCATCGCGACCCATTGCGCCAGCGCGGCGATCTCGGTGTCGGAGAGCTTGTTCTTCGGCGGCATGAGGAGGTCGCGATCCGCGTGGCGCACCGCCCGGATGAGCAGACTTTTCTCCGGATCACCGGGCATGATGGCAGGGCCGTTGTCACCCCCGCTTTGCCATCCGGCGCGGGAGTCGAGCAACAGGCCGCCCTTCTGCTTGGTGTCGATGCTGTGGCATTCGAGGCAATGCTCGATGAGCAGCGGGCGGATCTTGGATTCGAAGAAGGCGATGCCGTCGGCGGGACCGGAATCGGCGGCGCGCGTTGCCGGACTCAGGAACAGGGCGGGGAAGACCCCCGTCGCGCCGAAAACAACCGCCCTGACGCGGGCGCCCCACCTCGTGCCGACCGTCCTGATCGGGATGAACTTTGCGGACATGGAATATCGTCGTTGAGTGAAAACGATTGCAAAAGACCGCTTTTGTCTCGTATCCTAACCCGATCGTCACGCCGCCAAGGCAACCGGGAGTCGGTTTGCAAACGCGAACGAGGAATCCGTTCTGACTTGATTTGTTTGATAGTTCGAACAAAATTTCGATTTTTGTCTGCACAATGGGACGGATTCGGCGAGAGTTACCGCCCGGGGATGGCCTTCCCCTCGTGGAAATGGGGCGCAACCTGCGCTTGGCGAGATTGCGGAGGAGGCTCTCCGCCGCGTGTCTCGCGGAACGCGCGGGGTTGAGCCGGTCGACGCTGCACGCGCTCGAGAAGGGGGAGGGTCGTTGTTCCATCGCCTGTTATTTCCGGGTGCTTCAGGTGCTTGGTCTCGAGGAGGATCTTGGGGCGGTGGGGCGGGAGGATCCGACGGGGCGCCGCCTTCAGGACGAGGCCTTGACGAGGGGCCGCCGGATTTCGGAACCTGGGGCCCACTCGCCGCCCGGGAACGTCCCGCCCGCAACCTGACCCGTTTCCACGCCGCCTCCCATGTCCCGCGCGCCCCATCGCCAGGTTCGTTTCGAACAGCTCGGGTTCGACCTCTTCAACGGTCCGGCCGTGCTCATGGACCAGCCGCACCGGCACAATGACATCGAGATGACCCTGCTCGAAAAGGGGTGGATCGATTATCTCTTCGGCGGCACGCGGGTGCGCATCCCGGCCGGCGTGCTGTGCGTGCGTTGGGCCGCGATTCCGCATCAGAGCATCGCCCTGAAACAACCCTGCGCGCACTATTCGTTGAAAATTCCCTTCGCGTGGTTCATGCGCTGGAGTCCGCCGCCGGAACTCGTCGAGCCTCTCCTCGGAGGGCGCATGCTGCTCGACCGCGAGACCGTGCCCGGCTGCCCGGACGAGTCGATGTTCCGGCGGTGGTGCCTCATCCTCGGACAGAGCGGATCCGATCCCGGGCGCATCGTCGCCCTCGAGGCCGAGGCCCGTCTCCGCCGCGTCGCGCTCCGTCTCGGGCCCGGGCAACGGCGCACGTCCGCGCGCGTCACCGACCGCGCCGAACTCGGCGCGGTCGAGCGCATGACCATTTTCATCGCGGAGAACCACACCCGGCCCCTCGCCGTCTCCGCCATCGCGGAAGCGGTCGGCCTCCATCCGAACTCCGCGATGCGGCTCTTCCGGCGAAGTTGCGGGATGACCTTGCTCGAGTGCCTCAACCTTCACCGGATCTGGCAGGCACAGCGGCTCCTCACGACCACGACGATGAAGATGCAGGAGATCGCGGAGGAAAGCGGCTTCGGATCCGCGGCCCGGTTTTACGCCGCCTTCCGCAAGATTGTCGGCCATACCCCCGGGGAATATCTCACCTCGATCGGGCGGTGAGAGAGGCAAACCGGCGGGGGCGGCCCGCTCACGCGAGGATCTCCTTCACCACCTTGCCCTTCACATCGGTGAGCCGGAAATCCCGTCCGCTGTAGCGATACGTCAGCCTTTCGTGGTCGAGGCCGAGCAAGTGCAGCATCGTGGCGTGGAGGTCGTGGATGTGGACCTTGCCATCGACGCCCTCGGCCCCGTAGTCGTCGCTTTCTCCATGACGATGTCCGGGTTTCACGCCGGCGCCGGCCATCCAAATCGTGAAGGCGCGATTGTTGTGGTCCCGACCGTCACTCTGGGCCGAGGGCGTGCGGCCGAACTCGGTGCCAAAGATGACGAGTGTGTCATCGAGAAGGCCGCGCTGCCGAAGATCGGTGAGCAGGCCGGCGATGGGCTTGTCCGTGGCGGCGCAGCTGGCGGGCAGGAGGTTTTTGATGTCGTAATGATGATCCCATCCGCTGGTGCCGATCTCGATGTAGCGGACACCGGCCTCGGCAAATTTGCGCGCGAAGAGGCACTGGCGGCCAAAGCCGTCCGTGGGCGACTGGCCGATGCCGTAGAGCTGGCGGGTCTCGGCGGATTCCTTGCTCACATCGAGCAGCGAGGGCACTGCCGACTGCATGCGGAAGGCCATCTCGTAGGATGCGATGACGCCCTCGAGCTCCGGGTTCACCTCGTCGATGCCGAGGCGGCGCTGGTTGATCTTTCGCAGCAGCTCGAGCTGCGCCCGCTGCTGGGCGGAGCTGAGGTGAGCGGGCATGAGGTCGGGCACAGGCAGCTTTCCCGGCGCGTCATTCGACGATCCGGCGCTGACCATGGTGGCCTGGCAGGCGGCGGGCAGGAAGGCGCTGCCGTGGTTGTTGCCGCCGAAGGAGTTCAGGGAGTTCATGGCGATATAACCGGGCAGGTCCTCGGTCTCGGAGCCCAGGCCATAAACGCTCCACGCCCCGGTGGAGGGCCGCGCCTGGGAGGCGATGCCCGTGTGGAAGAACGGCACGGCGGTCTCGTGCGCCTGCTGGTCGGTGTGCATGGCGTGGAGCATGCAGAGCTGGTCCGCGTGCTTCGCGACGTGGGGATAGAGTTCGCTGACCCAGTGCCCGCTCTGGCCGTGACGGGCGGTCTTCCACAGGCTGCCCATGAGCTTGGACGTGCCTTTCGAGCAAAAAGGCTTGCCGGCATCCGCGGTCAGCTTTGGCTTGTGATCAAAGGTGTCCACATGCGAGACGCCGCCCTGCATGAAGATCATGATGACGCGCTTGGCTCTGGCGGGGAAATGCGGCTGCCTGCCTGCGGCGTGCGTGGCTTGGGTGCTCAATCCGGCAAAGGCGGCATAGCCGAAGCCGTTGAACGCGGTGCGCAGCAGGTGGCGGCGGGAATGGAGGATGGGGGCGTTCATGATCAGTAGAGATAGCGGAACTCGGCGGAGGCGAAGAGCGTTTGGCAAAAGGCGGCGAGGGCTTCGTCTTCCTTGTCGCCGGGGAAGGCCGTGAGAAAGGCGGCCGCGTCGCCACGCTCGCCATCCGAGGGTGCTCGGGCGAGGATGAGCTGGTAGGCGGCCTCGATGCGCGAGGGGGTGTCCTTTCCGAGACCCGCAACGCGCCGCGCGGTGTGGCGGGCGTGCTCGACGATGAGGGGGCTGTTCATCAGGAAGAGCGCCTGCGTGGGCACGGTGGTGACACTGCGGCGGCCGGTGACCATTTCCGGCTCGGGGAAGTCAAAGACGCTCAGGTCGGCGGGCACGTTCTCGTGCATGATCGGCCGGAAGATCGTGCGATGCCGCTCGGTGGGCGCGAGGACCTTCGCGATGTCGGTGGATTTGGTGCGGCTATCCTCGACGCGAAGGTGCATCTGGGACTCCAGAGGCGGCGGCGTCAGGACGAGACGTCCGCTGACGGCGAGCAGGGAGTCGCGCAGGGCATTGGCATCGAGGCGGCGGCGGTTGGCCCGCCAGTTCAGCCGGTTGGCGGGATCGGCCTCGTAGGCCTTCGCATCGTGCGCGGTGCCGAGCTGGTAGACGCGGCTGTCGGTGATATCGCGAATGAGCTGTTTCACCGACCAGCCATTGGCGATGAAACGCTGCGCGAGGTGATCGAGCAGGGCGGCGTTCGCGGGTGTCTGGCCGGTCTTTCCGAAGTCGTCGCAGGATTCGACGATGCCGGCACCCATGAGGTGCTGCCAGATGCGGTTCACCATGACTCGGGCCGTGAGCGGGTTGTCCTTGCCGGTGATCCAGGCGGCGAGTTCTAGACGCCCGCTCTGGCTGCGGTTCACTTTCGGCGTGGTCGGTGTGGTGAACACCGCGGGAAAGCCGCGCGGCACCACCTCGCCCAGCTGCGATTCCTCGCCGCGGATGCGGACGGCACAGTCGGCGGGCTTTTCCGCGTCCTTCATCGCGGAGGCCAGGAAAGGCAGGAGCTTGTTGAGCTTGTCGTTGTGCCGATCCACGATCTTCTGGAGCCGGTCCATCTCGTTGATCACCTCCATCACCTCGGGGCGCGTCTTGTAAAACGCTTCCTGCTCGGCAGTGGAGGCTTTGGTGAGGCCCGCCTCCTGGAGAGCGGCCCGCTGGACCTTGTAGCGCTTCCCGTTGAGATCCATGCGGGTCTTGGCCGAGTTCAACTGCTCGGTGAGCTCGTCATCGGACAAGGCGTCCGGAGCGGTCGAGAGTGGCTGCAGAGCCTGGGACCATTTCAGGAAATGGCGGCGCCAGGCTCCGGCCAACGGCTCCGAACTGCGCAGAATGCCCGCGAGGGCGTAATAGTCCCGCGTGGAGATGGGATCGAACTTGTGATCATGACAACGGGCGCAGGCGAGAGTCAGGCCGAGTACGGAGCGGCCCATGCTGTCGATCTGCTCATCGACCACGGTCGTGATGTAGCGCGGATCGTTCTCATCGAGGGTGTTCTTGGTGCCGATGCTGAGGAAACCGGTGGCGATGAGTTGCTCGTCGCGCTGCGCGGCATCCTTCGCGGGTATGAGGTCACCGGCGATCTGCTCGCGCAGGAACTGGTCGTAGGGCTTGTCGGCATTGAAAGCGGCGATGACATAGTCGCGGTAACGGAAGTTCACGGGCAGCACCATGTTCTGCCCGCCGCCGGTCGATTCGCTGTAGCCCGCGATATCCAGCCAGTGCCGCGCCCAGCGTTCGCCAAAGCGCGGGCTCTCGAGCAAGGCGGAGACATCCACCGCGCCCGTCCCCTCCGAAGGATCGGGCGGGAGGCCGGTGAGATCATAATGAAGCCGCCGCCGCAGGTCGTGCGGCGCGGCATCCGCCACCGGGCGCAGTCCCTTGGCCTCCAGCGCGGCAAGGATGAAGCGGTCGATGTCCGTGCGCGGCCACGACTTATCCTTCACCTCCGGCACGGGCGGATTCGAGAGCGGCTGGAAGGCCCAGTGCTTGCGCCCTTCCTCGAGGTCGATCGTGGTCACCGCGCCGGCCTTCCCTTCGCGCGGATCCGGCGCGCCCATCGCGATCCACTTCTCGAAATCGGCGATCACCTCCGCGGGCAGCTTCTTCTTCGGCGGCATCTCAAAGTCGGGGTCCTGGTAGCGGATGGCCTTGATGAGCAGGCTTTGGGACGCATCCCCCGGCACCACGGCCGGTCCAGTATCCCCGCCGCGGCGGATGCCTTCGCGGGTGTCGAGCAGCAGGCCGCCCTTGATCTTCTTCGCCTCGGGACTGTGGCAGGAATAGCAGTGCTCGACCAGCACGGGCCGGATCTTGTTTTCAAAGAAAGCCATATCCTCCGCGGCGGAGGCGAGGGCGGGGGACAGCAGGAGCAGGGCGGGCCATTTCATGGGCGGAATCATGGATGAAGGTTCAATCCGGCATCCCAGCCGGCGACGGCGTCGTGCCAATTGTTGCCGATGCGGATTTCCTCGATGCGGCGCGGTTTGGGGCCGATGGATTCCAGGACAATCCTGTCGAGAACCGCATCCAGGCGCAAGCCGCGCGTGACGACATCCCACGAATCCGGTTCGACCGGGCCCGGTGGTTCGCCGGTATCAAAGACGCGCAGAAACACCTCGTCCTCGCCCTCCCGCCGGGAAAGAATCTTGCCCACCATCATGAGAAAGCGGCCTTCACCCACCCGAACCCGGCTCTCAAAGCCCTGCCCGGCGCCGGATTCGATGATGGGGCGCATCAGATAGTTGGTGCGCAGGCCGACTCGCTGCCCCGGCCCGGAGTCGCTCGCGCCTCGCAGATCGATCATGAGGTTGGCCATCGGCCAGAAATCGAAGCTACGCTGTTCGGGAGGGAGCGCTTCCTCAAACCAACTCAGGCTGACATAGCGCACCGCATCTTCCTTCATCGGCAGTGGCTGGGCGAGCATCCGCTGGCACCGGGTCTTCCCGACGGGAGAAATCCATGCCTTGCGCCCCTCGAACGCACCCATCTCCATCTGATGCATCTTGGCCGACCAAGGCTGGTCGCCATGCTTGCCTTGAAAAATCGTCCACGGCCCCGCCCAACCGGTGCCGCCCGTGAGATCGGCGGGATCATGATCACCCGCCGGGTAGTCAAAGGTCTCGTGCAACAGCAACCGACCCACTCGCAGCGCATCCTTCCCGTCGTTCGCCCACGGCTGCCACGATTTGTCCACCAGTCGAGCGGTGATCGGGTGCGTCGTTCCCCCGCGGTCGAGGGCCAGCGCGTTTCCGGTGGTGAGCCGATGGACCACGCCATCGCCATCCGGCACCTCCACCTCGCCCTTCACCACGCTGACCTCCGTCTGTCCATCGCGGTTCACGCTGGCGATGAACTCGGTGCCGAGGTCCACCACCTTGCCTCCGGGCGTGTGGATGGTGAACCCGACCGCCGCCTCGGGCACCTCGGCGCGCACTTCCCCCGCCAAAAGCGTCACGCTGCCGCCATCATCGAGGCGCAAGTCCACCTCGCCATGCAGCAGCAGCTCCGCGCCGCCGTCGAGCCGCAGCATCGCGCGACCGTTGCGCAGCCGCAGCGGCCCGGTGACGAGTCTTCCGCCCTCCAGTGGTGCCTCTCCGGCCCAGACCGCGTCCTCCGTGCGCAGCAGCGTGGCCACTGGGACGGCGGGGGCTTTCTCACGCGTCCAGAACATCACCACCATCAGCACTACGATGGCCGCCGCCGCGAGCCGCCATCCGGAAAACCGGCGCACCGGGCGCGGTGCCGGCTGTCGCTCCACCCACAGCCCCGGGTCGGCCGTCAGCCGGGCATGGACGGCGGCGAGGCGCAGATACTCGTCCCGTGCCGCCGCATCCGTCCGCAGACGTGCCGAAAGTTCGGTCACCTCCGCGTCCGTGGCGGTGCCGTCGAGATAGCGTGAGGCGAGATCCTTCATGCGAAGCCGCCCTCCTTGCGCCGCACGCAGTCCGCGAGAGTCTCGCGGGAGCGCTGCAGGGTCTTGTAAACGGCGTCCGTGGTGCGGTTCAGCGCCCGTGCGATCGACTCGACGGGCAGTTCCTCAAAATAATAGCGGCGCAGCAGTTCGTGCTGCGCGGGCGGCAGGGACTCGAGGCACTCGCGCAGATGATCGACCTGCGCCGAAGTCACCGCGGCGAGGTTCTCTTGATGCACTGTCAGGAGTTCCGCCACGTCCTCGTCGAGCCAGCGGCGCTGCCGGTGCTCGCGGCGCAGGAAGGCGCGGATCTCGTTCGCGGCAAAGCGGCAGGCCCAGGGCGTGAAGGGCATTGCGGGATCATAGGCATCCATCTTCCGCCACAGCGCCGCGGCGGTCTCCTGCAGCACCTCCCGCGCATCGCCCACGCTGGGGATCGATGCGAGAATGTAGCGCAGCAGCTCCGGTTCGCTCGTCATGAACAAGCGCATGAAGCGTTCCTGGCTGCTTGGAGGCTGATCCGGCATGGTCACAGACTACTCGGATGGAAGTTCCGGAATTTGGACAAAAAATCACACCCCGGGGGAGTTTTCTTTTCCTCCCGCCCCTCGGATGAGAGGCCTTCCTCGGTTGCCGATCACGCCAGCACCGCCTCGACCACCCGCCCTTGCACATCCGTCAGCCGATCATCGCGCCCGGCGTGGCGATAGGTCAGTTGTTCGTGATTGATGCCGAGGAGATGCAGGATCGTGGCCTGGAGATCGTGTACGACGTCGTAGCCGAAGTCGTCGCTGGTGCCCCTCATCGAGCCGGAATGGCTCTGCAAGCCGAGGTCCGCCTTCGGCTCGTCCTCGCCATGGCATTTCAGGCAGTGTTCACGCAGGATGGGCTTGATGTGCTCCTCGCAATTCGCCGCCGCGGGTTCGGCGGCGACGAGGGAGAGCGCGAAAAGGCTGAGGAGAACTCGGCGTATGGAAATGTGGAAAGAGGAGCCGAGAGCACGGCTTACTGGACTTTCCAAGAGTGGAGCTGGCCGGAGGAGTCTCCCGCCAGCACGGTGGCGCCGTCGAAAGAAAGGGTTACACGGGTCGGAAAAACGCGGGGGGGCGCGGCGGCCGGGAGGGCAAAGCTTTTTTTCTCAGCGCCGCGGGCGTCCCACAGCTTCACGGTGCGGTCACGGCCGCAGGTGACGAGTTCACCCGTGGGTCCGAAGGCGCAGTCGAGCACGCCGTTGTCCAGCTTGCCGGTGACGCCGGGGGGACGCTGGGGCGGATGCGCATTGGGCTTGGTGGCCACCGGGAAGCCATCACTCACGTCCCACCAGACGACGAGTCCGTCCTCGCCGCAGGAAGCGACCACGCCGCTGTCGCTGCGCCAGGCCACGGCCCGGATGGCCGCCTTGTGCTCGGCGAGAGGCAGGATCACGCCGCCGCTTTTGGCATCCCAGAGGTGCAGGTTGCCTCCGCGGTCGCCGGTGACGAGGAATTTGCCATCCGGTGAAAATGCAACGGCGGTGACCCAGTCGGTGTGCTTGTCGAGGGAGTAGAGGAGCTTGCCGTTTTCGGTGGAGTAAACCTTGACGAGGCGGGAGGTGCAGCCAAGGGCGATAAGGCGCTCATCGGGTGAGAGGTCCGCGGCCTGGATGGCATCAGGCTCGTTGCCCACGGAGGCGAGCCGCTTGCCGGTGACCACATCGTAGACGGCGGCGAGGCCGGTCTCGACCGGGCTGCCTCCCGCGGCGAGCAGCCGTTTGCCGGATCGGCTGAAGCGCAGCACCTGCGGCTCACCCTCCACGAAGGGCAGATCACCGAGGCTGGCGCGTGAGTCCGGTTGCAGCAACTCGATGAACCCGTAACCGCTCGCCGCGACGAGAGACGCCCGCGGACTCGAGGCCAGCGAAAGCACGGGGAGAGGTCGCAGGGTGGCGGGCCGTTTCACGGCGGGAAGTTTCTCCGGCAGGGGCGGCGGACCATCGGCAACGGCTGCGGTCGCGTCGGTGGGCGTGAACCCGAGCGTGCGCATGGCCGCCGCGCTGCTGCCGGCGTTTTCACGCAGACCCGTGTCGATCCACTTGCGGATCATGGCGATGGCCTCGGCGGGGAGCGGATCGGCATCGGGCGGCATCCGTTCCGCGGGATCCTCCCGGACCAGGACTTGGACGAGAGGACTGGCGCTGGAACGGCCGGCCACGACCGCCGGCCCTCCGCTGCCCCCCTTCATGAGCGAGCTGTAAGAAGAGAAGTCGAGGCCCGCCTTCTGCTTGCCGTCGCCGTGGCACTGGGCGCAGTTCTTGTTCAGGATCGTGGCGACGTGATCCTCGAAATTCACGGGCGCGGTGGATTCCTCCGCGCCAGCCGGGAGAAGGATCCGGATTGAGACGAGGGCAAGGCTCGCCAGGGTGAGGTGCTTTTGCATCCGGCGCGGGGATCAGTGGTTGAAAACAAACTCGGTTGAGTTCAGGAGGCTCCAGAAGATGTCTTCGTATAGCGTGGGATCGTTCGCGCCGGGCCCGGCGATAGCCAGAAGCTCCTGCAGTTCCCCGGGCTCCGGCCGCCGTGACAAGGTCAGGATGAAAAGTTCCTCGATGATCGCCTCCGGGGCCGGTTTTTCAGTCATGAGGCGCTTGATCACCCCGCCGGAGGAGAGCCGGGTGCGGAGCGTATCCCCCACGATGAGATGCAGCGCCTGCGCGAGGGTGGGTTCCTTCTTGGTCTCGGAAGCCGCCACCGCATTCCGCGGCGAGAGGCCGAAGTTGTGGAAGAACTCCTTGCTCGGTCCCCCACGGCCATCCCCGCCGGCATTGCGCGGGTGGAAGGCCACGGCGCGGGTGCCGGTGGGAAAGTTCGGGAACTCGCCCGGGACGCCCGTGACGTCGGTGAGCGCGTCGAGCAGCACATCAGCGCGGAGACGGCGCATTTTCGCGTGGGAGAACTGGCGGGTATCCAGCCGGTTGGTCTCGTTCGGGGTGACGCTGAGCTGGTAGGTGCGGGAGTTGCAGATGTCCCGCACGAGGCCGCGGAGATCGAATTTCAGCTCGGCGAGCCGCGAGCCGAGCGCCTCGAGCAGGGCGGGATTCGTCGGCGGATTGCTCACCCGTACGTCATCCACCGGTTCGATGACCCCGCGGCCCATCAGCTGGGCCCAGATCCGGTTGGCGAGGTTTTCGCGGAAAAGCTGGTTGTCCGGCGTGGTGAGCCAGGTGGCGAGCGCCTTGCGCGGATCACTGCCGGCCGGCACCGGCTGGATCCCGCCCAGCACGCGGGCAGGCATGGGGCGCTCGTCCACGAGGTGCTTGGCGGGCTCGGTCGTGGTGTCGAAATAGATCCGGCGCTCCCGGGGTTCGATGCCACTGATGCGCTTGATGCCGGTGAAGAAGCTGACGAAAGAGTAATAATCATCCATCGTCCAGCGGTCGAAGGGATGGTTGTGGCACTCGGCGCACTGGATCTGCACGCCGAGCAGCAGCTGGGAGACATCGGCCGCGAGCGGTTTGGGATCCACGTTCCACTTGTTCACCATCATGGTGTAAAAGTTCGGCGGACCGGCGGAGATGTTGCTCCCGGATGCGGCCACCATCTCGGCCACGAACTCATTGAGCGGCCGGCCCGACCGCATCTGCGAGCGGATCCACGACTGGAACGCGTCCGACGCCTTGGGCAGCGTCGCGTTCGGCGCGAAGGTGCTGCCCTTGTTGCGCAGGTGCTCGCTCCAGATGGTCGTCCACAGCTCCGCGAAGCCGTCGCTCTGCAGCAGTTCGTCGATCTTGAGGCGCCGCTTGTCCGGCGTGGCATCGGCCATGAACGTGCGGTATTCCGCCACCGTGGGGAGGCGGGCGGCCAAGTCGATCGTGACCCGCCGCAGGAAGGTCTCGTCGTCGCAGAGGTCTGAGGGAAGGATGCGCAGCTTTTGCAAGCGGTCGAAGACGATGCGGTCGATGAAATTCACGGCGGGCGGATTCGTCCAGGCAAAATCCTTGGCCGGGGGCAGCACGATCACCTCCGCTCCCACCGTGAAACGGCCGAAACGGGCGAAGACATTGGTGTCGCCGGGCCCGGTGGCTTTGACGCGGCCGTTTTCGTCGATCTCCACCACGCTGGGGTTGTTCGAAAAAAAGCGGGCGAGGCCGGTGACATCGCGTTTCGATCCGTCGCTGGCATGGGCGGTGACGGTGAGCGCATCCCCGGCGCCCGCCTGGTCGAAGACAAAACCCTTCCGCGAGAGGACCACGTCCACGGTTTCCGGGACTGAGGCATCGTCGTCCGGCGCTCCGGCGGCGATCCAATCGCGCAGGGTCTTGTAAAACGGGCTCGCGGGGGTGAAGACCTTGCCGCCGGTGTGGGGCACGGCGGCCACCGCCTTGAGCAGGAGCAGGCTTTTTTCCGGCACGGCGGTGTTCACACGCCGGCCGGGCATCTGCTCGACGATCCGCGAGTAGTCGCCCTTTGGATCATAGCCGAAGAGCGAGAGCATGAAGCCGTCCTTGCCGCGGGCGGAGCCGTGGCAGGTGCCCGCATTGCAACCGGCGCGGAAAAAGACCGGCATGACATCGCGGCGGAAGCCCGGTGGCGGCGTTTTTTCCGCTGCGGGGAGGAGTCCGGGCGCAAGCGAGGCGAGGGCCAGGGCGAGCTTTAGGAAACAAACAAGGGCGGGTCGGTTACGCATGATCGGAAGGAGGATGGGGATTCATGGGCGCGGATCGGTGCGGAGGATGCCGCGGCCGCTGCGCTGGCGGATGACCTGCCCGGCCTGCGTCACGGCGAGCTCGCAGGTGAGGCCGTTGGAGGTGCCGATGAGCGCGTCGTCGGTGGCCTCGATGTCGAAGGCGATCTCCTGCGTGCCCGAGGTGATCACGGGCAACGGTTCATGCAGTTCGACCCCTTTTGGCAGCCCCACCAGCCGCACGGGTGCCGCGCCGGTGAAGGGCGTCTTGTGCTTCACCGTCCAGACCATTTTCTTGCGCTCTCCGCGTCGGACGCTGTCCGGTTGGGAGGCCAGCTCCACGAAAGGCTCGGCCACGACCAGTTTCAGAATGCGGGAGGAGACCCGGATCTGCCCGTCCCCATGCCAGCCCTGATCTCCCCGCTCCTTGGTGTTGGCGGTGACGACCAGTGGCACGGGCCCCAAGGGAGCCGAGAGATCCGCCGAGAGCGTGAGCAGCGACTCCGTCTGTCCCGCCTCGAAAACCACCTGGGGCGGCCCGCCGATCCCGGCCGGTTTCCAGTCACACTGGAAGCCCACTTGCTCGTTGAAGCCATCCCGCCGGATCAGTCGCACCGGAATCGCCAGCTCCCCGCCTCGGACGATGGCCGCGGCCGGTTCGGCCACCTCGAGGGAGAAAGGCGGTTTCTCCAGCACCGCGAACATGAAGCGATCCAGCCGCACGGTCTTCCAGGCATCGCCGCCCGGCTTGTTGAGGAAGGGCAGGTTTTGCTGAGAGCCGCTCTCCAACTGGATGGCCGGATCGAGCGGGCGCACCTTCAGCGTGACGACCGCCGAGGCCAGCGTGGCATCGGCATCCGCCTCGAACTGGATCGGCCATTTTCCCGCCCCGGCCGGAACGCGGTTGGGCAGCAGGCGCACGCCTTTCGGCAGGCCCTCGGCCACGATCTCGGTCTCGCCTTTGAAGGTGTTTCCCTGACAGGGCACCAGATTGAGGTTCACCGTCCAGCGATCGCCGCGCGGGATGCCGAGGCTGGCCCACTTCGGCGCTTCCCACCAGTAGAGGGTGTTGGGCAGCACGGTGAGGATCGCGTTCCGGGCCGGCTCGATCTCGATCCGATAGGCCGAGACCGGCGAGCCGCTGCCGCCCAGGTCGGTCATCGTGATGAGGTGCTCGCCGTCCACCTTCGCCTCCCAGATCACCGAGGGATCGATCGCCTCCGGCAAGACGCCCCCTCCGTAAGCGGAGATGCCGAAGACATCGCGCTCGTCCTTTTCCGCCGTGAATTTCACCAGCGCAGGCTCTCCCGGTTGGCCATCGGCCGCGGGCGGCTGGATTTGCAGCTTGGGCTGCAGCGGGGACCCCAGCGCGGCGGAGAACACCCGCACCCGATAGCGCGTGCCTTTTTTCATGGAGACGCGGAAGCGATCGACCTCATCGGCTTTCGCGATGATCCCGTTCAGCGCCGCGGGCAGCGAACCGACCCGGGTCCCGTCTTCTCCCGCGGCTTCGAGGACATTCGGCATCGCGCTGGAGCGCAGGAGCACCGGGGTGGAGCTGTCAACGGCATGGGGGAAGGTGCCGGCGTCCTTGGGCATGGCGACCGGGCTGGTGAACTCGCCCAGCGGATCTCCCAGCCAGCGGACCTGCACCGTCTCACCCGCCGGGCCGCCCGGAGGGAAAGCCGCCAGCGGACGCGGAAAATCACCCAGATGCACCGCGTAGGGCGCTTGGTAACTGGTGAAGGTGGAGCGCTGCACCTCGACGAACACGAACGAACCCGGCGTGCCATCCGCCGGCGAAGGCAGCGTTTCCGGCACCCGGAAGGATACGAACGGGTCCTGCACATGCAGCGCGTTGTCATCATTGGCGGCCAGTTCCTTGCCCGCGGCATCGAGGACCCGCATCTTCAGGTCGAAACCCGAGTCCTCCCCATGCCCGTGGGTGAAATCGCTGATCCTTACGCAATCCACCTCCGCGGTGAAGCGGCCGCCGGGCTTCACCGGCACCCGGAAGACATCGCGATCCCCCGAGGCGCGGCCGTCCATGAGCCCGTAAACCGAAACGCCGGACTCCACCGGCATGGCGGAGGCGACGGAGTCGTTGTCCTTCGTGCCGCGCTCCTTCGCGCCCTCCACCTCGTTCACCACCGGCAAGGGCGTGACGTTGAAGGTGGCGGCCATCGAGAGGGTCCACGGCGTGCGCACGCGGAAGACGTGCTCGCCCACCGGGCAGTCCGGCGCGATCTCGAATTTGCATTTCAAGGCCGGTCTCCACTTCAGCGGATTCTCCGGCGGCTCGCCCTGCGGCTCGATCGACAGCACGCGGATGCCCGGGCGGTAAAAGGCGATCTCCTCCGCGCCGCGCAGGTAATCGCCGCTGATCGTGACTTCGACCGTCGTGCCCCGCTGGCCGATGCGCGGCCGCACCTGGTCGATGGTGTTGAAATTGCCCGCCATGACCGGCAAGGCGGCCAGCAGGGATAATGAGAGGGAGATGCGAAGAGATTTCATGACCGCGCCTCCTTTCCTCAAGCCAGGATGCCCTTCACGAGTTCGCCGTCCTTGATGATCTCGATGGGCCGGGTGCCGAAGGCGAGCAGCTCCTTGTTTGCGTCGATCCCGAGCAGGTGATACACGGTGAACTGGAGGTGCTCGAGCGGCACGGCATCACGCGCCGGCTCGCCGCCCAGGGGGTCGCTGGCGCCGTAAACGAGGCCACGGGCGATGCCTCCGCCCGCCATCAACATGGAGTAGCAGCGCGCCCAGTGATCCCGGCCGCTGGCAGCGTTGACCTTGGGAGTGCGCCCGAACTCACTCGTCACCCATACCAGCGTGGTGTCGAGCAGCCCGCGCCGCTTCAGATCCGTGATGAGTCCGGCGATGGCGTGGTCGAGGGGCGCCATCTGATCATCGCAGCTCCGCTTCACATCGACGTGGGAATCCCAGCCGCCGTAGTTCACCGTCACGAACCGGGTCCCGGCCTCCACCAGCCGCCGGGCGATGATGAGGCGCTCGGCGAGGCCCTTCGGGTGGAATTTGCCGTCCGGCCCTTTCACCGTGCCGGTAACCTTGCTGCCGTAGAGGTCGAAGACCTCCTCCGGCTCGCCCTCGAAGCCGAAGGCGTGCTGCGCCTCCGTCGAGGTGAGCAGGCCGTAGGCATTCTTGTAAAAGCCATCCATGGTGTCCAAGGTCGAGGTATCGGCCTCGAGGCGGCGGATGCGACGCTGGATCACGTCCCGCGCGCCCTGGCGGCGTTGAAAGCGGTCCATCGAAATGCCTTCGGGCAGCGAAAGATCGCGGACCTTGTAGGAAGACTGCCCGGGATCGGAATTCAGCTCAAACGGCCCGTAGGCGCTGCTGAGGAAGCCGGTCGTGGCCGCGTAGGCGTCCTGGTTCGGGATGGCGATGTAGGGTGGCAGCACGCCGCGACCGCCGAGCTCGTGGGAAACGATCGAGCCCATCGCCGGGTAGTCGATCACCGCCGTCGGCGTGTAGCCCTTGAACAGGTGATAGGTGGCCAGCCCGTGGTCGGGGATCTTGCCCACCACGCTGCGCAGGATCGTCACATCATCACAGATCGCGGCGGTCTTCGGGAAGTTCTCGCTGAGGATGTCCCCGCGCCTGGTCTTGATCACGCCGAAGGAGCCGCGGTATTCCACCGGGGCCTCCGGCTTCGGGTCGAACGACTCATGATGCGGAAAACCGCCCGGCAGGTGGATCTGGATCACGCTCTTGGCGCGCGCCTTGATTTTGCCGCCCGCTTCCATGGTCATCGCGGCCTTGTCCTGATCGGCGGCTTGCAGGCGGAAGAGATCGCCCAAAGACAAACCGAGGGCACCCAGCACCCCGGCGTGGAGAGCCTCACGGCGGGGCATGGAACGGAAAGCGGAACAGCTTTGGCGGGGAAATGCGGATCGGGTCATGCGGACTCAGGTTGGGTTCTCAAATGGACTCCCGGCGGCCGTAAGGTCTGACAAGGGACTTCACGTTCGGCCGGAGCGCTCCAGCGCCTCATCGTCGGAGATGAACTCGGAGCTTGGAAATTTCATGGATGATTGGCCGGAAGGCAACGGCGGCAAGCCGGAATCATAGCTTTGGCATCGGCACGCGGAGTGGCGGATTTTCGCGGGACCAGATCAGGCTCGGGCGACCGCTCTCGGTCAGCGCGGCCACCTCGTCGGCGGAGAGGGCGCGGTTCCAGATGGAAAGCTCGTCAATCAGACCACAAAAGGCGCGGGAGGAGAGATCATTCCAACCGTCGGCAAGGTTGAACCAGTTGCCGAGGCGGCAGTGTCCCGGCTGCAGAAGCAGATCGTTCTTTGCGAGACCGGATTCCAGCACCGGCAGACCGTTCACATAAATCACATGACGGCGCTGCGGCAGAGACAGCACGGAGACCACATGCACCCACTTGCCCACCGGCACCGGATTGCCGACCCATCGCTGGACAGGCCGGTAGACCCCCAGCAAACCGCCGCGTGGCAGACCGAGGCGGTTCATCTGGAGATGGAGACCGCCCGCTTCCGCGCCATTCGAGTTCAGGATGGCATTCATCTCGTGCTCGAAGCGCTCCACCTTCAGCCACACCGCCACCGTCAGCTCCGAGTGCTCGCCGGGAATCTCGATCTCCACGTGATCACTGTCCCGGTCGAACCACAGCGCCTGTTTCCCCGGCCAGCGGCCTGTGGCCCAGCGCGCCCCCGCGATGCGGCCGTCCGGCACACCGTGATCGCGAGCCGCATTGACCAACTGCGAGTCATTCACGCCGCGCTCAAACGGAAACCAAGCGATCAGCCCCGG
>JBILDO010000068.1:0-27038 GCA_044352585.1 Verrucomicrobiales bacterium
GAAGTCGAGGTGAGCCGGACGAGTGGAAATGCCGTGGCGACCCTCCTGCGCGAGGGCTCGGCGGTCCGGGCTGACAACCGGACCCGCAGCCAGCTGATGCCGGTGGCCTACGGGGGCGATCAATTCCGCCTCGTCGTCGGCAAGCCAGCCGAGATTCTGCCGGCCCTGAGCTACCGGTTCGACGAATCGACCGGAGCGATCCTCGAGGACGGCGGGAAGGACCGGATCGACATTCCCATGGTCGCAAGCGGCGAGCTCGATCGCTCCCCCCGCCGGGCGGCGGGTCGTATGGGCGGCGGCCTCGTCTTCCAGCCGGGGGAAACCCTCGATGTTCCCCTCCCGAGCGATTTCCGCCTCGAGAAGGCCCATTCCCTTTCTTTCTGGATCAAACTGCCTGCCAAGATCGGCCGGACCGAGCCCGAGCGCATCCTCGAATACGGCCGCGGCGAAGTGACCTGGAGGGTGTCGTGCAATCTCGACCCCGAGCAGGGGATTCCGGGGGCCCTCCGGCTCGAATGCGGCGGCGGCGCACTCGTCGGCAGCACCGACCTGGTCGATGGCAACTGGCACCACGTCGCCTACCGCTTCCTCGGTGGGAACGGCGGGGAACTGCCCGCCCGCGTGCATCTTTTTATCGATGGGCACCAGGAAACCGTCAGCCATGCCACATCGGCCCAATACCTGACCGGTCGCGCCGGAAACCTTCGCCTCGGCGGCGACGAGGCTCGTGGATTCGCCGGTTGGATCGATGAACTCCACCTCTTCCGCGAAGCCGTCTCCACCAGCGCCCTTCAGGACCTGGGAGAATCGACGGTTGCTGCGGCCCTGTAATTATTATAAAATAATCTTTCTTGCCGTAGTCCCCGGTTTTTGTCACCAATTTTGTCACGATTCAAGCCCCTGCTGTTATCCCTTCCTGCAAGCCTTCTCGTCCGATCCGACCTTTCTCCAGACTCCGATCCCTCCATGAAAAAACGAACCCTGAGCCGTTCCCTGACCCTTCTCCTCGCCGGAGGACTTCTCTTCACGCTGTCCCCCCTGCGGGCGGAACCCCGCACCTGGACCTCCGCCGACGGGAGAACCCTCCTAGCCGAATTCGCCGGAACCGCCGGGGCCGGTGCCAGCGCGGTGGTCAAACTGAAGATGGCCGACGGCAGCGTGATCGATTACCCGGTCTCGAAGCTGAGCGAGCAGGATCGCCTTTTCGTGAAGGGCAACCTCCCCACCGATCCCGCCGCACTGGCCGGTGAGATCGATAAACTCGTGCTCAACAAGTTGAAGACGAGCTATTACGAATTGCAGGCCGAGCTCGCCGCCCTGCCCCAGAAGGCCGATCTCACCGTCGATGAAAAGGTGAAGCGCAAGCAGGAAATCGAGCGCGAGATGCTGATGTGCGTTCCGAATCCGCTGACGAACGACAACCAGTTCCTCCGCCGTGCCTACCTCGATATCACCGGACGCATCCCCACCTATGACGAGGCCGAGGCCTTCCTCAACGACCGCTCGCCGACGAAACGCGCCGCCGTCATCGACAAGCTCCTCGATTCCGAAGGCTTCGCGATGCGGATGTACAATTACTACTCCGACCTCCTCCGCATCCGCGAGGGCATCACGATGATGGGCAACGGCGACCTCAAGGTCGATCCCTACATGGAGTGGATCAAGCAGAGCATCCGCGAGGACAAACCCTACGATGACATGGTTCGCGAGCTCCTCACCGCGAAGGGCAAGATCTGGGAGGAACCGGCCGTCGGTTACCTCGTCTCCGACCAGGGCATGCGCCTCTGCAACCTCTCCAATACCTTCACCATTTTCATGGGCACGGAAATCACCTGCGCCCAGTGCCACGACCACCCCTTCGAGGAAGTCTTCCAGATGGACTTCTTCAAGATGGCGGCCTTCATGGGCGGGACCGAGACGAGCGCCCGCGGCGGTGGCAACATGATGATGATGAGCGGCGGGGCCGATTACCGCGCGGAAGTGGACCGCATGAACAAAGTCCTCAAGGACGCCGGCAAACTTCGCCCGAACCAGAACGAGGACCAGAACCTCGGCCAGTGGATCGGGACGCACCGCATCCAAGTGGTCGATTCCGGTTCGAATGCCGTGAAGCTTCCCCACGACTACAAGTATGACGACGGCGAGCCGCTCGGCTCCGTCGAGCCCGCCACCTACTTCGGCGACAAGATGGACCTCTCGAAGTTCGAGACGCCCCGCGAGGCCTTCGCCGACTGGGTCGTGTCGCCCGGCAATCCCCGCTTCACGATCAACGTCGTGAACCGATTCTGGAAGATCGCCTTCGGCCTCGCCCAGATCGAGCCCGTCTACAACATCCCCGGCCACCTCGACGGGCAGGCCCAGAACTACGAGCTCCTCTCCTTCCTCGAGGAGATGATGAAGGACCTCGACTACAGCGTGAAGGATTTCTTCCGTGTCCTTTACAATACCCAGGCCTACCAGCGCGAGGCCGAGACCCTCACCCCGAGCCTGACCCAGGTGGACAAGGGCACCTTCCACTTCCCCGGACCGGTGTTGCGTCGCATGAGCGCCGAGCAAATCTGGGACTCGCTCGTGGCCCTCACCACCGCCAACCCCGAGTTGGTCACCCGCAAGGGTTGGGATGACTACAAGGCGGTCATGGACGTGGATTTCTCGACCCTCAAGTCGGCCGACGACATCCTCAACTGGAAGAAGACCTGGAGCGAGGCGAGCAAACTGGTGAAATACAACGGCGAGGTGGTCTCCCGCGAGGACAACGTGGGCGGTGCCCAGATGTTCCGCGCCTCCGAGCTGCGCCAACCGATGCCGCCGGACCACTTTCTGCGCATGTTCGGCCAGTCGGACAAGCAGCTCATCGAGAACCAGTTCACGACCGGTTCCTCCCCGCAGGTCATGGCCCTCCTCAACGGCGAGATCACCAACCGCGTCCTCACCAGTCCCGACGCGTATCTCGTGAAGGAGATCGCCTTCGGCAAGGGTTCAAAGCGTGACAACGTCGACAAGATCTTCCTCAGCGTCCTGAGCCGCTATCCGACCTCCCAGGAGAAGACGATGGCCCAATCCGGGATGCGGGCGAAGACCGACCGCGAGATGAGCGAGGAGCAGAAGCTCCAGGCCGAGGCCATGGCCATCGGCAACGTGATCTGGGCGCTCGTCAACACCCGGGAGTTCATGTTCATCCAATGACCGGTCCGTGAGGACCTCCCTTCATCCCAAACCATCCAATTCCTTTATTCGTATCCAACCCACAGTCCCAACATGAAAGACGCACTCAAACAACTCGACCAATTCAGCCGGCGCCAGTTCGTCGCGCGCGCCGCAAAAACCGCCCTCGGCGTCAGCATCCTCCCCATCGGTGCCGCGCGGCCCCTTCGTGCCGCCGGGGGAGGCAAGGCCGAGCACTGCATCTTCTTCTACATGGCCGGTGGCATGACCCACATGGATACCTTCGATCCGAAGCCCGGCACGGAAACCGGTGGCAACACCAAGGGGATCGCCACCGGGGTGGCCGGCGTCGAGCTTGCCGAATTCATGCCCGAACTCGCGAAGCGCTTCAAGGACATCGCCGTGGTGCGCTCCATGACCCAGAAGACGGGTGACCACCGCGGTGGATCCTACTGGATGCACACGAGCTACGAGCCCCGCGCCACCATCATCCACCCGACGATGGGACCTTGGGCCCAGACCCTGCTCGGCAAGAAGCACGACACCCTTCCCGATTCCGTCGTCATCGGCGGTGGCGGAGAGCATCCCGGGGCCGGTTTCTTCGGGCCCGCCCTTGCTCCGCTCCCGATCGGGGATCCGGACCGCGGCGTCCAAAACTCCAAGCCCTACGCGGGCGTTGGTGACGACCTCTTCGACAAGCGTCTCGACCTCATGAACACCTTCGACGAGTCCTTCCGTCGCAAGTTCCAGACCGACGAGGTGAAGGCCTACACCCAGTTCTACGAAGAGACCCTCAAGCTCATGAAGAGCGAGGACCTCGAGACCTTCGACCTCAGCAAGGAGAAGGATTACGACCAAAAGGTGCAGCGTTACGGCAACACCCGCGTCGGCAAGGGTGCGATGCTCGCCAAGCGTCTCGTCACCTCCGGCGTCCGTTTCGTCGAAGTCGTCTCCGGCGGCTGGGACATGCACAACGACCTCTGGAACGCGATTCCGCAGACCGGTGGACAGCTCGACCAGGCCCTCGCCTCGCTCATCGACGATCTCAAGGCCGACGGTCTCTTTGAGAAGACCCTCATCTGCGTTGGCACCGAATTCGGCCGCACGCCCGTGATCAACGCCAACGGTGGCCGCGACCACCACCCGCGCGTCTTCTCGACGATGTTTGCCGGTGGTGGTATCACCGGCGGTCAGGTTTACGGATCGTCCGACGACAAGGGCATCGCCGTCAAGGAAAACCCCGTCGAAGCGAAGGACTTCAACGCCACCATCGCCTACGCGATGGGGCTCGACCTCAACAAGGTCATCTACGCGCCCTCGGGCCGCCCCTTCCTCGTCGCCGGTCACACCCGCGATCCCAAGACCGATCAGATCGTCACGGAAGGTCATCCGCTCATGCCGCTGTTCTCCTGATCGGAGAGCGGTTCAAGAGATCTCCGGGGAGCATCCGGAAATCTTCCGAAAGGGCCCGGGAAATCCCGGGCCCTTTTTCGTGGAAAGATCGGATTTTTACCGAAAACATAAATTTAAGCTTTCTTAATTATATGGAATCGATTAAATGAGGGCACGATCCAAGAAGTTCTCCGTTCGCCCGATCCGCTGTTCCCGTGATGAGCTTGGCTGTCCATCCTGACCCTGTCCGCCCGAAAACGGAATCCACCACTCCCAGGGAGGGGGTCGGTTTTCTCGTGATCGAGCAGCGATCCACCACCCCGCTGGGCCCGCGCATTATCCATGTGAACGAGGATCTCCTCCGCCTCTCCGGATATGATTCTGGCTCGCTGATCGGGTCGCCTCTCGGGCTGCTCTATGATCGCAATGATCTTCCGTCCCTGATTGGAAAACTTCAGGCAATCGCCTCCCGTTCGACCCATTGTTTCATGGACCGGGTGCTTCTGCGCAACGGGGGCTCGCGCCTTCCCTGCCGGTGGACGATCCGCTCCACGAACCGGGAAGGGGAGCCCCGGGGATTTTTCGTCCTCACCGTCAGGCCACTCCTCCCGGACATCGGGGAGCTGATGGTGACGAAGCGAAGCGGGGCGGAGGCTCCCGCGCTTCCTCGCGATGACGGGGAGCCGGAGCGCGGGAAGGAAGTGGAAAGAAAGAAGGAGTCGGGAAAGGATCGTTCGGACGCCTCGGTTTCGACCCGGCATGAATATGAATCGGCCCGAAACGAGTCCATTTTCCTCGCGGCCGCGGGGGTCGCCCACGATTTCAAAAACGCCCTCCAGACGATCAAGACCAATCTTGAGCTCGCCTCCATCGCGAGTCCTCCGGGCAGCCGGGCTCGGGTCCACATCCATGAGGCGCAGTTGGCCCTGGGTGACGCGGAGATGCTGGCGCGGCAGATGCTCGCCTTCACCAAGGGGGAGTCGGTGCGTAAGCGGATCATCCAGGTCGGGCATCTTCTCGAGCGCGTTTCGCGTCTCTGTTTCGCCGGTTCGGGGATCCGCTGCCGCCTTTCCGTCCCCGGTTTCCTCCGCTGCGTCGAGGGTGATCCAACCCAGATCTACCAGGTCCTGCACAATCTCGTGATCAACGCCCGGCAGGCGATGCCGAACGGCGGCACGATCGACATCGTGGCCGGAAACGCCGATTTTCGCGGACGCAACCGGTTCGCCATGCCGCCCGGACGCTACACGGTCGTTTCGGTGCGCGACCGCGGTTGCGGGATCTCCCCGGAGAACCTGAAGCGCATCTTCGATCCGGATTTCTCGACCAAGGCCGGCGGCAATGGGTTCGGCCTCGCCTCGTGCGAGGCGATCGTGACGGGTCATGGGGGCGCGATCCGGGTGGCCTCGAAGGAGGGGGTCGGCTCGGAGTTTCTCGTCTTTCTGCCGAGCACCGACGAGGCCCCCGACCATGATGCTTCGATTCTCTCCGCCGCTTCGCCCGATCCGGTGCCGATGCCGCGCGGGCAAAGCGGGAGCGGAAGAATTCTCGTGGTCGAAGACCAGCCGGGTGTCGCCCGGTCCACGATGGCCATGCTGGGGCAACTTGGCTACGAGTGCCTCCATGCCAAGAACGGCGAAGAGGCCGTCGATCTCTATCGCAAGCATCTCGACACGGACGAGCCGGTCGATTTGGTCCTTCTCGACATGACCCTGCCCGGAGGCTTGTCCGGCACCGAGGTCGCTTCGGAACTGCGCCGCTTCGACCGCAACTCGCGGATCATCGCGACGAGCGGCTACTTTGAGCCGGGGGCCTCGCTTTCCCTTGCCGGCGATTTCGCCGCGGCCCTTCCGAAACCCTACAGCATGGAGGATCTCTGCGAATCGCTCGAGAAGGTGATCGGTCGCTGAACGGTTCGCGTCCCCATGCCGAACCAGACGGAGAAGTTTTCCTCAACGAGGGCAGCGAGATCGTTCGTGGTCAACCCGAGCCGAAGGGCGAACGCCTCGTGGATCGCGACGAGATTGCCCGGATGATTTGCTTCCGGGCTGCCGCCGCCACCGGGGACGAAGCGAACGAGTTCCGGGGGAGGAGCCATGTCCGGCGCGTCCGTCTCGACGAGAATCCGGTCGCGGGGGATGCGGTCGAACGCCGCGAGTTTGGATTCCTTGCCGGAGCGGAAAAAATAGCCGGAGATCGAGAAGAAGGCTCCCAGCGAGACGAACCGATCGATCATCCCGACGGGTCCGCCGAAGGAATGGAGGAGGAAATGCCGCGGTCTCGGCACGGTCTCGAGCATCTCCGCGAGCGTCCCCCAGGCGTTGAGACAATGGATCGTCACGGGACGTCCGAGAGAGCCCGCCAGCGCGAGCTGTGCCGCAAAAGCCTCCCGTTGCCGCTCGAAATCGAAGTCCTTGATCCAGCGGTCGAGTCCGATTTCCCCGACGGCGGCCCGGGGATCGGCCCGAAGTCGGTCCGCGAGATCCTCGAGCCAGGGGCCGGATTCCCTTCCCACCTTCCACGGATGAAGGCCGTAGCAGGGGATCACTTCGGGAACTCGCGAGGCGAGTCTCGCGACCGCGTCCCAGTCGCCGGGATGGGTCCCGTTGACGACGAGGCGGGTGATGCCAAGGACCCGGATCGTCGCGAGAATCTCGTCGAGGCAGGAGGACAGGCGCTCGTCCTGCAGATGAAGATGACAATCGATCATGGCTGGGTCCGGCCCGGATGGGTCCGGCCCGGAGGAGCTTCGCCGGACAGGTCCCGGGCTTTTGCGACGAGGACCTCGCGCAGGCGCCGCAGGCCACGGAGCCGGGTGGGGGTGAGAAACCGGTCGATTCCGAGCGCCTCGATGAAGCGGGGTTCGGTGGAGAGAATCTCCCCGGGGGTGGATCCGGAGTAGACGCGTCGGAAGAGTCCGGCGATCCCGGAGAGGGCCGGCGATTCGGATTCGATCATCACCTCGACGCTGCCTCCGGCACGGGGCAGGACCGACAACCAGACGCGGGAAACGCAGCCGGGAACGAGGTTCGCGTCACACCGCTCTTGATCGGGAACCGTTCCGCTTCTTCCGGCGGTCTCGACGATGAGCTGAAAACGCTCCCTCGCTTCCGGGATGAGCCGGTATTCCTCGATGAGCTGATCCTGACGTTGCTCCGCCGTCATCCTCCCGTCCCGCGAAACGGCCCGCTCCTTACCCGCCCAGCGTGAGGCGCATCGGGATCATGCTGGAATGACGGAACCCGAGCCGTTCGAAAAATCTCTGGCTTTCCTCGCTGATCTTGTCGGTGAGGATGGTGATGCGACGGAAATCCTTCCGCTTGGCAAAGTCGATGACATACTCGACCAACTTGGTGCCGTATCCCTGTCCCCGGAACTCCGGATGAATGATGACATCCTCGAGAAGAATGACGAAGCCGCCCATCGCCGTGCTGATCGTGAAGAGAACGTTGACCATCCCGAGAATCTCGTAGTCGGTCCGGGCGACGAAGATACGGCCGCGGCTCGGTTGTTCGAGGATGGAACGCAGGCCCCGCTCCTGTTTGGCTCGGTCCGGGGTGAAATCCTCCTCAAGCTCGAAGAGCGCCATCGTCAGATCGACGAGACGGGGGAGGTCATCAAGCGTGGCCGGTTCGATGCGCGCCCGGTGATTGAGCGGGCGGATCGGAGCGGTGTGGGATGAGTCCATGCGGGCGGAATCCGAAAGCGGAACGCTCTCGTCGGCGAGGTTAGCAAAAACCGCACCGTTGTAAATCCCGCATTCTCCGAGCGGGACGGTCCGGTTCAGTAGGCGAAGATCTCGTCGAGCTTGAAGAAGCGCTTCACCTCGATCTCGCCGTTTTCGGGGGAATCGGAGGCGTGGCAGATGTTGATCATCATGTCCTCGCCGAAATCGCCGCGGATCGTGCCGGGCTCGGCTTCCTTCGAGTTGGTGGGTCCGAGCATGGCCCGCACCTTCGCGATGACGTCATCGCCCTCGAGCACGAGGGCGATCACGGGTGCGGACTGCATGAAGGCCACGATGCTCGGGAAAAACGGCTTCGAGGCGACATGGCTGTAGTGCTCGGCGAGGAGTTCGTCGGATAGCCGGATCATCTTGGTGCCGCGAATGCGGAATCCGGCCTTCTCGAAGCGGTCGATGACTTCCCCGCAGTGCGACTTCGTGACACAGTCGGGTTTGAGGAGGATGAGGGAGCGTTCGGTCGGCATGGGAAAGTTCGATGGAGAGTTCTTCCTGACGGAAACGCTACCAGTAGGCGGATAACGTCCGAAGGAAAGGGAAAAATCGCCTCAGATCCCCCGTTGGTAGGTCTCGCAACGGTTCAACCAGCCCGCGAGCCAGCGCGATTCGCCCCGCTCAGAGGGGGAATTCTTCACCCGCCGCTCGAGGACCCGCTTGGCCGCCGCGCTGAACTCCGCCGTCGCCGCGGCGCCGCCGCCGACCGGCTTCATCTCGAGGAGCACGTCGCGCAGACCCCAGCCCTGTCCCTGATAGCGTTCCTCCGGCTTGATGCCCTCGCCCTTGAAATTCACATAATCGATGAGGGCATAGAGCCCGCTCCGACCCGAGGCCATGAGCTGAAAATTCGCCCGGAGTTGTCCCCGACCCGCCGGATCCGGTGTGGCCTGTTCCATTTGTGGGAGGGATCGTTCGAGACGCCTCACGATGTAGGCCGTCTGCACCGCAACGGTATTCGCGAGGAACTGACGGAGCTCCCGCATGCGGGGTGACTGCTGCTCGTTCGCAAACTGCTGGCGGCTCGTCCAGGGACAGCCCCGCGCCTCGGCGAGCCAGCCCGGCATGGCCACCTGGCGTTCTTTCATGTAGGCGATGAGGGGAGGGAAACTCTCCTCGAAGGGTCCGGGGCGGCCCGGCACATACCAGATGAAATGACCGATTCCGAGCGATGGAAAATCCTCCCCCGCGTTCCACGAGGTGAGCCCTTCGACCGTGCCTCCGCATTCGTTTTGCCAGATCTTCCGGCCGATGATGGTCGCGTCGGCATCGGTCAACGCGATGGACGAGGGCGCTCCAGCCGTTGGCAATGAGGAGGATTCGACGGAAACGCACCCGGTCACGCCGAGGGCAAGAAGAAGGCAACGGAAGGGGAAAAAACCAAGCAAACGGATCATTTTCCAAAGATCGTTAAAAACTATAAAAAATCAAATCGACCCTAAAAAACCTTTTGATAATTTCTATAATTTAGGTAGTTTTTTATAAATAATTTCCATTTCCCGGTTATACTGCTGCTCCACATGCACCCCGACTACGACATCACTCTGAACTCCAGTGACGGAGACGTCTCCGAATCGTCGAAGAGTCATTTTTTGAATTCGCTTGGTCTGGGATACCGGAATGGAAGCGACGAGGCGTTTCGGGGCACACAAGAGAAGGCTGAAGATGAGGGGCTCGTCCTCTCCTCGCTGCCCGATGATCTCGGATTTCCGATGGTCCCGTCCGAACCAGCACGTGGCTTTTCCTTTCCCGTCACCCGCGGGCCAGAAACGGTCGACGAGACCGTGCCCGCCGGAACCGACGCGAACGATTCCGAACCGGAGACCCCGGGCGACATCCCGATGGCGTCCCTTCGCGTTGAGGGGCCCTCACCGGAAGGTGAGGCCTCCGTCACCGACTGCCTCGATCCCGAGACGGTCCTGCACCTCGCGTGCCCCGAATGCGAAGGTGCGCTCGTCCTGAAGCGACGCCACCTCGGCGTCGAGGGCGCTTGCGTCTGGTGCCATACGGCGATTGTGGCCGCGGAGTCCGGCCGCGACGGTGCCGTCAGGATCTTTCCCATTCTTGGGGTGCGCGTGCCGACCCCGCAAGGTGACGCGGCACCGGGATCGGAGTCGACCCCGGCGGAGGCGGGCGATTCTCTCGGCGGGAATGTCTCCTCAGCCACGACGGCACCGGAGCGCGCTCCGATGGCGGAGGCCACAACGGCACTCTCGTCCTCACCCGCGGAGCTGAACCCTCAGGAAGAGGGCCTTTCGAACCACTCGGGCCTCACTCGGATCCCCGAAGATCCCGTCGCCTCCCTTCCTTTCGACTTCTCCTCCTCGGCGATGGATTTCGTGACCGAAACCGGGAACGATTTCGCCTCGACGGCCGCCCTACCCGCCTCTGAAACCGAACCCAATCCGGTCCGGGGAGGTTTTGTCGCGAACGAGCTGCCCGACCTCGAGGCTCTCTATCGGACCGATGGATTTTCCGCCCCCTTCGGAACCCCTGCCGCCACCGTGCCAGAAACCGTGCCGGCCGCGGCCCAGGGACTCGCGCCGAGCGGCTATGCCGCTCCTTCGACGATCTCGCTCGGGTTCGGGTCCTTTCTTCAATCCGCCCAACCGGTCTCCGGGGCCGAGACCTCGGCCGGGTTCGCGGGACCCACCCTGTGGGGTCCGCCGGCCAGGCCAACGGAACCGGCTCCCAGCCCAGCGAAGCCGATGACCGCCCCAATCCCGGGTCCGGAGGACGCCGCGCCTTCCGCTCTTCCGAATGGTTTTGTCCCTTCCCTCGCGCCCGCCCCCGCCCCGCAAGCCCCGTCTTGGGAAAGCGCCTTTGGAAGTCCCTTGACGACCCCGCCCGCTCCGATGGCGGCCTCCGAACCGGATGACACGTTCGCCGCCGCCTTCAGCTCCCCCTTTGGCACCGGCTCCGCCGACCAGGAAAAGAGGCCTTCACCCTTCAACGCCTATCCCACCGACACGACTCCAGCGTTCGCTCCCACCCTCCCTTCGGGGGATCTCCAGCCCGGTTTCTCCCTCCCGGCTGCCCTTCTCGGCGATGGTCCGCCCTCCTGGGCCGACTCCAGCCCCGGTGGTGGAGGAATCTTTGGGGACCTCGCCCCGCAAGGACAGCTTCCCCGGATCCAGGCTTCGGTGGCACCGTCCGATGAGGCCCCGGCAACGCTGATGACGACTCCCCCCGAGCCACGCTTTACCACCGGGACGAAACCTTCGTTCTCGATGGACGGCATTGGTGCCTCGAGTCCTTTCGGCGAAAGCGGGACTGCGCCCGGCGTGTCCGCCTTCCCGGCCTTTCGGCAGGCTTCTGCTCTCCCGGCCGCTCCAGCCTTCCCCGCCTTCGCAGAGGAGGCCCCGCTGCCATCCTCCTTGCCCGCCGTTCCCGGCATTCCGGCGATACCTCCGCTCCCCCAGATTCCCCAGATTCCGCCACTTCCCGGGACTGCGCCGGTGCCCGCGATCGCTTCTTCCCCCCTCGTTTCCTCCGAGCCAGCCACTCAAGCGACCTCGGTTCCCCTTGGGGCAAAACCGAAGCCGAAAGTGCGCAAGGGATTTGTCGTCCTCGTCGTCGTGCTCCTCGGATTCGCTTCCGGGGCCGCGCTCGCCTCCTACATCCTTCCTGTCGAGCGGTATGTGGAGGCCGCCCGCGCTTTCATGGAAGCGAGGTTCGCTCCGAAACCGGCGGAGATGCCCGCGCTTCAGGTGTCCCCGTCGGGCGATCTTCAACCCTGATCCGGCCGCCGCTTGCTAGAACCGCCGTTCCTTTGACGACATGACCGAGACCAGCGTCTCCGAACCGACGCCGACCCCGCATTGTGCGTCCGAAGAGATCCTGAAGCTGAAATGCCCTTCGTGCGGCGGTGGCCTCGATCTGAAACGGAAGTTCCTCGGCCTGACGGGGCATTGCGTTCATTGCCAGACTCCGCTGACCGCCCTCGGGGAGATCGGGGCCGGTGAGGTCCAACTCTTCGCCGACACGGGCGCCGCCGGGGTGGAGATGGCGGGATCGGAAAGGGAGTCCTGCGACCTGGCGCGAACGGCGTTTCCCGCCGTTCCCGGGTCCACCGCTCTCACGCCACTGCCCACGCGCCTCAGTGACAATCCCTTTCCGACCGCGGAGAATCCCCCGAACCCGTTCGACCTGAAGACGAGCCCCTCCTCGGCTCCGTTTGGCGGGGATCATGCCAGCCGAGGGGGTTCCACAGTCTCGGCTTTCGCGTTGCCGGGATCGGAGGTTTCCGTCATGGCGGGTTGGGGAACGAACATCCCGAGGGAGGTTCATGCCAGCATTTCCCCTTTCGGCCTGAAGGCGCATCACGGGAGCGGCCTCTCGCCGAAACCCTTTTCCGCCAGAAGATCGGCGCTCCTCTCCGGAACGCAACGGAACTGGCCACACCGACCGCCTTCGGCTTTCCGTCGGGATCCGCCGCGATCTTTGGAACCACCTCGCCCTCCGGGAGACTTCCGGTTCCGACCTCGCGGACCACGAACCACCGGAGTGAAAGCCTGCCGGGGCCTGGGATGATCCTCTCGTCGTCTCGGGAAGAGACGACTCCAAACGGGATCTTTCAATCTGAAAACAAGGACCCGGTTCCGGGGCGGATCCGGTGGCTACTTCGCGCGGCCGCGGCCATGGTCATCGGTTTGTGCCTTCTCTCCGGAGCTGCCGTGGCGATAAGCTTGATGCCAGAGGAAACCCGGCTTGCATGGAAGACTCGCGCGATCGAATGGCTTGAGCCCGGGAGGCCCGTGCTCGAGCATCTTCCCGAAGAATTCCACCCGGAATGGGCCAGTTCCCGGGAAGTTGGAATCGACGGGGATGGTATCCCGATCGCCGAGATCAAGAGCTTGGAAACGCCGTGACCCGGAAGATCGGAGATCAGTCGGGTTGGGCCATCACGGATCCCTCGGGTCGTCCCTGCGGGAGCGACTCAGCGGGAAAGATAGGCGAGCTTAGCCGCGGTCTCCGCCACCGCCCCGGCTCCGTCCAGCAGCTCCCCGATGGGATCCCACTGACCCGAGAGAAAGGCGTCGCGGGCCGTGCTCGGAATCGTCACCGGGATCGTCTTCTCGCCATAGCGGACTTCGCAGGCGGGCACGTCGATCGTGATCTCCAGCGAAGGATCCGCGTCGACCGCGGCGCCGAGCGCCTCGATGTCGGCCGCCGGGGCGATGACGCAGGGAATTCCGAGCGTCGCGCAGTTCCCGAAAAAGATCTCCGCGAAACTCTGCGCGATGACCGCGCGAAAGCCCGCCTTGCTGAGCGCCTGCGGCGCGTGCTCGCGCGAACTGCCGCAGCCGAAGTTGATCCCGGAAATGAGGATGCCCGCACTCGAAAAACGCGGATCGTTGAGAGGGTGCTCTTTCAGGTTACCGTCCGTGTCATGACGGACATCGTAGAAAAAGTATTCGCCGAGACCGTCGAAGGTCACGCACTTCATGAAGCGAGCCGGGATGATACGGTCGGTGTCGATGTCGGAACCGGGCACATAAACGCCGCGGCCGATGACGGAGGTAATTTTCTCGAGAGGCATGTCGGTGGAATTCGGCTGAAGGCAACCCTTCGATCCGGGACCCGGCAAACTCAAGGGAAAAAGGGGAAACACGACGCTCGCCCGAACCGCTTTTTCCCTCCCGACTAGGGAGACGCCGGCCCCGCCGTTTCCATCGGCCTCCAATCCCCCGAAAGGAGAAGCGATTTCACCAAATCCTTCACGACGGACCGCCAATGTTGGATCGGCAAAGGCCGTCTGCCTCAGACGGGGCGGGTTTTGACGACGAATACCTAAGGGGACATCGAAAGCCTGCCGGGTTTCCCTTCACCGGTTCGTGTCCGGTGTTGCCCGGATCGGCGGCACAAAGAGGACGCCTGCTCCGATTTCTTCCTTCCTCCCCGAGCCTGGGCGGGCGTGGAGGACGAGTGCGGAAGGGACATCGAATCCGCGGGACCGGAACGCGGCCGCGGCTCCGCTGACGAGGGCGGCAGCCTGCGAGGTGCCGTTTCCAATGGCGAGGAGAGCGGAAGCGCCATCGTGATAGGCCGACGGCACCCCGACCGAGGGCGCGGCGAGGGTGGGGCCTCCGGTGTTGGAGAAGTAGGCGAGGCTGCCGTCCGCGGCGATTCCACTGACGGAAACGACGTTGGCGTAAGCGGCGGGCCAGGCCTTCATCCCGGCCCCATCGTTGCCAACCGCCGCGACCACGGTGATGCCGCGACGGATCGCCTCCGCGACCGCAGCGGCCACCGGGGCGGCATCGCCGTAGGTGGCCATGCTGATGTTGATGACTTCGGCTCCGCGTTCCGTCGCCTTACGGATCCCCTCGGCGAGGAGGAAGCTGTCGCTGAGTCCCGTCTGGCCGGCGATACGGAGATCGAGGAGCTTGGCTCCGGGGGCGATGCCTTCGGCTCCGGGGTAGCCGCCCGCGATGAGCGAGGCGATGGCGGTGCCATGGGCGTGAAAAGCACCGCGCTCCGAGGTGAGGTCCAAGTGGGTGACCTGCCCCTCGCGAAAGGCGGGATGCGGCGAGATCCCCGAATCGACCACGGCGACGGTGATGCCTTCGCCCCAGGAACGGCGGTCGGATCCCGCGTCAATGCCGATGGACGGGAGGAGAGATGCCTCGAAGGGCGCGGTGCCCGTGCCGCCTGCCGGGGGAGGGGCCGAGAGATCGGGAACGCTGACCCGGAAATTCGCGCTCACGGTCGGAGCCTTTCCGCGGTGGGCTGCAAGCGCATCGCGGAGTTGCCCGAGGGACTCGAAGGAAACGCGGACGGTTTGCGCTCCCTCGAAGGGACCCGTCACGACCAGACCGGCGGCGACGGCATTCGTGACAAAATCGGTGAGGTCGGCGGCATTGGGAAAAGTAAGGAGGGCCTCCTTTTCGAGGGCAAGAGGCCGTTCGATCTCGTCCCTCAGGGAATTGAGCAAGGCGTTCGAGAGATCCGGCGTGGTCGCCGCGGGGATCCGATCCGGAGGGGTGACCGGATCTCTCGACCCGGTGGGATCGAGATGCCCGACGAGGCCTTGGTCCCGCTCCTTCCCGGCGCTTATCCTGTCGAGAGAGCGGAGCATCATCCAGAGACCTGTCACCAGTCCGCACAACGACAGGGCGATCGGGACAATGAGGACAAAACGCCGACGAGGTTTCATGCGGTGGGACTCCCCCGAGAAACGCTATGGGAAAGACTCCGATGTCGCAACGACGGATTGACCATGATCGAAGGAACCCGCCACGGCACGGTGGGGCTTGCCGACGACGGGATGAGGATGCCCTCGCGAAAAAGCGTGACTTGAAGATCAATCAAACTGGATGAAAATTATTAGAATATCTGTATTTTCACGATACTGAATTCGATGAACTCCCGGAAGATCCCCCTTCTTTTGCGCGTTTTTCTTGCTTGCCTGCCCTTCCTTGCCTCCCACGGCCAAGATCCCGTGCAAAACCGAATCGAAGGCCACATCAAGTCCCTTCGGGCGAAGGGTGGTCTCCGCGGTGACGAACGCACCGCGTGGATCGTCTATGATTTCACTGACGGAAGGGAACTCGCCAACATCAACGGCAACACCCCGCTGCAGGCGGCGAGCATGATCAAGCCCTATCTGGCCCTCGCCTATTTCCACGAGGTTGCGGCGGGCAAGTTCAGCTACGATGCCACCGCGCGCCGCCATCTGGAACTCATGATCCAGAAGAGCAACAACGACTCCACCAACTGGGTGATGCGCCAGACTGGAGGCCCAGAGACCACCGAGGCCTTGCTGAAGCGTCATTATTCCCCGCTCTGCCAGAACATCGACATCGTCGAATACATCCCCGAAGGCGGCAAGACCTACCGCAACCAGGCCGCCGCCGCCGACTACGCCCGTTTTCTTCACGCGCTCTGGTATCAGCAGTTGCCGCACTCCGCCGAGATTCTCCGGATGATGTCGCTGCCCGGCATCGACCGTCTCTACACCGACGTTCCGAGTATCCCGGAAGGAACGCGGGTCTACAACAAGACCGGCAGCACGGCGATGTGCTGCGGAGACATGGGCATCCTCGTGGCGAGGGGCCGCGACGGGAAGACCTATCCCTACGCCGTCATCGGCATCATTGAGAGCGCGAGGAAAAACACGTCTTCCTACAGCTCTTGGATCTCCCGGCGGGCCGACGTGATCCGCGAGGTATCGAATCTGGTCTATCTCGACATGAAGAAACGGCACCCGTTGTGAGGTGGCCCAGGGAAAGGGAGGAGCCGCGCGGGCTCAAAGCTCGAGGAAGTTCCGGAGAATCGTTTTCCCGGAAGTCGTGAGGATGGACTCGGGGTGGAATTGCACGCCGTAGACCTTCTTCTCCTTGTGCCGCAAGCCCATGATCTCACCTTCGGCGGTCTCGGCGGTGATCTCGAGGCAGTCGGGCAGGGTTTCGCGCTTCACGATGAGGGAGTGATACCGCGTCGCCTCGAAGGGGGACTCGATCCCCTTGAAGAGATCCTCGCCGTTGTGGAAGATCGGCGAGGTTTTCCCGTGCATGAGCCGGTCGGCGCGGACGACGTCGCCGCCGTAGACCTCGCCCATGCACTGGTGGCCGAGACAAACGCCGAACAGGGGGATTTCGCCGCCAAAGGTGCGGATGACCTCGCAGCTGATCCCGGCCTCGGCCGGGGTGCAGGGCCCGGGAGAAATACAGATGCGCTCGGGGGCGAGGTCGCGGATCCCGTCGATCGTGATCTGGTCGTTGCGATGGACGACGAGGTCCGCCCCCAGCTCGCCGAAATACTGGACGAGGTTGTAGGTGAAGGAGTCGTAGTTGTCGATGACGAGGAGCATGGGCCGCCAACCTACGGCCCGGCCCGGGGCGGGTCAAACGGAAGGGCCGGGGTCGATCGGGCTGATTTGCCGGAACGCCCGGCGCAGGGTCTCGAGGAGCGGACCTTCGGCGACCATGGGGATCACGTCGATCGGAACGAGCGCGCCCGTCTCGTCGATGAAGAGATTGGACCCACCCACGTCGAAGAGGGCGAGATCGTCGGCGGGACGGAACCAGGTCGCTTCGCACAGCCGGGTGAAGCCGCGGGCTTGCATGAACCCCGCGATTTCCCGTTCGGCGGCGTTGCGTCCCGCGATGAAGGGCTGCGAGGTGACGATGCAGAACCGATCCTCCCATTCGCAGAAGCCTTCGAGTGAGTTCAGTCCGGGGTAGAGTTCGTTCGAGAGAAGAAGCCGTTCGAAGTATTGCGAAGGCGTCGCTGGAAACACCCCGAACCAGTCGCTGATCATCCCGGAAACCCCGTGAGCGGCATGGGAACCAGACCGTAGCCGGCACCGCGGGTGATTTTGAAGACCCATTCTTCAACGCCGTAGCCGAACAGGTCGTGTTCTCGTCGACCCCGGTGAAACCCTCCGAGCGATGTGGGATCCAACCAAAGCGAGGCGCGATCGGCGAAAATCCGAAGGGCCTCGACTTCGCGGGCACAATTCACTCGGAATCCGTCAGGCGACCAAGGCTGCGATCGATTTGACGCGTCTTTTCCTCCCACGACATCAAGCGCTGCGACGAGAAGACCTTCTCCGCCTCCTCGCGGGAGACGAGCGGGATGACGTGACGCTCCGTCGCGGTCCGCTCGGACACTTTCGGGCTTTCGGTCTCGCTCCATGACGGATAGCGACGGTTGCTTTCCATGACACGACCAATCTGTCGCCTTACCCACCTCGCCGCAAGCCCGATTCCTCGGGTGGATGAACAACCGCGACCCACAAGCCCTGTGCTCACTCCGCCTTCACCCACCGCACCGCGTCGAGGATGACGTGGCCGTCGGTGCCCGCGTTGGTGATCGTGACGCTACCGGTCGTGCCGAATTCGTAGGCGCCCACGGAACCGAAGTGGCGGTCGATCTCCGGCCGCTGGCGCTGGTCGAGTTTCACCTCGCTGCTGCCACCGGAGTGGTCGATGCGGACGGGGACGTTGGTGGCGCGGTTGGCGTTGGGGACCAAGCCACCTGCACCTCATAGCGCCCCGGGGCCGGCAGGGTCGCGGTGAAGACGGCGGTGGCCTTCCCGTCGCGGGCGTCATTGTCGTGGCGGTATCCCTGGTGGATGCCGCTGGGGAGGATGGAGGCGAGCCAGTCGCCGGTGAGTTTCGCGGCGGTGTCGTCGACGACGGTGCCTGCGAGCGAGTCGAGGGTGGTGTAATTCGCCGCCGGTTTCGGCGGGGCGGTGTAATGGAGGATCTGGCCGTCGGCCTCGAGGCGGGATTTCAAGGCGGCGAAGTCGAGGTCCTGCACGGACACGCCGGCGTCGATGGCGAGGCTCGCGGCGGTGGCGGCGGACTGGCCGAGGGCCATGAAGACGGGCTCCATGCGGATCGAGCCGAAGGCGATGTGCGTGGCCGAGAGACACACGGGCACGAGGAGGTTGGCGCACTCGCCGCGCTTCGGCACGATGGATTGGTAGTGGATCGGATAGGGCGGGAATCCGCCGACCTGGACGTCGCCCTCGTTGCGGACGTGGCCGTTTTCGTCGACGTGCCGCTGGACGTGGTGAGAGTCCATCGTGTAGGCGCCCATGCCGACAGGCTGGTCGACGGGAAGGCGGTGCTGGCAGTGGTTCTGGGTCATGACGAAGTCGCCGACCATGCGCCGCGCCTCGCGGATGTAGAGCTGCTCCTGCCAGCCGTCGCCCTCGGTGAACTCGTCCTTCGACATCCCCCACTTCGAGATCTGGGCGCGGATCTTCTCCGGCATGCGCGGGTGGTAGGCGAGGGTCCACATGAGTCCCTGCTGGTAGAGTCGGTGGCGCTTCACGATGGCCTCGCGCTCCGCATAGGTGGCCTCGGGGTAGTCGTAGTTCTGCCCGATGAAGTCGGTGGAAAAGCCGAGCCGGTTGTTCGTGTCGGTCTTGCGGTTCGGCATCGAGGAATTGATCCAGGGCAGACCCGTCTCCCCGGCCTCGTAGTTGCGGAGGAGGAGTTCGTACCATTTCTCCTCGTAGCCCTCGGGCTTGGCGAAGGGAATGCGGTTGTCAGGGTGGTCGGTCAGGCACATCCGGAAGCAGTAAGCCTGGACGCGCCGGTCTCCGGCGCCTTCCTCGCCCGGTCCCGCGGGATCGATGAAGGGAAGGAGCCCGCTCTGCGGATCGCCCTTCACGACATACGGATCGACGCCCTTCACGAACTGGTGGTGTTTCGCCATGGCGGTCTGCACGCCGTTGAGGGTCTCGCCGTATTGCGCGTTCGCCTCGCGGCCGACGGTGTAGCCCACGCCGGCCGCGGCCATGAGGTCGCCCTCGTAGGTGGCGTCGAGGAACATCTTGCCGATGAAGACACGGCCCGACTCCATCGTGATCGAGGCGATGCGGCCGTCCTCCTTCTTCACTCCGGACGCGCGGTCGAGCCGTTCGTTGCGGATGAATTCGAGTCCGGTCTCGGCGATCCAGTCGCGGTAGACATTGAGGGCGGCGGAAGGTTCGAAGGTCCACATCGTTTCCTCGCCCTTCTCCGTGCGGGTCTGGCCGGAGTCCTTGTAGTCCGCGCGCGTCTCCCATTTCCACGCGGCCGGGTCGTGGTAGTGCCTCGCGATGCGGCGGTAGAATTCGCGCGACAGCCCGCCGATGACCTGCTTGTTGCCGATGTCGGTCTGTCCGAGGCCGCCGGTGGTGAGTCCGCCCTCGCGCGAGGAAGGTTCGATGACGACGACGGACTTGCCCATCGCCTTCGCCTGGATCCCGGCGACGATGCCGGCGCTGGTGCCGCCATAGACGACGAGGTCGCGTTCGACAGGTTCGGCGGCGAAGGCCGGTGTGGCGAGGAACAGGGCGATGGCAAGCGTTCGGGCGGGCATGGGGCGGGGGAATTCGCCGCGATGCTACGCGAGGGAAACGGGCCGGGCAATCACGCCGTGTTCACGCGAAGAAGCGCTCCACTTTCCGCATCGCGCGGAGGAAGGCCTCGACGTCGTCGTGGTTGTTGTAGAAAGCGAAGGAGGCGCGCGCCGTCGCGGGCACCTTGAAGTAGTCCATCAGGGGCTGGGCGCAGTGATGGCCGACGCGGATGGCGACGCCCTCGGTGTCGAGAATGGTGCCGACGTCGTGGGGATGGGCGGCGGCGTAGTGATAGGAAAGGATCGCGGCCTTGCCCGGAGCGGAGCCGAAGACGCGGATGCCCTCGATCTTCTCCAGTTCCGCGGTCGCGTGGACGAGGAGCTCATGCTCGTGGGCGCGGGCCGCGGTCCAGTCGATGCCGTCGAGGTAGCGGAAGGCCTCGGCAAGACCGATCGCTCCGGAGATGTTCGGAGTGCCGGCCTCGAATCGCTCCGGCGATGTGCGGTAGGTGGTGCCCTCGACCGAAACGCGCTCGATCATGTCGCCGCCGGTCTGATAAGGCGGCATCGCATCGAGGAGCTCGCGATTGCCGACAAGCACGCCGACGCCGTCAGGGGCGAAGACCTTGTGGGCGGAGAAAGCGTAGAAGTCCGCGCCGACCGTCCCGAGATCGACCGGCCCGTGCGGGAGGGCCTGCGCGCCATCGACGAGAACGAGGGTGCCGTGTCCGCGGGCGAAGGCGGTCATCTCCGCGGCGGGATTGATCGTGCCGAGCACGTTCGAGACGTGGGTGAAGGCGGCGATGCGGGTGCGCGGGGTGAAAAGCCCCTTCCACCCCTCGAGATCCAGTTCTCCGTTGTCGCGGAGTCTGGCGAAGCGCAGCACCGCGCCGGTCTTTTGCGCGAGCACCTGCCACGGGACGAAGTTCGCGTGGTGCTCCATGATCGTGAGCACGATTTCATCGCCCTCGCGGAGGAGCGGGGCGAGGCCGTGGGTGACGAGGTTGATCGCCTCGGTCGTGCCCCGGACGAAGATCAGTTCATGCGAGGCGGGAGCGTGGAGCCGCTCCTTCAGGAACGCGCGCGCGCCGTCGTAGGCGTCGGTGGCGTCGCGGCTGAGGGAGTGGACCCCGCGGTGGATGTTCGCGTTCTCGTTCGAGAAAAAGCGCGAGAGGGCCTCGATGACGCGGCGCGGTTTCTGAGTCGTCGCCCCGTTGTCGAGGTAGACGAGCGGCTTGTTCCCGATCCGGCGCGAGAGGATGGGGAAGTCGGCGCGGACCGCGGCTGGATCAAAGGAAGGCATTTCAGGAGGATACGTTCGAAGTTCGGGGGAAAACGCCTCGTTGCAAGGGATGGGTGGCGTCGCGTGACGGAACCGCTTCCTCCGGGCACGCCTTTCAGGAAGGGAGCCGGGCCAGTTCCATGACCTTGAATTGCTGTCCCATCATCGAGGGATGGGTCAGGGTCTGGAATTGGCGGAGCCGCTTCGCGGTTCGCGCGTCGGGCGACCGCCCTTCGAGGGAAAGCAGCCAGGAACGGGCCGAATCGACGAGAAAGTGGTGTTGGTCGGTGAAGCGGTTCCGGGAAAGCCCGCCACGGACCGCCGCCTCCTCGACGCGGGTGAAATCGACGTGGGCGGTGAGATCCTGGCCGCCGGGATGAGCGAAGGGATCCTCCGTGGCGTGGTGTTCGCGATAGCAGCGCAGCGTGCCGGTGCGGCGCTGGGGAAGGTAGTAATCCGCCCGCTCGTGTCCGTAGTCGATGATCCACCAGAGCCCTCGTTCGAAGAGTTCCGCGGTCTCCACCATCCAGTCATCGACGGAGGGACAGAGTTCCGTGACATATCCCTCGGGGAATCCGCCCCCAAGCGACTCCGTGAAGGCGGCCCACTCCGGGCGAAGCGGCCGGGTCACGAACCGGGGCGATTTGGCCGTGGGATCCCAACCGACCTGGCGCTCGTGCCAGTGACCGTCTTCGAAGGAGAGGAGATCGACGGGGAAGGCGTCGAGGAGCTCGTTGCAGAGAAATATGCCGGATGCGGCGCGGGCCTCTTCGATCGAAGCAATGACCCGGATCCGGGGATCGGGGTTTTCCGCGAACCTTGCCGCGAGCCGTTCCCGGAGGGCCTCCCGCGGTTCGACGAGACGGTATTCGAAATCCGCCAGCAGGGGCGAGCCGAGTTCCCTGAGTCCGGCGAGGAGGTCCCGCGCGAGCTGCCCGTCATGGCCGCCCTGCTCCACCACGACGAAGGGCCGGGCTCGCGCGAAGGTCGTCCCCCAATCCCGCACGATCCGATGAGCAAGGAGAAGGCCGAAGGTTTCCCCGACGGAGACGCTCGTGTAGAAGTCCCCCCGGCGTCCGATTTCGAGGAAGCCGCCCCCTCCTCCGTGCGAATAATAGCCGTGTTCGGGATGGTAGAGGGCGAGCCCCATCCACTCCGAAAAGGGCACGGCACCAGCGGGACTTTCCGAAATTCTTTGAAAGACGAGATCGAAAAGCGGCGTATCTTGGACGGCGTCCGGATGTGTCTCGTTCCTGCGCATCGTTGGATCCTAGCCGCTCCCAACTTCCTTTCCAGAATTCTTCCGTGCCCAGAGATTACGACGACATCGATTTTGACGCGATCGGACGCGACGATTCCGGGTTCTCGCAACGCCCTGTGATCGATCTGCCGCCCCTGAGCGCTCGCGACCGGAAGAAGGCGAAGCGCCGCCGTCGGCTCGTCTTCTGGATAAAGTGCTTCGCCTTTCTCTTCGTCCTCTTCCTCGTCATCGCCACCGTCGGCGTGGCGGGAGCTTTCTTTTATCTCAAGCCCCGTTACGACCTCGCCCAGACTTTCGACCTCTCCGCCCTCGAGGAGGTCGAGGTGGCGAGCCGGATTTTCGACCGGAACGGGCGGGAACTCGGGCGCATTTTCGTGCAGAACCGCCGCCCCGTCTCGCTCGACAACGTGTCTCCGCACTTCGTCCACGCCCTCCTCTCCGCGGAAGACAGCCGCTTCTACCGGCACGACGGGGTCGATTACATCGGGATCATCCGGGCGCTCTACTACGGCCTTCGCTCGAAGGGGATCAACCAGGGTGCCTCGACCATCACCCAGCAGCTCGCCCGCCAGACCTTCGAATTGAAGGACCGCACCCTGAGCCGGAAATTCACCGAGATCTTCCTCGCCCAGCGCATCGAGAGGCGCCTCGGCAGCAAGCAACGCATCCTCGAACTCTACATCAACCGCATTTATTTCGGCAGCGGCTACTATGGCATCGCCGCCGCCTCGGAGGGCTATTTCGGCAAAGACCCCGAGCATCTCTCCGTGGTCGAGGCCGCCACCCTCGCCGCGACGATTCCGAACCCCTACCACCGCTCGCCCCGGAGCTTTCCCGAGGTCTCGAAGAAATGGCGGGACCACGTCCTCGTCCGCATGGCGGCCGAGGACTACATCGACAGGGATGCCTGCGATCGGTTCCGCAAGACGGAGGTCGAGATCGCGGCGAAAACGAACATCACCGGGAAATCCGCCTTTGTTTACGAGAAGGTCCGCCAGGAGGTGATCGATCTCCTCGGCTACGAAGCCGTTTCCAAGGGCGGGTTTGCGATCCATACCACGATCGACGGGGGCCTCCAGGAATTCGCGGAGACCGCCCTGAAGGAGCAGCTCGCCAAGATCGAGCAGCACCCCGATTTCAAGCAGGAGACGATGGAGCAATACAAGGCGAAGAAGGTCGCCTTCCAGGAGTCCGCCCATCCCGACCAGACCTTCCCGGCGCCGAAATACCTCCAGGGCGCCCTGATGGTGATCGACAACAAATCCGGCGCCGTCCTCGCGCGGGTGAGCGGCCGCGATTTCAACGATTCCATGTTCGACCGCGTCTCGCAGGGGCGCCGTCCCACCGGCACGACCTTCATGCCCTTTGTCTACGCGGCCGCCTTCGAGGCCGGCTATTTCCCCGGCACCCTCGTCGATGACACGCCGATGGACACCCGCCAAGTCATGGTCGGGGGCACCACCGGGATCCTCGGGGAATGGGGCGTCGAGTCCTTTGACAACGTCTACGAGAACGTCATCACCTCGCGCCGCGCTCTCGCCAAGGGCAAGAACGCCGCGACCGTGCGGCTCGGGCAGAAGGTCGGGACCGAGGCCGTCGTCAACCTCGCGCGCAAGGCGGGGATGTCCTTCTCCGGCGACCTTCAGAAGTTCAACGCCACCTTCCTCGGCCGGAATCCGAGCTCTCTCGAGGAGCTCTGCCTGGCCTACACCATCTTCCCCAACAGCGGTCGCCGCGCCGAGAAGCCCCACGTCATCGCGAACATTCGCGACAGCCTCGGCAACATCATTTACACGCCGAACGTGGCCATGCACGGCGGGCAGGCCATCGACCGCTACACCGCCTTCCAGATCAGCAGCATGCTCGAGGACTCCTTCAAATACGGCACCGCCGCGAAGGCGAACGAGAAGTTCGGCCTCGCGGAGTTCCCCGTGGCCGGAAAGACCGGCACCGAATACGATTTCACCGACAACTGGTTCGCCGGCTACACCTCGGAAGTCACCTGCGTCGCCTGGATTGGCTTCGACCAGAGCGGCACGATCTATCCCGGGGCCTTCAGTTCCGACACGGTCCTTCCGGTCTGGGCCACCGTCATGAACGAGGCCGCGAAGAAATACGAACCGAAGGCCTTCCTCCCTCCGCCCGACGCCGAGCCGGTCGAGATTTGCCTGAAGTCGGGCGAACTCGCCTCCGATGATTGTTACGAGGTCGTGCAGCGGGGCGAGGGCATCGCCTCGCAGGTCCGCTGCACCTACACCGAGCACCTCCGTCCCGGCACCAATCTGGAAATGATCTGCCATCTCCATGGCAAGGGCCGCAGCCGGCTCCAGCGCCTTACGAGCCAGCAGAACCGGAAGGGGCCGCTCGTCGCCGGTTATGTGGTGCAGGAGGATGCCGCGCCCGTCCTCCCGATCGCCCCCACCGTCATCGGCACGGATGATCCCTACAAATCCCTCGCCCCCGTGATCCGGGCCCGCGTCGCCCCCGTGGCGGCCGTGGTCGTGGCCGAGGAAGTCGCGCCGGGCTCCGATCCGGCCACCGACACCGGAGCGGGAACTCCCGCCACCGAAACCCTCGGCAGCGACGGGCTTCCCGTGGCCCGGCCCGTCCTGACCGAGACCGAGACCCAGGAATTGCCGGCCCAGCGGGTTCAGCTCCCGCGTCCCCGGGCGATCGAGTTTGAATGAGAGCCGGTTTCCGGCAAGTCAGCCAAACCCGAGGACCCCGGCGAGATCGTGCTTGACGGAGAGGAACCCGGGGATACATTCCCGACCCTTTCTTTTTTTCGAAACTCCACAATCCGATGGCCAACACCAAGTCCGCCCTCAAACGCGTCCGTCAAACCAAGGTCCGCACGGCCCAGAATCGCGCGGTCAAGGCCAACGTGAAGAACGCCCGCAAGGCTGCCCTCGCCGCGATTGGTTCGGGTGACAAGGCCGCTGCCCAAGCCGCATACAACCAGTTCGCCTCCGCCGCCGACAAGGCGGCGAAGAGCGGTACGATCCACAAACGCACCGCCGATCGTATCAAGGGTCGCATGGCCGCCAAGCTGAAGCCGGCCGCTACCGCGTGATTTTTCGGTTCCCTGCCTCGTAGGGCTGGAGATCGGACCCAGTCATGTCCACAAGAAAACCCTGTCCTGCGACAGGGTTTTTTCGTGGTCCGAGGGATTCAGAACGCCACCGTCAGGGCGACTCCCCCATGGAGGATGTCCGATTGCGGTCCTTCCACTTCCGCATCGATCCCGTCGGCAATCCAGGTATCGGGAGCCCCGTTGTAGCCGATGTACGGAGTCAGGGTGGTGCGGCAGTTCAGGGAAATCGGAATCGAAGCCTTCAGGTAGTAGTGGTTCCATCCCGAGTCGCGGGTGCTGCCGTAGAGGACGGTGTCGTAATAATTGTCGGTGAAGCCGACTCCGCCGCCGAGGACGAGGGCCGCCTTGTCGCAGAGCTCGACGGTCTTTTCGAAGCCGAGTTCGTGATACCAACCGCGTGCGGTTCCGGCACCGCCCGTCGCTTGGATGAGGCCGTAGGTTACATCGACAAATCCGAGGCTGCGCGTGACATCGACGAAGATTTCGGCGTAACCCCCGTTGGGAATCACATTGCTGCGGTATTCGGTGAAAACATAGTGGTAATAGCCAAAACTGACCTCGAAGCCCGCCACATCATCCAGGGTGGTGTAGAGGTAGGCATCGAATTCATCGTATCCGGCCCCCGGGCCGTTGATCCCGTTCAGATACCAGACCCCCATGGTGAGCGGCAGGGGAAGCCCTTCGTAGGTGTAGTTCATGTCGGTCCAGACGCTGTCGCGCGCGTAGAGGACGCCGTAGAAAAGGTAGTCCGACTCGTATCCGACACTGAACTCGCCGCCGAGATCGACGCACTCCTCGATCGGACTCTTCCCGGCGGGGGCCTTGCCCCAATCACCGGCAATAACACTCAAGCTGTTGAGTCCCGCCATCAAGGCCATTACTTGGATCAGAAGGAACGAAGGTTTCATGCGGGAAGATCAGTCCCCGGAAAACCCTCTCCTGCGCCGAGCGGAGCGACCGAGACCGTCTCAGTCTACCGATTGGCAGGGCGGAAATCAATTGATATATCCGAAATTTCTAGTGTAGTCCGTCAAGCGGACTGTAAATTATTTAGTTTCGCCCGGCCACGCTTTACCTTTTCGAGGATGTCGTTGGCTTTCGCCGTCCAGATAAAGGGGGCGGGATCGCCATTGTGAGTATTGATGTATCCGAGGATGGCCTTTTCGAGTTCGGCCACGCTTTTGAAGACGCCACGACGGATGCACTTGTCAGTGATGTCTCGGAAAAACCTTTCGACCATGTTGAGCCACGAGGCACTCGTGGGCGTGAAGTGGATGCGGACTCTGGGGTGGCGTTTGAGCCATGC
>JBILDO010000017.1:0-81551 GCA_044352585.1 Verrucomicrobiales bacterium
CTTCGCTCAACATGAACCCCAGCCCCTCGCGTGCCCGCAAGGCGCGACGCCCGCCCCCGACCGCCTCTCCATAGCCGCACCAGCGATAATCCTCGGGTGCGGTGACGAGGCCCGCCCGGATCGGATTCAGATCGATGTAGGCCGCGATCGTGAGCAGGGCCTGCTCGTTGTCCTCGACCAGAACACTCTTGTAGCGACCTTCCCAGAGCGTCCCGGTGCGGCCGAGACGTTTGTTCATGTAGAAGGTGATGCGCAATTTCACCTCCTTGAGAAAGAGCCCGAGATCCCCGCGGCGACGTTCGTAACGGGCGAGGATTTCGCGATGCCAGGCTTCGTCACCGGCAGCCCGCGCCCGTTCCAGCTCCTGTTTCACGCCTTCCACGACATCACCGGGGTAAAGCAGGGGGAGCACCGCGAGGAGCCCCTCCTCATCGAGCGGCGCGAGCGTCTCCCGGTCCGGAACTTCCAGCAGCAAATGGAAGTGGTTCGACATGAGACAGTAAGTGACAATCCGCACCCCGGTGAAGGCCTCCTGGTTTCTGAGGATCTTGCGGAAGATCTCTTTGTCCTTGGCTTCGAAGACCCTCCGCCGGTCCACGACCCGTGACATGACGTGGTAAAAAGATCGGCCGGTTCCAAGAAGGCGGGTGGTGCGCATGGCGGGGAAGGGTGGCTAAGAGTGAATGAAGCTGAAGGGCTGAAGTGGTGCGGGTCATTTGGAAGATCGAGCGTTCCACCGCGAATTCAACTTTTTATATGTCTGACTATTTAATGAATTTTTTATTTGTCTGACTATTTAATGAATTTTAAAATTCAACTTTTTATTTGTCTGACTATTTAATGAATTTTTTATTTGTCTGACTATTTAATGAATTTTAAAATCCAAATGGAGAGAGTGGCCTACTAAACAGCCCCCGTCTACCGTCACCGCAACTTCCGCCCGATGTCGTCGGCGTAGCCGGTCATCTCGAGATAGGCGCGGCCGACGTTTTCGCCGGTGTCTTCGTCGCGGACGTCGCAGGCGCCTTCCCAGTAACTGACACCGCCGGCCCCGCCGGTGAGTTCCTGTTCGTCCATCAAGGGCACGAGGCGGAGGCGGCGCTTCGCGCCGGTCGCGGGATCGGTGAAGCCGAGGAGCGGTGAGACAGGATAGACGGCTCCGGTCGCGGGACTTTTCCACCGGCCCTCGTGCCTCCATTCGTAGGCGTCGGCGGGCTGGTGGGTGAGGGTGCCGTCGAGCCCGATCCAGACGAGTTTCGAATACGGCGAAACGCCCCCGTCCTTCGTCCGCAGGACGTAGCCCATGATCTCGCGTCCGTCCGCAAACTGGAGGCAGGCCCAGTCCCATCCGACCTGGTCGCGGTCGAGTTGGCTGCTGGAGATCTCGTGGTCCATCCACGCCTCGCCGGTGACCTCGAGGGTCTCGCCGCCTATCCACAGCGTCCCCGTCGCCGCGAGCCGCGGGAAGGTGATGTAATAGCTCGACGCGGTGCCCTCGGGTCCCTTCCTCGAAATGCCGTCCTCTCCGAAGACGACGTGCGGTTTCACCGGCGCGAGCCTCAGGCTGAGGGTGGCCTCGGCGCGGATCGTGCCGTGCAGGTCCATCGCCGCGCCTTCGCGGCGGAGGGTCCAGTTGCCGTTGCGCAGGTCGAGGTCGCCGACCTTCGCCGAGGCATCCCATCCGGCCCGGTTGAGCCGTTCCTCGTGCAGATAGGCTCCGGTGGAGGGATCGCTCACCGCGAAATGCGCGAGGTGGAGTTGTTCGGTCGCGAAATTCTCCTCCGGGGACACGTTGACGGGCTTCTGTCCGAGCCGGAAAAAGGTCGCCTGGAAGCCAAAGCGGCGTTCCCCGGCGAAGAGATGGCCGGTCAGATACCACCATTCGATCTTGAACGCGGGATGGCTCCCGTGGTCCTCGGGAAAACGCAGGACATGGCCGGGCCGGGGGACATCCCATTCGCTGGCGGGGACCGTTGGTGAAAGTGTCAGGATGAGAAAGGAGAGGAAGGCCCTCCTCTTCCCCACGGCCGGGATTGATGGGCTGCGGTGTTTCATTCCTCGCGGTCCGATGAGAGGTTAGCGTTGCGGAAGCCGACGATTCGGGAGACGGCCGCGGCCGCGCCGAGGGTCAATCCTGACAACAACAGAAACGTGCCCCACGGAACGTTGTATCGCAGGGTCCATCCGAAGGTCTGCGGATTGATCACGCCTATGAGGATCCACCCGAGGAAGAAGCTCACCGCGAGTCCGCCGGCGAGGCCCGCAAGGGCGATCCCGGTGCCCTCCCAGGTCGCGGCGCGGGCGATGTCGCGTCGGGTCGCGCCGAGGGAGCGGAGGATGGAGAGTTCGTTTTTCCGCTCGAGGAGGAGTCCGGTGAGGGCAAGGCCGAGCCCGCCCACGGCGATGAAGACGGCGATGGCCTCGAGCGCATAGGTGACGGCGAAGGTCTGGTGAAAGAGGCGGATTGATTCCTCTCGGAGCCGGCTATTCGTCCGGACGACGAGCGAGGGAAAGGCGGAGCGGATCGACTCGAGGACCCGCCCGGGGTCCTGTCCCGGCGAGAGGTAGATCGCGAGATTGGAGAGGGTACGGTCCCCGAACCAACCCTCCAGGGTCTCGCGCTGGACGAGAATCGTGCCCGATTCGTTTCCGTAGTCCGCGTAGACTCCCTCGATCCGCACCTCCCGGGGACCGGTCGGCGTCGGGATGGAAAGTGGGTCACCCTTGCCGTGTTTGAAGCGGCGGGCGAAGGGTTCGCTGACCCAGGCGGGCGTGATTTCCCCGGGCCGCCCTCTCAGGGCGTCGGGCCCGCGGGTGGGGGGCGGATCGAGCCAGAGGAGCTGGAGATGTCGCTCGGGATCGTTGTGATAGGAGGCACCCCCGAGAACGATGGAACGGCCTTCGAATTCCATTTCGCGACGCTGGAGGAGATCGGCCCCGTCGATGCCGGGCAAGGTGAGGAGGCGTTTCCAGTCGGCCTCGGCGATGGCGTTGCCGTTCGCAACCGAGGCGGCCCCGGGCGCGGCGACGTAAAGATCGGCCTTGAGCAGTTGTCCGATCCAGGAGGTCAGGGTTTCCTCGAAACTCGCGACGAGGATGGCCATGGCCGCGGACATGCCGATGGCGGTGGACAGACCCGCCGCGGTGAGCCGGTGCCGTCCGCCCGCGGCGCCGAGGCGGCTGGCGGCGTAGACACGCATCGCGTCGTTTCCGGACCGCCCGAGGAACCGGGCGATCGGACCAAAAAAACGCCCGAGAAAAACGCTGCCACCCAACACCGCGGCGAGGGCGGCGAGGTAACCTCCGAGCGGAAAGGACGAATTCCCCTCCCCCGGCACGGGCGGGAGGAGGGCGAAGAGGACCGCGGCCGCGAGCAGCGCGAGTCCCCAGGGCCACCGGTTCAGGAAGGCCGTTCCCCCACCCCGCGGCCCCGAGCGCAAGGCCTGGGCCGGAGGCACGGAGGCAGCCTCGCGCGCGGGGATCCACGCGGCGACGAGGCTCGCGGCGATGCCGAAGGCGAGGGAAAAGGCGGTCTCGCCGGGATGGAGGGACACGGCGCGGGTCGTCGTCTCATAGTAGAGCGCGTTCACCGTCGCAGCGATGCCGCCGACCATGCCGGAGGCGAGCAACCGCCCTAACACAATCCCCAACAGGCCTCCCGCGGCGCCGAGCACGGCGGCCTCGGCGAGCCAGACCCGGTGAATCTGGCGTGGGGTCACCCCGAGCGACCGCAGCACGGCGATTTCGCCGCGCCGTTTCACGACCGCGGCATCCATCGCCTGCATGATGAGGTAGACTCCGACGAGGAGGGCGAGCCCGGAGAGGATCGTAAGATTGAGCCGGAACGCCGCGCTCATCCGTGTGACGGCGGCCTTGCGGTCCTCGGGAGTCTCGAGGACGAGGCCACGGCCGCGCGCGAAGGCGGTGAGGCGTTCCGAGCCGTCGCGCCGGGTTTCCCCGGCATCGAGGCCCGCGGGGAAACGGATCTCGACGCGGCTGAGCCGACCGGGACGACGGGCCTGGTCCTGCAACGCGGGCAGGTCCATGAGGACGAGGTTTTCGGGAATGGCGGGACGGTTCGCCGGATCGGGAAGAATGCCGGCAAGGCGGAGTTCCACCGGCGCCTCTCCGATCCACGGACGGATCCGGTCGCCTTTTTTCACACCACGCAGATCGGCGAAGGAGGGTCCCACGAAGGCGGCCCCGGGGTCGCCGAGAGGGTTTTCGTCCTGCTCCTCTTCCGTCGTTGGCGCACCCGCGGCACCGGATTGGCCGAGGGCGTTTCCGACCGCGACCAGATCCACTCCGATGACGCGGAGCAGACCCGATTCCTCCTCGCCGGGAAAGACTCCCGGAAGTTCGAGCACGGGAAAAAAGTCGACCGGGAGCGTTCCCGTCGTTCCGCGGAGTTCGCGGAGAATCGACTCGGAGAGGTCACCCGATCCGGACCGCAGGAGGAAGTCGCTCTCTCCGGAAATCGATTCGGTGAAGAGGGCGAAACCCGAGACGGCGGCCTTGTTCGCGAGCCGCACGGAGAGGAACACCGCGACCCCGAGGGCGAGAATGCCGGCGAGGGTGGCGGTGAGGAAGGGCTCCCGCCTCCAGTGGCGAAGGATGAACCGCGACCAGAGCAAACCGGTGAGGGACGCGCCGGTCCGCGATGAATCCGGGTGGCTCATGTCGCGGGATCCTGACCGAGCAACCCACCGTCCCGCATCTCGAGGGTACGGCGGCAGATGCGGGTGACCTGGGGGCTGTGGGTGACGACGAGCATGGCGATGCCGTGGCGATCGCCCAGCAGGGCAAGAAGGTCGAGAATCGATTCGCCGGTCGCCGAATCGAGATTGCCGGTGGGTTCGTCGGCGAGAATGAGACGGGGGGAAATCGCGAGAGCCCGTGCGATCGCGACGCGCTGCATTTCCCCTCCGCTGAGTTCATGGGGCATGGCACGGGCGCGGCGGGCGAGCCCGACTTCCTCGATGAGGGCTCCGACGCGCTCCGAACGCGCCGGCTCCGGGACGCCGTTGAGCTGCAGGGGGAACTCGACATTTTCCCACGCCGAAAGGGTCGGGAGGAGGTGGAAAAACTGGAAGACGGTGCTAACCGATTCGCGCCGGATCCGGCAGAGCCCGTCCTCGTCGAGGTCGCCGAGGGCCACTCCGCCGATCTCGATTCGCCCCTCGTCGGGACGGTCGATTCCCGCGATGCAGTTGAGGAGGGTGCTCTTGCCCGAACCCGAGGGCCCCATCAGGGCGACCCGCTCGCCGGGGTCGAGCGAGAGGGAGACGCCCCGGAGCACGGGGGTGGTCCCGTAGGATTTTGTGATCCTCGATACTTGCAGCGCCTTCATTTTTCTCCACTGTGGAGGAGTTACGACCCTCGTCGCCCGAGAAGCCCCCTCCGGGCGGTTTTTTGGCGGATTCGTCTACTTCCCATGCCCCGTTTTCCCATCACCATGCCGCAACTCGGCGAATCGATCGCCGAGGCGACGATTCGCGAGGTGCTCGTCGCACCCGGCGAAACGGTCAAGGCCGACCAGAATCTCTTCGAAGTCGAGACCGACAAGGCGATGATGGAGGTCACGACCCCCTGCGGCGGAATCATCGCGGAGATCACCGCGCTCGTGGGCACCAGTTATCCCGTGGGATCCCAGATCGCGGTGATCGAGGCGAGCGAGGAGGACGCCACGAAGGCAGGCCTGATCCGCCCCCCGGTCGAGACGCCCCGGACCGGTTCCGGAACACCTGCCGGCACCGAGAACCTCCACTTTGCCGTCGCGGAAAAGGATCTCATCGACCACAGCGCCCCAGCCGCGGTCAAGCCGACCGTCGAGGGCGGACTGCCCGTGCCGGTTCGCTCGAGCGTTTACCTCAGTCCCCGCCTCCGCCACCGCATGGAGGAACTCGGGCTCAACTCCGCCGATCTCGCCGGCCTCCCCGGCAGCGGCGCGGGCGGACGGGTCACGGTCGAGGACTTCGAGAAATTCATCCAGGCCCTCGACCAGAGCCGCATGACCGACGCCTCGCCCATGCGCATCGCCGTGGCCGACTCGATGCGCCGGAGCTGGACCCGCCCTCTCGCCAGCGTCACCGTGCCCGTGATCATGGACGGGGTCCTCGCCCATCGCAAGAGCGTCGCGGCAAAGCCGGGGGTGAGCCTCTACGCGATGCGCGCGCTGGCCATCGCCCTTTCCGAAAACACCGCCGTCGCGGGACGCCTCATCGGGACGAAGATCGTCCACCCGAACGCGATCGACATCGGCTTCGCCGTCGAAGCCGATGACGGCGTGCTCGTGCCGGTGATCCGCCACGTCGACCAGAAGTCTCTCGCGGATCTCCAGGCGCCCTACGAGGAACTCGTCAAGCTCGCGAGGGAACGCCGCCTGCCCAAGAGCGCGGTGGGCACCGGCATCGCGACAATCACGAACGTCGGCCCCTTCGGCATCACCGCGGCGAGCCCGATTCCCCTGCCCGAGCAGAATCTCGTCCTCGGACTGATGGCCGGACGCAAGGTGCCGGTGTGGGACGAGGGAAAAGGCGAATTCCTTCCCCGCATGGAGTCTCAGTTCGTCCTCAGTTTCGACCACCGCATCCTCGACGGCGGTGCCGCCGGCCGCCTTCTGCAGCGCATCGGCGAACTGCTGCAGGAACCGGAGAAGCTGTGAAGTGCGCGGCCCGGCGCGCGCTCCCTGACAAAATCACCACGAGGCGTCCCGCTCGAAGGGAAACATCGGTTTGCGCCGGCGGTGGTAATCGAGCTTCGTCATGTCGGCCCGCGTCACGCCGGGGGTGTCGACGTGGAGGAACCCGCCCTTCGCCACCGGGGCGTAGGCCGCCATCGGAGCGATCACGCCCTTCGCGACAATGAGGTCGAAACGATCCGGATCGACTCCGAAGGTGGTGAGCTGCGAGAGGCTGAACGGTGCCATCCGCCGTGTCGTTACCATCGCGACGAGTCCGGTACCCTCGAGTTCGAGGACCGCGGTGGGGCCCTGGTCGAAATGCGAGAAACCGCCGTGCCGGGCCTGGCTTTCGTGGAAGATCCCGTCGTGGAGGGAACGAACCCGGAACCATCCCCGGACCGGATCGGATCGGTCGCCGATCGCGGCTTCGAACCGACCGCCTTCCCCAGCGGTGGCCGCCGCGGCGGCGGCGGCCGGATCGTGGAGGCAGACAAAGGTCCTCCCCGCGTCCTGCCGCAGCGCCTCGAGGGCAAGGGCGGTGCCGTCGGCCGGGGAACCGCCGCCGACATTGTCGCCCATGTCGAGCAAGACCACGGGACGCTCCGTTCGCTGTTTTGCCAGGGTCACCGCCTCGTTTACCCCGGTCTGAACCGGCTCGAAGTCGGCGCGACGCATCCACATGCGCCTGGCGATGGCATCGGCGGTGTTCTGGGCGAGGGACGGGTCCCCGTCCGCGATGACGAGGACGGAGGATCCCATTTCCGCGACATCGGCGTAGGGAAAGCCGAGGACGATGGAATGGTCGAGGACGCCGGACTGCTGCGCGAGGGCGGCGGCGTCGGCATAGAAGGAACGCAGGGGTTCTCCGGAGGTGTTCTGCACGCGGATGTTGATCGCCATGGCCGGAAAGGCGGCGGCCTGCACGGGACGCACCGTCCCTCGGACGGTTCCGAGAAGGAGGCGCGCGGCCCGGACGCCGGTCTCGCGCTGGTCGAGGTGCGGATTGCTTCGATAGGCGGTGATCGCGGTGGTCGCGGCCACCATCACCGCGGAAAGGTTGGCGTGGGGATCGAGCGAGGCCACCATGGGCAGGTCCGGTCCGACCTGTTCGCGGAGGCGTCCCAGCCAGTAGCCGTCGGCGTCGGGATGACCCTCGGCCACGGTCGCTCCATGGGGTGCGGCGAGAATCCCGTCGAGCGGACCGGCCGCGGCCACCGCCGCGAGCAATTCATCGACGAGTGACTCGAAGGTTCCCTGCTCGATCGTGCCGTAGGGCAGCGCCCTCGCCAGAAAGATGGGCACGGCCTCCGCTCCGGCGCGGTCGAGTTCCTCAAAGAATCCGCCCACCTCGTGCGGAGTCGACCGCATCGCCTCGCGGATCGCCTCTCCGCGGAGGAGGAGATCGGCCTCGAAGTGCGAACGTCGCGTGGGCTCACCGATGAAGGTGTTCGATTCCTGGAGCAATCCGATGATGCCGATGCGAGGAGTCATGGTCGAAGGTCGGAGGTCGGAGGTCGGAGGCAAGGAGCGGGGTCGCCCTCGGCCCCGGTTCGGCGTCCTTGTTCCTTGGTCAGGGTTCACGGTTTGCGGACGAAACGGATGCAGACGGGACGATCGATTTGAATCGGAGATCCGACCGGCTCGAGCGCCCCGGTCGCGGGATCGATGCGGAGAACCTCGACGGTTCCCGATTCCTGTCCGGCGGCGAGGAGCCAATGACCGTCGGGAGTGATCGCGAAGTTCCTCGGAACCTTGCCGCGCAGCGGTTCGTTCTCGACGCGGGTCAGTTTTCCGGATGGCCCGTCGATCGTGTAGACGACGATGCTGTCGTGTCCGCGGTTCGATCCGTAGAGAAACCGGCCCGTCGGGTGACAGACGACCTCGGCCGTGGAACCCACGGGCGGGGTGCCCTCGGGCAGGGTCGGGATCGTTTGGATTTCGGTCAGGGTTCCGGTGTCGGGATCGACGCGGAAGGCGGTGACGTTGAGAAGCAGTTCATTGATGACGTAGGCGAACTTCCCGTCGGGGCGGAAGGCGAAATGCCGCGGACCCGATCCCGGAGCGAGGGCCGTCTCCCCGGCCGGCGCGAGCGCTCCCGTCGCCGGGTCGATGGCGTAGCGGTGGATGCGGTCGGTTCCGAGATCGGCGGCGTGGGCGAATCGCCCGTCGGGCGAGGCATTGATGGAATGCGCGTGGGGTTCCCTCTGGCGCTTCGGATTGACACTGCTTCCCTCGTGACGGACTACACTGACGGGCGCGGAGAGGATGCCATCCTTCCCCACCCGATAGCTGGCGACGCTACCGCCTCCGTAGTTCGCAACGAGGAGGGTCGCTCCATCCGGGCTGAGGGAGATATGACAGGGTCCGTCTCCGCCGCTGGGCTGCTGATTCATGCGTTCGAGCGCGCCCGTGTCGTCGATGCGGAAGGCGGTGACGAGCCCACCATCCGGTCCACCGACTTCGGAGACGGCGTAGAGGTGTTTTCCCGCGGCATCGATCGTGAGAAACGAAGGACTGGGAAGTTCCGCGGCGAGCACGGGTTCCGAGAGCCCACCCGTCCCGAGGTCAAGGGTGGCCCGGTAAATGCCCTTCGACCCATTCGCCGCAGTGTAGGTTCCGAAATAAACGTCGAGTGCGGTCGCGGAGAGCGGCAGGCTGAGGCAGCAGGCAAGGGAGGCCAAGGGGAGGGACCATCGGTTCATGGACCGATTGTGAACCAAAGGCCGGCGGGGGAAAAGCGCCGAAATGGACGGGAAACCGTACCCGTGCCGGGCTCAGAGCACGGCGAGAAGCTGGTCGACGTGCTCGGCGGGTTTCACCTTGGGAAAGATCGCCTTCACGATCCCCTTTTCATCGATGACGAAGGTGGTTCGTTCCGTTCCGAAGTAGGTTTTCCCATACATCGACTTCTCCACCCAGACCCCGTAGGCCTCCACCATCGTCTGCGCCTCGTCGCTGAGGAGCGGAAACGGGAGCGAGTATTTCTCGATGAACTTCGCGTGTTTCTTCACCGGATCGATGCTGATCCCGAAGACCTTCGCCTTGGCGGACAGTTCCGACCAGGCGTCCCGGATCCCGCAGGCCTGCGTGGTGCAGCCCGGGGTGTCGTCCTTCGGGTAAAAATAGAGAACGACCTGCGATCCCTTCAGGTCAGCGAGTTTGACGCGGGCATTCTCGCCGTAATCCCCCCCGACGACGGGCAGGTCGAAGTCGGGCGCCTTTTTTCCGATGGCAATTGAGTGTGACATTTCGGGATTCTACGTCGCTCGCACCAATCCGGTTTCCGCGGCGACCTCCGAAGATTCAGGAGGAATCCGCGAATCCTGTCATTCCCTACACATCCGGCATCGCGAAATTGCCGGCACCGAAACGGACCGTTCCGTCACCCCGTTCCCTCCCTCGACGTGGGCTGTGATGGCACCGACATCCCCATGCGCCGGGAAGAGTTGCAGGGAGTCAAAGGCAAAGGAGAGGACGGGATCGCAAGCACCCGCGAGACCCCACTCGGCGGCATCTTCACCAGACCGTCCGAGCTGCCGACGGTGCTCCCTCGAGGGGTCCGGACTCCACCCGTTACTTCGCCACCGAGAAAGGCTGCCGGAACCTCGCCGTGATGCTGCTCTAGGAAACTCGTCGCCCTGGCCTCGACCGGGACGGGCGGGTCATCTTCATCGGAGGCGGAGCGGCATGGGGGTGGGAGAACTGCCGCCTGACCTTGCCCGGACCGGTCGGAATTCTTGACGCGTAACCTGCCGGCGAGCACATGGGCCAACTCGCCAAGGCCGTTTACGGGGAAGATCCCGCCGCAGCGGCTTCATGCCGGGAGCGGCGGTGTCACGGCATGAAACAGACCAGTCCCGCAAGCGTTCCGGCCGAGGCCCGCACCAGGCTCCAAACCCATGGCGGATCGAGCGAGGCCGGACGCGAAGCGGTGGAAGCGGAAATCAACTCTCTTGAAAGCCACGCCTCACGAACCCATCACGGGGAATACCCGGCCAAGGGAGGGTTCATGGGATCGGGCCTGGTCGATGCCGGATGCGAAAACGAGGGCTGGCGGCCATCTCAAGCAGTCGGGCAGGTTCTGGAGCGAGACCGGAGTCGAAACCATTCATGGACTCCGCTGCCTCATCCTCGGACCTCATACCGACGAGGCACGGAAGCAGCCCGGGAATCTCGTCACCCGCCAAAAAGCCAAGGTAAGGGGGCGGTCGGGTGAACCGGAAAAGCGTGCCGCTTGGATTTTTCGGCCTGCACCCTGCTCCGATGACGATTCGCCCCGAAAAGACGAAACAGGACTTCCTCAGAGTGAGGGTCCCCCTGCGGTTTCCGGTGATGCCCCTCCCGAGCCCGCCCCTTCTTCCGGAAGGATGCGGTCGACGAGGCGCTTGATGCCCTCGTCGGCGAACTCGCTCTGCGGGTAGATCTTCCGCGCGTTGAGGAACCAGGCGAGACCCGAACCATATTGCTTCCGCTCCTCCTGGTTTTCGGCGTTCTTGAGGGCCTTCACGAAGGGCGCCACGTCAGTGGCGAGATCTGAACGCTTTGCGCTGAGGGCGACATCGTCGGGGAAACGCTGGAAGGTCCTCTCGACGATTTCCCAGGCGGCGTGGTTGTTGCCCGCCTTGGCGAGGGTTTCGGCCTGCTTCATGACCGTTTCGATCTCCTGGATGTTGCCGACGATCTGCTCGAGCGCCTTCTGACGCTCCGGATCATCGACCGTCGCCGCGATGTAGCGGGCCCGGTCGGTGAAGATCTGGCGATAGCTCTGCGTCCCGAGGAGTCGGTCGAACTCGAGTTTGGCCTGCTGCTGCACGTCGGCCGAATCGGCGATGAGGTCGAACTGCTCCTTCAACTGGGGATTCTGCGGCCAGATCTCGGCGGCGGCCTTGATGTTGTCCTCGTAGGCCTTGTTGTCCCCCTGCAGGGCCGCGTTTTTGGCCGTGCGGATGCGCATGCTGCTGCTCAGCTTCGCCGCCTCGATCGCGGCGGTCGGCTTGGAGTGGTCGAAATCGCCGGCCTGGGCCTTCATCTTGTTGACGAGTTCCTCGGCGAGGGCGTAGTCCTTCACCTCGATGGCGTTGACGAGCTGGAAGGAATTCTGCGCGTAATCCCGGATCGCCGTCTTGCGCTCGCGAGCCACGCTCTGGACCGCGGGAAGATGCTCGCCCATCACGAAGGCCTGCTGCAACTGGCGGAGGGCTCCGTCGGTCTTGCCCGAATCCATCAGAAATCCGAAGGACTCGACCGACTGTCCGACGTCGCGGATGGCCTCGTTCGCGAAGGCGTCAAGGGTGGTGATGGTCGGATTGAATCCGATCGTCTTGGCGAAGGACTGCTCGACCTCCGAGCCTTCCTCGAATTCGAGCTTCCCGGCGCCATCCTTGAAGAACTCGGTGTAGAAGCGCGTCGCCATCACGACGTGCTCGAAACGGCGCTGCAGGAAGAGCTGCACCACGAGCGCCTGGAACTCGAGTTTTGCCTCGACTTCGGTAAGCTCGCCCTTCGCCTTGTTCGCGACCCGCTCGGCCTCGACCTCGGCAATGCGCTGGATGTAGCGCTGGATGTGGCCCGCATTGGCCGGATTGGCCGCCGGAGGGGGCTGGGCCTGGGGGTCGTCGGAAAGCTTGCGCTCCTGGCGAATGTTCGACGGCCTCGTCCACGAGTCGAAGTTCCAGTCGAGCTGGCGGCGCTGGCTGTCGAGTTCCTTGTTCAACTGGGTCAACTGGACCTGGGTGCGCTGGGCGAGGAAGACGCGATACACCGCGTTCGCGAGGGACTCGCAGAGGCGAGCGTCCTGCGGGAACTGGGCGGCGCGCTGGAGCTGCGCGACGGCCTTGGGAAACTTACTGCCATCGCGGTTGTGAGGCGAGAGGGTGTCGAGAATATCGCGGATCGCCTGGCGGTAGGCGAGGTCCTCGGCCGAAGTCGCAGGAGCCGAGTTGAGGTATTTCTCGAAGCGAGCCCGGAAAACGCGGTTGTCATTCACGTTAAAACTTTTTCCGTCGAAGGTGAACACGTCCGTGGTCGGGTCGAAGTAAGGCACGTCATTGCCCACGACCTGCTGGTTCCCCTGGCTGCCACCGCCCGGGTTGACGATCGTGGTCGTGTTCGGGGGCGTTGCTCCGCCACCGGCGGGCGCTCCGCCGCCTCCCCCCGCCGGCGTCGGCGGCGTGTAGACCTGGGACTTGAGGCTGCAGGTCCCCAGGAGGATTACGGCGAAAATGGGAAAGGCGGGGATTTTCATGGCTTTGCGAAAAATCGGTGACTCACTCGTCGATCGATTCGGCCACGAGAGTCCCGTCGCGGTCGATCCGGACGACCATGCCGAGTTCGGTGCCTCGCTCGATGTTGAGATTGCTGAAGTCCTCCGGCACGAGCACGGGCAGGGGCATCGTCTCGGCGGCGTCCCTCGCCTCGAAGCTGATGAGGCGACCGCGGTCGGGCGTCCAGCGCAGGGTCTCCTCCACCTTGCCCTCGACCCGGTAGACGTTCCCGCGGAGGCTGTTGCCGTTGTCGCGGTAGGTGAGAAGGTTCAAGGGCGCCGCGTCGCGGGACGACCCGCCGGACGATTTTCGTGACGATCCCGTCCCTCCGCCATCGCCCAGCAGCCCCCCTGCGATGAGTTTGACGAGGAGCGCGGCGATGACGACAAACCCGAGGATGGCGGCGGCGATGCCGGCGATTTGACCGATATTGATTCCGGAACTGGCTCTCCTGGGCATGGCGGGGTTTTGGCGATTTTACCACGAACGCGCCAGAATACCAGAGCCGTCGCGGCGGCGGAAAGGAAAAACGGAGCGACGAGCCCCGCACCTCTTTTCCCTCCGCCGCTCCAGGATCCTCAAGCGCCCGTAGCCAGATGGACTTCCTCGTAGGGCTGCACCACGACGAAGCCGTCGCCCTCGAACTTCATCTGGAACGATTCGCCGCTGCCCCGCCCGAGGAAGGTCCTGAAGCTGAGGTCGGCCTTGAGGTCCGGCACGAGGTTGGCCGACCACGCGATCGTGGCGTTGGGATCGGTGAAGACGGGGTAGCCGGGCAGGACGCGGAGAGTCATCGGATCGTAGTGCGAGGTGATGGCGATGAGACCGGACCCGGAGAGGTGGTAATTGAAAAAGCCGCCCGCGATCATTCCGGCAACGCGCCGGATGAGGTGGATCTCGTTCCTGATCGTGGGCTCGAAGGCGAGAATGTCTTGGCCGTTCACGCAGATCGCCTCGCCTTCGAGGCGGATGATGGAGATCTTCTTGCCGCGGTCGGCGAGATACATCTTGCCACGGCCCTCGCCCTTGGTGAGGCGGGCGCCCTCTCCCGAAACCGCCTTCTTGAGGAGATTGCCAAGGCCCTGTTCAAGCACGCCTTCCCGGGTGAACTTGATCTGGCCGCGATAGGAAACCATCGATCCCATCTTCATCCAGACGAGACCATCGAGGTTCACCTCGAGCATCCGGTCCGATTCCAGTTCGAAGGTGCCCTGGTTGAGTTCCTGTTGAGCGGTTTGTTGGACGAATTCCTTCAGCGAGTATCGGGACATGCGGGAAATTTAAGGACTTCCGGCATTCCGATCAATGCGGGGCTGCGGGGCGTCGTGCGATTTCAATCGGGAAGTGGGAGCGGAACCGGGAGGTCTCCCCTTCCGACTCGAGGGCCTTCTCTTCGAAAACGATCGGCGAAGCGACTCGAACCCGGTTGATGTCGATGAGGGTCGGGCTGAGGTTCCGATCCCCGGCAACCGGACCCGGTCGGGTCGAAGCCCGCACCCTCCCGGCGCGTTTCCCGCGATCCATCCTTGAACCGCTCGGCGACGGATGGGACCATCCCCTTGATGAACGGCTCCCTTGTCTTCACTGTCATCCGCCTCCTCGCCGGCGCCGGATCGCTCTGGCTGGCCTGGCAATTTGGAATCCGGGGTCAGGATCCTCTCAACCCGCCCCGGCTCCTCATCGCGGCGGCCGCCTTCCTTGCGGCGATGGCGTTTCTCTGGGCGATGCTCTTCCAGCTCGCGACAAAGCCGCTCATGCTCCTGGTGGATCTGATCTTTTCACCCGGCGGTCGCCTCGAAAAACCGGTCCTGAACCTGAAGCTGCCCGCGCACTACCTCAAGGAGGGCCGCTATGGGGAAGCCCTCGCGGAGTATCGCAGAATCCTGAAACATCATCCCGACGAAACCGAGGCCTGGGAGAAGGCGATCTGGCTTGAATCGCGGATCTTCGGCCGGACCGCCGCGGCGGCGAAACTGGAGCGGGCGGCGCGGCGACGCGGTCTTCGACCGGATCCCGGCTCTGTCATAGGACCGGATCCCGACGGCCGATCCTGACAAACACTCCACGAAAAACGCCGCGGTCGTGGACCGCGGCGTTCTCGGCAAGAACAAGGAAGAATGTCAGGATCGATCAGGGAGTCGGGACCGTCGCGATGGTCTTGGCGACACGCGAGACGATCTGGTAGGGATCGGCCTGGGAGTTGGGACGACGGTCTTCGAGATAACCCTTGTAACCGTTGTTCACGAAGGAGTGGGGAATGCGGATGGAGGCTCCGCGGTCGGCCACGCCGTAGCTGAACTTGTCGATCGACTGGGTCTCGTGAAGACCGGTGAGACGAAGGTGGTTGTCCGGACCGTAGGCGGCGATGTGCTCGTCGCGGTATTTCTCGAAGGCACCCATGAGCGCCTCGAAATACTCCTTGCCACCCTTGTCGCGCATGTAGTCGGTGGAGAAGTTGCAGTGCATTCCGGATCCGTTCCAGTCACCTTGGAAGGGCTTGCAATGAAGGATCACGTCGACACCGTATTTCTCGCAGATGCGCATGAGGAGATAGCGGGCCACCCAGATCTGGTCGGCGGCGGTGCAACCACCCTTGCCGAAGATCTGGAATTCCCACTGGCCCTTGGCCACCTCGGCGTTGATGCCCTCGTGATTGATCCCGGCGGCGATGCAAATGTCGAGGTGCTCCTCCACGATGGTGCGGGCGAGGTCGCCGACCTGCTTGGAACCGACCCCGCAATAGTATTCACCCTGGGGATCGGGGTAGCCGGAATCGGGCCAGCCGAGGGGACGACCGTCCTGGAAGAGGAAATACTCCTGCTCAAGGCCGATCCAGAGACCCGGGTCATTCGGAATGGTGGCACGATAATTGGTGGGGTGCGGGGTCACACCATCCGGCATCATGACCTCGGCGAGGACGATGAATGCGTTCTGACGGGTCGCGTCAGGGTAGAGGGCGACCGGCTTCAGCATGCAGTCGGAGCTGCGGCCTTCGGCCTGGCGGGTCGAGCTGCCGTCAAATCCCCACATCGGGCAGTCGGCGAGGGTGAAGGAGGCGGGATCACCGTCCGCCATTTTCGTCTTGCCACGAAGGTTCGGGGTGGGCTCGTATCCGTCCAGCCAGATATATTCGAGTTTGATTTTAGCCATTTTCTTTTCGTTTATTTTTTAGGGATTCGAAGCCTTGGAACTGCTCAAGCATTCTGCGCCCACAGCACGAACTTCGGGTTGGATAACCGAATCAAATAGAAGCAGTTCCCATGCCACATGTCAACGAAAGTCGTGGCAAATTCAGTCTGATCGACTTGCCGAATGTGGTGATGCCGGAACCCCGGCCTCGCGCCTACTGGCGGCACCCTTCGAGGAGCGCGTCGAGGAAGGTGGTGATCCCGGCGAGGGCGGACTTGTGCTCGCTCTCGGGCAAGACTCCGAGAAGTCGGCGGGCCTCCTCCACGAGTTCCTGCCCGGTGTCGACCGAGGCCTCGATCGCTCCGGCGTAATCGGCGATGTTGGCGAGGGCGGAAATGTCGATGGGTTCGCGCTGGAGGAGAAGCCGGTGCAGTTTCTCGCGCTGCCGTTCGGTCGCGGAACCGAGCAGGTTCAGGATGGGAAGGGTGAGCTTGCCCTTGTTGAGATCGGTCCGGAGGGTTTTCCCATACTCCTTTTCGTCGCCGACGAGGTCGATGCAATCGTCGTAGATCTGGTAGGCGGCGCCGACGTTGAGGCCGAACTGGCGGAGAGCTTCGCATACGGACGCCTCCTGCCCGTTGAGCCGGGCACCGAGTTCCATCGCGGCGGCGAAAAGGGCCGCGGTCTTTTTCCGGATGATGTCGAAGTAGTCGTCCCGCCCCAGTTGCATGTCGAAGCGACGCTGCGTCTGGATGATTTCGCCGCTGCAGACCTCGCTGGCGGCGAGGGCGATCTTCCGCCCGACGACACTGTCGTCGAAGCCGGTCGAGAGCATGAGGGCGTGGGAAAAAAGGCAGTCGCCGAGGAGGACGCTGAGGGCGTTTCCCCACTTCGCGTTCGCCGTGGGGGCTTGGCGGCGGATCTCGGCCCCGTCGATGATGTCGTCATGCACGAGGGTGGCGACATGGATCAGCTCGAGGATCATGGCCAGCTGGTGGTGACTGTCGGCGACCCCACCGGTGGCACCGCCGGACAAAAAGGCGAGGGCTGGACGGATGCGCTTCCCGGAGGTGTTCAAAACATAGGCGACATACGGCTCCACCGCCGGATCAAACGAGGCCGCCTGCGAGCGGATGCGGGATTCGACCCGGTCGAGATCCGACCGGAGGAAGGCGAAAGGCGACAGTTCGCTGCCGTTCGAGGGATCGAGGGTCGCGGGATTCGAAATCATGGGACACTTCACTGAAGGGTTGCGGAGACGAAAGTCAATTTGTGATTGGTTACGACACGATCCTTCCCCGGGTTCCCCTTTTCCGCCGCGGAGCCCGGGCAATCTCCGGCCAACCCCTTCCCTGGCTCCGGAGGCCGGGTCCCCCTTCAGTGGGTGGGTGCGGCGATGGTGTTGTCGATGATTTCCCGGCGGCGGGCCTCGACGATGCGCGCGGCGATGTCGAGGATGGTCTCCTCGAGAATGAGCCGCAGGTGGCTTCCGGCGCGGTAATCGGCCGGGGCGATGTGCTTGATCCGCCCGGCCACCCCGGAGAGCTGGAAGGCCTTGCGGAAGCTGGTTCGCGACTTGTCCTCCGGGTTGTAGACGGCGATGCTGTGCCCTCCGAAACGCTTCATCACGGTGAAGCAGGGGACGTCGGTGGGGCCGTCGCCGAGATAGATCATGTGGGGGAACGGAATCGGGCGGAGGTGGTCGGGCATGTGGTCGTTGACGTCCTCGGACGGATCGAGCATGCCCTTGTTGATGCGGAAGAGATACTGCGTCTTCGCCGTGTGGGAGATGACGCGCCGGGGAAACGAGATCCGGCCGGCGCCGTTTTCGGCGAACTCGCAACCGAAGACCTCCTTCACGAAAGGGCGCAGGCGGCTGCCGTCGATGAGGGCCTTGATCCCGCTCGAAACGATGTAATGCTCGATTTTCACCCCCATGGCGCGCTGCTCGGCCGAGAGGATGCCGTCGAGCTCTCCGAACATCTCCGGGAGACCCGGGAAAAACTTCAGGCCCTTTCCGAGTTCCTTGAGGTCGGCGTTGCTCGGACCGTCCATCTCCAGGTAGTCGATCATCGCCTTGAGGTAGGCGAGCTCGCTCTCGAAACCCTGCTCCTCGACGAGGATCCGGCAACGTTTCCAGAACTCCGCCGGATTGATCCCGAACTTCGGAAAGAGGACCTCGTCCTGCATGTAGGTCGGACTGAGGGTCTGGTCGTAGTCGTAGACGATCCCGATGATGTTTTGCGGAGCGGCCATGGTGGTTCAGTTGAAGAGTTCGGACCAGTGGATTCAGGTTTTTTCGGGAATCCGCGCGGGGCGCGACTCGACTTCCCGGAGCGCGGACTCGAGATCGCGATATCTCCATTCGAATCCAAACGACCGCAACGCGACTGGTTCGACGCGCTGCCCGTCGAGAAAGAGCGCTCCCATTCCACCGGGAAGCCGGCGCAGCGCAACGGCCGGAACCGGGAGAATCGCGGGCCGGCCGAGGACGCGGGCATAGGTGGCGGTGAAGACGCGGTTGGTCACAGGTTCCGGGGCCACCGCATTCACGGGACCATGGACCGCGTCGTTCTCGACGCAGTCGGCGAAGCACCTTGCGAGATCGACGACATGGATCCACGACATCCACTGACGCCCGCTTCCGAGCCGACCACCGAGACACCAACGGAAGAGGGGTCGCAACCGCGCGAGGAGTCCGGCACGGCCGAGGACGAGTCCGATCCGCGGAGTGACCACCCGCACCCCGAGCTTCGCGGCGCGGGCCGCCGCCGCCTCCCAATCGCGGCAGACCGTGGCGAGAAAACCAAAACCGGCGTCGGCGTCCTCGTCGAGCCACTCGTCCCCGCGGTTCCCGTAAAACCCGATCCCCGAAGCCGAGACCAATACCGAGGGACGCCGGGAAAGGGGAATCTCCTCAATCGCCGCGACGAGGTCACTGGTGAGATCGACGCGGCTTTCGTGGATGCGCCGCTTCCGTTCGCGCGTCCACATCGAGGAGACCGCCTCACCCGCCAGGTGGATGACCGCGTCCAGGCCCGAAAGGTCGATCGCCCCGGGATCAGCCAGTGATCGCAATTCATCAACGCCGGGGATCCGCTGGTCCGGATCGCGGGAAAAACCAACTAGGGACCACCCGCGCCGCCTCCCCTCCGCGATAATGGCCGAGCCGAGAAATCCGCTCGCCCCGGTGATTCCTGCTTTCATCCGATCAAACTAACCCTTCGACAGGGAAAGGAAACCGGTTCTTCGCACCACCTGCGGGGCTCGCCTCGAATGGCTCACGCGTTCGCCTCGGCTTTCTGCGTATCGAGGATCTCGACGAACTCCCTGGAATTGTGTCGCAGCCTCTTGAGACCTTCGGTCGATTCGAGAGAAAGGCCCGACTCCATCAGGATCAACTCGGCGAAACCCGTGACCGAACCAATCATATTCCGGAAGTCGTGGCGGATCTCCTTGTCGTGGAGGGAGAAGTCAGCGATGCCGTTGAGTTTCTTCCGGATCGCGACACCGGAATTTTCGATGTAGCCGAACAACTCGGGACCATCCTCGCCAAATTCAGCGAGGCGCGGCCTCAGCGACGCGGCGGTCTGCAGAATTTCCCGGGACAGTTCACGGAGGCGGTTTAGGCAAGGATCGCGACCGATCACGTCAGCCACCTCGGCCGGAGCATTGACTCGTTCGATCTCGCGACGGAGGGCATTGACGACCGCCCGACTGCTGTCGTGGGTGGGAAAGACGGAGAGAAATCCGGCCGCGCGCGCTTTTTCAAACAACTGGGGATTTGCCGCGGAAGCGAGCCCGAACAGAGGCGCGTTCGGGAGCGTCCCGATACCGCGCACCGCCTGCAGCGAGCTCCAGAGTCCGAGCTCGGAAAGATCAAGATCCACGATCATGAAATCAGGGGTGTGCTGACGGCAGAATTCGACCATCTGGATGGGATTCCAAACCACCGCGGTCTGAAATCCCTCCTGGCCAAGGGCTTGTTGGTAGCGCTCCCCTGTCTGACGCTCACCGGCGACGATCAAAACTCGGTTCATGGTGCGGAGTGGAAATCGAATTAGAATCAAATAATCGAATTTCCATAAATTTACCGTTTTTTAAGCTTATTCCAAGCGGTTTTTAAAAAAAATTTTTGAAGAAGCCCCCGGAAATCGTCCGTTGCGCCCTTGCCATCGTATTTTAACCTGATCGGTTGTCCACCGCGACGCCTCTCCAGGCGTGCCCGAAACCCCAATCCCCCCCATGAAGAACATCCTTTGCTCCCTCTGTTTCCTCCCGATTCTCGCATCCTCCGGCATCCGCGCCCAGGACTCCTTCGAAATCACCCTGACCGCGGACAAGATCCAGTTCCTCTATGACAAGAAGGAATTCGTCGTCAAGCCCGGTCAAAAGGTAAAGCTGACCTTGGTCAATCCCGCCGACAGCGTCACCCGGCAACCGCACAATCTCCTCATCGTGAAACCCGGAAAGAAAGACGTGGTGGGCATGGCGGCCAACGCCGGAATGGCGGATCCTGCTTTCCTCACGACCAAAAACGCCGTTCCGGAATCGGCGGAAGTCCTTCATCACACGAAACTCGTCCAGGCCGGCGACAAGGACACAATCGAGTTCACCGCGCCGGCCGAACCGGGTGACTACCCCTACCTTTGCACCTACCCAGGCCACTGGGCGATCATGAACGGTTTAATGAAAGTCGTTCCGTGAAGCCGTCCCAGAAGGGTGGGCTCCCATCCCCCCAGAACCCGCTCCGCCCGCCGGAACGGGTTTTTTCTAGGATTCTCCGTGAGTCGGTCGGTTCGCCCTTCAAAAAATAACAGATTTTTTGGGTTTTCAATTTGAATTTTCATATTTTTCAGATATAGTGAAACTGGCTCTATGAAATTTCGCATCCAGATCATCGACGACAATGTCGCTTTGACGACCATGTTGGCCAAGGCCCTAGCGAGGTTCGGGTATGAACCGGTCGTTGAAAACAATCCCCTCTTGGCGGTGAACACGGTTCGTCACTACATGCCCGATCTGATCCTCCTCGATGTGATGATGCCGGAACGGGATGGGGGCCGGGTCCTCATGGATCTCAGGAACGATCTCTCGCTCCGCTACATTCCCGTCATCCTTCTCACCGCAATCGCCCGCGAAGCGCAGTCCCTCGCCAACACCGGCGGGATCGTCAGTCCGGTTCTTTCGAAACCGATCCGGCTCGAGGAGCTCATTGCCTTGATCGACTCCACGATCAAGAAGTCGCAGACCTCTCATCCGCTCGAAGGTCCCCTCCCCACTCCTTCATCCCCCGCTACCGCTTTCGCGAAACTCCCCGATTTCGAACGGGATTCTCCTTGGATCGAACACTCCTCCGGAACCTCCTCGCGCCCCCACGCTCCCGGCTCGCCGTTCCCGATCCAATTTCCGTCGCGCGATGACGACTCTCCCGCTTTCGGAAACGGCGGCGGTTTCTTCTCCTTTCCGAGCCGGCGGGACGGGGGGGAAACCTTGCCGGGCTGACGCTCCGGGAACGGTCCCCTCAGGCCAGTCCGAGGCGGACGAATTCGCCGAGGCACCATTCGTATTCGGCGACGAGCTGGTCGACCACGTCGCGGGCCCTAAGGGAAGGCGGCAAGACCTCCCAGGTGTAGGTCTCGAATTCGAAATGCCGGCACCAGCCCGGACTTTCCGCCTGCAGCGCGAGAAGTCCGCTCAGGTGATCCCTCGTGTCGTCGAAACCGGCTTCCGGCGGGGTATGCAGGGGCACGTGGAAATGCACCCGCCATTCCTCGCCCGGGTCCTCCTTCGTCTCCCGCTGCCAGGCGAGCGCCTCGGGCAGGTCCCGGAAACGGCGCACGATGCGTCCTCCGCCGGCGATGAGGACCTGATGGAAATAGACCCCTTCGGCAAATTCGCCCAGACGCGCCAGAGCTTCGGGCGAGGGCTTCAGTTTCAGGGCCGAGCTCAGGTGAACCTTGCTGATCCGGATACCCGCGTCGCGGATCGCGCCGATCGCCGCGGCCGGTTCCTCATACTCGATCGCGAAATGGCAGGTGTCGTAGTTCACCCCGACATTGCGGAGGAGCCGATCCCGTTCCTCCCCGCGGGCGTCCCCGATGAGATCGTCGAAAAACGCCACCGTTTCCGCGGTATTTTCAAAGAGACCGATCGGCTCCGGCTCGAGTCCGAGGTGGAGGTCGCGTCCACTCCGCTCGCGAAGACGCTCGATGTGGTCCGAGCAGGCGCGCAGGTTTCCGCGGATCGCGGCGAGTTGCTCCGACCGCGTGTCCGGATGGATGAACTCCTTGAAGGACCCGGGCAGGGTGCTGACACTGGCCTCCATCCCCGGAGGAGCGAACTCGTCGAGCAGGTCGAAGAGCTGGGTCGTGTAGCGGAGCCGTTCCGGAGTGGACCAATCGGGCGCGAAGACCTGCTCCTTGACCCGTGTGCCGTGGAATGCCCCGTAGGGGAAACCGTTGATGGTGAAGACGTAGGAATTCGTCTCATCGAGCCAGCGCCGGAACGCGGCGCGTTCCTCCGGCTTTGCCACGAGTTCCTGCGCCGCCGCCGCGCCAAGCCGCAAGCCGATTCCGTAAGGCCGGTCCGGAGAGACGCGCCGCCGCACCGCGTCGGTATGGGTCCGCAGGGCGGCGAACGTTTCCGCCCAGGTTTCCCCGCGGTGAATGTTGGTGCAGTAGCCGAGGTGGATGCCGTGCTTCAGACGCATCGCGGAAGGGAGCGCATTCCCGCGGCCACTGCAAGGGACGAAAGCAGGCCGCCGGGACCTCGGGGCGGTGAAATCAGCGCTTCCGCGCCGCCGCCGGACCGACGATTGCCTCGAGACGTTTCTTGAGTTTCACCGCCACCCCGGGCTGGCGCTCGAGGAGATCGGTCCCCTCCCCCGGATCCTTTTCAAGATCGAACAGCTGGAAACGCGGCACGTCGGTGTTCGCGAGCCTGGTCTCGACGACGACATTGCGGGCCTTTCCCGAATCGTGCCGCACCAGCTTCCAGCGCCCCGAGCGGAATCCGAAATTGCCGGAGGAACCATTGTCCTGCTGCACCAGTTCGGCCCGGCCTTTCGCCCCGGCCTCGCCCAGCAGGGCTCCGAGGACATTTTCCGAGTCAACCGCCGCTCCCGCGGGGACCGGGGCACCGGTCAGGGCCGCCAAGCTCGCGAACAGGTCGATCGTGGACACGACCTCGTCGGAGACTCCCGGCGCGATCGTCCCCCGCCACCGGGTAAGGAAAGGAGTGCGCGTGCCGCCCTCGTAGACCGAATACTTTCCTCCCTTGAACGGGCCCACGGCCCGGTGCTCCCCGAGCTTCTCGAGCGCTCCGTCGGCATAACCGTCGTCCATGACCGGACCGTTGTCCGAACAGAACACGACGAGGGTGTTCTCGGCGATCCCGTTCCGGTCCAGCGCGGCCATCAGTTCGCCGACGCTCCAGTCGAGTTCGAGGATGCTGTCGGTCCGGAGGCCGTGGGGAGTTTTCCCCTGGAATCGCTCGTGGGGCATCCGCGGCACGTGCGGTTCGTGCGCGGCAAAGAAGAGGAAGAAGGGCTGGTCACGGCTCGCCTCGATCCAGGCGATGCTCCGCCTCACCCATTCGTCGGCGAGGTCCTCGTCGCGGAAGCGCGCCTTCACCCCGCCGGTGTAGAAGCCGATCCGGCTGATCCCGTTGTGGATCGTGTTATTGTGCCCGTGGGTCCAGTCCATCTTCAGCGAGCCGCGCTGGTCGAGCCCGGTGGGATGGTATTGCGACGGCTTTTTCGCGTGAATGCGGATCGGGTCGGCCGGATCGAGATTCAGCACCCGGCGATCCTGCAGATAGACCTGGGGCACACGGTCGTTTGTGGTGGGAAGCAGGAAACCATGGTCGAATCCAATGTCGAGCGGCCCGGGGGAAATCTCCCCGTTCCAGTCAGGCCCCTCCGGTCCACCGAGCCCGAGATGCCATTTGCCGATGACGGCGGTGCGGTATCCGGCAGTCCCGAGCAGGGTGGGCAAGGTCGGCGTTCCGGGCGAAATGATGGCCGGTGCCGCCGGCGGGGCAATCCCGGTTCCCTTGGTGCGAAACGCATAAACGCCCGTCATCAGCGAATAGCGGGTCGGGGTGCAGGTCGAGGCGCTGCAATACCCGCTCGTGAATCGAATGCCCTCCGCTGCGAGCCGGTCGAGGTTCGGTGTCTCATAGGTCGAGGCTCCCTGGCAGGAGATGTCCCCGTAACCGAGGTCGTCGGCCATGATGACGATGACGTTCGGGCGGCGGGGTTCCGCGGGAAAAGCCGGGGAAAGCGAAAACAGCAGGGAGAGCGGAAGGAGGCGTCTCATCTCCGGGAAGAGTAAGGCATCCCGTGCGGCCATGACAACGGGGAAGACGACGCCCGCCCGATTTCACTACATTTGTAGTTGACGAGCATTACTACATCTGTAATGATCCCCCTGCAAATGGAAGCACCCAACATTTCCGAAGCCGGGTGGACCGTGATGGAGGCGCTCTGGGACCACTCCCCGCAAACCGCCTCCGAAGTCGCCCGGACGCTGCAGCCCTCGACCGGCTGGGCGGTCAACACCGTGCGGACCCTGCTGACGCGCCTCGTCGAAAAAGGCGCACTCCTCTCCGAGGAGAACGTCGAGGGGGTCCGGATCTACTCTCCCGCAGTCGAGCGTGACGCCCTCGTCCGTTCCGAGAGTGAATCGTTCCTCAACCGCGTTTTCAGGGGGGCGGCGCAGCCACTCCTCCTGCACTTCGCTTCCCGTTCCAATCTGAGCCCTGAAGAAATCCGGCAATTGAAGCAACTCCTCGACGAATCCCAATGCAAGAAAACCCGGCGGAAATCCTGACATGAACTCCATCGAAACCTCCTTTGACTGGTTCCTCTCCGCCACCGCGCGCGGATCGCTCATGGCCCTAGCCGTCCTCCTCGTGCAGGCCGCCCTCGGGCCGAGACTGCCGGCGGTGTGGCGTCACGCCCTCTGGCTCCCCGTCTTGTTCGTCCTCGGCTCTCCGGTGTTGCCGGAAAGCCCGCTCAGCCTCGAGAACCGTTGGAGCGAGGCCCCGGTCGTGACGATGCCGGCTGGACCGATCGCTTCCGACGCCGTTCCCACCGTGCCGGAGGCTGCGCCTGTCGTCACGCCCTCCACGCCCGCGATCGACGCGAGCCAGATCGCCGCGGGGGTCTGGATTGCCGGAATCTTCGCCACCCTCCTTCTTGGCGGCGTCGCCTGGCACCGCACCCTGGCCGCGTTCCATCGCCGGGCCGTGCCCCTTTCCCCGGAGCTTCTCGGGGAGATTCGTGGGGCGGCGAGGAGCCGTGGACTGCGGAAAATGCCGGATGTGCTCGTCTCGGCTGCCGTTCCCGGGCCCTCCATGGGCGGGGTTTTCCGCCCGATCCTGCTCCTTCCTTCCTCCTTCGCCGAGACCTTCGACCGGGACGAGCGACGGCTCATCCTGCTCCACGAGATGACCCACGTGAAACGCGGAGATCTCATCGTCAACGCGATCGTCTTCCTCCTGCAGGCGGTCCACTGGTGCAATCCCCTCGTCTGGTTCGCCTTTGCCCGCCTGCGCGCCGACCGCGAGCTCGCCTGCGACAGCGTGGTGCTGTCGATGGTCGATGAAGACCGCCGGAGCGTTTACGGCCACGCCCTGCTCAAGGTGGAGACGATGGCGGCCCTTCCTCCGCGCCACTTGGGATTCGTCGGTCTCGTGGGGCTTTTCGGACGGGGCCGGTCCCTGCGCTCGCGCCTTTCCGCGATCTCCACGCACCGTGGCTCGCACCCGGTCTCGACCCTCGCGGGTCTCGTCCTCCTCCTCGGGCTGCTCTTCGCCGGAGCGACCCGGGCCCAGAATGATTCCAAGCCGAGCGATGCCCCCCAGATCAGCATCCAAGCGAAATTGATCGAGACGTCGGCCACCGCGAAGATCGAAGTGCATTCCGACAGCGTTTCCTTTGATGAGAAGACCGGCACCGCGGTTTTCTCACCGGATGCCGATTTCATGGAAACCATCGGAACAGGCCCCGGAACCGATGTCCTGAGCGCTCCCTCGGTGGTCACCGTCTCCGGCGAAAAGGCCGCCATCGAGATCGGACAACAGGTCCCCGACGCCACGGGCGGGCAACGTTTTGCCGGGGTCCGCCTCGAGATACTCCCGACGCTGCGCGACGGCAGGATCGACCTCGCCCTGGACCTCCGCGTGACGAGCCAGGTACCCGGGTCCACCCCGGTTGCCTTCGAGGAGCGATCCCTGCAAAGCAAGGCAACGGTCCGCCCGAACGAGGTCGTCATGGTCAGGGGGATCGAAAGGGAACCGGGAACTGGCGGAACGGACCGGCATCTCTACCTTCTCGTCAGCCCGGGACTTATTGAACCGGGACTCGCCGGGAACGCCGCGGATAGCGTCGCAAGAGCCGAAAAGGGTCCCGAGGAATTGCGGACCCGTCTGGGCGCGATCGTCATCCCCGAGTTGAGACTCGAGAACGCCACGCTTTCCGAGGCCCTGACATTCCTCGCCGAAAAATCCCGCGAGCTCGATCCGGCGAAGCAGGGCGTCAACATCGTCCACCTTCCCGCGCCGGGGGAGCCTGCGCCGCAACTCACGGTCGACCTCCGTTCCATCCCACTGACCGAGGCGCTGCGCTACGTCGCGGACCTCTCGGGCTACGTGCTGGAGTATGGCGCCACCGCCGTGACGCTCCGCGGCATTGGCACCGCTCCGCAAGCGGCGGCGAACTCCCCGGTTCCACCCGCGGACAAGACAGGTGGCGGGAGCGGCAGGACCGGCCTCGCCGCCCGTCTCGTTCTACCCGAGGCAACCTTCCGGAACGCGCCCCTTCCCGATGTGATCCGCTTCCTTCAGGAAAAGTCCATCGAACTCGACCCCGCGAAGAAAGGGCTGAACTTCATCCTCAAGATCAACGGGGAACCGAGGGCGAGCGAGATCGACATCAACCTCTCCCTGCGCGAGATACCGCTCTCCGAGGCGCTTCGCTACGTCGCGCAACTTGGCGGACTGAATCTTCGTTTCGACGAAAATGCGGTCGTGCTCTCCCGCGATCCGGTGACGGTGCCTGGCGTCGCCTCCTCGCCGGCCCCGACAACGGTCAAGGTCACGGGGGCACGGACGGTCGGCCCGGCCGGCGGCACCCCTGCGCCGCCCGCAGTCAACGCCGGCGCACCCGCCGGGAATCCCGGCCTCGCCGCCCGTCTCGTTCTACCCGAGGCAACCTTCCGGAACGCGCCCCTTCCCGATGTGATCCGCTTCCTCCAGCAAAAGTCCATCGAACTCGATCCCGCGAAGAAAGGGCTGAATTTCTTCCTGAAGCTCAACGGGGGACGGAGGGCCAGCGAGATCGTCATCACCCTCTCCCTGCGCGAGGTGCCGCTCTCCGAGGCCCTGCGCTACGTCGCGCAACTCTCGGGATGCGAACTGGAGTATGACTCCAATTCCGTGACCCTCCGCAGTCCGGCCCCTGCTCCGCAAGCCGCCGCGACCTCTCCGGGGGCCGGGGAGCAGAAGGCACCGCGGACGGCGGAACCCCGGCAGGAACTCCAAAAGGACGGGGACGCCTTCATCACCAAAGCCTACGCGTTCCCTGGGAACATTCACCAAAAGTTCGTTGCCGAATCCCTGGAGAAAAACCTGAAAGGAGCCTTCATGGAAAAGGGAGTCCCCTTTCCGGACGGCACCTCGATTGCCTGGACCCCGCAATCCGGCGGACGGCTGATCGTGCGCAACTCCGCGAATCATCTGGAACTTGTGGATGCGCTGGTGGAAAACGCGGTGACGGGCGCGGGTCGATAGCGTCTTCGGCCCGCCTTCGCCGGATTCCGGAGCGGAAGACCGCTCTCCGAAGGCTCATCCGTGAACGGCGGGTCGGCGGAACGTCCCCTTACGGAAAGTCTTCGCCAGCCCTACTTCCGCACCCCGAACATCTGGATCGAATCCGAATCGTTCATCCGGTAGCCGGTTCCGAAGGGCAGCGGCCGCGCCGCGCCCGACGCATAGACCTGGCGGAGGTAGGGCTGGTCGAACTCCTTGAACATGTCGATGGGGCCCGCGTATTTCCCGAAATAGGTGACGTTGAAATAGGTCGCGAAGAACTCCGCGGGGATCCCCGACTCGTCCTGGAGAAGATACTGGCAGTTTCCGACGAGGTAGTTGCGGATGTTGGTGAATCCATTCTGGTGCATGAGATAGGAGGCCGCCTTCAGGTAGCCCATCCCGCCCGGGCGCTGGTCGAGGAACTTCTTCATCGTGCTGCTCGCCTTGAATCCCCCGTCGGAGAGGTCGTATTTGAAGTAATACAGGCTGGCGGACGGAGGGAAGTCGGGGAGCCGGTCGAGGGCCCGGATCTCGAGCCGGATCCCCTCGGCCGAGGCGGCGTCGGCCGGCACCGCGTTGCCCGAGGCGTCCAGCCTGACAAGCTGCCCGCCGTTGACCTGATGTTTTGTCAGGGCCGCGAAGTAGAGGAGCACGGGAAAAACCCCGTCCACCCCCAGCTTCCCGAAATCGTCGCGCATCTCCGTGGTGATGAAGAAATTCCGCTGCGAGATGCTGCGGAGAGTGTGGCTGAGGTGGGAAAGGTAGGATCCGAGCTGCGGATCGGACATCGCGAGGAAGTCCGGCAGCGTCCCGAGCGGCTCCAGGCCCACGAGGATGTATTCGTCCGCACCCGGAAACAGGGTCGCGGCATGGACGAAGTCCGGTCCGCCGAAGGGATACTTCACCACCTTCGGACGCGAGATCCGCGGGTGGATCTCGGCCTTGGCCCAGTCGCGGACCTTGTTGAGGCGCCGGTCATACCAGGTCTTGTTGAGCGCCTGGGAATCGGCGGTGTGCTTCCGCACCGAAGGCAGGCCCTCGAGGCGGCGCAGGGGGCTGCCGGGACTGAGAGGCTGCCCGGCGACGAAGCGCGCGAGATCGTCGTAAGTCGCCTGGGCCGCGGCGCGGGGAGCGGTGTTCGCGACGGCGATGGCGGCGAGGAGGAAAACAAGACGATTCATGGCCATGGGAAGTATCGCTTCAAATACGAGCGGGGCATCCCCCTCTTTCAAGATTTTCGTGACTCGATCGGACTATGGGGCCGGCATCGCCATGACCTCGTCGGCGACCTTGGCGAACTCCCCTTCCCGCTCCGTCCCGATCGCGGCGTAGGCGTGCCACCCGAGCTTGCGGTTGCCGCGCTCGTCGAGGATCCCGAGCCGCAGCCCGCCCTCGCCGTCGGGCATGTCCTGGTAACGATGCAGATGCCAGGCCTCGACCGTCGGCAACTGCGGGAGTTTGCGGAAGGTGTGGATCAAGCCCGCGACCTGGCGTCGCTGGTCCTCCGCGCTCAGGGTTGGCGTGTTGAAACCCTGCTCGGAAAAGAGGATCGCCCGCGGAGTTTTCCCCTGATACAAAAAGCGCGGCTGGGCGAGGTAGGCGGGCAGCACCTCGAGATTCTTCGGGGTGATGTAGGGCGTCTCGAAATCCGTCGTTACGTCCCGGTCGTTCCACGTGTCGGGGTTGCGGAGATCCTGCGGATAGGGATGATAGGCGACGCCCCATTCGAAGTCCCCTTCTCCCTCCGCCATTTCCGCGAAGAGATCGAGGAGGGGCCTGACGGTGTAGGCTCCCGAACCGAAGCTGGGCTTGGTCCAGTGATGCGTCAGGGAGATGAAGGTGCGGGCATGCGGATCGCGCAGCCGCATCGTGTGATAAACGAGCCGCGTCGAGCGCAGGTAACTCTCGAGATACCGCGCGAGGGGCTGATCGCCCATGTTCGTCCACACGCCGGCCTGGTCGATTTCATTGTGGAGGATCCAGTTGATGATGCGGCAATCGGGCCGGGTGAAGCGCTCCGCGAGGAGATGGATCGCGGCACGGTAGTGGGCGGCCCCTTCGGCTTCGGCGAGATTCGGCATCGCGTAAATGCCGCGGGGCTCGGCCTCGGGATGGGTCATCGGTTTTCCCGCCTGATTCGGCACGAGCAGGATCCCGCTGACGAGCACCTCCTTCGCCGTGAGATGACGAACCGTCGTCTCGAGTCCCTTCAAAAAGGGCTCGTTCGCGAACCAGTCGCGTCCATCGACGGTGAAGGGCGTGAACCCCGGCTTCGGCGAGGCGGAAATCATCGGGGACAAGACCAGATTGATCGTGGCGTGACGGATACCGAGTTCGAAGAGGACGTGGTCGGGCTGCGGCATCGCGGGGATGCCTCCGAGCCCTTTTTGATGCGGCGCGGTCAGCTTCGGCGAATCTGCGGCGACCCCGGGATCGGTTGAGTCGAACCAACGGGCCCGGGAGACCGGTTTTCCATCCGGTCCATCGAACCGCCATCGCGAGAGGGCCCGGTCGCGCCCCTCGAAGAATCGGGGCAGCTCGGTCGCGAAGGCACCTGCGAGGCCCTCCTTGGCCGGAGCCCTTGGAATGAGGGAATGCGAAGTCTCGTGGATCAAGAGTTCTCGCAAGACCGCCCCACCACCGGCATTCCCTGACACACGCACCCATTCCGGGGTCACCGTGACCCGTTCGATTTCCGCCGACCGCTTCGCCCGCAGATGCGAGAGGATCGACGCGGCATCGTCCTCGCGCTGACGGCGGATCTCCCCGCGCCGTGCCTTCGCGGCAAGCTCGGCTTCATTCGGCGGCCGCACGACGAAATTCCGAATCTTCAGGGAACTGCCCGGCTTGTGGGCGAAGGCGAGATGAAAACGGAACTGGGGGTCCCCCTTCGGCGCGGGAGGTTTCACGTCGGAAAAGTCGATCGCAAAGGGCTGCCACGTTTCCGCGATGGGCATCGGCGATTCCCCCGCGTAGGTCATGCTCCCATCGCTCTGGCGGTAGCGTAGGTGGACGGACTCGAGGCCCGAGGGCGAGAAATACTCGAAGGCGATCACGGTGTGTTTGGCAGGCTCAAAGGCCGCGTCCACCGGAGCCGTCCAGAAATGCGGCACCGGACCGCTCGCCGCGATCCCGGTCACTCCGTCGGGCTGCTGGGTGATCGTGACATCGCGGTGAGGCCCCATGCGCAACGTAACGAAGTCCGCAGCCGATCCGAGGATGGCCCAGAAGGCGGGAAAGCAAAGAATGGCAGAGGGAATCCTCATTCGCGGGAAAGTCGACCGCATCCGGTCCCTTTGCCTGGGAAAACGCTCCCCGGAGTCCCCGTTTCCGCGGTTTGGGAGCCAGATCGGCCCGCCCCCCGCTCAAAGACTGCGAAAAAGACGAGAGTGGAGGGAGCCGGAGAGCGATCGATGCCTCGATTCAAATCCCGCCCGGGGACTTGGCGCGGGAGACGCCGCCGAACTCGGGTCCTGCGCCCGGAACTCCTCAGAAAGGCACCTTGAATCCGGCACGGAAGAGCGTGAAATCGGGCTGCCCCTGATCGACCCAGTTGTAGGAGAAATCGCTGAAAAGGCCGACACACCCCCAGGACTCGAAGCGGAAGTCGAGACCCGCCCCGAGGTTCCAGAGCATCTCGGAGGAACCCGCGGCGACGACGCCGGGACCACCGAAGAAATAAGGGGCGATCGTGCTGCAGCACTCGCCGCCGAGGGGAATGCGGTAGACCGCGTTGAATTTGCCCACCTGGATGTCGCTGCCATCGGCGGTGCCGGAACCGTGAAGGTGGTAGCTGCCCTCGAGCCCGAAGTTGTGCCCGAAGAAGTAGGAGATCGCGATCCCCCCGCCCATGGCATCCTCGAGGCGGTTGTCCTCGGGCCAGAATCCTGAGAAATAACCGGCGAACTCAAACCCGGCGTCAAAGCAGTAGCTGGGACTGGTGACGCGCTGCTCAACCCCGGACTTGGCACCCTCGTAGGCGTCCTTGTCCCATCGCCAACCGGCCTGGGAAGCAGTGCACACGAGCAGGGAAAGTCCGAAAATGAGGGAGATGCCTTTCATGGGAAGGGTCGGGAGCGATTCAGTGCCTCTTGCTATACAAACAAATTTCGCGGCGACAAACCATTTTTTCAGGGAAATCAGGGATCGGGAACCGGAGGGACCGGTCCGGGATCGACGGGATCCTGACGGGAATTCATCCGGAAACGGCGCGGGCCGTTGGGCTCGGACGAGCCCGGGTCGGTCGCGGCAGTCGCGGCAGTCGCGGCAGTCGCGGAGGAGTGGGCGAGGGCCACGGACGGGGGGAAGAGGGCCAGAGACACGGCCGTCGCGGCCGGACTCCCGGGAAGGTCGGATTCCCGCACAAATCGCGTCGTCCCCCAATCGGTGGCGTCATCGACGGGAGCGGTGGGACGGCTGCGGGCCTCGAAATGGACCTGGGAATCGAGCCACGCGATGCCGGACTCGAGTCGGTCGTATTGGGAGGCCACGGCCGCCCGGAATTCGGCGGGTTTCCCGGCGATGATCTCGTCAAGAACGGCCCTGGCCATGCCAAGCGTGCCGAGGGCGGCCTCGAATTCGTTGTTGTAGCGCTGCCTTTCGCCGAGTTCGAGCGACTCGATGAAGTCGCGATACTTCATCATCGTCTCATGTTCGTCCGTGGTGAGACGGGTCTCGGTCCGGGCAATCGTCCCGGCGAGCGCCTCGCGACGATAGGCGACCATCTCCGGCTCGAAGGCGGGGTGGGCTTCGGCGAGAGCGGCGAGGAGCCGGTTCGCCTCGAGATAGCTGCCGAGAGCGAGAGGCCACTGGTCGGCCCCGGCGAGACGCTCGGCGGTCTGGATCCATCCGTAGACGGTAAGCCAACGGGCGACGGGATCGTCCTCCCCGGACACGACGGGCCCGCCCTGCACGAGGATCCCGGTCGCGGCGGCGCACTGGATCAGAAAACGCCTCATTCCTCGACCCCTTGGATGAGCACTTCGACCTTGCGGAGAATCACGGCCTCTTCCCCTTCGCCGAGGCGGTAGCCGGGCCGGATCACCTTGACGACCTCGCCGGGCTGGAAGGGAATCTCGGCGTATTGACGGGTCCCCCATCCTTTCCGGCTCAGGACCTGCACCTCGCGCCGTTGGCGTAAGGTCAGCGACGTGCCAACGGCGATCTCGAAGGCACGCACGCCCGCCGCCCCGAGGATTTCGGCGAGGCGATCCCGGAAGTCCGCGAGGTCATGATGAACGTCTCGCAGTTTGCGGGAGCGGCGGTAGCCCTCGAGGAGTTGGTCGAGCCCCTCGCGGCGCTCGACGAGGGCGCGGAGGAGTTCCTGCTCGTGGTCCCGGGGGATGGTCATGGCCTCGAAGCGTTCCGGGATCTCGATCTCGATCCCTCTGCGGCTGAGGCCTTGGGCCCGTCGGACCTCGATGTCCATGAGTTCGCGGAGCCGGGCCAGGTCGCCCTCGAGGGCGGAGCGTTCTCCCTGTCGGCGCGCAATCTCATCCCCGAGGCCGCCGAGGTCGGCGCGGAGGCGGTCGCACCGTCGCTGGAGTTCGCCCTGCACTCCCTCTCCGTGGCGGTGCCAGATGGGTTCGATCCGGTCGAGTTCCCCGCGAATGGCGTCGGCGACGGCGGCGACCCGGGCGAAGACGGCACCTTCATCCGCTCCGTCGCCGATCGCGGCGAAACGGCCTTGCGGGATCCATGCCCGCCAATCGACGAGGAGCCGGTCGGCAAATCCGGAAAGACGCGCAAGAAGCGCCTCGGCATCTCCGAGGGCGGCGGCGCGCCCGGCTTTCGCATCGACAAGGTCGGCGGCGGTCCGCGCTTGGGTGGCCTCGAGTTCCGCGAGGGCGGCGGCATCGTCGTCGCAGATCTGCTGGAGCCGGGCTCGCTGCTCGTCCAACTGCCGCAACTGGCCGTCGCGGGTCTGCAATTTGTAATTCAACCCGGCGATCACCCCCTCTCGCTCGATCACCTCCCGCCGGGCTTCACTTTGTCCGGCCGCGAGGCGCTGCTCGCGCTGAACGGCCTCGTCAAGCTCACGTCGGAGACGGCGGATTTCGTCGTCGCGGGTCCGCAGTTGTTCATCGCGCTCTCGCAGGTCGGTTCCGAGACGCTCGAGGAGCGTCTGGAGCGACGCTCCGGAACGCATCGCCTCGTCTCGGTGGCTGCGGAGTTGGTCGATCTCCCGCATCAGAACCTCGCGTTCCCCGGAGAAGGCGGCCTCGCTTCGAGCTTCCGCAGCCTCGACTTCCGCCAAGGGCCGCAGAGGTTCCGGTCCGGTCTCCCGTTCATCCTCGGTCGCCGTCCGGAGCTGGGTCCCGGGGAGAAGGATCAACGAACCGGGCTCCGCCTCTCCATCGCCCCGACCGGAGCCCCCTTCGGAAGCGGGGCGCGGACCGCACGACTCATTTTGGGAACTCCTCAGGTCGACCGCATCCGCTGAACCTGATTGGATCCGGAATTCGGCGGTCGCAAACCGCAGCAGATCCCCCTCGACGAGGCGATGACGCCCGACACGGATCCCGTTGACGAAGGTGCCGTTGCTCGACTCGTGGTCGATGACTTCGATCGAGGCGGCGTCGTGCACCTCGATCGTGGCGTGAAACGACGAGACGGAGGCATGTTGGACCCTCAGTTCATTGGCCCGGGCCCTTCCGACCGTAATGGAACGAGCACCCTCCGGAATCCGGAAGGCGTCCCCGGGGAGGATTCCGGGCTCGAGGGGTCGTAGGGAAAGGCCCATCCCTGTCAAAATGTTACTTGCCAAAGACCGTTCATCGCATCAGTTGCCCGGTCCGGCAACGGCGGATTTCGGTGAGGCGGAGGGCTCCGGGTCGCGGCTGGAGGATGATCCGCGTGCCTCGATCCCCGATTGACTGATCCCGCCGCTGCGCTCCATTGTCGATACAATGAAGCGAATTCCCGCCCTCCTCATTCACGGCCTTGGCGCCGCCGCGGTTCTCTGCACGAGCAGTCCCGGCGCTGAAGCCCCTCCTTCAACCGAACCCGTCTGGCACGATGTCTCGGCGTGGGGCGTCGAAGGGCAGGGCTGGGCCCCGACGGAACTGGCGGCCCGCTATGACCGCCTTCCGGCGAAGGCGGAGAAGATCGTCCGCCCCCCGGTCTGGAGTCTCTCGCGCAACAGCGCGGGGATCTCGTTCCGTTTCAACACCGACGCGACCACGATCCATCTCCGCCACACCGTCGCCGGTGCCGCTCTCGCCCTGCCTCACATGCCGGCCACCGGGGTGAGCGGCATCGACCTCTATGCCCTCGATGGCGGAAAGTGGAAATGGGTCGAGGTCTCGCGACCTAAGGAAGTCACCACGACGCAGGTCATCAGCGGTCTCGATCCGGCCCTGCGGACCTACCTCGCCTACCTCCCGCTCTACAACTCGACGGTCAAGGTGGAGGTCGGAGTTCCCGAGGGCGCCACCTTCCAGCCGGTCGCTCCGCGCAAGGAGAAACCGATCGTCTTTTATGGAACCTCGATCACCCACGGGGCCTCGGCCTCGCGTCCCGGCATGCCGCATCCGGCAATCCTCGGGCGGCGCCTCGACAAACCGGTCATCAATCTCGGTTTTTCCGGCAACGGCAGGATGGAGCCCGAGGTCGGAGCCCTCCTCACCGAGATCGACGCGGCCGTCTACGTGATTGACTGCCTCCCCAACATGACCGAACCCGAGGTCGCGGAACGCGCCGAAGCCCTTGTGCGGCAATTGCGCGAGGCCCGGCCCGACACGCCGATCGTTCTCGTCGAGGACCGCACCTACACGAACGCCTGGATCATGAAATCGAAGCGGGACCGGCACGCGGGGAGCCGTTCGGCCTTCGTCCGGGCCTACGACAACCTCGTGAAGTCGGGCGTCAAGGGACTCACCTACGTCGAGGGCGAGGGCCTCCTCGGCGACGACACCGAAGGCACCACCGACGGATCGCATCCGAACGATCTGGGTTTCATGCGGCAGGCGGACGCGCTCGAACCCCACCTGCGGAAAGCGCTCGGGATGAAGTGACCCTTCCCCGCTTCATGCGGAGGGGTTTTCACCGTTTCGACTCTCCGAAGAGGAATCGTCCCACGCCCTTGAAGGCCCGGCCGATTCCGCCTCCACCGGAGTTGCCTCCCGCTCCCACTCCCGCGCCAACCTCGACGGGACTGGCGACGAGGAGACCGCTGTTGGTTCCCGGCAGCCTCGCGGCGGCGAACCCCCGGCCTTCGGCGGCTTTCATCACCTCGGTCCAGACCGGGAGCGCGAGGGTGCTGCCGTAGCCCCGGTCCATGATCGTCTTCGGCTGGTCGAGGCCGACCCAGACGCCCGTGGTCAGTTTGTCCGTGTAGCCGACGAACCAGGCGTCGTGATAGTCGTTCGTGGTCCCGGTCTTGCCATACGCCGGGGCACGGTATCCGTCCTTGCGCGCCCCGCTCGCGGTGCCCTCGTCGACGACCCGGCCGAGGATGTTCGAGACGGTCGAGGCGACTCCCTCCGGAAAAATGCGACGTCCCGAGGGTTCGTTCTCGTAGAGCACCACTCCGTCGGCCCGTTCGATCTTCGCGATCAGGAAGGGGGCCAGGTTCACTCCTCCCGTCGGAAAGGTCGAATAGGCGCTCGTGATCGTAACGGGCGTCGTCTCGAAGGTCCCGAGGGAGACGATCGGAGAATTCGGGATTTCGCCGAATTTCAGGGCCTTGGCGAGGTCGCGGAGGTTGGCGGTCCCGGCCATTTGGCCGACCCGGACCGACATGGTGTTGCGCGAGAGAATCAGCCCGGCTGCGGCGGGAAGCTCTCCGCGATAGGTGCCGTCGCTGTTTTTCGGAGACCAGCCCCCGATCGTGACCGGATCATCGCTGATGCGGGTGTTCGGCTCGAGTCCGGCCCGATGGAAGGCGACGGCGTAAACGAAGGGCTTGAAGGTGGAACCGGCCTGGCGTTTCGCGGACAAGGCGCGGTTGAAGGCGCTCTCCCCGAAGTCCCTTCCTCCGACGAGGGTCACGATGCCTCCGGTCTGGTTGTCGAGGGTCACGACCGATCCCTGGAGATACCGGGTGTTGGCACCGTCGCGGTGCGAACTCCGCGGTGCGTGGGCATAGCCCGGATAACGCTCGATCGTCGCGAGATGCGCGTCGAGCGCGCGTTCGGCGACTTCCTGCAGTCCCGAATCGATCGCCGTGTGGATGCGCAGGCCGCCCGTCTCGATGAGGTGCGGGGCGAGGTAGTCCTCGAGCAGGTCGAACACGGCCTGCAGAGGATAACTGCCGGTGGCCAGGCGTTGCTCGGGCGGACGCAGGGCGATGACCTGTGACCTGGCCGCTTCCGCCTCCTTCCCGGTGACGAGTTCCGAGGCGAAGAGCCGGTCGAGGACCTCGCCCTGGATGTCCTTCGCGTTCTCCATGCTGCGGAAGGGATTGAGCAGGCTCGGACCCCGGATCACCCCGGCGAGCATCGCGCCCTCCGCCAAGGTCAGCGCCGAGGCAGACTTCATGAAATAGCCCTGCGCGGCCCGCTCGACTCCATAGAGTCCGGACCCGAAATAGACCCGGTTCATGTAGTAGGTCAGGATCTCCTCCTTCGAATACTCGCGCTCCAGCCGGATCGCGAGAGCGGCTTCCATGATCTTGCGTTGCAGCGACATCTCGCGCATCCCGTAGGTGTTCCTCGCGAGCTGCATCGTGAGGGTCGAGGCACCCTGGGCCTTTCCACCCGACTTCACGTTCGTCACGATCGCCCGCAGCACCCCGATCGGATCGACTCCGTGGTGGTCGTAAAAGCGGTTGTCCTCCCGCGCGAGGAGCGCCTTGATGAAATGCTCCGAGACCTGCGAGGCCGGCACCGAGACCCGGTTTTCCCCGTGTCCGGCGACATGGCCCATGAGCATGCCGTTCCGGTCGTAGACAAGGGTGCGCTCGGGGATCTCCTTGACGAGGGCGAGGTCGAATTTCGACGCCCTCCATCCGTAATAGCCGATTCCTGCGGCGGCGACGAGGACCCCGACGACGACGCAACGCTTCACCATCCGGCCGATCCGGACCACGAACGAGGTGCGCTTCGCCCTGCCCTTGCGGCCACGACCTTTGCCACCCGAAAACGAGGAAAAAGGACCGGATCGACGGGAAGAGGACGAGGTGCGTTTGCGGCGAGCCATGGAGATTATTAAGTTTACCCGATATTCTGGCCCTTGCGAGCAGGAAGAGGGAAATTCGGTCGAAGCGAGTCGGCGGCCGCTCGAGCGATCCGCTGGTCGGATGATCCGGCCCTTGCGCCGCGCCGAATTCGGGTCCAGAACGGGGATTGCATGGCCGAATCTCCCGAATCCCTCCTCGACCAGCTCGGCAGGATCCCTCCCTACACCTATCCGGATCACCTGGTCGCTGAGATGACGGACCGGCTCGATGAGATGGTTCCGGCACTGCTCGGCGTGCTCGAGGAGTGGCAATCCGCCCCCGAGGCCATTTCCGCCGATGATCCGTCCTGGCTCCGACTCACCTTCAGCGCCTTCCTCCTCGCCCGGGCCGGGGAGACGCGGGCCTTCAAACCGCTCCTCTCTCTCGTCGCCCTGCCCGGCGATCTGCCCGAGGAAATCTGGGGAGATGCCCTCACCGAATCGCTCGGCCGGGTTCTCGCCAGCGTGTTCGACGGCGACGAATCGCCCCTTCGCTCCGTGCTCGAGGACTCCACGATCGATGAGTTTGTCCGCGGGGGCACGATCGTTGATTGCTACTCCACCCTTGTCACGAACGACCTGCTTCCGCGCGAGAGGGTCGAGTCTTACTTCGCGGAGCTTTTCGATACCAAGCTCGAACGCGAGCCCGCCTTCATCTGGAACGCGCTCTCTTCCGCTGCCGCCGACCTCGGCTTCACCTCGCTCCGGGAGCGGGTTCGGAGCGCCTACGAGGCCGGTTGGTGTGACCCGATGTTTGAAACGCTCGATGACATCGAACGCCGCCTCGAGGCGGGCGGAGCCGGAGACGACGAACACTTCATCGCCCGGACCTCCCTCGTCTCTGACGTCTTCGCGGAAACGGGCTGGTGGGCGTGTTTCGATCCATCCGCCGCCGAAGAGGACGAAGAGGACGAAGAGGACGAAGAGGACGAAGAGGACGAAGAGGACGAAGAGGAGGAATTCGAGGAGGATCCGCTCGATGCGTTTCTCCACCCGACGCACACCCCGCCGGCACCCCCCTATGTCCGAGACGCGCCCAAGATCGGGCGCAACGATCCCTGTCCGTGCGGATCGGGGAAGAAGTTCAAGAAGTGCTGTGGATGAGAAGCCGGCTGCATAACGGGCCGGGCATGGGCCGATCGCCTCAATCCCCGAACCGCATCGCGTAGACGTCGGCGTCTTTCAGGGAGACCCGCAAGCGGACCGTCTTTCCCTTGAGCGCGCTCAAATCAGGTGCGGGCGCCTCGAACTCATCGCCGTAAAGTTCCTTCACTTCGGCGACCACGGTTCCCGCTTCATCGAGAACTTCGATGCCCACCGTTCCTGCGGCGGAGGTGGCGTAGTTGATAAAAAGCTTCGTTCCCCCGACAACGAGTGGCTTTGTCGTGAAGCTTCCCCCCTTCGCATCGCCGTGCATCGAGGCGAAGCCCTGCTTCCGCACGGTGAGCCGCCGGATGCGGTGGTCGTCGTGGCGGTAATGCTCGCTGATGTAGAGCGACCACTCCCCTTCCCCGGTCACGACGATGCCGTTCGCGGTCATGTTGTTACGGTCCGTCCAGTTTTTCAGGTCCGGACCGGGACGGACCCAGGCCTCGAGGAAGGGACGATCCCAGTTGACCCCGTCGCGGCTCGACATGAAGACCGCGTCGGAGACGCCGCCGGCCTCATGATCCGGCACCTTTTTGCGGCTGGTGACATAGCGCTTCGGAAAGGACAGAAAGAGATGCGGCGCGGTCGGGCACGGCACCGTCGCGGAGGTGTAGAAATGCTCCATCGGCACGCCCTCGGCATAGCGGTGCGGCACTCCGTCGCTCCACGCCAGGAAATCGGTCGAGGTGTTGCTCTGCACCGCGCGGACCTTGTTCGAGAAGATCCGGCTGAAGCAGACGTAGCGATCGCGCGTCGTGTCCCAGAAGGCGAGGTTCTGCGAGTCGAAGGCGCCCTTGGTGATGACGGGTTCCTCCTTCATCTTCTCCCAATGGATCCCGTCGGCCGAGGCGAAGGCATAGAGTCCGCCCGGCGTCTCGCCCTGGTGCCAGTTCTTGCCGGGCTGCTTCACGCCACCGAGCGCCTTGTAGCGTTCTTCGGGCTTAGCTTTCGGATTTGCGTCAAGGAAGGGCGAGAAGTTGTGCGACTCCACCCCTCGCCAGATCACGTTGTTGTCCTTGGTTCCGCCGGCCTCGATGAGACCGAGCTTCGGCCGGGTGAAATGGATGCCATCGGTGCTTTCGGCGACACAGGTGACCTGGGCATCGCTGTGGTCCGAACCGCCCGACGAGCCGCGGTAATACATCAGCACCTTGCCACCGTCCTGGATCACCGAGAAATAGGCGCAGGTCTTGCCCTCCCAGGGCTGGTCGGTGGTGAGGACGATCTCACGCTTCACCGGTTCATGGAGCTTCAGGGCGACATTGTTTTTCTCCGCAACGAGATACTCGTCGACAAAGAGTTCCCAACGCGAGCCGAGATCGAGGGATTCGGCGGCGTGGGCGGCAAGCGGAAGAAGGAAAAGAATGGCGGCAGCTTTCATGAGACGAGGGTGGGTCGGGGTTTGGAGGGAGTTTATTCCGCAAAGCGCATCGCATAGACATCCGCGCCCTTCATCACGAAGCGCAGTCGCACCGCCTTGCCGGCGAGAGAGGAGAGGTCGTCGCGTTCGCCCCAGGTCGCGACCCGGTCGAGGCGATTGCCGATGAGTTCGGTGCTGTCTCCGAGAGTGAAACCGGGAATGGCGTTGCCGGTTTCATCCTGGATCTCGACGCGGATCGAGCCCACGGCGGAGGTTGAGAAGTTCAGGTGGAGACGTCCGCCAGCGAAGACGAGCGGACGGGTCACGAACTCGCCTCCCTCGTATCCGGCGGTCACGCTCGCGATGCGATCGAGCGGCCACGAATAACGCCGCACGTGGGCGCTTGGTGCCCCGTAGTCGTGCTGAATGTATAACGACATTTCTTCGGGTCCGGTCTGGACGAGATTGAGCAAGGGGTAGTTGCTGCGCGAGATCCACCTCTCGGGACGCAGGCCCGGAGGAACAAGAGATTCCCGAAACGTCTGGTCGTAGGTCTCGCCGTCGCGGGAAGTGAGGAGGACAGGGTCGGTCGTGTCGCGCGCTGCCCTGGCGTAGCGATCGGGCACGCCCAGAGCGACGGTTTCCTCAATGCTCAGGGCATTGCGGCCCGGCACGAAACGGGCGGCGGTGGCGAGGTAAAGGTGGGGAGCGCGGAAGTAGGGATGGGTCTGGTTGGTGTAGTAATGCTCGGTTTGGGCCGGCTCGTAGCGCATCGGGCTGGTCTCGGACCAGGTCAGGAAATCTTCTGAAACGGCGCGTGAAATTCCGCGCAAGCCATCGAGCCGCCATTCGCCCGCGGTGCTGACGCCGGCGGTGAAGGTGCGGAAATAGGCGACGTAGCGCCCCTCGTGGGCCGACCAGAAGGCAACATTCTGCGAATCGAAAGCGCCCTTGGTGATGACGGGCTTGTCACTCAGTTTTTTCCAATGGATCCCGTCGGCGGATGCAAAGGCGAACAACCCGCCACCGGGATTCTTGTAAATGGCACCGCCGAGAGCCTTGAAACGTTCCTCCGGCGACACGCCGGGCCGGGTGTCGAGAAAGGGTGAGAAATTGTGCGCGATCGGTGATTCGGTCAGGATGATGTTGTTGTCGCGGCTGCCCTCGTATTCATGCAGGCCGAGGACCGGTCGTTCCCATTGGATGCCGTCACGACTCTGGGCGTAACAGACAACTTCGGCGACACCGTCGGACTGGAAATCGGGTTTGCCGCGGTAGTAGAGACGGTAGCGATCTCCATCGTGAAGGACCGTCCCATAGCCCGAGAAAACCCCTTCCCACGGGCGGTCGAAACGGAGGACCTCACCCTCGTCGCGGGGCGGATTCAGTTTCAATGCGGTGCCCTCGAATCGCTCCACAAGATGTCGGTCAACAAAGAGTTCGAGCCGTGAGCCGATGCCGAGAGGATCGGCGGCAGCCACCGGAAGGGCGAGCAGAAATGGCAGCAGTCGGGTAAGTGACTTCATGGTTGGTGGATTTGCCAGGAAGGCGGGATCAGTTTCCGGAGGGCTTCCGGATCGCCCCCGGTGGCACCGGGTTCGGACGGGTGACCGTTGAGGATCGAGTTTCCCCATGTGGCTGATCCGCTGACTCTTAGGTCTAGCCCCTCGAAAGTGCAGCGTGTTCCTGAAACAGAGGCCTTCAGGGCGACATGCCCGATCCGTGGCTCGACGAGGCGGCGGAAGTGGACGTTCTCCAACGTGAGATGGCAGTCGCCATCGTCGCGGCCGGTGACGGAGAAGGGATTCTGCGATTTCGACAGGATCAGGGCGTTGGTCAGGGAGTATCGGCCCTCGTCGAGAAAGTAGAGATCGAAGCCGACGCAGTCCGCGATGAAGACGTTCCGGTAGCTCGTCTGTGCGGTGCCGGTGTCGCAAATGCCAGTACTGTTCCCGATGCTGGTGAAGTGATCGACGCGATACTGGGCCGATTCGTGGGCGCTGATACCGTCGTCGCCGCACTCGATCGCGCGGATGTTCTCGAAGACGACGTCGCGACAGTCGCCGTGGATGTTGAAGCCGTCGTTGTAGGGATGGGTCGCGGTCAGGTTCTTGATCACGAGATGCGCGTTGTCGCCGGAGAACTGCACGCCCGCGCTGCGCACCGGCACGGCGATCTTCGCGTCGGCAAGGGAGATGCCGGGGGCGAGCTTGATGTAGAAGCTCCCGTAGATCTGCTTCGACGGTCGCTTTTCGCGCGAGGGATCCTTCACGAAGGTCCACTCGCCCGGTTGGAGATCCTCAGGCTTTTTGAGCGGCTCGCTGCGCCCCTTCGAGGTGCGGCCCATCAACTGCATCTTCCCGTCGAAGAGAAAGAACCAGCGGCCGATCACGGCGTCGCTGAGATTGGGGAGCAAATCGTCGGCGGCGAAGAGGCCCGGCGAAACCTCGCGCCACCGGGCGGGATCGAGGGGATCCGAGCCCTCCAGGGTCGCGCCATGACCGTCGAGAGTGACGGGTTTTCCGGGCGCGCCCTTCTTATCGTAAAAGCCAGCGTAGTCGCGATAGACCTTGTCGGGTTCGAGATGGATCGTGTCACCGGGCTGCGCGAATTTGATCGCGTGGTGGATCGTCGGCACGTCCGGATCGACGCCGACGCGGAGGTCGCGGGCGAGGAGCGGATGAGACAAAATCATGAAGGGTGAAATCATGAAGATGAGGAAAGGAATTTCCCGCTTTCCCATGATTCCACCCCGCATGATTCTGTCTCCTTTTCCCTTCATGCCGGTGGCGTCCTCGTGACTGCGGCCGTGTAAGCCGCCTTCAGCGCTGGATCAGTTTCCGTATGGCTGCCACGGAAGACGAGGAGAAATCCAAGGCGGGGATGGTCCGTGGTGTTCGGCGCGGAATAGTGGATCGTGTCGCAGTGGTGGATCGTCGCGTCGCCGGGCTCGAGCAGGGCGACAAGCAGTTCCTCCTCCGTCGCCGCAGGCATTCCGGCGAGGCCGATGCTGTTGCCGCGCACACCCGAAGGTTTCGTCGGAAGCGGTCCGAGGCGGTGCGATCCTTTCACGTAGGTCACCGGCCCGTTGGCCTCGGTCACCGGATCGATCGCGATCCAGACCGTGAGCACGTCGGGCGGCGTCTGACAGAAGTAGGCGTTGTCCTGATGTGGCGGCACCCCCGAGCCGATCCGGGCCGGCTTGTTGAAGGTCTCGACTCCGGCAAGGACCGGCTCGCCCTTCACGAGCGGCGCGATGAGACTCCTCAGATCCTCGCGCGCCGCGAAGTCGCGGAAGAACGCATTGTGCACCTCGAGGCGCCAGAGGTTGCGCACCGTCGTCTCGTCCGCCTCGAGAGTTCGGGCATCGGCCGGTTTGCCGGGGAGGTCTTCGCGGATGTATCGTTCGAGTTCCGTGCGAATCGCGCGGACCTCCTCCGCGGAGAGGAGACCACGCACGAGAGAGACGCCGTCGCGCTCGTAGTCTGAGAGGATCGCCCAGGTGTCGGCGGCGGGGATTCGGGGACCGTTGGGAGTCATCATCAACACGATCACTTTGCCCCTTGCCGTAGCCGGGTGACAAGGGCACCCTTCTGGTCAACTTTCCTTACCAGATGGACGAACCCAGCGAAGAACTCCCGCGCCGCCGTTCCCTCATCGACGAGACGGCCCGGACCCTGCGGCTGGCGATCGCACGCGGCACCTGGGTCGAGTTCCTCCCCGGTGAACGGGAGCTTTCCCGGAGATTCCAGGTGAGCCGGCCGACCCTGCGCGCGGCGCTTGGAGAGCTCTCGCGCGACGGCGAAATCGAGCGTTCGCCGCGCCAGCGTTGCCGGATCCTGAACGGCCCGCGCCGGAGAAAGCGCCGGATTCCGCGCCTCATCGCCGCAATCGCCTCGCGGCCGCTCCTGGCGATGCCTCCATCGGCGTTGGTCATGGTGGACGAACTGCGCACCCACCTCGCCCGCGCCGGTTTCCAGTTGGAACTGATCGTCAGCCCCGCCTGCTTTTCCCGGAAACCCGAGCGGGCGCTGCGGGAACTGACCTCCCGGACAGCCGCCGCCGCCTGGATCACCTTCGGTTCGCGCGAACCCATGCAGCGCTGGTTCCACCGCAGCGGGCTGCCCTGTCTCGTCGCGGGATCGTGTGACGGAAACATTCCCCTGCCTTCGGTGGATCTCGATTACCGCGCCGCCTGCCGCCATGCCGGTGGAATTCTCCGGAAGAAAGGCCACCGGCACGTGCTGCTCTGCCTGCCCGAGGGCGCCACCGGCGGCGAGGCCGAGAGCGAGGCGGGACTGCGCGAGGCCCTCGCGGGAAAAGAGGCACCGCTTCTCACCGTGCTGCATCATGACGGAAGTCCGGACCACCTCCTCTCGCAACTGGATGCGGCCCTGCGCTCCACTCCTCGGCCCACCGGCATCCTCGTCGCGCGCGCCGTTCACGTCCTCACGGTCATGACCCACCTCTTGAAAACCGGCTTTCGTCTCCCGCGCGATCTGGCGCTGATCTCACGCGATGACGAGGCCTTTCTCGGACATCTTTCGCCCCAGGTCGCCCGCTACACGGTCGATCCGGCCCTCCTTCCGCGGAAGCTCTCCGCCGCCGCGCTCAAGCTCGCCGAATCGGGAACCGTTCCTCCCCACGCCATCCGGCTGATTCCCCGGTTCATCCCCGGCGAGACGCTTTGATCGCGTTGAAGGGCGCATTCGAGGAATGTTTTTCGCTTTTCCACGGGACCGCGTCCGGTAGCATCCGACATCGAATGTCACCCATGGAATCCGGCAATCCCTCCCCGTCCGCCCGTCTCCTCTCGCTCGATGCCTATCGCGGGGCGGTCATGATCCTGCTGGCGATGAGCGGATTCGGCCTCGCAACCATGGCGAAGGACTCGGATTCGGCGCTGTTGAAGTGGCTTGGTTTCCAAACCTCGCACCCGGAATGGATCAGTCATTTCCGCGGGGTCGGTTTCGCGCTGTGGGACATGATCCAACCGGCCTTCATGTTCATCGTGGGAGTGGCGGTGCCGTATTCGTATGCGAAACGGGCAGCCACGGGCGAAAGTCGCGGACGCCTCGTGGTCCATGCGTGGTCGCGGGCGCTCGGCCTGATCCTGCTGGGGGTGTTCCTGACATCGGCCTCGGCGAAGGAGACGACCTGGATCTTCACGAACGTGCTCTGCCAGATCGGGCTGGGCTACCCATTCCTCCTGCTGCTGGCGGGTCGGGGGGGGCGGACGCAACTGCTGGCGGGGACGGCGGTGCTGACGGCGACCTGGCTGGCCTTCGTGCTTTATCCGGTGCCGGAGGCGAATGCGGTGGCGGCGACCGCGGGCGAGATCGGCAAGCTGCCGGGATTTTTCGGGCATTGGTCGATCCACACGAACGTGGCGGCGGCCTTCGACGGCTGGTTCCTGAATCTCTTTCCGCGGAGCGAACCCTACGCGGGCAATCCGGGCGGCTACACCACGCTGAATTTCGTGCCGGCCTTTGTCACGATGTTGGCGGGGCTGATGTCCGGCGAACTGTTGCGGAACGAGGCGGTGGCACCGGGGGTGAAGGTGCGGCGGCTCCTTCTCGCCGCGGCGGCGATGCTGGCGGCGGGCGTGATCCTCGGGGTGACCGTGTGCCCGGTGGTGAAGCGGCTCTGGACGCCGTCGTGGATGCTCTTCAGCGGAGCCTACGTGACGGCGCTGCTGGCGGTGTTTTACTGGGCGATCGATCTGAAGGGGTGGAAGGGCTGGACCTTTCCGCTGGTGGTGGCCGGGCTGAATCCGCTCGCGATCTACGTGATGGGACAGCTCTCGAGAGGCTGGACCCTGGGGCAGCTGAAGATCCATCTGCCGGACGTGCTTTTCACCGGCACGACGAAGCCGGTGGTGGAGGCGATCCTCCCGGCGCTGGTCTTCTGGCTGGTGGTCTGGTGGATGCACCGCCGCCGGATCTATCTGCGTTTTTGAAACGTGCCCCCGATTTCGGCTTGATCCGCGAGGGTAAAACGGATAAAAGCCGATCAATGATTGTCCTCCGCCCCGCTCTCCTCATTTTGCTTCCCATTCTTGTCTTCGCGCCTGCGGCCGATGCCTCGGCCAAATCCCTTCGCCCGGCTTCTCCAGCCATGGTGGCGAAGCTGGCCCGATTGTTCCAGTCGCGCGACCGGGACGGAAACGCATCGCTCAGCCCCGGCGAATGGCGCGCGGCCGCTCCCGGCCTCCGCCTCCCGCGCAACTTTTCGAAAATCGACCGCAACCGCGACGGGGCAATCTCCTTCTCCGAGTTCGCCCGCGCCCTCGGCCGACGCCTGCCCCAGGGAACGACCGTGCCGGTCGATCGGGCGAAGCGCAGCTTCGCCCGCCTTGATGCCAATGCCGACGGCAAGGTGACCTACGTGGAATTGGACAACAGCGACCGGCTCGGCAACTTCGAGATCCAGGACTGGTTCGACGGGATGGACGGCGACGGGAACGGGGCCGTCGATCTCGGAGAGTGGCGTCTTCCCGACTACTCCCGCTATGTCGGTCTGCCGCTCGAGGCGGCCGAGGCCCTCGCCGTGCTCGAGGACCGCCGCCACCGGGTCATCAGCATCGACGGGGAACCGCTCATCGTGACGATGGACTACTCCCCCTTCCGGGTCAATTTCACGGTGGTCGCGGGTGTGGTGACCGCCGCCACCGGAGGCTGAGTCGCGGGGGCCCGGCCGAATCCGCGAACCGCCGCGGTCTTTTCGGAGTCCCCGTTGCCAAAGCGGCGCGGATTTCCAGCGACGAAGCCCTTCCTCGTTGCCTCACCCATCGGGACGGGATCCTTTCCGCTTGCCTCGACCCGGCGCGGCCGCTATGAAAGTGCCGTGATGCCTGCTCTTCCCCAGCTCCTTTCCCGCGAAGCGACCGTCGCGAAGCCGGGTTTCAACCGCTGGTTCGTTCCTCCCGCCGCCATCGCCGTGCACATGTGCATCGGCCAGATCTACGGCTTCAGCGTCTTCAAGGTGCCGCTCTCCCGGGCCCTCGGCGTGACTGCTCCGATCGAGGGAGACTGGAGCCAGGCCGACGTGGGCGTGGCCTACTCGATCGCCCTCGCCATGCTGGGGCTCTCCGCCGCCGTGTTCGGGAAGTGGGTCGAGCGCAACGGCCCCCGGCTCACCATGATCGCCGCGGCGGTCTGCTTCTGCGGGGGCCTCGTCATCTCCTCGCTCGCCGTGGCCACGCACCAGCTCTGGCTGCTCTACCTCGGCTACGGAGTCATCGGAGGGGTGGGGCTCGGACTGGGTTACATTTCGCCGGTCTCGACCCTCGTGAAATGGTTTCCCGACCGGCCCGGGATGGCCACGGGCATGGCGATCATGGGTTTCGGGGGAGGCGCGCTGATCGGGGCTCCGCTCGCGCAGGAGTTGATCAACCGCTTCGCGACCGACACCTCCGTGGGGGCCTCGCGGGCCATGCTCGTCATGGCCGGACTCTACGCGCTCTGGATGCTGCTCGGTGCCGCGATCGTGCGCGTGCCCGCCGATGGCTGGAAACCGGAGGGATGGATCCCCTCCGCGCACCCCCGGCGCCTCGTCACCACCGCCAACGTCGCCGCCGACACGGCCTGGCGGACTCCGCAGTTCTGGCTCCTCTGGATCGTGCTTTGCCTCAATGTCACCGCCGGGATCGGCATTCTCGGGCAGGCCGCCCCCATGATCCAGGACATGTTCAACGTCTCCGCCGGCGCGGCGGCCGGATACGTCGGGTTGCTGTCCCTCGCGAACCTCGCAGGCCGGTTTCTCTGGTCTTCGACGTCCGACCTCACGGGCCGCAAGGCCGTTTATTGCGTTTATTTCGTCCTCGGCGCGATCCTCTATTGCGCGGTTCCCTGGACCCAGGGCCGGGGCGACCTCGTGCTCTTCGTGGCGCTGACCGCGGTGATCATCTCGATGTATGGAGGAGGCTTCGCCACCATCCCCGCCTACCTCCGCGATCTCTTCGGGACCCACCAGGTCGGGGCGATCCACGGCCGCCTCATCACCGCCTGGTCCGCGGCGGCCCTGATCGGTCCCACCCTCGTCGACCGCATTTCCGAAGCGAAGAAGGCCGCAGGCGTCCCGCCCGGGGAGACCTATCACTTCACGCTCTACCTCATGGCCGGACTTCTCGTCGTCGGACTCGCGGCCAACCTCCTCGTCCGTCCGGTGGACGCGAAGTATCATCTCCGCCCGCCCGGCGACGCCCCGTCCCAACCGCCGACACAGTCCCCATGAAAGCATTCAAGCTTTTCCTCGTCTGGATCCTCGTCGTCATTCCCCTGTCGTGGGGCGTGGTGAAATCGGTGGAGAAGGCACTGCCGCTATTCCGCGCGGAATTGAAACCTTGAGGGATTCCACCCCGGACGACTCCTACTGTGCGCGTTTCGCCGCCACGGCGTCGCGGTCGGCCTTGGTGGCGGCATCAAGCCTCGCCTTCATTTCGGCCAATTTACCGGCCTCGGCGGTGGAAAGGTCACGGGTCTCCGAGGGATCGGCTCCGAGATGGAAGAGTTCGTGCACTCCCCCGCCCCCCTTGCCCGCGTCCCGGACGATCAGCTTCCAGTCGCCGTGATGCAGCGACCTCGCACGAAAGCCGGGACCGGCGGAATAGATGACCCGGCCGGGCAACGCACCTTTGCCCGAAACCGCCGGCCACGCGTCGATCCCGTCCCAATTCAACCGCGAACCGCCTTCGAAACCGGCGAGCGCGGCGATCGTCGGCATCCAGTCGCTGATGTGCAGGAGGGCGTCGCAGGTCGAAGCCGCGGGAATCGCTCCCGTCCATCGCGCCAACGTCGGCACGCGGATGCCGCCCTCGTAGAGGTCGCCCTTCTGGCCGCGAAGCGGGGCGTTGTTGCCTGTCAACTTCCCTTGTGGATAGTCGTCGGCGGGATATTTCGCGTCGTTGTTTTCCGTGGTGCTGCCGCCGTTGTCGCTGGTGAACACGATCAGGGTCTTGCCACCTTTTCCGCACCCGTCGATCGCCCTGACAATGCGCCCAACGGCATCATCGAGATGAAGAATGCAGGCGGCGTAGTGACGCGGCACTTCGCCGGTGATCGAAGCCGGAACCCGGTCGAGCCACCCCTGCGGTTCCTTCACCGGCAGGTGCACCGCGGTGAAGGGCACGTAGAGGAAGAAGGGGGCGTCGCCGCGTCCGCCGATCCACCTCACCGCCTCGTCCACGATGAGATCGGTGACGTGCCCCTCCTCCTCGATCAGATCGCCGTTGCGGTGCCAGGTCACGGAATACTCGCCCTTCTTGTAGCGGTGATTATAGGGTCCCACGCCTCCCGCGAGCGAACCGTAGCTGTGGTCAAAGCCGAAGTGATTCGGCCCCCACACGGGTTTCGAGCCGAGATGCCATTTCCCGGTGATCGCGGTGTCGTAGCCGCATTCCTTCAGCGCCCGCGGCAACGTCACGGTTTCAAAGGGCAGGGCCCGGCCGTTCTGCGGAGTGGTCACTCCGAATCGGCTCCAGCAGCGGCCCGTCATCAGCGCCGTCCGGGTCGGCGAGCAGACCGGCGCGACATAGTGCCGGGTCAGTTCGACTCCCTCGACCTTCAAACGGTCGAGGTTCGGAGTCGGCACCGCGCCCCCGTGAAAGGCGACGTCCGCCCAGCCGAGGTCATCGGCGATGAGAAAGACGACGTTGGGTCTTTCCGAGGCCTCGACCACGGATAACAGAGCGAAAATCATCCCGAGGAGTGACGACATTCCTCTCGCCCATCGGGAGGCGGACTTGCCGGGCGACAAAAATGCCGCCCCTCGTTGCCGTCGCATGGCCCCTCTCACGCCAACAGATCCTTCACGACATGACCGTGGATGTCGGTGAGCCGGTAATCGCGCCCCTGGAAGCGGTAGGTGAGCTTCTCGTGGTCGAACCCTAACAAATGCATGATCGTGGCCTGGAGGTCGTGGACATGCACGGGATTCTCGGCGATGGCGAAACCGAGATCGTCGGTCCTGCCGTATTCGAAGCCGCCCTTCACCCCGCCTCCCGCCATCCAGATCGCGAAGCAGTCGGGATAGTGGTCGCGCCCGAGGATCTGGCTCTTGGCGGTCCGTCCCTCGCGGAAGGGCGTGCGGCCGAATTCGCCGCCCCAGACCACGAGGGTGTCCTCGAGCATGCCGCGCTGCTTCAGGTCTCGGATGAGCGCGGCGACCGGCTTGTCGGTGCGGGCCATCTTGTTGGTGAGCCCGTCGCGGATGTCCTCGTTCGGACCGGTGCCGTGGAAGTCCCAGCCCCAGTCGAAAAGCTGCACGAAACGCACCCCCTTCTCGACGAGACGGCGCGCGAGAAGACAGTTGTTCGCGAAGCTTGCTTCGCCGGGCTTGGCCCCGTAGTCGTCGAGGACATGCTGCGGCTCCTTCGTGATGTCCATCACGCCGGGAACCGCCGTCTGCATCCGATAGGCGAGCTCGTATTGCGCGATGCGGGTGACGGTCTCGGGATGGGCGAGCTCGGCGTTTTGCTTCTCGTTCAATTCGCGCAGGGCATCGAGGGTCTTGCGACGCAGGTCGCGGCTCATTCCGGCCGGGTCCGAGACGAAGAGCACGGGATCGCCCTTCGAACGGCATTGCACGCCCTGGAAGACCGAGGGGGCGAAGCCGCTGCCCCAGCAGCCCTGACCGCCGCTCGGCTGGGTTCCGCTCGAGATCATGACGACGAAGCCGGGCAGGTTCTCGTTCTCGGTGCCGAGACCGTAGGTTGCCCACGAACCCATCGAGGGACGCCCCTGGCGCTCGAAGCCGGTGAAGAGGAGCAACTCGGCCGGCGCGTGGTTGAACTGGCTCGTGTGCATCGAGCGGACCACGCAGAGGTCGTCGGCGATCGTGTGGAAATTGGGGACGGCGTCGCTCATCCAGATTCCGCCCTTCCCGTGTTGGGCGAACTTCCGGGGCGTGCCCATCAGCTTCGGCACCCCGGTGGTGAAGGCGAAACGACGGCCTTCGAGGATGGACTGCGGGCAGTCCTCCCCGTCGTGCTTCACCAGCCCGGGCTTGTAGTCGAAGAGGTCGAGGTGCGGCGGTGCCCCCGACATGTGCAGGTAGATGACGCGCTTCGCCTTGGCATCGAAGTGGGGGCGTCGCGAGGCGAGCGGATTTTCGCCGGTCGCGGCGGCACCGGCCGGGCCTCCGAGAGCGTTCATCGCGATCGCGCCGAGGCTGAACTGCCCGGCGTTGCCGAGAAACTGGCGGCGGGTGGTGAGGCGGAGTTGTTCTTCGCGCAGAGTCGTCATAGGTCACGAGTCACGGGTTCAAAAGTGGAAGCGGCGTCCCGCCGCCTTGAGTCACGGGTTAACGTCGCATCAAAAACTCATCCAGGTTCATGATCACATTCGCCGCCGTGGTCCAGGCGGCGAGGTCGGTGAGATCCGCACCTTCGGGGGCCGGCCCGATCGGTTCGGTGGCCATCTTCCTCGCTGCTTCCGGATCGGCCTTGAAGACGGAGAGGGCTTCCCCGTGGAGCCTTGTCAGGGTCGCGACCTCGCTTTCGTCAGCCTCGCGGGAAAGGGCGAGACGATAGGCCTGGCGCACCTTCGCGGCGGGATCACCCGACTTCACCCCGGCGGCGAGGCGTCTCGCGAAGGCCTGGGCGGCCTCGACGAAGACGGGATCGTTCATCGTCACGAAGGCCTGCAGGGGCGTGTTCGTCCGGCCGCGGCGAATCGTGCAGACCTCGCGGTTCGGGGCGTCGAAGGTGGCGAAGCCCGCGTAGGGCCCGTTGCGGCGCACCTCGGTGTAGACGCTGCGGCGGTGGCGGTCCTCGCCCTCGCTGACGGTCCAGTCGTTGCTGCGCCCGAAGGCGGTCGAGAGTCCCAGGTTCGGCGCCATGGGGCGCACCCCGGGCCCGCCCATCTTCGCGCTGAGAATGCCGCCGGTCGCGAGCGCCTGGTCGCGGAGCAGTTCGCCGCTCGGCCGGAAACGCGGCCCGCGCGCGAGGAAGCGGTTGTCGGGATCGCGCTCCTCGAGTTCGGGCGTCACCCGCGACTCCTGCCGGTAGGCGCGGCTCGAGACCAACTGCGTGAGGAGGCGTTTCACGTCCCAGCCATGCTCCATGAAATCGACCGCGAGCCAGTCGAGCAGTTCCGGATGAACCGGCAACTCGCCCTGTGATCCGAACTCCTCACTCGTGCGCACGATGCCCGTGCCGAAGACGGCCTCCCAAAAGCGGTTCACGACGACGCGGGCGGTGAGCGGATTGTCGCGGCTGACGAGCCACTGTCCGAGACCGAGACGGTTTTTTGGAGCCTTGTCAGGGAAGGGATGGAAGGCGGCGGGAACCGCCGGCGTCACGACATCACCGAGATTCTGCCAGTTGCCCCGGAGCTGCACCTTGGTCTCGCGGCGGTCTTTCTCCGCCAGGTCCTGCATCACGGGCACGGTCGCGGGCTTGATCGCCTCGAGCTCCTTTCGCGCCGCGGCGAGACGGGCCCGCTCCTTCGCGCTTTCGGAAGCGATGTTGCGGACGTAGTGATCGGTCAGGGTCTTGCGCTCGGCTTCGCCGCGCTCCGCGGCCGGCTTGAGGAGGGCGGCCAGCACCGGAGGCGGCGTGGCGAGACGCCGGGCGACCCGGGTGTCGCCGGTGACACCGATGCGGAAGCTCCCCAGCACATGTTTCGCATGGGCCGACTGCTGCTCGAGGGTGACGCGCAGTTTCGAGCCTCCGGCAACCGTCACCGGTTTCGAGAGGGTCAGGAGGAGTTCATGCGGGCGATCGGCCGCTCCCCCCACGGCCCATCCCGTCGTTCCGCCCTGGGCGGGATTCACGAGCGAGGCGGCGGGGAAACCGCTCTGCTCGTGGTCGGCGGTGGCGGCGGCAAAGGTCAGAGGCTGGGGCCCGCCGAGGGCGAATTCGGCCTTGTCCTTGGGCGCGGGGATGGTCTGCTGCTTCCAGACCGGGACGCGTTTTTCATCAAGGGCGATCACGCTGAACCGCTCGAGCCGGATCGCGGTGCCTCCATCGGTGCGATTCCAAACGACGATGCGGTCGACCGGCATCTCGGCGCCCAGATCGACCTCCCACCAGGGATTGTCCTCCTGGTTCGTGTGCGACACGGAGCCCTTCGCATAATCGCCGTCGGTGCGCCCGTCGATGGCGCGCGCCGCGGCCGCATCCATGTATTGGCTGCTGTGGCTCGCCTTGCCTTTCAACGCGACATTCGCTCCGCCGCCGAAGACCTCGACCTCGGCGAGTTGGAGGAAACGCGCCTTGCCCGGCAGCTCGATGCGCACGTGGCGGGCCCTCGGTCCCGTCGCGTTGGCGGGCGGCACGATCTCGGCCTTCACTCCGGTGAGAACGAAGTTCCCGAATCCCGGCGCGGGCCGGGTCTCCAGCCGCAGCGCGCCGAGCGGACCGGCGGCGAGGGGGATCTCCACGGTCTGGCTCGCCTTCTCGGCCATTTTCGCGAGGGTCACGATCCCGTCCCCGGCGATGCCCGCGCCGACCTCGGCGGGAATTGTGGTGACTTTGTCAGGCTTGGGCGTCTGCCAAGCGAGATCGCGGGGGAACTCCGCATCCCATTTCCCGAACCCGCTGAGCCAGGCCGGATCGGGCGCGGTGAACCGCTTCTCGAGATCGCCGATTTCCTTTTCGAGGACGGCGCGCTTGGCCTTTTGATCGGGGCTGAAGAAGGAATGCACCGGGGTCTCGTCCTTGCGGTCGGCGTCGGCACTCTGGTTCAGGATCGCGTAGACCGAGAAATACTCGTGCTGGGTGATGGGATCGAACTTGTGGGTGTGGCATTGGGCGCAGGCCATCGTCGTGCCCATCCACACGGCCATCGTCGTGTTGACCCGGTCGATGACCGCGGCGTTGCGGAATTCCTCGTCGCTCGTGCCGCCTTCGTTTTGCGTCATCGTATTGCGGTGGAAGGCGGTGGCGATGAGCTGGTCCTCCGTCGGATTCGGGAGGAGGTCTCCCGCGAGCTGCTCGATCGTGAACCGGTCGAAGGGCAGGTTGCGGTTCAGCGCCCCGATGACCCAGTCGCGGTAGCCCCAGATCTCGCGCGGCTGGTCGCTGGGGTAACCGGAACTGTCGGCATAGCGGGCGAGATCGAGCCACATCTGCGCCCAGTGCTCGCCGAAGGCTGGCTTCGCGAGGAGCGCGGCGACATACTTGCCATAGGCTTCGGGCGAGGCATCCTTCACGAAAGCCTCGACCTCGGCCCAAGCGGGCGGCAGTCCGGTGAGATCGATCGAAAGCCGACGGGCCAGGGCGTGGCGGTCGGCCTCGGGGGAAGGCTTGAGCCCTTCCTTCTCGAGCCGGGCGAGGAGGAAACGGTCGATCTCGTTCACGGGCTGGGCGGTGTCCGCCGCCGCAGGCACCTCATGCTTCACGGGCGGCTCGTAGGACCAGTGTTTCTCGTAGTCGCCCCCTTGGGCGATCCACCGCCGGATCAGGTCGGCCTGTTCGTGGGTGAAGCGCTTGCCCTTCTTTGGCGGCGGCATCACTTCCTCGTCGTCTTCGCTGAGGATGCGCAGGAGCATCTCGCTCTCGTCGGGTTTCCCCGGAACGACCGCGGCGTAGCCGCCGAGATCCGTCGTCGCTCCCTCGACCGTATCGAGCCGCAGGTCCGCCTTGCGCTCCTTGTCATCGGGACCGTGGCAGGCCACACAGTGATTCGAGATCAAGGGCCGGATCTGCCGATTGAAGTCGATTTTTTCCTCGGCCACGGCGGCCCAGGCGGGGATCAATCCCGAAAAAAGAAGCATCGTCCAATCGCGTTTCATGGGGCGTTTCGAAAAGTTAGATCAGGACCCGCCAAAAGGGAGGACCGAAATATGGCGCGACTGCGGAAGTAATGGCGGCCCCCGGATCCGCTCGAACGCCCGGCCGGTCTCGATCACCTCCGGAATTCCGCCCGGTATTTCCCGGGAGCCATCCCGGTCAGTTTCCGGAAATGCCGGGTGAAATGGCTCTGGTCGTGATAACCCGCCCCCACCGCGATCTCGCCGACGCTGCGATCGGTTTCGACGAGGAGTTGGCGCGCCTTCTCGAGGCGCAGGGCGTGAAGAAACCGGGTCGGCGCCATCCCGAAGATCTGCCGGAAACGTCGGTTGAAGTGGGTCGGCGACAATCCCGCTAGACGCGCCATCTCGGCCATCGGGACGACGTCGGAGTAATGTTCCTCGAGGTGCCGCACCACCGGCGCGAGGTCGCGGAAATGGCGCTCGCGGTCCTCGGGCGTCTCCACCGGGTAGCGGACCCCGGCCACACCGACGACCGCCCCGGAAGGGTCGCGCAGGGGCACCTTGCTCGAGTTGAACCAGCCCGGACGCCCCGAGCGATCGATCACGAACCACGGCCGGTTCAGCACCGGCCGCCCCGTCAGCATGACCTCGCGGTCCTCCGCGACGTAGGCGTCGGCGAGCGCGGCGGGATGAAAGTCGCGGTCCGACTTGCCGATCAATTGCTCCGGTTCACGCAGGTTCTTGGCGAGAAGCATCGCCCGGTTCGCCGCGAGATAACGGCTCTCTCGGTCCTTCGCGTAGAAGATGACTCCGGGCAAACAATCGAAAAGCGTCATGAGCGGGCCCGAAGGCAGGGAGTCCAACATGGTCAAAACATACCAAAGGAACCGGAATGCGCTACAAGACCCGGAACCGCTTCGGATTTAAAATCCTTCATGCCAGCCCCCTTCCTCCGGATCGCCCTTGCCCTGAATGGAGGATTCCTCCTTTTCCAGACGGAACTCTGCGCATTCGGCCCGGTGAACTTCAGCCGCGAGATCCTGCCCATCCTCTCCGACCGCTGTTTCCATTGCCACGGGCCCGACCCGGGCCATCGCAAGGCCGACCTACGGCTCGACGACGAAGCCGCCGCGAAGGCCGCCCTTTCCCCCGGCGACCTCGCCAAAAGCGAAGTCTGGCAGCGCCTCATCTCCACGGACGAGGACGAGGTGATGCCCCCGCCGGACTCGCACCGCAAACCGCTCACCGAGGCCGAACGGGAGAGGGTCAAGCGCTGGATCGAAGAGGGCGCGGTCTGGGGCAAGCACTGGGCCTTTGAAAAACCGGTCCGTCCCGCCGTCCCCGCCGGAGCCGATCATCCGATTGATGCCTTTGTCAGGGCGAAGCTGAGGGAGGAAGGCCTCTCCCCCGCCCCGCCCGCGCCCGCGCACACCCAGCTGCGAAGACTGTCGTTTGCGCTGACCGGACTGCCGCCCGGGGAATCCCGGAATCGGATTTCGGATTTCGACATTCGCGAGGAGGCGGACCGCCTCCTCGCGTCCCCCCACCACGGCGAGCGCCTCGCGATGTGGTGGCTCGATGCGGCGCGGTATTCCGACACCGACGGCTACCAGGGCGATGCCGAACGAACGAACTGGCCCTGGCGCGACTGGGTCGTCGATGCCTTCAACCGCAACCTGCCCTTCGACCGGTTCACGATCGAGCAGTTCGCCGGAGACCTCCTCCCGGATGCGACGCCCGAACAGGTTCTGGCGACCTGCTTCCATCGCAACCACATGACCAACGGCGAGGGCGGCCGTGATCCCGAGGAGTCACGAATCGATTACGTCATCGACCGGGTCAACACCACCGGCACGGTGTGGCTGGGCCTCACCCTTGGCTGCACCCAGTGCCACTCGCACAAGTTCGACCCGGTCAGCCACGAGGACTACTACCGGATGTTCGCGTTTTTCAACAGCATCAGCGAGGACGGGAAAGCCGGCGGCGGTGCCGTTCCCTATCTCGACTATCAATCCTCCAAAGCGGAACGCGCCGTCAAGGAAATGGAAGCCCACCTCGAAGCGGTGAAGCTGATCGAGAGCGCGGCCCGGGAATCCGCGAAAAAGCGGTTCGCAGGATGGCGCGACGCGAAACTCGCCAGGCTCCCGAAGGATTACCGGGCCTGGCAGACCGCCACGCCCGCCGGAGTGACCTCGGCGGAGGGCACCTCCTTTTCCGTCGAAACCGACGGCACCGTCCAGGCGACCGGCCCCAATCCGCGGCAGGACGACTACCGCATCACGGTTCCGGCCAAGTCGCTTCCCTCGCGTATCACCGGTTGGAAACTGGAGGTGATGCCCCACGCCTCGCATACCGGGGGCAAGCTCTCGCGCGGCAAAAAGGGCGAGTTCATCCTGACTAACGTCAAACTGTTCGCCAAGCGTCCCGGGTCCGCGCAGGTGCGCGACCTCGAGATGCGGGGAGCCGTCGCCGATTTCGAACGCGAAGCGAAGGCGCGAAACTACGGCCTCGTCAAGGACACCCTCGACGACGATCCGCGAAACGGGTGGACCACCGAATCGGGCGATCCGAGAGCACCCCACAGCGCGGTCTACGAGCTCAAGGAGCCGCTCGCGCTCGCTCCCGATGAAGAGCTCGTCTTCGTCCTCCTCCAGCGCTCCACCGACGGCGACGCGAACATTGGCCGCTTCCGCCTCTCCGTCACGACCGAGACCGGCGAAACGGTCCGGTCGGTGAAGCCGTCGCCGCTCGAGGAAATCGCCGCCGCGCGGCGCGAAGGCAGGCCGGTCGATCCCAAACTGGAGGAACGGCTTTTCCAGCAATACCTCGTCGAGGACCTCGACTACCAGTCCGCCCTCGCGAAACTGAACGAGGTCAACCGCCAGCTGGCCGAAGTGAAGAAGGCCGGCGGCAAGGTGAAGGTGATGGTGCTAGGTGAAAGGCCCGAAGCCCGCCAGACCCACGTTCTCGAACGCGGCGTCTGGGACGCCAAGGGCGCGCAAGTCGCGCCCGGCGTCATCCCCGCGATCCTCGACTGGCCCGCGGAGAAAACGCGCAACCGCCTCGACCTCGCGAACTGGCTCGTCTCGCCCGAAAATCCGCTCACCGCCCGGGTCGTCGTCAATCACCTCTGGGGATTGATGTTCGGTCAGGGTCTCGTCCGCTCGATGGAGGACTTCGGGCTCCAGGGCGAGGCCCCGACCCATCCGGAACTGCTCGACTGGCTCGCCGTGGAACTGGTCGGGAGCGGGTGGGACCTGCGTCATGTTCTCCGTCTCATCGCCACCAGCGAAACCTTCCTGCAGGACAGCGCCGTCACTCCGGAACTGCTCGAGAGGGATCCCGACAACCGGCTCCTCGCGCGTTTCCCCCGCCACCGCCTCCCCGCCTGGATGATCCGCGACCACGCCCTCGCCGCTTCGGGATTGCTCAATCCGGCCCTCGGCGGGCCGCCCGTGAAACCCTGGCAGCCCGAGGGCGTCTGGGAGGAGATCTTCATGGGCCGCTACACCTACCAGCCGAGCGTGGGACCTGCCCAATACCGCCGCACGCTTTACGCCTACTGGCGCCGTTCGAGCGCTCCGACCTTCCTCTTCGACAGCGCCCAGCGCCGCGTCTGCGAGGTTCGCATGAACCGGACGAACACGCCGCTGCAGGCGCTGACCCTGCTGAACGATGCGGGAATGCTGGAGGCCTCGCGGGTGCTCGCCGAAAAGGTCGCAACGGAAGATCCTGACAAAGCCATCACCCGACTCGCCGCGGCGATCCTGAACCGTGCGCCGTCGGATGGCGAGGCCGCGGTCCTGGGACGCGAACATCACCAGTCGCTCGATTACTACGAGTCGAATCCCGCGGATGCCGTTGCTTTCACGCGGGTCGGCCAGCAGTTGGCGCTCGATCAGCGGAACGCGCCCAAGGTCGCCGCGTGGATGACCGTGGCGAGCCTGCTGCTGAATCTGGACGAGGCGATGACGATGGAGTGAACGCAAGTGGCATAGGCATCCTGCCCCTGCATCGTGATGAGACGCTGAACTGCCAAATGACGCCCCCCCGCTCAAAATCTTTCACGGATTCGCCCTCTCAGATAGCTTTCAACCTCGAGCCGCGATGCATGGGCAGGATGCCCATGCCACCTTTCCACCCAGCATGAGCACCCGACGACACTTCCTGCAACAAACCGGCCTCAACCTCGGCGCGATCTCGCTGGGCTCGCTTCTCGCGCGCGACGCCCTCGGTGGGGTTTCATCGGATTTCTCCCGCATCGCCCCGAAGGCGAAACGCGTCATCTTCCTCACCCAGTCGGGCGGACCCTCGCAACTCGAACTTTATGACTACAAGCCCGGGCTCGCGAAATGGGCCGGCACCGAATTGCCCGAAAGCGTGCGCCAGGGACAGCGGCTCACGACGATGACATCGAACCAGAAGCAGCTCATCCTGCCTGGCATCACCAAGTTCTCCCGGCACGGCCGGAGCGGAGCCACCGTCAGCGAGTGGCTTCCCCACATCGGCTCGGTCGCCGACGAGCTCTGCTTCATCAAGTCGATGGTGACCGACCAGATCAACCACGCCCCGGCGATGACGAAGTTCCTCACCGGACACCAGCTCCCCGGCCGTCCCAGCTTCGGTGCCTGGTCGAGCTACGGGCTCGGGAGCGAGAACGAGAACCTGCCCGACTACCTCGTCCTCATCTCGCGGATGAAGCGTCCGAGCGACCAGCCCCTTTACGACCACTACTGGGGCAGCGGCTTCCTCCCTTCGCGTTACCAGGGCGTCAAGCTCCGCAACGCGAAGGATCCGGTCCTCTACTTGCGCGATCCTGACGGACTGCCAAGGGAACGCCGTCGCGGCATGCTCGACGGCCTTTCGGAACTCAATGCGATGCGTTACGAGGCCACCGGCGATCCCGAGATCTCGGCGCGGATCCGTCAATACGAGATGGCCTTCCGCATGCAGACGAGCATCCCCGAGCTCGCCGATCTCGGCGACGAGCCCGACTCCGTCTTCGAGCTCTACGGCCCCGACTCGCGGCGTCCCGGCAGCTACGCGGCGAACTGCATCCTCGCGCGGCGCCTCGCCGAACGCGGGGTCCGTTTCATCCAGCTCTTCCATCCCGACTGGGACCACCACAGCCGTCTCCCGAGCTGGTGCACGGCCCGCTGCCGCGACACCGACCAGCCCAGCGCCGCGCTGATCAAGGATCTGAAGCAGCGCGGTCTCCTCGACGACACCCTCGTGATCTGGGGCGGCGAGTTCGGCCGCGGTGTCGCCGGACAAGGCCAGTGGGACAGCCCGGACGCGGGACGCGACCACCATCCCCGCTGCTTCACCCTCTGGATGGCCGGCGGCGGCGTGAAGCCGGGGCTGACTCACGGCGCGACCGATGATTTCAGCTACAACGTCGCCGAAAATCCGGTGCACGTCCGCGACCTCCACGCGACCGCCCTTCATCTCCTCGGGATCGACCACGAGCGGTTCACGCATCGCTTCCAGGGGCTCGATTACAAGCTGACGGGCGTCGATCCATCGCGGGTGGTGAAGGAGATCCTGCTTTAAGCCGCCTGCGCGTTCGCGGGACCTTCACCGCAACCGCGTCCGTTGGCCTGCGGAGCCGTTTCCATTAGGGTCTGTTTCGTGGAGACCTTTTCCATTCCGTGCCGTCCTTCCAGCGTTTTTGCGTTGGCGGGTGCACTCATGTTCGGTCTTGCGGAAGCCGGGGACCCGAAACCACTACCGTGGTCCTTCCAACCGCTCCGCGAGCAGCCGCTGCCCGGAGTCAAAAACACCGCGTGGCCGCGGAACCGGATCGATCACTTCATCCTCGCCGAGCTCGAAAAGAACGGCCTCTCCCCCGCCCCCGAAGCAGACTCCCGCTCTCTCACCCGCCGTCTTTCCTTCGACCTCACCGGACTGCCGCCCGTCACCAACGAAAAAATCCCCCATCCGCAATCCAAAATCCGCAATGAGGTGGAGCGCCTTCTCGCTTCCCCCCACTACGGCGAACGCTGGGCGCGTCATTGGCTCGATCTCGCCCGTTACGCCGACGTCACCGAGGCGTGGAGTGACGCGAAGAGCCCGGCCTGGCTCTATCGCGACTGGGTCATTGGTGCCTTCAATCGCGACCTGCCCTACGATCAATTTGTCATCCGCCAACTCGCCAACGATCTCCTTCCCGGCTCGAATCCGGAGGACAACGCCGCCCTCGGTTTCATCGGGCTCAGTCCGAGCTATTGGAAGGAACTGCAGCTCCCGCCCGAGATCATCAGCGTGACCGTGGCCGAGGAATGGGAGGAAAAGATGGATGCCTTCGGCCGCACCTTCCTCGGGCTCACCCTTGGCTGCGCCCGATGCCATGATCACAAATCGGATCCCGTCTCGGCCGAGGACTATTATGCGATCGCCGGAGTCTTCGCGAGCGTGCAACTCGTCGATCGTCCCGTCCTCGACGAAATGGCGTGGGCACCGATTCGCGAGGCCCGCGCCAAGGTCAAGGACCTCGAGGGCAAACGAGATGCCCTGAAGAAGGCCAAGCCGGCACCCGCGGACTTGAAGGATCAGCTCGGCGTGATCGAAAAAGAGATCAACGCCCTTCGTGACACGACCCCGAAGTATCACACCGCGACCGCCCCTGCGGTGATGGAAGCCGCGCTTTTCGTAAAGCCGAAGGACAAGGGCGAGCACGGCACCAGGCTCGACTATGTTCCAGGAATGGCCCGCGACTTGCCCATGCACGAACGAGGGGATCCCAACAAACCCGGAAAAGTGGTCCCTCGGCGATTCCTCTCCGCCTTTCCCGGCCCCGACGGCAAACCCCGATCCCTCGAGCAGGGCAGCGGTCGTCTCGAACTGGCCCGCGCCCTGGTCGAGGAAGCCGCTCCGCTCACGGCCCGCGTCATCGTCAACCGGGTCTGGCAACAGCATTTCGGCCGCGGCCTCGTCCCGACCCCGAGCGAATTCGGCCCGGCCGGCGAAGCTCCGACCCATCCCGCGCTGCTTGATGATCTCGCGGCGCGATTTGTCGCAAATGGTTGGTCCGTGAAATGGCTGCATCGCGAGATTCTCGATTCCGCGACCTGGCGGCAGAGTTCGCTCGGCTCATCCGAAGCGAAGGCGATCGATCCCCTGAACCGTCTCTACTCCCACATAGGCCCGCGCCGGCTCGATATCGAGTCCTGGCGCGACGCGATGCTTTCGGCAACCGGTGAGCTCGATCTGAAACACGGGGGTGAGCCATTCGCACTCGAGGATCCAAAAGCGACGCGCCGCACCGTCTACGGGCTCGTGAAGCGCCGCGAACTTGACGAAATGCTCCGCATTCACGACTTCCCCGATCCCATCGCCCACAGTTCGACCCGCACCGAGACCGCGACGCCGCTGCAGCAACTCTTCTCGCTCAACAGTCCCTTCATTCTCGCCCGCTCCGAGGCTCTCGCGTCAAAGCTCGTTGGCGGGAATGACGATGAAAAATTGCGCGACGCCTACCAACGTCTCTTCCGGCGCGAACCCACCGCACGCGAGCGCGAACTCGGTCTCGGCTACCTGAAGGGCGGCGGTTCCTGGCCCGGCTACTCCCAGGTCCTCCTGACATCGAACGAATTCCTCTACCTCGATTGAACCCGATGATGCTTTCCGGACAAACCCCGCTCATCGACCGGCGCACCGCCCTCAAGCGCTTCGGCGGCGGCCTTGGCTCGCTCGGGCTCGCCTCGGCCCTCCAGGCGGCGGGCGACTTCGGATCGCGCACCCACTTCGCACCGCGGGCGAAGCGCGTCATCCACCTCTTCATGAACGGGGGCCCCTTTGGTCCCGACTTTTTCGAACCGAAACCCGCCCTGACCAAGTACCACGGTCAACGTCCCGCGGGCGCCGACCTCCGCACCGAACGGCCCACCGGCGGTCTCATGGCGGTGCCCTACGCCTACGCGAACCACGGCAGGAGCGGATTGCCGATCAGCGAACTGCTGCCACTAACGGCGCGCCACGCCGATGAGCTCTGCGTGCTGAATTCCTGCCACACCGACAATCCGAACCACGGTCCCGCTCTGTTTCTCATGAACAACGGCACGATGACCCCGAAAGTCCCGAGCATGGGCGCGTGGATGTCCTACGGACTCGGTTCGGAGAACCGCAACCTGCCTTCCTATCTCGTGCTTTGCCCGGGCCGACCGGTGCGTTTCGCCGAACTCTGGCACAGCGCCTTTCTCCCGCCGCAGCACCAGGGCGTCTATATCAATCATTCGAAGCTCGAACCCGACCGCATGATCCCCTGGCTCAGCGCGTCGAAACCCGACCACGCCGCGCAACGCCGCCAGCTCGATCTCGCCGCGGCCCTCAACCGGGAACACCTCGCCACGCGAACGACCGGACAAGAGGCGCTCGAGGGCCGCATCGAGGCGATGGAAACGGCCTACCGCATGCAGTTCGAGGCGAGCGATGCCTTCGACCTGTCCAAGGAACCCGAGAAAGTCCGCGAGGCCTATGGCACCGGCCACTTCGCGAACGGCTGCCTCCTCGCGCGCCGTCTCTCCGAGCGAGGGGTGCGGTTCATCCAGGTCTACTACGGCAACGGCCAGCCCTGGGACACCCACAGCAAACACGACGAACAGACCCGCAAGCTCGCCGCGGACATCGACCGCCCCGTTTATGCCCTGCTCGAGGACCTCAAACAACGGGGACTCCTCGAGGATACCCTCGTAATCTGGGGCGGAGAGTTCGGCCGCACTCCCGTGACGGAAAACGGCAACGGCCGCGACCACAATCCCCACGGCTTCACCATGTGGATGGCCGGCGGTGGTGCCAAGGGCGGCATGGCCTACGGCAGCACCGATGAGTTCGGCTTCAAGGCCCAGGAGAACCGCCTCCACGTGCACGACCTGCACGCCACGGTTATGCATCTGTTAGGCCTTGATCACGAGCGGCTCACCTTCCGCCACGCCGGCCGCGATTTCCGCCTCACCGACGTCTACGGGAAGGTGGCCCACGACGTCCTCGCGTGACGGGGGAGGAACGGAGGCACGGCCGGCCAGGCTTCAACCGCCGACCTGCGCGATCCAGTCCTGGAGATTGTAGTAGTTCGTGACGCGCGCGATCCGTCCTTCGATGATGTCGAAAAACGCACCGACTCGGAGATGGTATTTTTGTCCCGCCGCTTCCGGGAGACCTTCGTCCGTGACGAGATACTCGCCGCGGATGTAGAACTCGGCCGCAGCGCGGGTTCCACTTTCATCGGCCATTACGACGAGATCTTCGACCTGCTCGGCGTAGCACCGGTCCATGTGGGCAAGGAACTTCTCGAAGGCCTCCACTCCCGGGACGCTGGCTCCCTGATTGATGTCGTGAACCACCCCGGGCGCGAGCAAGCGCAGCATGCCGGGACGGTCTCCGGCATTGAAAGCTTCGTAGTAGAGGCGGATCAGTTCTTCGGTTTCGCTGGCGTTGCAATTCATCGCGCCGAGAATCGCGCAGGGACGGTGCTTTCGCAACATCAAGACGGCGGAGAACCAATGACGCGGACGCGGAGGTCCCGGAGGACGCGCAGGTCTCCCCAGGCCGCTCCGCGCATTCGCCGGGCTCCGTTCCGCCGCTTCCGGCCGATCCGGTTCCGCTCCCGCAAACGTTCGAAGGCTTCCTCGACAAAGGCATCGCTGCCCAGAACGGCTCCGTCACAAAAGTATCGGACCTTGTGTCTCAACACCTCTGGCAGGCTCAGGGTGGCGGTGCCGTCGAGAACCCGATCGGCCTCATTGGACGAAATGCCGCGCCGGGAGCCGACACCCGTGGTTTCGTCGCCCTTCCTCTCGACTCCGTCGAGGTAGAGAAGCCGGCGGTAACGGGCGAGGATTTGCCGCCAGTCAGTGCTTCCTCCATCGGATTCGAGTCCCTCCCGATGGATCGACCGCAGTCCGTCCCTCGCCTTCACGGCCCCCTTGGATCCGCCCACGGCTTCCCCGTATCCGCTCCAACGATAGTCCTCCGGCCGTTTCACCAACCCGGCCCGCACCGGGTTCAAGTCGATGTAGGCGGCCACGGTGAGAAGCGCTTGCTCCCCTCCTTCGACCAGCACACTCTTGAAACGCCCCTCCCAAAGCGTTCCGGTGCGTTCGAGGCGGCGGTTCACGAAGATGGAGACGCGTTGCTTGAGTTCCTTGAGAAAGACGGAAAGATCGGCGCGACGTCGTTCATAGCGGGCCAGGATCCCGGATTCCCAACTCGTGCTGCCGCTGGCACGCGCCCTCTCGAACTCCGCGGCAACCTCATTGACCGTATCGGGACCGTAAAGCAAGGGGAGCCGCCGAAGCAGCAACTCCGGAGTCAGCGGCGCGAGCGTTTTGCGATCAGGAACCTCGAGGAGCAGATGGAAGTGATTTTCCATGAGGCAATAGGTCGCCACACGGACGTCGAGAAAGCTCTCGAGTTTCCTGAGAATCGACCGGAACACCTCCTTTTCCGACGAGTGAAAGACAAAACGCCGGTCAACGACTCGAGAAACACAGTGATAAAATGACCTTTCCAAACCAAGGCATCGGATCGCACTCATAAATATAGAATATCTACCACTGAATTTAGCAGTTCAACTGATAATTAGCCGGGCTATTTATTTTTCCCTCCGGGAAAAGAATTTTGACTCGGAGTCAGCTGTAGGATGGATTGATCTTGCGGTCGAGGAGCCAGCGGAGAGCGGCACCGTGCCCTCGGCCGGCAGCAATCCGCATCCAGCGGATGGCTTCGGGATGAGAGGCCGACACTCCGAATCCCTCGTCGAGGCAACGGCCGAAATCATACATCGCCCGCACCTCCCCGAGCTCGGCGGCTTTTCGGAGAAGGGCGACACCCTTCTCGGGATCGGATGGACCTCCGGTTCCGGCCGCGATGAAAAGGCCCGATTGGTAGATGGCCGGCACCCAGCCGGAGGCGGCGGAAGTTTCCATCGCTGCAAAGGCCGCGGTGGGATTTCCTGACACGGCCAGAAAATGGGCAAGGAGTTCCCCGGCCCCGGGATGGCCCGACGCGGCCGCCCGCCGCAGATAGAGCTCGCATTCGGGATTGGAAAACCGCTTTCCCTCGGGATCCCAGGACAAGGCGGCATAGCGGTAGCACGACTCGGGATCTCCTTTCCGGGCACCCTCGAGATACCATCCCGACACGGTTACGGTGGAATCGCCATGGGCTTGCGCGAGCAATCCCATGATACGGGACGCGCCTGGATCCCCTTTCGCGCCGAGATGCCTCAACCAAGGTTCGATCTCCCGGTGCAGAATCCCGGCGTCGATCCGGTCCAGCATCGGGAGAAGCCGGAGCGACTGGGGACTGTTCTCCGACAGCAGATAGGCCGAGAGCTCCTCCCGTGCGCGATCCTTGAGTCCTTCTTGAAAAGGCTGAAACGCGGGAAGCGTCAGTTCAACCACCGCGCCCTTCTCATAGGGTCCCACCCGGATCGTCCATTCATAAAGTGCGAGTCCCACCGCGGCCGCGGCAACGAACGCGGCCAGCGCCGTCCAGAGCCAAAACGCGAGCGGGCCACGGCGGGGGCCGGAGGCCCGTTCTTCGCTGACGACGGTCAGGGCGGGACCGGCTCCGGCCGGTTCCCCGACCGCGACGAGTGCCCCACGCGTCGAGGCGAGAGCGAATTCTCCCTGAAACAGCGATTCATCGAGCCGCAGTTTCACTCCCTCGATGCTTCCGTCGGGCGATGGTTCCGGCACGACGCGTTCCGAATCGGGGGTCATCGCAACGGAGGGTTCATCCGTCCCGTCCGGTCGGATGAAACACCGGAAAAACGATTCCTTGAGACTCTCCGGGTCCTCGACCACCCCCCGGCGGAATCGCTCGAACCGATCGGAGAGTTCGGACGGCACCAGGGAATGCTCCGCGCGGCGCCGCCAGGAAAAGGCGGCGCCCGTCAGCAAAGTCCACAGCAGCGGAAGAGCGATGGCGGAGCGCCGCACGTTCTCAAACGGCTTTCCCGGCAGGCGGGAGAGTTCCCGCACCCGTGCTGGCAAATCAATCCCGTCCAGCAGCGAGGGAAGGGTCTGGTGCAAACGGAACTTGAGGGGCGTCTCGATCCAAGCCGCGCGGCCCTTGCGCTCCAGCAATCCCGCGGATCCCGAGAGCGACCGCGCGCCGGTGAGCATGAGGACGTTTCCCGGCGGCAACCACCAGACCGCGCAAGCTCCCGTTCGACCCTCAAGCGAAGCGAGCGCTTCCTCAAGACGAGCCGAAAACAAGCGAACCGTCTCCAGGTCAAGCGGACCGGTCGATTCCAGCAGGGTAGCCAAGTCGATCCCGTCAACCTTTTCCTCTCCGACGAGGGTGACCGGTCCGGCATCCTCGAGAAAATTGACCTGCAGTTGATGGATGAGACCCCGGCCGGGCCTGCGGGTGGATTCATGATGCTGGTTGAGCCACCCCTCACGGGGCAACGTGTTATCGCCAGGAAGGACCTGAAGGGCCGTGGCGGATCCGCGAATCCGCGTTGGAATGGAATAGGCTTCGTGGATTCCCGCGACCGGTTCGGGGAGAAATCGATCGGATTCCCCCGGAAAGGCCTCGATCAATTCCCGTGCGAGCCATTCCCTTACGGGCATCCGCGGCGGCATGGCCTCTTCCCCCGTGTTTTCCCCGATACCATGCAAGACCTCGCGCAACCCACCGAGCCTTTCCCGGCCGTCCTCGTCGAGGATCGCAAGAATGATTTCGCGCAGCCGCGCCGGCAGTTCCTCGAAGTTCCGCGGCAGTGAATCCGGGTGAAAGGTCCGGACCGGCACCCCGCCAACGAGACTGCAAAACACCTGGACGAGGTTCCATTCCCTCCGATGCTCGCGCACCCTCGCTCCGGGGCGGGTCCAGCCGGTGAACTCCGAAAAGACAAGATCGAACGCGCCCCGGCGATTCCGGACCACCTCGAAGTTCAAGGTGGTGAGCCGGTCCATCGAAGCCGGCAGGCGTTCCCTCGCGAAGATCTGGTCGATGAATGTCGAAATCCAGCGTGCGGCGACGGTGACGGGCACCCTTCCAGTCCGCGCCAGGTAATCCGGGAGCGGTTCACCGTCACGCATCGCGTCGGCATAAAAGAGCTCCCCCCCGTCCCTGCCCCATGAGTAAAGCCTCGAAACGGAAGCGGAATCAAAGTCGGAGAGAAACCGCATCTCCTCTTCGAACGCCTCGCGCTTGTCGCCGCGCGCCGCGGCTCCCTCGAAAATGTGAATCCGGGCGAGGCCCCAACGCTCGAAATCCAATGCGAGGAGGATCCGTTCTTCCGAGCCGGCGCAGGGCAGGGTCACGACGTTGCCTCGGCCGTCACGGACGAACCGGTATTGGGCGAACTCGGCGTTGGAAAGGGGCTTCATCGCGATCGCTTGCTCCCCGGGCGGAAGAGCGGCCCTCATTCCGCAAGCAATAAGCGGTTGAGGACACCGCCGGAAAGGTAGATGTTTCCGCTCGCGAAGTCATCCACGAACCGCGATCCCTTCCCATGGCGGCCCCCAGAAAGCATCATCTCCAGCGCAAGACCGGAGAAACCGAGATCCGCATCGACCTCCAGATCGACGGCACCGGCGTCTCCTCGGTTTCGACCGGCGTGCCTTTTTTCGACCACATGCTGACGCTTTTCGCGAAGCACGGCCGCTTCGACCTCACCGTCGCGGCACAGGGTGACACGGAAATCGACTACCACCACACCGTGGAGGACACCGGAATCGTACTCGGCCAGGCCCTCCATGTGGCGCTCGGAGAAAAGCGCGGCATCTTCCGCTACGGCTCGGGCCATTTCCCGATGGACGAGACCCTCGTCCGCGTCGCCCTCGACGTGAGCGGCCGCCCCTTCCTCGACTATCGCGCTCCTTCGGGCGTCCCGCACGTGGGGGAAAAGTTCAACTTCACGCTCGTCGAGGAGTTCCTGCGAGCCTTCGCCTTCAACGGACTCCTCAACCTGCACGTCGAGATCCTCTACGGACGCGATCCCCACCACATGGCCGAAGCGGTTTTCAAGGGCCTCGCCCGCTGCCTCGACGAGGCCACCCGCGTCGACGACCGCATCGCCGGGATCGTCCCCAGCACCAAGGAGGTGCTGTGAAGGATTCCTCCGAACCCCTCCCCGGCGAAATGTCCCACCGGATCGGCGTGATTGATTACGGAGGCGGAAACCTCCGCAACGTGCTCAATGTCCTGAAGCACCTCGGGCACGAAGGCACCCTCGTGTCCGCTCCCGGTGATCTCGCGTCGATCGACCGACTCGTCTTTCCCGGTGTTGGCGCCTTCGGCGACTGCGCGGAGGAACTGGACCGACGCGGGCTGCGGGACGCCCTCGTTGCCTGGATCCGCGAAGACCGTCCCTACTTCGGAATCTGCCTCGGGTATCAGGTGCTCTTCGAGCGCTCGCCGGAATGTCCCGGCGTGAAGGGACTCGGCGTTTTCGAGGGGGAGGTCGTCCAGTTTCCGCTCGACCGAGGCCTCAAGGTCCCGCACATGGGATGGAACCGCGTCGATCCGGTGGACCGGAATCATTCGGTCTGGAAGGACGCTCCCGATCCGCTCTATCTCTACTTCGTCCATTCCTATTATCCCGCGCCGGCCGATCCTTCGATCATCGCCTCGACCACGGAATACGGTGACGTCTTCGCTTCGAGCATCGCTCACGGCAACACCTTCGCGGGTCAATTCCACCCGGAGCGGAGCCAGGAAGCAGGTCTGCGCCTGATCCGGAATTTCCTCGAGCGCCCCTGATCCTCGGCCATCAGCCGGCCACGCGCATCGGCATGATGACGTAGAGGAAGGGCTCGTCGATCTTGATGACCCCGGGACTGCTCTCGTCGATGAGGTCGATGAAGACCTCGTCCTGGTCGAGATTGCGAAGCGGCGCCATCACAAATTCCGGATTGAAGGCCACGACGAGACGCGGGCCGGAGTAGCGGACGTCGATGACTTCCTCGGCCTCACCGATTTCGGGCGAATTCGCGGAGATGGCAAGGCGGTTGTCCTCGAAGGCGAATTTGATCGAATTCGTCTTCTCGTTCACGAGGAGACTGACGCGGCGCACCGCGGCGAGGAGCACCTCGCGTTCGACGGTGACGCGGTGGTTCGCCTGGCTCGGGATGACCTGGCGGAAGTTGGGGTAATTGCCCTCGATCAGCTTGGTGATGAGGAGGCTGCCGTTCAGTTCGAAGCTGGCCTGGTTGTCCGAGATCGCGACCTTCAGCTCACCCGAGACGTCGAGAAGACGCTGCAGCTCGTTCACCGCCTTCGTCGGAATGATGACCCCGGTCTCGTTGCCGGCGGGAAACTCGAGATCCTGTTCGACCATGGCGAGGCGGCGCCCGTCCGTGGCCACGAGGGTGAGCATCCCCTCCCCGATGAGGCAATTGACCCCGTTGAGGACATAACGGGTCTCGTCGGTCGAAATCGCGTAGGAGGTCTTGCGGAGCGCGTCGCGGAGAAGTTTCTGGTCGATCGTGAATTCCTTCGCGTCGCCAAACTCGCCGATCACGGGAAACTCCGAGGCAGGCAATCCGAGAATCTTGAAGAAGCTCGGGCCGCTCCTCACCGTGGCGGCGTTGTCCGCGTTGACCTCGAAATCGATCTCGTTCGTGGGAAGCTCGCGGACGATGCTGGCGAGGCGCCGCGCCGGGAGCGTCGTTGCCCCGGGGCGGGCCACCTTCGCCGGAATCCGCTTGGTGATGGTGACGTCGAGATCGGTGGTCGAAAGCTCCAAACCCAGTTCATCGGCCTGGATCAGCACATTCGAGAGAATGGGAAGGGTCGTCCGGGTGCTGACGACGTGCTGGACCTGGTTGAGCGCCTCCTGGAGAACGTCTTTGTCGATCTGAAATTTCATCACTTCCGAAGTCCGCAGTTTGGACCGGAGGCCCCGTCCTGTCCACGCGAATCTTTCATTCCAACTCGTGCTCCCGGTTCCTCGCACCGAGACCGTTCCGGGATCCGCCGGCCACCCCCCGGCCCTGGCGGGAGCGGGGCGACTCGACCGGGGAACCGCAACGGATGAGGCGGCGCTTGATCAGTTCGACCGAGCTCTTGAAGGCGGCCGAGTCCTCGCACCGTTTTTTCATTTTTTTGACCGCGTAAATGACCGTGCCATGGTCCTTCCCGAAGGCCGAAGCCACTTCGACGAGGGAGAGATCGGTAAGCGAGCGGACTAGGAACATGGCCACCTGGCGCGCCTCGGCGATCCGGGCGGTGCGCCGCTTGCCGTTGATGACGTTCAGGTCGATGTCGTAATGCTCGGCCACGGCGCGTTTGATCTCCTCGGCCCCGACCTGGCGGGTCTCTTCGGGATCGCAGATGTCGGCGATGACCTCGTGGATCTGGTCACAGGTAACGGGCTCCTCGTTCAGGGTCGCCACCATGGCCACGCGGATGAGCGCCCCCTCGAGCGCCCGCACATTGCCCTTCACCCGCTCGACGATGCGGTCGATCATTTCGTCGCTGACCTGGATCATGTGCCAGTCATCGCGCTTGCGCCGGAGGATCGCCGCCCGGATTTCGAGACCGGGGCGATGGATCTCCACACTGAGCCCCCATTGGAAGCGGGAGACGAGGCGCTCCTCGAGTTCGTTGATCTCGGAGGCCGGACAGTCGCTCGCGAGAACGATCTGTTTCCGCATGTCCGCGAGCCGGTTGAAGGTGTGGAAAAACTCGCGTTGGAGCCCCTCCTTGCGGCCGAGGAACTGGACGTCGTCAATGAGGAGCAGATCGGCCTCCCGGTAACGCTTGCGGAAGGGAACGAGGGCGTTTTTCTGGATCGCGTCGATGAAGTCGTTCGCAAACTGTTCCGCCGTCACAAAGAGGACTTTCGACTTGGGCCGCTGTCGGAGTGATTCCCAACCGATCGCGTGGAGCAGGTGGGTTTTCCCCAGGCCGCAGGCGGAATGAAAGAAGAGCGGCTGGTAGGTCTTGCCGGGCTGGTCGGCCACGGCCTTGGCCGCCGCCCAGGCCAATTCGCTGTTCTCCCCAGGAACGAAGTTCTCGAAACGAAAGATTTCCACCAGACCCGCGCTTCGCCCGCGTTCGAGCAGTTTCTTCTCGCTCACCTTCTCCACGAGAATTCGTGGACTGAGGTGGGTCCGCTCTTCGACCACGGAAACGACTTCAACCTCCCTCGCGACCGAGTCGTCGGACTCAGTCGTGCGGGAATCGATCTCGAAGCGGATCCGGGCGCAGGCACCCAGGTGCTTTCGGAACACCGAAAGTAAACAGTTTTTAAAATTCTCTTCGACCCAGATGGCATACATCGTGCCGGGGGCCGCCAGGACGACCTCCTCCGGGGAGGCGGAAAGAAGACGGAAATTGGCGAACCAGAGGTCGTGGGTGGGGTTGCCGAGCTCGCTTCGCAGCTCGCGCGTGATGAGGGGCCAGAGAGTGGAGGGGTCGGGGATTGCGGGTGGTTCGTTAGGGTCGGGCGGAACTTGGTTGTGCATTCTCGGGGTGGCGGTGGCGGATTCGGGGGGTGCGGGAGTGGACGGCTGCCTGCCAGACGACGGGGAGTCCGGCGATTTCAATTCTTAACTCATTGTTTACCAACATGTTATGATTAAAAAAAGACAACAGCTTGGCGATGCTTTTTGCTGGAACAAGCGGCATCGCGTCCGCCGTGAGTGGGCCGGAAGTCCTACCCGTGACGCCGGCTCCGGGAGGAAGGGGCGATCACGAGCGGAGGACGGGTTTCGGCGGGAATCAGGCGGGGGATCACCGTGACATTCGCCCTCTCCGGAAACAACTCGAAAGTGTCGAAATCGAAATCTTTTTACCGTGGTCTCCACCGGAAAACCAAAAGGCTGACGCTCGGGTTCCAATCGCTGGAATTTTGAGAAGATTTAGTCAAGAAATCCTGATCATTTGAATTTTTAAAGCCCGTCGGTCCCCAAATCTTATTCCGACTCGATCGTCACCGGGACGGTGAGCGGCCACCTCCGGACCGGACCGGACCGGACCACGTCCAACGCGGACGCCCCGCCGGGACGTCGGGGATTGTCTCTTCATGCGTGAACCTTCGTATCCACGGGCTTTTCTTCAAAGGGATTCGAGGGTGTCCGGGGATGTTTTCGCAGGGTGACGCAAGCCGTTTGTCATGTTTTGTCATGCAGGATCTGCACAGCCGTCTTGGGGGGGGATCGGCAGCCGGGCGCCCCGGATTTATCGAACTTCGTTGCGCAACAAGCTCCTCCTTCTTGGTGATGACGAAGTTCAACCCCATGCGGTAATCATGGCTTGAATAAGGGTGCTATTCCATCGGTTGGTTTTGTGCGCTGCTTGATGACGCTCAGGGCGCTCCGTTGACACGCGGGCGGGGGCATGAATCCGCAAACTGATCCGAACCGTCGTCCCGAACCCCTGCTCACCGAACTGGAGGCCTGCGAGTTCCTCCGCATCCGCCCCCGGCAACTCTATGCCTGGCGAAAGCAGGGGCTGATTCCCTTCGTCCGCATCAGCCGGTCGGTGCGCTACCGGCGAGGCGAACTGGAGGCGGCGCTCGACGCGATGAGCGTGCGCGGATCGGCTTCGGAACCGGCGGATCGTTGAGCCGCCCGGTCACGACTCCACGTCCCCAACCCCCACTTTTTCAAGATATGAAGCGGTCCGATCGAGACTGGGCGCTGGTGCGCGCCCACTACGAAACCTCCCGTGACACCCTCCGCCAGGTCGCGGTCCGGTTCGGCATCGCCGAACGGACGGTGTTCCGGCGATCTGCGAAGGAAGGATGGTGCCAGAGTGGCAGCGCCATGGGGGCCGCAGATGGCAGCGGCGAAGGCGGGAATGGCACTGATCCTCTGCCAAATTTGTCAGACGATGGCAACCGTTCCTCCCAGAATGGCAGCAATCTCCCTCGGAATGGCAGCGGAGATGGCAGCCACTCGCCCGGAAATGGCAGCGCCAATGGCAGCAAGCAGACCGAGCATGGCAGCGCGGCGGGACCAAAGAAGCCTATGGAGGCGGAGCGCTTCGTCATCCCCGACGGGATCAACGAGTTGAGTCGCCTCGAGGCGGCCCGCTTCTATGTCGAAAAACTCGGATGGGCGATCCATCCCCTCTATGGCCCCAAACAAGGGCGGGCCAACGAACGCGGAAAGAAGCCCCTTTCCGAGGAGTGGAAGCGGCACCGCTGCCGTGACGCAACGCCCGAATTCCTTCTCCGGCATTTCGGAGGCCGCCGCAGCCACAACCTGGGTTGCGTCATCGGGGGCGACTTCGTTCACGTCGACCTCGACTCCAAGAAGGACGAGGGTGCCTCGGTCGACCAATGGCTCGCCGGGATGCCGTCGCTGGCTTCGGTGCCCCGCGAACTGACCGGTGGTGGCGCCCACCTCGCCTTTCGTTGCCGCGATCTCCCGGTCTCCGTGCAGCTCTCCGGAAATGCGCTGGTCCACAAGATCAGCCAGTCCGTCACCGCGGAGCTCTATTTTCCGGGGACAACGCTGGTGGTTTCCCCCTCGGTCCATGCCAGCGGCTTCCGCTACCGCTGGGAGGTCACCGGCGAGATCCCGCTGGTGACGTGGTCGGATCTGGTCGCGTGGTTCGGATTCCGCGAGGGCGGCGACGGCAGCGGGGATTCCATCGAGGCCAAACGAGGCAAAGCCGATCGCAGCTGGATCTCCGAGTGGAAGGAGGACCTGCGCAGCTTCAACCTGGTCGCCGCGGTGGACGAGGCCGGCCTCCTCGGGAAATGCCTCGATCCCGACACGAACAAGTGGGCGATCGCCTGTCCCTGGCGGGAACTCCACAGCGGGGATGAACCGTTTTCACCCGACAGCGGCACGGTGATCTTCAATCCGCCGGAGCGACTCCCAGCCTTCCGATGCCTGCACGCGCACTGCGCCGAAAGAACCTTCAAGGATTTGATCGGCTGGCTGGAACGGCGTCTTCCGGGCTTGGTGGGCGCGCATTGCTCGCGTCTGCGCCAGTGGGAGAGCGGCCAACAGCATTCCGACGGGCGGCCCCGCATTCTCCTCCCGGGCATGGGGCGCCCCGATTCGGAATTCGCCGCGGAAATAGGAGCCTGTATCGGCCCAAGGCGGCAGTGGTTCCGCAAGGGCACACTGGTTTGCACGGTGGGGCTCCGGGAGATTTCCGAGAAGGTGACCGCCCTGGTGTTTTCCCCGGTCCAACCCGTCGAGGCCATCACCGCGGCGGAACGCTTCGCCGAGGTCGGCGTCCTGCGAAAGAACGAGAAGGGGGAGGCGGAATTCGTCCCCGTGAGCATGAAGCGGGAATGCGCCGGGATGCTCATGGCGGCACCGCAGTTCCGGGAACAACTCCCGGCCATCGTCCGCATTCTGGATGTGAGGCTGCCGATCCGCTTCGGTAACGAGATCGTCTTCCCGGAGTCCGGCTACGATCCCCGTTTTCGCTCCTACTGTCCGCCCGACTCCCCAGAACCCGAGCTGATGGGTCTGGTCGACGCCAAGGGAGTGCTGCACGAATTGCACGCCGAGTTCTGCTGGAAAGACCTCCAGAGCCTCACCCACGCGATCGCCCGCCTCATCACCCCTTACTGCCGCGGGCTGATGGGCTGGGATGCCCGGTTTCCCCTGTGGCACTATGCCGCCAATCGGCCACGGGCCGGCAAGGACTATCTCGCGGTCATTCCCGGGTATCTCTACCAGGGATGGCTTTCGGAGGACGCCCCGCTCGACCGGGACACCGAGGAAACGCGCAAGCGGATCACCGCTGCCCTCATGTCGGGTCGGCGCAACCTCCACTTCGCCAACTGCCAGGGCTTCATCCAGGATCCGCACTTCATCGGGGCAATCACCTCCAAGACTTTTTCCGCCCGCAACCTCGGCAGCACCGACGCGCGGGCCGACCTGGTTCTGCCCAACGAGATCGAGTTCAGCCTTTCGGCCAACGTCGGACTCACCTTCCGCGAGGACATCGAGCCGAGGACGCGGCGCATCGCGCTGGAGTTCTTCGATGAAAACCCCAACAGTCGGCGTTTCGCCATGACGGACCTGCACGGCTGGGTCCTGACCCATCGCCCGCGCATCCTCGGAGCAGTGGCCGCCCTCGTGCAGCACTGGATCGCCCAGGGCTGTCCGTCCGGTCCCACGCCCTTCAATTCGTTCCCCGAGTGGGCGCGCATCGTGGGCGGAATCATGGTTTCCTGCGGCCTTGGCGATCCCTGCCTGCCGCACGATCATCAGGACGAAATCGGCGGAGACCGGCAGGAGACCGCCCTGCGGTCCATCTTCCGGATCGGCTACGAGAACCATCCGGACGAGTGGATCGAAAAGGCGCGGCTCTTCGAACTGATCGAAGCCGCTGCGGAAGACGAGGCGCTCGCGTTCTTCTGCCGGGAGGGCGATCTCGGATCCAGATCGTCCAAAGTTCGCATCGGCCAGGCGCTTCGCCAGTTCCGCGGGCGACAACTCGGCGGGATCCAGCTTCAGATCGAGCCCAACAGCAAGAGCCAGCGGCAGAGGGTCAAGTTCGCGCAACCCGCCGCGCCGGAGCGGGTCGACCTCTGCCACCTCCTTGGGCAGGTTGGGCAGGTTGGGCAGGTTGGGCATATTAATGCTCTGCAAAAGCTGATGGATCGTTCCGAAGGAAGGGCGCTGCCAACTGAACCGGGAGGAGCGGGAGGAATCACGGGAGAGAAAGGTGCCCAACCTGACCAACCTGACCACGATTTCAGGAAGCCGCGTGAAGTCCGACACCTCACCTCCAGGGCGGACCTCGGCCGTGTCGTCGACGATCTTGTCCAGAGCGGAACCGGCTGCATCGCGCTCGACCTGGAAACCTACGGCGCGGCCAAGGGCGGCGGGCTCGACCCCTGGGGCGGCGACATCCGGCTACTCACCCTCTGCCGCGAGGACGGTCCCGTCTGGATGCTCGACCTCAGGGCGATAGGCTATGACCTCGGTCCGCTGGCCGCCTTGCTTCAGGCCGCCGTCCTCGTCATCCACAACGCGAAATTCGATCTCCTTTGGCTGCGGGTGAAGTGCGGCCTCGACTGCCGCAAAGTGATCTGCACGCTGACGGCCACTCGGCTTCTGACCGCCGGCACCCGGGCCGGGAACACGCTCGATGACTGCCTCAAACGCCACCTCGGCCTCGAGCCCGGCCCGGATCATTCGCGCTCCAATTGGGGCACACCGCTCCTAACCCCGGACCAGTTCGCCTACGCCAGCCGTGACACGGCCCACCTCCATGAACTCGCCGCCGTGCTGGAGGACGAACTGGAGCGGGCAGGCCTCGGTGCGGTCTGGCAGCTGGAAAAGGCGCTGCTGCCTTGCGTGGTCGACATGGAGGAGCGCGGCATCACCGTGGACCGGAAAACGCTGCAAGCCATTGTCGCCAGCCAGCGCGCGGTGGCCGCTGAATCGGCCAAGGCCCTGAAGACGGAGCTGGGCGATCCCCAGCTCAATCTCTCCCGCCCCACCCAGCTCCTCGCCGCTCTGCGCTCGGCCGGACTCGACCTGAAGTCCACCCGAGAGGAGGAACTCAAGCAGGCCGACGAGGGCGGACTCATCCCGTTGATCCTGCAATACCGGGCGGCGGAAAAGCGCGCCCAGCAGGCCGAGGCGCTCATCGAGCATGTGAAGTCCGACAACCGCATCCACGCACGCTTCGAGCCCACCGGAACGATGACCGGCCGCTTCTCTTCCAAAGAACCCAACCTCCAGAACATATGACCGGCCGCTTCTCTTCCAAAGAACCCAACCTCCAGAACATCGGACGTGGCGAATTGCGCACGGCCTTCGTGCCCGCCCCCGGCCACCGCTTCATTGTCGCCGACTACTCCCAGGTGGAACTGCGGGCCGCTGCCGCCATCGCCGGCGAAACAAAAATGATCGAAGCCTACCGCGAGGGAGCCGACCTCCACACCCGCACCGCCTCCACGGTGCTCGGGGCCGACCCGGCATCCATCAGCAAAGAGCAGCGACAAATCGCGAAGGCCGTGTCCTTCGGCTTGCTTTACGGCCAGAGCGTTCCCGGCCTCATGCGCTACGCGGCCTCGTCCTACGGCGTGGCGCTCGAGGACGACCAAGCCCGGCGGATCCGTGCCGCTTTCTTCCGCACCTACGGCCACCTGCGCCAATGGCATGGCGAGAACCGCCAGAAGGCTGAGCGTGGCATTAGGGAGGTTCGGACCCGAATGGGCCGACGGCGGCTTGTTCCGGAGGGCGCTTCGGACTGGGAGCGCTTCACGGCCCTGGTGAACACGCCTGTCCAGGGCGGCTGCGCGGACGGCATGAAACAGGCCATCGTGCTGTTGTCAGGCCGGTTGCCCGCAGGAGCGCGGATCCTTTCCACGGTTCATGATGAACTGATCGTGGAGGCTCCCGAAGCCGGAGCGGAAGCAGTTCTCCGCCTCGTCCTCGACACCATGCGCGAGGCGATGGAAGCCCTCTTCCCCGAAGTGCCCACCGAGGTGGAGGGTGGCGTCTGCGAGCACTGGGGCGAGAAATGACCGACCGGCCGCTTCTGGTCAGTCTCCCTCGTGGAGCATCCGGAACACCTCGTCGAGCGCCCTCTGGCATTCCTCCTGGATACCCACTGCATCGAGGCCGCTGAGGATGGGCGGCAACTCCACCTCGAACTTGCTGCGAAAGAGTTGCATGGCCCGCCCCACGCGGGTCGTCCATTCCTGCCGCACCACCACCAGCGGGATGTATTCCTCTCTGCGGATGGCGAGGCGCAGTTCCCGCTCCTCCACTTCGGCGAGGAGCTTGCGGGCCTTGAGCGAGGTCTCCTCGTCAGTCTCCATCGCCTCGGACTTGAGGCCGGCCTGGCGGATGAAGGTCCGCCACGCGCCCACGTCGTGCATCCCGTTGGCGGCGGGTTCCGGGGTGCCCGCTCGTTTGCGCCAGGTCTGGAGGGCGCGGCGGCTCACGCCCAGGCACCGGGCCAGCTCGACGTAGTTGGCGACCCACTCCGGGCCGTGGGAGCCCGAGGCGGCGAGCGACTGGAGCATGGCCCGTTCCGCGCGGGTGAGCTTGCCGCCGTTCTGAACTCGGTGGACGAGGTTGGCGAAATCCCGGCTCAAGAGTCTCCGGGCAATCTCAGGGGTGACGGCTTCCATGCCTCGGCATTAGCGTCAACGAATCCCGGATCCGGTGATGCAACAAGACGGCTCGGCGGGTAGGCACTCCCGTTTGTTGCGCAACAAACCAGCCCGATCCGATGGCGGTTCCGTGGCGAATTGCCGGAATCTGCGTGACCCACAGTCGGCCCTGTTGCAGCCGATGCGGGGACGGCCACTCAACGGCCATGGGAAGTTACAGGGCGATTTTCCACTCCACTTCCCACTTTCGGTCACCTGCGAATCTGCCGGAAGCTGCCGCCAACCGCCTCCAGTCGCAGCCGTCCGCGCCATTTCACCGGGCGATTTTCGATCTCTGGCGCGAAAAAAGTGGGAAGTGCGAAAAAACATCCCTCATCGGATTTGGTTGAGGGTTGGACCCCAAGGGTTCGGAGACGGTCTCATTAATAGATTTCCTCGCAAGATCGTGCAGACTGCCGCAATGAAGGCGCAAAGCGGGGGGCGACTAGCGCGCCCAGGTCTTTAGTTGTTACGAGGCGGCCGAGATCGCAGACGGCGAAACTACCCTTTCGAAGCTGTCCGCCATCGCATCCGGCACGAGCGGGCCAAGGGCGCCCAAGATCAACCCAAACCACACCCCAACGCGGACTCGTCCGAAACACAACCGCAGCGACCGGACCCTCCCGAATGCGTGGAGGAGGTCAGGTCCGGGAAGACTCGCCTGCATGCATGGGGCGGTTTTTTTCGCTGGGAGATCGGGTTCAACATCTTAGGACGCCGTCTCGTTGTGTCAAGAAATGTTGCATGACCCCATGAACACGAGAGTGACTGCCCTGGCACAGGAGGTGTTGCCATCAAGGATCTGGGACACCCACGCCCAGAAGACGACCACCTCGGGGAAAAGCCGTCGCCGCCCGTCGCGCGCCGCCGATTCGAGCGACTCGACGGGCAGGATCGCGCCGAAGAGAGCCCCGTAGTCGGAAAGCGAGGCGGCAAGGACCTTGTCGCGCACCGCCCGGAGCGCTTCCAGTTGACTGCGACGCTTGCGCCCGTAAAGTTTCGTCGAAAGACCCGGCAGGAAGTTTGGTTTTGTTTTCACACCCTAACACAAACATAACTGCCGGGTTTTTCACGCCCATCTTGGGCCGATTTTTCATCGAAGATGGGCCTTAAGTCAGTGCCATTCTGGTCAGTCCAAGTGTTTGGCCGTCATGGCTTTGACATACAGTTTCGGAGCAACCCCCTCGTTACGCTTGAAAGCGCGGGAGAACTGATACTCCGATGAGAAACCAAGATGCAGGGCAGTTTGTTTCACGCTGTTCCCTTGGTCGATCAGAAGCCGTTTGGCCGCTTCCATCTTCAGCCGGGTGATCGCTCGATAGGGAGTCTCTCCCGTATGCTTCGCATAGGCATGGCTGAAGGCGGACACGCTCTGGTTCAAGTGCCCGGCAAGGTCGGCAACGGTCAGGGGTTGATTGATGCGGGCACGAATGAATGCCTCGATCCGGGCTTCCATGCTGCCCGCCTGGGCGATGGACTCCAGACTGCGCACTTCACGCAGGTGTGAGCCGATCTGTGGTGCGGCGATGAGCCTGCCCAGCAGCCCGAGCATTTCTCCCTGCGCCAGCAATTCAAATCCCTGCCGACGATGAAAGGCGTGTTCGCTGATGTGGCGGAGGTGATTGGTCACCACATGGTCGGGATCGCGGAAGTGGCAGTAACCGGCCCGGCCGACCAGCGATTGAAACGTCTGTTCCAACTGCCCGCCGAGGCTGAAGATGATCCACGATTCGTATTGGGACTTCCCGGCCTCCTGCCGCTCCCAGTAGCGCAGTTTCGGGCGATAGATGACAGCGCTGCCCGCCTCACGCACAAACGCCTTTCCATCACCGATGCGGTGATGCTGGTCGGCGTGAACCATGTCGATGACCCAGTGGTTCCAGCACGAGGGAAACCAGCAGTCGGCCATGAACTGCCGGACCTCTGTCAAGGCGCTGACGAGCCGCGCGCTGAACCGCTGGCCGTCGAGATCAAAGTTTCCTCCGAGATGCATGATGGGTATTCCTGAGTGTGATTTGACTGAACGCGTCCAGCCAACTGGATTCGTCACATTGAGATGCCACTGATTTTTGGACCGGTGTTGGTTATTTGAGGGTGTGGTTGAGTGCCTCGAACTGGGGCGGTGTCAGGTAATCGAGGGAGGAGTGTCGGCGGAGGGTGTTGTAGTACGATTCGATGTAGGCGAAAAGCTCGGTGCGGGCGTCGGCCGCGTCGCGGAAGCAACCGCCCTGGAGCATCTCCGCCTTG
>JBILDO010000069.1:0-25915 GCA_044352585.1 Verrucomicrobiales bacterium
GCCCTCCGCCCTCCGCCCTCCGCCCTCCGCCCTCCGCCCTCCGCCCTCCGCCCTCCGCCCTCCGCCCTCCGCCCTCCGCCCTCCGCCCTCCGCCCTCCGCCCTCCGCTTACCGCTTACCGCTTACCGCCCCATGTCCATCCCCCTCGACGACCTTCGCATTGCCAGCACCCGCCAGTTGATCCCCCCGGTCATCCTGATGGAGGAGCTGCCCGTCACCCCCGCCGCCGAGGCCACTGTCGCGAAGGCCCGCGAGGAAGTCGCCGCCGTCCTCGCCGGGAAGGACGACCGCATCCTCGCCATCGTCGGCCCCTGCTCCATCCACGATCCCAAGGCCGCCCTCGATTACGCCGACCGGCTCGCCAAGCTGAAGGACGAAGTCGCCGACGACGTTCTGCTCATCATGCGCGTCTATTTTGAGAAGCCCCGCACCACCGTCGGGTGGAAAGGCCTCATCAACGACCCCCACCTCGATGAGTCCTACGACATCAACGCCGGCCTCGCCATCGCCCGCCGCCTCCTCCTCCAGATCGCCGAGAAAGGCGTCGCCGCCGGCACCGAGTTTCTCGACACCATCAGCCCCCAGTTCTACGCCGACCTCATCGCCTGGGGCGCGATCGGAGCCCGCACCACCGAATGCCAGCTCCACCGCGAGCTCGCCAGCGGCCTCTCCATGCCCGTCGGCTTCAAGAACGGCACCAGCGGCAACTACCAGATCGCCATCGACGCGATCCAGGCCGCCCAGAAGCCCCACCGTTTTCTATCCGTCACCAAGGCCGGCGACAGCGCCATCATCGCGACGAAGGGCAACGAGACCTGCCACATCATCCTCCGCGGCGGCAGCGCCGTCGGCACCAACTACGATCATGAGAGCATCCGCGAAGTCCGCCAGGCCCTCGAGGCCAAGGGACTCGAACCCGCCCTCATGGTCGACTGCAGCCACGCCAACAGCGAGAAAGACTACCGCAACCAGCCCAAGGTCTGCGCCTCGCTCTGCCACCAGATCGCCGGCGGCGACGCCTCCATCCGCGCCCTCATGATCGAGAGCCACCTCAAGGAAGGCGCCCAGAAACTCGTGCCCGATCTCGCGAAGCTCGAATACGGCGTCAGTGTGACCGATTCCTGCGTGGGATGGGAGACGACGGTGGAGATGGTGAACGAACTGGCGAAGGCCGCGCGGATGCGGCGGGCGACGTTTTTGGCTTGAGGGGGATCGCTCGTCACAGCTTCATGTGCGCGTTCCAGGTGTTGCGAACAGCCGCGAGATCGGCGGCGCTCAACACCCCGAGACGGCGCAGGAAAACTGTCCTCTCGGCCGTCACGAGCCGGTCGAGGCGCGCCACCGATGGTTTGAGCAGTCCGGCAACCTGCCAGTCCTTCAGCATGACATCGAGCATACCGGCGCGGCTCACCGAAGTGATCCGGCAGATCACCGCATCCTGTTGAAGGTCGAAAAGCACCAGCGCCGGCCGGACCTTCGATGCGTTTCCCGACGTGAACGGGAACTAGCAGATGAACATCTCCCCGAACATCACCGGCAGGTATCGTAGATCGCATCATCGGGCGAATCATCGCGCAGAAACTGCTCGTAGGCGCCCAGGCGCCAATCCGCATCGCCGCCCGTCTCCTCCGTCAGGACGATGACCCGGGCCGTGCCGGTCTTGGGAAGCTGCTCGGCGACCTCTTGGGGAAAGGACAGCGTCCCCGAGTCGCTTAGCTCCGTCGTGAATTCGATCGCGTGCATGGTCGAAGTCTATCGCCCAACGGCAGGCGGGTCAATCCGCCTGATGGTCGGGACGTCAATGAAGGCGCCCGTCGTCCCGGTCAGGTAGGGCCGCGTTGTCCCCAACGCGCCGCCGATTGGCCGGAGGACGCCCGCGCGGCGGGTTGGGGACAACCCGCCCTACCAAACCGCCGAGTTCCTCATCCCGCGTCACCGATTCCTGCGTAGGTTGGGAGACGACCGTGGAGATGGTGAACGAACTCGCCAAGGCCGTGCGGATGCGGCGGGCGACGTTTTTGGCTTGAGGGTCGATCATTTCGGGCTCCCCGACTTTGGCGGACAGGAATGTCCGCCCTCCTTGGAGTGCGAAGCCGCGATTCCGCGCCAGCGTCCAAGGAGGCGGGACATTCCTGTCCCGCGACCAGCCCGGCATGGTCCCCGTCGTTTTCTGACAAACGCTCTTCGCCACTCTCACGAAAAACCATCGACCCAACTCGTCGGCAAGATCGTGTTCCGGAGCGCCCCCCCCGCCGATCCTCAAACCTTCTGCGCGATCAGGAACACATGCCGTTCCGGAAGTTGATCGAATTCCAGGTGGCGGCAAACGCATCCGGCTTCCGCGATGACCTCCAAGGTCCTCGGGATTCCCGGCACGCCGTAGTAGACTTCGGGGCCCATCGCGGAATCCCGCTTTTCCTCGGGCCCATCGACCCCGCCGGTCGTCCAGAGGAAGACACCGCCCGGGGCGAGGGCTCCGCAAAGTTTGCTGAGAATGGCCTCGGCCCGGTCCAGCGGCACATGCCAGATGCTGTCCCACGCGGTGATGAAGTCGTAGCGCCGCGACGGAGTCCATCCGCACACGTCCGCATGGTGAAAGGTGGCTTCCGGATGCCGCTCCCGCGCCAGGGCGATCATTTCGCCCGACACATCGAGGCCCTCGACCTCGTAACCGTGCCCTTCCAGCAGGCGGCGGAAGCGGTCGTTGCATCCGCAGCCCACATCGAGCGCCACCCCGCCTCCCTCGCGGAATCGCAGCGCCCGCTCGTGCGGGCCGATCCCGTTCGTCTCGAGGTGCGTCCCCAACCAACGCGAGGCGATGGCATCGTAACTCGCCGCGATCTCGGTGGGTTCCATCCGCGACTGCAGGGGTGAATGGCCCGTCCCGTCATTCATCCAGTCGTGATCGCCTTGGCGTCTTCACGATGCCGCCCTCCTCAGTGAAAGATGAAGGGCACCCCCATTTTCTCAAAGGTGGCCTTGGGCTCGGCCATGTAGCGATCGGCGAGCTCATCGAATTTGCCTTGAGCCCGGTAATCATCGAGGAAGTCATTGATCTCCGTCCGCAGGGCCTCGTCGCCCTTCCTCAGGCCGATCGCCCAGGTCTCCTCGCGGATGGGATGAAGGATCGGGCGGGTTTTGTCCTCGTTCTGCTTCCAATGCTGGTAGATCGAGATCTGGTCGTAGATGAACGCATCGGCCTTACCCTGCACCACTTCGAGGGCGCAGGCGGCGGAGGTGTCCAGGATGATGAGCTCCATGCCGGGGAGTTCGGAGCGCGCCCACTGGTGACCGGTCGTGGCGAGTTTCACCGCGATCTTGTGAACCCCGGCCTTGAGGTCGGCGGCGGACTGGATCGTCGACTCTTTTCCGACGAGGAGGCAAAGTCCGTTCGTGACATACCCCTCGGAGAAGGCGATGGCCTGCTCGCGCTCCGGGGTCCGGGTCATCGAGGAAATGATCGCGTCGATCTTGCCGGACTGGAGGGCGGGAATGATGCCATCCCACTCCACATCGCGGATCTCGAGCGGACGACCGAGCCGTGCGGCGAGGTCCTCGGCCATGCGGACGCTGATGCCGTCGGGCTGGTTGTCGGGGCCGCGCATCTCGAAGGGCGGGTAGGCCAGTTCCATGCCCACGACGAAAGGCTTTGCGGAATCGCCCGTTCCGGCGGCGCCCGGATCCGGCTTACCACAAGAGACGAGCAGCAAGGCGGCAAGAATCGGGGCAAAGACGGGGAGCGGACGCTTCATGACGCCGACACCTTCACGCCCCCGCGCCGTTTCTCAAGCCGTTTGACGCGGCCCGCAAACCGCCCGATTTTCCCCCTTACGCCCCCATGCGAGCCCTACTCACCGATCTCCTGAAAGCCTCCGCCCCCGCCGAAGCCGTCGCTTGGCTTCTGGAACGCATCGCGGAGCAGGAAGCCCGCTTCAGCAAGCGGCCGTTTTATTACGCCTTCAGCGGGGTCTCGCGGCATTTTCCGAAGCATGGACGCATCGTGATCGATCCTGAGGCGGCGGCGCGACTGCGGGAGCTTTCCCCCGGTTTCTCGGTGGAGCCTTGGGATGTCTTCCGCCTCGCCCGCGTCCTCCTCCTCCTCGCCCTCGCGAAGCAGGAAAAATCGGTCTTCCTCGAAACGATCGCGGCCCTTCTCAACACCGCCGACCTCCGTGAACAGGCCGCAATCTATTCCGCCTATCCCCTGCTCCCCCACCAGGAAGACCTCGTCGAGTCCGCCATCGACGGTCTGCGCTCCAACATCGTCGATATCTTCGATTCGATCGCCCTGAACAATCCTTTCCCTTCGACCCATTTCACTGACGCGGCGTGGAACCAGATGGTGCTGAAGGCGATCTTCATCAGCCGCCCGCTCCACCGCATCACCGGTCTCGATTCGCGCCGCAACGCCGGTCTCGCCGCCGCGATCTCCTACCTCGCCCACGAACGCTGGGCCGCGGGGCGCCGCATCCCGGCGGAGGCCTGGCGAAACTGCGTCGGTTTTGTCAGCGACGAGATCTCGGCCGACCTCCATCACCTCCTCGAGACCGGCGACCCGACCGACCGCGAGGCCGCCGCCCTCGTTCTCGCGTCGGATGGCGATCCCCGGCTCTCAGAACTGCGCGGACGGCTCGAGGCCGAGATCGACGCGATCGGTGCCGGCACGATCTCGTGGGACCGGCTCGGCGAGAAGCACGAGTTCCCCGTCAGCCTCAACGGGTCGCCCGCGAAAGCCTGACAAACCCACCTTCCTCCCGACATGAAATTCCTCGACTCGCACGTCCACATGGTCTCGCGCACGACCGACGACTACCAGCGCATGGCCGCGTCGGGCGTCACCGCGATCATCGAGCCCTCCTTCTGGCAGGGCCAGCCCCGCACCGAGCCGGGCACGTTCAAGGATTACTTCAACACCCTCATCGGCTTCGAACGCTTCCGGGCGAGCCAGTTCGGGATCAAGCACTACTGCACGATCGGCCTCAACCCGAAGGAGGCGAACAACGAAAAGCTCGCCGAGGCGGTGATGGAACTGCTCCCCCTCTACATCTGCAAGGAAGGCGTCGTCGGCATCGGCGAAATCGGCTTCGACGACCAGACCCGTGCCGAGGAGAAATACCTTCGTCTCCAGGCCCAGCTCGCGCTGGAGGCCGACCTGCCCATCCAGATCCACACGCCGCACCGCGACAAGAAACTCGGCACGATCCGGACGATGGACGTGCTTGAGGATGTCGGGATCGATCCGGGCAAGGTCATCATCGATCACAACAACGAGGAAACGGTCAAGGCCGTGCTCGACCGGGGCTATTGGGCCGCCTTCACGATCTACCCCCACACCAAGCTCGGCAACGAGCGCATGGTCGAGATCCTGCGCGAGTATGGAGCCGAACGCATCATCGTCGACAGCGCGGCCGACTGGGGCATCAGCGACGCCCTCGCCGTGCCGAAGACCGCCGCTCTCATGAAGGAACGAGGCATCACCCTCGAGCGGATCGAGCAGGTCACCTACAAAAATCCCCTCGCCGCCTACGGCCAGAGCGGACAGATCAGCGAGCAGGATTGGGAAGGCAGCGAAGGGATCGATCCGACGGCCTTGTTCGAGGGCAATACCCTGCTGCGCGGAGGAATGGACGTGGCGACGGCGATGTCACAGTATCTGATGATCGAGTGAGGGAGGTGGAACCTCAATTGGTTTCCAGCGCCGGGCAGGGTTCGATTTGGTCAAGAATCGGTTTCAACTCCGCTTCGGCAATCTGCCGGTCGAAATGCGATTGCAGATTGAGCCAGACTTCGGCGGGCCAGGGAAAATAGCGGGAGAGGCGCAGGGCCGTATCGGCCGTACCCCCCGCTTACCCTTCACGATCTCGTTGATCCTGCGCGGAGGCACTCGGAGTTGCGCCAATTCCGCAACCGCATGGGGTTGGCTGAGCTTTCGGAGGGCCGTTCGCTGGATGCTTGGCGGGATCGAACGAACCCGCTCCAATCGAGAGAGCCAAGAAGTTTCTTGGCAGGCAAAGGATTGGATCATGAATCACGCCCATCCAAGGGGGAAAGCCGTTACCAAACGAAAGCGGCGAGAAGAATTCAATGATTCTTCACCCAAACACCTCGGTCCAGGGGAGGTCGTGCGCCTGACCGACCTCCTCGCAGGTGAGCCTGCCACGGAAGCAGTTGATCCCGCCGACCAATTCCGGAGCCCGGAAACAGGCGGCTTCGAGGCCGGCCGTGGCGAGGATTTGGACGTAGGGAAGCGTCACGCTCGTGAGCGCCTGCGTCGAGGTGCGGGCATAGGCGCCGGGCATGTTCGCCACGCAGTAGTGGATCACTCCCTCCTCGACGAAAACGGGCTTTTCGTGGGTCGTCGGCCGCGTCGTCTCGATGCAGCCACCCTGATCGACGGCGATATCGACGACGACCGTGCCCTCGCGCATGAGACGCAGCATTTCGCGGCTGACCAGTTTGGGTGCCTTCGCTCCCGGAACGAGCACCGCGCCGATGAGAAGATCGGTGCGCGGGAGCACCTCGAGGAGGGCCGACTCGCTGCTGTAAAGCGTCTTGGCCGCCGGCATGGCGGTATCGAGCCAGGTCATGCGTTCGCTGCTGACCTCGAGGATGGTCGTGTCGGCTCCGATCCCGGTCGCAACCTTGGCCGCATTCGTCCCGCAGGTGCCTCCGCCGATGATCGTGATGCGTCCTGGCAGCACACCAGGCACACCTCCGAGCAGGGTGCCGCGACCTCCAGCGTGTTTGGCGAGGTGATACGCCCCGACCATTACGCTCATGCGGCCGGCCACCTCGCTCATCGGCTCGAGCAGAGGGAGCCGCTTGCCCACCTGCACCGTCTCGTAGGCGATTCCCGTCACCCCCGTGGCGACGAGAGCCTCGGTGAGGGCCTTATCGGCCGCGAGATGCAGATAGGTGAACAGAATCTGGCCGGGACGGAGCATTGCGATCTCGACCGGCTGCGGCTCCTTCACCTTCACGATCAGATCAGCGGAGGCAAAGACCTCGGCCGCCGTGTCGACGACCCGCGCTCCGGCTTCCGCGTATTCGCCGTCCGAATAGGCCGCGCCGCTGCCGGCTCCAGTCTCCACGATGACTGTGCCCCCTTGCCGGACCAGTTGACGGGCGCCACCCGGAGTCAACGCGACCCGGTTTTCCTGACTCTTGATTTCTCGGGGACAACCGACGGTAAACGGGGCCTTGGGGGCGGGGGAAGCAGTCATAGGGATTTCCCTGATTACGCGCGACCCGGCCATTCCTCAGGTCCTTTTTTGCGGCTCGCGGCGTCTCTCGCGGGAGACCGTCGACACGGAGGAATTTACCTTGAACCCCGGGCGGCATTGCCCGATCCGTCCATGGTGCCGATGCAAGACAACCAACCCTCCGAAAAACCGTCGGGAGAAACCACGCCTCCGGGGATCCCGCAGCCTCCGCCGATCATCCCCAAGCCGGACATCAGGGACTTCCGGGCGGCCGGTCCCACTTACGGGGCCGAGACCTCAAATCACTCGAAAAAGCGGAAGAAGGAACGTACCCACCCGACCGACCCCTATGCGCCGCTCCCCAAGCGCCGTGGCTGCTCCGGATGTGGCGGCTGCGTGGGAGGTCTCGCCATTCTCGTTATTCTCCTGGTCGCCTCCATTGTCGGCGCCTGGTTCTGGATGGGACCGGGCCGGTTCGTTTCCCGGGGTTACACCGTCGTCAATCTCAGCGGACAGGAATCCGCGGAAATCACCACCGCGCCTGACAAACCCACCGTCTTCCTCGCCCCCGGCTCGCTCCGCTACGACGTTCCGGTGACCCAAGTTCCCGTTGCGATCTATGCGCGCGAACTCCACGTCGAGGGTGACTTCCACGACGAGGCCTCCCTCAACGCGGTGAAGATCACCGCCACGCCGCGGGCGCGCTTCGCGAAGGACCTCGAGATCAACGCGGCCGAGTTCACCGACGAGGGCCTCACCCTCAAGGGCGCGCTCAGCGGCCGCGTCATCCGCAATCTCCCCTGACTCCTCCCACCTCTCCATCCCATGGTCGAAATCCACGCCGTTTACGAAGGGAACCTCCGCTGTTCCGCCACCCACGGTCCCTCCGGATCGACGATCGAGACCGACGCCCCCGTCGACAACTGCGGCAAAGGCGAGCGCTTTTCCCCCACCGACCTCGCCGCCACCTCCCTCGGCGTCTGCATGATGACGATCATGGGGATCTATGCGGAGAAAAACGGGATCGACCTCGGCCGGACCACCGCCCGGGTCCTCAAGGAGATGACGCCCGAACCACCGCGCCGCATCGCGAAACTCACCATCGAGATCACCGTTCCCCTCCCCGCCGATCACCCCCGGCGCGAAGCGATCGAGCGCGCCGCGATGGGCTGTCCCGTCTTCCTCAGCCTCCATCCGGAGATTGAAAAGGCCGTGACGTTCTTCTGGACGGGAGCGGCTTGACCGCTGCGCGAGGGCCCGGGTTCGGGACTCCACCACCGACCTCGCGGCCCCCTCGATGGGCATTGTGGATCGGTCAGGGTTCCTTCCCGAAATCCTCAGGCAGCTGCAGCGACCACACCTCGCTCGAGAGCGGCCGGGCATGGCCGCCCGCGACCCAGAGTTGGTCGTGGATGACAAAGGCCGAATGCTCATGCCGCGCCTTCCAGCAGGTCTTCGTTTCGAGTTTCTCCCAGGTTTTCCCATCCGCGGAATGCCAGACATCGCCGAAATTGTCCGGCTCCTTCGCCCAACCGCCGAGCACCCAGATCCGCCCCCGGTAGACCTCCGCCGCGAACCAGAGCCGGGGCGCCCACGGCGCCGACTCCGTCTCGAGCCGCCACTCCTTCCCATCCGCCGAGGACCAGACATCGTTCTTCGCGTGATAGTCGGGCACATAGTTGCCGCCACCGAAGAGATAGATCCGCCCGCCGAGGACCACGGCCTGGTGATAGGCCCGCGGCGACCACGGGGCCGACTCCGTCTCGAGCCGCCAGTCCTTGCCATCCGCCGAGGACCACACGTCGTTCCGCAGGCTCGCGTCGTCGCCGAAGTAATAGTTCTCCGTGCCCCCAAGCACCCAGAGCCGGTCCTGGAAGACAAGGGCCACGCCCGCCAGTCTCGCCGACCACGGGGCCGCCGCGGTGACCTGCTCCCACTCCTTCCCGTCGGCCGAGGACCAGACCTGATTGCTCGCCGAATGCCCCGGCAAACGGCCGTTGTACCAGCCGCCGAGATGCCACATCCGTCCCCGGAAGACCGCGTTCATCGGCAGGTCCGTGTGAAGGATCGGCACCGGATCGGCCACCTTCGTCCATGCCACCCCGTCCGGAGACGTCCAGAAATCGCGCGGGGGCGCCTCATCCGACCGGAACCAACCGCCCATCACCCAGAGCTTCCCGTCGAAGGCATATTCCGCCTGCGAGTCGCGGGGTTGCCACGGCGCGACGGAGACAAGCTTCCAGTCCGGCGGTTCCGCGTGGGTGGAAACGGCGGCGAGCAGCAGTGCGAAGGCGAGAGATTTGGCATTCATGGCTCCACCGAGCATGCCCAACTTGGCGTGTGGAGACCAGCCGCAAAGGGGACTTGATCAGGCCCCTCCCCCGTTTCTCCAACCGCGTCCGCGGTCCCGCCCCATCCGACAGGGTCGGGTGCGTCAATCGACCCTTTTCGGCCATGGCTGCGCCGGTTTCTCGTTCCTGATGTTTGGATCCGCCTTTCAACGACCTCTGCGCTCCGACCTCTGATCCCGGGCCGTGTATCATTGAAGGAATGCCGCCCGCATTCTCCGTGTCAATCCCTGACCGCTCCGGGTCGGAATGACATTTCTGATTCGCCGATCAACGGCCGGTCGTCGACAATTCAGACAAAATCATGAAGGGTAAAATCATGCGGAGGATGGGATTATTTTACCCCACATGATTCTGTCTCCTTCCAGCTTTCTTCTCCTCGGTGTCGAAGCTGTTTCGAAGAACGCAAATGGAGCGAAAAAAGCGGATTCTCGCGAACACGGGGACAAACCGATCACCGATCACCGATCACCGATCACCGATCACCGATCACCGATCACCGATCACCGATCACCGATCACCGCCCACCAACTCCTCCTCCAGCCCGAACGGCTCGGCATACCAGACCCGCTCGAGCCAGAGGCCGCCGGCCGGCGCGGTCGGGCCCACCGCTTCGCGATTGCCGGTGGCGAGGATGGTGGCGAGTTCGTCCGCGGGACGGCGGCCTTCGCCGATCTGCTTCAAGGTCCCGGCGAGGCGTCGCACCATCTGCTTCAGGAAACCCGATCCGCGGATCCGGAAACGCCAGACGACGGAGCCGTCCGATCCGAAGGCGCCGGGGAAGTGGAGGCGGTCGCGGGTGACCTCGGCTTCGTGGATCTCGCGCACGGTGGATTTGACGGCGGACCCTCCGCCCGCGAAGGGCTCGAAGTCGTGGCTGCCAAGGAGGGCCGTGGCCGCCTCGTGCATCGCGGCCCCGTCGAGGGGTCGACGGCACCAGGTGGTGTATCGCTGCAGGTTCGGTAGGTGGGCGGGACCGGCCTGGAAGTAGTAGCTGTATTGTTTGGCGATGGCGCGCCCGGCATGAAAGGGGTCCGGGGCTCTCCCGAGGGCGAGGAGCCGCACACTTTCCGGGAGCCGGTGGTTGATCCCTTCCCGCAGCCGTTCCTCGGGACAGGCGAGCGACTCGAGCCGGAAGTGGGCGACCTGTCCGCTCGCGTGGACGCCGGCGTCGGTGCGGCCGCTCGCGGTGACGGTGACAACTTCGCCGGTGAGGTCGCGGATCGCGGCGATGAGGGTTTGCTCGATGGAGGGTTTCGGATTGGCCCGGTCTCCCACTCCGTTCTGGGTCTGCCACCCGCAGAAGTCGGTGCCGTCGTAGGCGAGGCGGATGGCGTATTTTCGTTTCATCGATGGAGTGAGGCGGGCGGAGCACCATCATCCTAAATCGAGAATGGGGCGTCTACAATCGGAGCAGTTCGGATACGGCCTACGGAATCAAAGGAGGACTTTACGCGCTTCAGGGACGCCCGCGTTTGGCGCAGGCATCAAGCGAGTTACAGCATTTGCCTCGGTCAGATTAAGGGCGGCCGGATGATTCTGGTAGGGACGCACCGCCGGGACGGCTCGGCGCCAAGTGAACAAGTCCGTCGCCCGTTCAAATCCTCCCCGCGAGCAACTCGCGCTGGAAAATGAGTTCCTTCGGCAGGTGATCGTAAAGACGCAGGTAGAGATCGGCTTCGGAGAGCAGTTCCTGGCGAAATTCCTCGCGACTGACGTGCATCAGCTCGTGGAACTGCGCCTCGGTGAAGTCGAGCCCCTCCCAGTTCAGCTCGTGATACCGCGGCACCCAGCCGAGGCTTGATTCGTGGCCGCGGCCCTGGCCGCGCACCCGGTCGAAGATCCACTCGAGCACGCGCATGTTCTCCTGGAAACCGGGCCAGAGGAACTTTCCGTCCTTGCCCTTGCGGAACCAGTTCACGTGGAACATCCGGGGCAGCTCGGGGATGAGCTTCCGCATTTCGAGCCAATGCGCGAAGTAACCGCCCATGTTGTAGCCGCAGAAGGGCAGCATCGCGAAGGGATCGTGGCGGATCTTCCCGATCGCGCCCTCGGCGGCGGCGGTCATCTCCGATCCGAGGTTCGCCCCGAGGAAGACGCCGTGGACCCAGTTGAAGGCCTGGAAGACGAGCGGCATGGTGGTGGCGCGTCGTCCGCCGAAAATGATCGCGTCGATCGGCACGCCCTCGGGATTTTCCCACTCGGGATCGATCGCGGGACATTGCGAGGCGGGACAGGTGAAGCGCGAATTCGGATGCGCCGCGGGCGTTTCCGAAGCGGGCGTCCAGGGCTGGCCGCGCCAGTCGATCAGCGCGGCGGGTGCGAGGTCGGTCATGCCCTCCCACCAGACATCGCCATCCGGAGTGAGCGCGACGTTGGTGAAGATCGTGTTCTCCCGCATCGAGGCCATCGCGTTGGGATTCGACTTCTCCGAGGTGCCGGGAGCAACCCCGAAGTAGCCGGCCTCGGGATTGATGGCGCGCAGTCGTCCGTCCTTGCCGGGACGCAGCCAGGCGATGTCATCGCCCACCGTCGTCACCTTCCAGCCCTTCTCGCGGTAGACCGGCGGCGGGATGAGCATCGCGAAATTCGTCTTCCCACAGGCACTCGGAAAGGCCGCGGCGACATAGCGCTTCTCGCCCTCGGGATTCTCGACTCCGCTGATCAGCATGTGCTCGGCCATCCAGCCCTCCTCGCGGGCGATGACGGAGGCGATGCGCAGGGCGAGGCATTTCTTCCCGAGGAGCGCGTTGCCACCGTAGCCGCTCCCGTAGCTCCAGATTTCCCGTTCGTTGGGGAAATGAACGATGTATTTGTCAGGATTGCAGGGCCACGGCACATCGGCCTGACCAGGTGCGAGCGGGGCGCCCACGGAATGGACGCAGGGCACGAAATCGCCGTCTTCGCCGAGTCGCTCCAATGCGGCGTTGCCCATGCGGGTCATGATCTTCATGTTCACCGCGACGTAGGCCGAGTCGCTCACCTCGACCCCGACGATCGAATAGGGTGAATCGAGCGGCCCCATGCAGAAGGGGATCACATACATCGTCCGACCCTCCATGCAGCCGGTGAAGAGCTCCTTCAGCTTCGCCCGCATCTCGCCAGGGGGCTTCCAGTGGTTCGTCGGACCCGCGAAGGCCTGGCGGCGGCTGCAGATGTAGGTCCGGTCCTCGACCCGCGCGACATCGGCGGGATCGGAAAGGGCGAGGTAGCTGTTCGGGCGCTTGTCGGGATTCAGGCGGCGGAAGGTTCCGGAACCGACGAGATCGCCGCAGAGGCGGTGCCATTCCTCATCCGATCCATCGCACCACACGACCTCCGAGGGCCGGCAGAGGGTTTTGAGATCCTCGACCCAGGCGAGGAGACGGCGGTGCGAAGTCGGCGGTGTCGGCATGATTCAGACTGGAGCGGGGCCCGGGCCTTGTCCAGCGGATCGCGGTGCGGATCTTGTCATCATCCCGGCAGGGGTTGTGGTCGATAAAGGGGTCAACGCAGGACCGGTTCCAAACCGCCTCAAAAAATCCGGTCGGTTGCGTCGATCCCCGGAATCATCTGAAAATGCGGGTCATGGGTCAGGATCACCGCCCCCGCATGCATGGCGCCGGCAGCGATGTGGAGATCCGGGAGAGGCAGGATGATGCCCCGGTGATCGTCACGACATTGTCGAGCAGGTCGTCGTCCCTATGGATAGTGATCTTCCTACAGACAGGATACCGCTCCCGTCCATTCCGTAAATCGCCGAACCCCCAACTCCCTGCTGGCATCCCGGGAAATCCGGGTTAACTCTCCCGCCCGCCATGTTCACCCTTCTCCAGACCGACTCGCGCACCGCCGCCCGCCGCGGACGGATGACGCTGGCGCACGGGGAGGTCAAGACGCCTTGTTTCATGCCGGTCGGCACCCGGGGCACGGTGAAATCGGTCCACCCGGCCGAGTTGACCGATCCGGCGATCGACTGCCGCATTCTCCTCGGCAACACCTACCACCTCTTTCTCCGGCCCGGCACGGAGGTGCTCGACCACTTCGGCGGACTCCACGAGTTCATGCGCTGGGATCGCCCCATCCTCACGGATTCAGGAGGCTATCAGGTCTTTTCCCTCTCCAAACTTCGCAAACTCACCGAGGAAGGCGTCCGTTTCCAGAGCCACCTCGACGGCAGTCCCGTCCATCTCACCCCCGAGTCCGTCCTCGAGATCCAGCGCTCGATCGGCAGCGACATCTGCATGATTCTCGACGAATGCCCGCCCTACCCCTGCGAGCGGGCTTATGCGGAGAAATCCCTCGGACTCACTCAGCGGTGGGCGGTCCGGGCCCGGGAATGGGTCGCGAAACACCAGCCCGAGGGCCAGCGCTATTTCGGCATCGTCCAAGGGGCCTGTTTCCCGGATTTGCGCGAAAAGGCGGCCCGGGACCTGGTCGATCTCGACTTCGACGGCTACGCCATCGGAGGCCTCTCCGTTGGCGAGCCGATTCCGGAAATGCTCAAGGCCGTCGATGTCGCCGCCCCGATCCTGCCGTCCCACAAACCCCGCTACGCCATGGGCCTGGGCCAGCCCGACCAGCTTCTCGAGCTGATTTCCCGGGGCATCGATCTGTTTGACTGCGTCCTGCCCACCCGCGTCGCCCGGAATGGCACCGCCTACACCGCGGACGGGACTCTCAATCTCAAGAACGCCCAATGGGAAAAGAGCCGCGAGCCCCTCGCCCCGCCTGGGTCGACCCACCCGCTCTGCGAGGGATTCACCCTCGGATACCTCCGCCACCTCATCAAAAACGACGAACTCCTCGGCCTGCGGCTCCTCACCCTGCACAATCTGGCCTTTTATCTGGACTTGATGAAGCAGGTCCGGCGTGCTATTGAGGACGGCTCGTTTGCCGACTTCAAGGAAGGTTTCATCCGCCGCTACCGCGCGGGAAAGGCCGACGCCTGAGGCGACAAACGATTTTTCATCTCTTCCGATCCCGATTATTCCAATGACGTCCCTCTTCCCCCTGATCGCCCAGGATGCGCCCCAACCCGGTGGCGGATTCGGCATGTTCGTCCCCATGATCCTGATCATGGTGATGTTCTATTTCATCCTCATCCGTCCCCAGCGGAAGGCGCAAAAGGCCCAGGACGAATTGCGGAAGAACCTCCGCGTCGGCGACAAGGTCGTCACCATCGGCGGCGCCCATGGGATCGTCTCCGGCCTCACCGACAAGACCGTCTCCGTGAAGGTCGCCGACGGCATCAGCATCAAATTCGACCGCAGCGCCATCTCCACCGTCGTCGATCCCAAAGCCAAGGACGACGTGGAGGAAAAAGCGGAAACCAAAGCCTGAATCCCCCTCCCCGTTTCCACCCTGTCCGGGTCGGCACCCGACCCTCCTCTTTCCCCGCAACCCCCGCGATTTTTCCCATGCAAGCCACCACCGCCCCGGCCCCTTCGACCCCGGCACCCGCTCCGACCGCACCCACCGCTCCCGCTGCGTCCAGTTCCCCGGCTCCGGCCACCGCTCCCGCGCCCAAGGCGCCCAAGGCGCCCGCAGAAGCTCCGAAAGTGCCCGCAACCGAGGTCCCGAAGGCTCCCGTCTCCGTGCCTGCCTCGAAGGAGGTTGAGAAAGCCGTCGATACGGCCATCGAGACCGTGAAGCCCGCCACCCCGGCGGAAGCTACTGCCACCGCTGCCGCCGCCAAAGCCGCCGGACTTTCCTCAAACTGGGTTTTCCTCATCGGCCTCGGCCTCCTTGCCCTCTTCGTCATGTATTTCGCCGCCGACAAGGAGCGGAACAAGCGGATCTTCGGCACCCTGCTCTCGATCGTCGTCGCCGTCCTCAGCCTGCTCGTCTACGAGCGGGTCGGCATGGAAAAAGGCATCGAGCTCCAGGGGGGGATCTCCATGGAAATCAAGATCCAACCGGGCGAAGGCAAGACCGTCAATCCCGCCACCCAGCAGCAGGCCATCAAGGTCCTCACCGACCGCCTCAACGCCCTCGGCACCGCCGACGTCCTCATCGCTCCCCAGGGCACCGACGGCATCTTCCTCCAGATGCCCGGCGTCGGCCAGGACAAGCTGAAGGAGATCCAGGCCGCGCTCGAGCAGGTCGCCCAGCTTGAATTCTCCATCCTCCACCCCCAGAGCCAATTCCTCGCCCCACAGGTCGCGAGCGGTGCCGAGGTCGTGCCTGGCTACGAGGCCCTCCCCTACGCCGAGGAGAAAGACAAGGAAGGCAAGCCCCTCCCGACGCGTTATGGCCTCGTCAAGATCAGGCGCGACATGTCCGGCAAGAACGTCTCGAGCGCGGGCTACTACTATGGCAACGAGGGTGACTCCATCAGCGTCTCCTTCACCGGTGAAGGTGCCAAGATCATGGGCCCCCTGACGATGGAGAACCGCGGCCAGCCCCTCGCCATCATCCTCGACGACGTCATCCTCTCCTCGCCCGTCATCCGCGAGCCCTTCTCCGACGGCTGCCAGATCACCGGCAATTTCACCCAGGAGGAGGCCCTCGCCCTCGCCTCGGCCCTCGAGAACCCGCTCGAGAATCCCATCGAGATCGAGTTCTCCAACTACATCTCCCCCACCATGGGTGAGGCCTCGGTCCGTCAGGGCGTCCTCTCCGGCGTCTGGGGTCTCGGCATCGTCCTCGTCTTCATGGTGATCTACTACCGCTTCGCCGGCCTCGTTGCCGTCATCGGCCTTACCTCCTGCCTCGCCATCATCTTCGGGACGATGGCCCTCTTCCAGTTCACCCTGACCCTGCCGGGCATCGCCGGGATCATCCTCACCATCGGCATGGCGGTCGATGCGAACGTCCTCATCTACGAGCGCCTCCGCGAGGAAATGGCCGCCGGCAAGACGCTCAAGACCGCGATCGAGGCCGCCTACGAGCGCGCCTTCTCCGCCATCTTCGATTCGAACCTCACCTCCCTCTTCACCGCCATCATCCTCTACTACGTCGCCGACGGCACCGTGAAGGGCTTCGCTGTCACCCTCGTCATCGGGATCGTGGCCACCCTCTTCGCCGCCCTCATCGTTACCCGCGTGTGTTTCGCGTGGGTCATGGACGCGAAATTCTTCACCAAGCTCACTTTCCTCGACTTCATCCCCAAGAAGCAGTTCGATTTCCTCGGCCAGGCCCGCCCCTGGATCATCGGCTCGGCCGCGCTCGTCGCGCTCTCCATCATCGCCGTGGCCATCATCGATCCCCGCGGCGTCGAGCTGAAGGGCGGCGACTCCCTCACCATCCGCACCGAGGACAAATCCATCACCAAAGAGCGCGTCATCGAATCCATCGAAAAACTCGACCTCGGCGCCGAGCCGATCGTGCAGGAACAGCGCGCCGTCGGTGATGAAGGCGAGTTCTTCCTCGTCCGCTCCCCCGACAACACCGCGGCGAAGATCCAGGACCAGCTCGAAAAGGATCTCGGCATCAAGATCGACGACACCACCGTCAGCTCCGTCGGATCCGCCGTCGGCAAGTCGATGCTGTGGAGTTCGGCGCTCGCCCTCGTCCTCGGCATGATCGCCATTCTCCTCTATGTCACCTTCCGCTACGAGTTCGCCTTCGCCCTCGGGGCCATCGCCGCCCTCGTCCACGACGTCATCGTCGCTCTCGGCATCGCCACCCTTCTTGGGCAGGAGCTGAACCTCATCGTCATCGGCGCTCTTCTCACCATCGCCGGTTACTCGATCAACGACACCATCGTTATCTTCGACCGCGTCCGCGAGGGGCTCCAGACCAAGCGGGGCGACGTCAAGGACATCATGAATTACTCATTGAACCAGACCCTTGGCCGTACCATCCTGACGAGCGCCACGGTGCTTTTCACCGTCATCGTGCTGCTCCTTTTCGGCGGTCCCGGCCTGCGCAGCTTCTCCGTCGTCCTTCTCATCGGCATGATCGCCGGGGTTTACTCCACCCTCTTCGTCGCCTCGCCCATCGTGTTGTGGTATGCGAAGCGCACCGGCACCAACCTCCGCCGCGCCGTCCTCGACACCGAGCAATCGAAGATCGAGGGCATCACGCCGCAACAGGCGTGATCGGTGCTTCGGTCCTGGTTTCTCGTTGGGAGGGTGTGAGTTTGTTGAGTTCGGCAGGGCGCGCCCGGATCACCGAGGCACCTCCACCGCCCGCTCGGCGGCGGGTTGAGGACAACCCGCCCTCCCCATTCCCACGCACGCCGCCCGTTGGGGCGCGTTGTCCCCAAGGCGCCGCCCGGATCACCGAGGCGCCTCCACTGCCCGCTCGGCGGCGGGTTGAGGACAACCCGTCCTACCCATTCCCACGCACGCCACCCGGTAGGGCGCGTTGTCCCCAACGCGCCGCCCGGATCACCGAGGCACCTCCACCGCCCGCTCGGCGGCGGGTTGAGGACAACCCGCCCTACCCATTCCCACGCACGCCGCCCGGTAGGGCGCGTTGTCCCCAAGGCGCCGCCCGGATGACCGAGGCGCCTCCACTGCCCGCTGCGCGGCGGGTTGAGGACAACCCGTCCTACCCATTCCCACGCACGCCGCCCGGTAGGGCGCGTTGTCCCCAACGCGCCGCCCGGATCACCGAGGCACCTCCACCGCCCGCTCGGCGGCGGGTTGAGGACAACCCGCCCTACCCATTCCCACGCACGCCGCCCGTTAGGGCGCGTTGTCCCCAAGGCGCCGCCCGGATCACCGAGGCGCCTCCACTGCCCGCTGCGCGGCGGGTTGAGGACAACCCGCCCTACCCATTCCCACGCACGCCGCCCGTTAGGGCGCGTTGTCCCCAACGCGCCGCCCGGATCACCGAGGCGCCTTCACTGCCCGCTGGGCGGCGGGTTGAGGACAACACGTCCTACCCATTCCCACGCACGCCAACCCGGTAGGGCGCGTTGTCCCCAACGCGCCGCCCGGATCACCGAGCGACGCTCTCCGCCAAGTGATTCAGTGGGTGCCTGAGGTTCTCACCGATCACCGATCACCGATCACCTCCTGAAACTCCACCGGCGTCGAAGCGGCAAGGAGCGCCTCGCGTTTCTCCGCCTTGCTGACGAGGCGGGCGACCTGGCTGAGGAGGGCGAGGTGGGTCTCGGGCCGCTCCGTGGGGGTGACGAGGAGGAAAAAGAGCCTGACGGCACCGGCGTCCTCGTCGGAGAAGGCGATGCCTTCGGGGGATCGGCCGATGACCACGACGGGCTCCTCGAGTCCGTCGCAACGGGCGTGGGGCAGGGCGATGCCGTTGCCGAGGTCGGTCGAGATCTCGGCCTCGCGGACGAAGACGCGTTCGCAGAGGATCTCCGCATCGATCCCGGCGGGCAGGACGCCCGAGGGGATGGTCGAGGCGAGTTCGCGGATGGCCTCCTCGCGCGTCGCGGCCTCGAGGAGCGGCACGACGCCACCGCGGACGACCGCGTCGGCGAGAGTGACGGTCGCGGGGCGAACGGTCTGGGCACGGGCGAAGTCGAGTTCGACCCGGTCGAGGAGATGGCCGCGGGTGATGATGCCGAGGAGCGTGGTCCCCTCGCGGATCAGGCAGATGCGCTCGTCGGCCTCGCACATGCGGTGGAAGACCTCGCCGACGCGGTCTTCCGAGCGCGCCGCGAGGAGCGGCCGGATCAGGGCCGACCAGTCGCCCTCCGCGGCATCGGCCAGGAAGGCCTCGGCGAGGACGTATCCGGGGACCCGGCCGCCCGAGGCGACGACGGGCAGCATCTGGTGCGGGCCATCCGCGATCCGGGCCCGCACGGCCCCGCGGTCGAGGTCGGCGGAAAGCGTTCGCACCTGGGACCACGGCACCATGACCGCACCGACCTTCAACCGGCGAAGATCGGGAAAGGTCTCGATGGCGAGCTGGAAGCGGATCTCCTCGAGCTTCACGCGGGCCGCGTCGCGGTGGACCCCGGTGCCGGCGAGGACGAGCCGCGCGAGGGCGACGGCGGCCTCGGCTTCCTCGTAGACGGCGGCGGTGACACCGCTTTGCTCCAGTTCCTCGCGTTCGCGCAGGTAGCGGGCGCGCACGACGACGCGGATCTCGGGATTGACGTTGCGGGCGGCGGTGATGATGGCCGCCCGCTGGGCGGCGTCGGGCAGGGTCACGACGAGATGGCTCGCCCGGGCCGCCCCGGCTTCTTCCAGGATCCGCTCGTTCGAGGCGTCGCCGAAGATCGCGTTTTTGCCCGCCCCGCGCAGGTCGCACACGCTGTCCATGTTCATGTCGATGACGACGGAGGGGATCTCGCCTTCCTCGAGCACGCGATGGACGGTGCGTCCGACCGGACCATATCCGACGAGGATCGCCACGGGTCCCTTGCCCTCCACCGCGACCGCCCCCGGCGTGCCCGTCGGCGTCGCGGGCGCCATCGCCGCGAGGCGTTGCTCGCCCCGGCGGTTGAGGAGCGACCAGAGGCGGGGCTTCGCCCGCAACCACGATTCGATCGACGGAATCTTGCGGAAGAGGAACGGATTGATCGTGATCGACAGGATCGCCGACGCGACGAGGACGTGGCGCCCCTCGTCGGGCAGCAAGCCGTGGCGGCTGGCGAGATCCGAAAGGATGAAGGAGAACTCGCCGATCTGGGCGAGGCCGAGCGCCACGGTCAAGGCGGTGCGCACGGAGTAACCGAGCACGGCGACGATGAAGAGGGCGGCGAGCGGCTTCACCAACAGGATCACGACGAGGGCGGCGGCGACCATCCACGGTTCCTCGACGAGGAAGGCGGGGTTGAAGAGCATGCCCACCGACACGAAGAAGAGCACCGCGAAGGCGTCGCGCATCGGCAGTGCGTCGGCCGCCGCCTGGTTCGCCACCGGCGACTGGGCCACCACCATGCCCGCGAGGAAGGCGCCGAGGGCCATCGAGGCGCCGAAGAAGAAATACGAGGCCGCCGCCACCGCGATCGAAAAGACGAGGACGGTGAGGGTGAAAAGCTCCCGCGAGCGCAACCGGGCCACCCGCACCAGCACCCGTGGAATGATCCGCGATCCGGCCCAGAGGATCACGAGCACGAGGATCACGAGCTTCACCAGCGCCGATCCCAGCGTCCACCAGAGCGGGCCGGGATCCGTTGCCACGGTCCCCTCCACCCCGTCCTCGCCGAGGACGGGGATGAGCACGAGGAGGATGACGGTGAAGATGTCCTCGACGATGAGCCATCCGACCGCGACATGGCCCTCGGGCGTTTCGAGCGTGCTGTTCTCCATCAAGCCGCGCATGAGCACCACGGTGCTGGCGACGGCCATGGCCATTCCGAGGACGGCACCGGAGGCCCACGTCATGCCGGCGAAGTGGAACAGGCACATCGCCGCGACGGTCGCGATGAGGCTTTGCCCGACCGCGCCCGGAATCGCGATCCGCCGGACCGCGAGCAGGTCCTTCAGATGAAAGTGCAGCCCCACCCCGAACATGAGGAGGATCACCCCGATCTCGGCGAGTTCGTGCGCGAGTTCCTTGTCGCCGACGAACCCCGGCGAATAGGGACCGATCAGCACGCCCGCGAGCAGGTAGCCCACGATCGGCGAGAGCCGCAGCCACTGCGTGAGCAGGCCGAGGAGCCAGGCCACGGTGAATCCGGCCGCGAGGGTGGAGATGAGGGGGAGATCTTCCATGGCAGGAGAAGGGACGCCGGACACCGGCTTGGGGCATCGCGCCGCAACGGAGGCGGCGCCGCGAGGAGCATCCTTCGCACCTGAAGCTGTGATTGTCGTGATGGGAAGACGGTTCGCAACGAAAATGAGCGGATGGTTTGCCAGGCAGGTTCTTCGACCGGGCCGGAGAATCGGTTTCATGTCGCCGGATCGCCGTCTCCCTCACAAGGATGGCGCAGAAAAGCGGCAACCGAGCTCAATCCTGCTGAAGAGATCGCGTCACAATCAGCTCCCCTGCCGTTATCCTTCCGCGATGAACCGCTTTCTTTTCGCAGCCCTCGCCGTCCTGCTCGCCCCGTTGGGCGCGCGGGCGCTCGACTATCAGAACGACATCCTTCCGATCATGAAGGACCACTGCTGGAAGTGCCACAGCAACGAGGAGGAGGCGAAAGGCGACCTCGCCTTCGACGACCTCAAGGCGATGGCGGAGATCCACGTCGCCGATATCGGGATGATCCGGCCCGGCCATCCGGAGAAGAGCGACTTCCTCGCGCGGATGAAGCTGGACGAGGAGGAGGACGATTTCATGCCGAAGAACGGCAAGGCGCTGCGCGCGGGTGAACTCGCGAAGATCGAGCAATGGATCAAGGAAGGGGCCCTCATCGACGCGAAAAATCCCACCGCCGCGGAAACGGCGCGGATGGAGGCGGCGAAGACGGCACCGGGCAGCGATGCGATCCTGGAGTGGACGAACCTCCAGGGCAAGGTGATCAAGGCGAAGTTCGCGGGCCTTCAGGGCGAGTCGGTGAAGATCACGATGGAGAACGGCCGCAATTTCACGGTGCCCTTCACCGCGCTGAAGCCGGAGAGCGTCGCCCAGGCGAAGAAACTCGGCGGCGTGCCGTGATTCAAGGCGCTGCCGCCCGAAAGTGGGCGCGTCGGTGACAAGCCGAATGGATGGGATTCCCCAAGACGCTTCGCCTGATCCTGAAGCACCCGCTCACCCGGCCTTCGCGCGGTGGCGTTTGAAGCGGGCGAGGGTCTCGTCGCGCTCGGCCTTGTGATCGACGACGGGACTGACGTAGTCGGCGCAGAGACGCGTGCCGGGCTCGGGCGGGGCGAGGAAACGCTTCGGATCGACCTTGGCGAGTTCGGGCACCCAGCGTTTGATGTAGCGGCCTTCGGGATCGTAGGTGGCGGTCTGGGTCCAGGGATTCTGGATGCGGAAGTAGGGCGCGGCGTCGGCTCCGGTGCCGGCGGACCACTGCCAGCCTCCGTTGTTGTTCGCGATCTCGCCGTCGAGGAGGTGCTGCATGAAGTGGGACTCGCCCAGCATCCAGTGGAGGTGGAGATCCTTCGTCAGGAACATCGCGGTGATCATGCGGACGCGGTTGTGCATGTAACCGGTCTCGCGGAGCTGGCGCATCCCGGCATCGACGATGGGGAAGCCGGTGCGTCCGTCCTTCCACCGCTGGAGCCGGTCGCCGTGATCGGGATCATCCCAGGCGAGACCGCGCCAGTCGGGATTGAAGTCGGTCTCGAGGACCTCGGGGAAATGATGGAGGATGGCCATGAAGAACTCGCGCCAGGCGAGCTGCTTCTGGAAGGTGAAAATTGACTTCCGCTCGCGGTCGTTCGAGGCGTGCCGCTGCGACTCGGCGGCGCGGTGGTAGACCTCGCGCACCGAGATCGTGCCATAGCGGAGGTCGGGCCCGAGGTGCGAGGTAGCGTCGGCCGCGGGGTCGTCGCGGCGCTCGGCGTAATGGCCGATGACCTTTTCCACCGCGGCCTTGAGCCGGGCCCGGGCGGCCTTTTCCCCGGTCTCGGGCACGTCGATGCCGGGCGACGGGAAACCCCAGTCGGAGAGAGCGGGCATTCGACCGGGATCGAGCGTCGCGGGCACGCGGATCGACTTCACCGCCGGCAGGGGTGGTGTCTTTGTCAGGGTGAACCAGTTTCTCGAATACGGCGTGTAGACCTTGTAGGGCTGGCCGGAGCCGGTGAGGACCGCGCCGGGTTCGTGGAGGACGGCGTCCTGATAATCGTGGCAGTCGATCCCGTGGCGGCGGCAGAGTTCGCGCACCGAGGCCTCGACGGCGCGGCCGTGGGGATCGGGATCGCGGTTGAAATAGATCGCCTCGGCCCGGGTCTCGCGGACGAGGGCTTCCAGCTCCGCGACCGGATCGCCGCGTCGGAAAAAGAGACGGCCGCCGATGTGTTCGAGGTTCTTCGCGAGGGAATCGAGGCAGCCGCAGAGGAAGGCCTGGCGTCCCGGTCCGGTCCACGTGTGACTGCCCTGCCAGGTGCTTTGGAGGTAGACGGGCACGACCAATTCGGACTCCGCCACCGCGTGATGGAGCGCGGTGTTGTCGGTGAGGCGAAGGTCGCGCCGGAACCAATGAATGACGGTGGCGTAGCGGGGCATGGGGGACAAGCTGTTTACGTCCGGGCGACCGAGTTGGCCTTCGGAACATCCGGAAATCACGGAAAGAAGCACCCGTTCATTTGCGTCGAAGGCAGGGATTTGCGTCGATTTGCGATTCATTCGCGGCCATTCGCGTTCGCTCCCTCCATATCCCAACTGCACCCAAACCCTTCCAGTTGACATCGGCGTCTCCAGGGATACCCTCGTATTCATGATTCTCCGCAAGCGATCCTCCGCCTTCATGGCCCCCGTCGGGGTGCCGTGCGCCGGGTGCTTGCGCCGTCGTTGAGATCCGCGTCTGATTGCGATCCACGAGACTGCACCCGCCGCAAACCCCGGCGGGTTTTTTGTTTTCCCCAATCTCGTCTTTCCGTCCCTCTTCACTCCACCACCTGCCGCATCTCCCTCTTCGTGATGAACAGGACAAGGGAATGGGGACAAGGGAATCTCAATTCAATCCATTCCCCTGTCCCCATTCCCCTGTCCAAAACCGCTGCCGCTCCTCCCTCCCCTCCCCTTTCGATGACTCTTTCCTTCCGACAAACCCTCCTCGATGAAAGCCGGGCCACCGTGAAGCTCGCCTTTCCCCTCGTCATCGGGCAACTCAGCCAGATGCTTGTGGGCCTCACCGACACGCTCATGATCGGGCAGCTCGGCGTGGTGCCGCTTGCGGCCGCGACCTTCGCCAACTCGATCCTCTACCTGCCGCTCATGTTCGGCATCGGCATGGCCATGGCCGTGTCGATCCGCGTCTCCCAGGCGCGCGGCGCGAACGACGTGCAGATGGCCCGCGAGGCGGTGCGGAACGGGCTCCTCATCGCCCTCGTCGTCGGACTGCTCACGGTGCTGCTCGCGCTCGCGGTGATCCCCTTCCTCCATCTCTTCGGCCAGGAGCCGGAGGTGACGAAGGCCGCGGACCGCTTTTTCCTCATCGTCGCCGTCTCGATGATTCCCGCGATCGGATCGATGGCGCTGAAGAACCACGCCGACGCGATGAACCATCCCTGGCCGGCCTTCTGGATCCTGCTCGGGAGCGTGGGGCTGAACGTGCTCCTGAACTGGATCCTGATCTGGGGAAAATGGGGCGCTCCCGCGATGGGACTCGAGGGCGCCGGCCTCGCCACCCTGCTCGCGCGGACCGCGGGTCTCGTCGCGCTCATCGTCTGGTGCCGCCGCTCGCCCGCGATGCGCGAGTGGATCCCGCATCATTGGATCAAACGGCCGCACGGCCCCTCGATCCGTTCGCTCGTGAAGGTCGGCCTGCCCGCGAGCCTGCAATTGCTCGCCGAGGTGAGCGCCTTTGTCATGGCCGCGATGATGATCGGCACGATCGGGAAGGAGGCGCTCGCCTCGCACCAGGTCGCGATCACCTGCGCGGCCACCGTCTTCATGGTGCCGCTCGGCCTCTCCATGGCCCTGACCGTCCGTGTCGGCGAAGCCTGGGGAGCGAAGCAGCCTCAACGGCTGCGCCCCATCGTTGTCAGCGGATGGCTTCTCGGCACGCTCTTCACGATCGTGAGCGCCTCGACCGTGCTGTTCTTCCCCGGCACCATCGCGGGCTGGTTCCTCGACGAACCGGGCGCGCTCGCGGTGGCGACCTCGCTCCTCCTCGTCTCGGCGGCCTTCCAGTTCTCCGACGCCATGCAGATCCTCTCGATGGGCGCGCTGCGCGGCCTCGACGACGTCACCGTCCCCGCGTGGCTCGCGGTCTTCGCCTACTGGGTCGTGTCGCTGCCGGTGGGGGCGTGGTTCGCCTTCGGCCTCGACTGGAAGGCACCGGGGATCTGGTGGGGCATCACCATCGGCCTGACCCTGACCGCGCTGCTCCTCGGACGCCGTCTTTGGAAGAAAACCGCGGTCAGGTAGGAATGGCACTAACACAAGGCCGGCCTTCAGATTGGACGGGCGTCGGGGATGGTAGGGACGCCTCGCCGAGGCGTCCGCGGAATCAAGGTCGAACGCCCACTGCGGACGCCCCGGCGGTGCGTCCCTACCGGGATCTTGTGCTTGGCCGTCTTTGGAGGAAATCCGCGGTCAGACCGGAATGGCACGAACACAAGGCCGGGCATCATGAATGGTAGGGACGCCTCGACAAGGCGTCCGCCGAATGAAGGCCGATCGCCCACTGCGGACGCCCCGGCGGTGCGTCCCTACCGGGATCCTGTGCTTGGCCGGCTCTGGGAAAAACCGCGGTCAGGTAGGAATGGCACTAACACAAGGCCGGTCTTCAGATTGGACGGGCATCATGGATGGTAGGGACGCCTCGACGAGGCGTCCGCCGAATGAAGGCCGATCGCCCACTGCGGACGCCCCGGCGGTGCGTCCCTACCGGGATCTTGTGCTTGGCCGTCTTTGGAGGAAATCCGCGGTCAGACCGGAATGGCACGAACACAAGGCCGGG